>JBPOIC010000060.1:0-27136 GCA_052034865.1 Myxococcota bacterium | reverse complement strand
GATTATTCTTATCATCAAAATCCAGAAGGGTTTTGGAATCCTGATTTTCACTGAGCATCTCGGTGAGGGAGCTGCGGTCTGGAAGGGTGTCGCTCAACTCAGAACGTCCGCAGAAATCGACATCCTGATTTCTAAGAATCTACTTATACTTCGAAAGAACTTTTGGAGTTCTTGAATTAACCTTTCTTCTCCATACAGAGAATCGTCTTTCTCTAAATGCAACTCTGACAATTCTTTCCTATTTCTTTTTATCCTGAAGAATAGACTGGCACAGGTTGTGCTTTAGCTTTTATTTGATGAGTACGATTCAAAATGCTCCTTCTCGGCCAGGGGCTGTGATTGGGAGCGGAAGTACAGCTTCGCCCCTTTGAGTGGAAAAGATTATGGGGGAAAGGGTTGGGAATAAAAATCATTCGACCAAAGATTCGCAATACATCAAAGCCTTCGAAAGGTGGCTGGAAAATCATCCGAGTGCAAATCTGTATGATCGGGCAGCGGCAGAAAATATTATTAATGATCTAAGAGAGGCGTTAACACAATGAACGTCACGAATCCTAAAAATGAAATAATAGATCAGATTCTAAATCTCTTTCCTGATTTTCGGTCCGATTGGGAAAGATATATCAGTGAATTAAAAAATGAGAGCCCAGGGCTTTGTCTTGATCTGATCGAATTTTCAACCTGGCTCATAAAAAACTTTGGCTCTCTTCATTCAAAATCCGTTTCTGAACTTTTTGATTTAATAGAGTCCTGGGTTTCACAAGGCGATCAAGAGGTGCAGGATGCGACTGCCACTTGCTTTCTTGAAGCGCTACAAAATGGGGTTGATAATAAAGAAATCTCAGGAAGAGTTTTGTTTTCTTTCCTCGGTCCCGAATCGATCGCCTATTGTCGTGCCTGGGATGAGTTTAATGGATGTAAGACCGAAGGATTTTGGGAAGAGGGCGCACCAGAGTTTAAGCCGAGGAGAGTTTAAGAAATTTAGAAGTGATTGCTAAATTCATCCAATTAAAACTTATCAACATTCATAGATAAAAGGAGAACCGTATTATGCGACAAAATAGATCAGATACTTTTAAACGATGTCATCGCTTTCCTTTAGGCCTTCTTTTTATTTTGCTTATTTTATGTGGAAGCTCTGGATTTGCAGAAACAGCAAATAATTTAAGTTCGTATTCCTGTGTTGAAGTTGAAAAGTTTCAGGTGGATAGAGACAACTTTTCGACGAAAGAGCTTGAACGAGCAGCGAGCATTCCGGATGAAGATCTGGTGAATCTTCAGCATAAAATCGTAGGCCATCTTGTTCGCAGTCAATCTTTTCAAAAAGTTGTGAAGGCCGGGCAAGAACATTGTTCTGAGAATGCAATCATCTATGGAGGGACGGTAGTAGACTATAAAAAAGGAAACCGAGCTGCGAGAATTCTTATTGGACTGGGTGCCGGAAAACAGAAGTTTGAAGTGCAGTCTTATCTTAAAGACAAGAAATCGGGTCAGATGCTGGCCCAAAAGTCCATCATCGATCGTAAGTGGGCTGGGGTTGCTGGTGGAGATGAAGACCAGGGAATGAATGATTTTGCTGAGAAAGCAGTCCGGTTTATAAAAACCAGGAATTAATCAATACATCTCAAAATCCAAAATTATTTTTTCATGATGAGCAAATATCTATTTCTGAGAAGAGCGATTTGATCAAGAGAAGCTGAGATCTTTAAATAACAAGAAATTAAAATAGTCTAAACGCAAAGTCCGTGTTTTGAACTGCTACCATTCAAAGCTCGGACTTTTTTTTCTGATAGGGGTGAGTGCGAATATCAATCGTTCGATTTTCGGAAAATGACTGTCCGAAAATCGGACGGTAGACTCTTTACTACGACTGAGCTGAAACCTAACCCGCTCGCAAACCTATCTATTATAGGCATATGCGGGGAGCGTCTCATTATCCATCCTGATAAAATCTACTGGCACTGATTGTGCTTTATCTGAATGAAACGTCTTCCTTTCATTTTCCGATGATTGGAAATTTCATTCACAGTCTCATTGCACAGGAGGTGCAGCATGCGCTTTTCATCTTTAAGGCGATCCTTGCCTTATCTTTTTTCTTTTCTCTTTCTGTTTTCACAGCTCCCCACAAAGCCTGCCCAGGCGGCCAATGCGGGTTCGCTCGACCTACGCTTTGGCGAAGGCGGGGTGGTTAAGACGAATGTGGGAAATTACAGCTACGATATTCCAAAAGGTGTTCTTCAACAATCGGATGGGAAGTTGATTGTCTATGGAACGAGTTATGATGGTTTGCATGAAAAGATTTTATTGGTGAGATTTAATTTAAATGGAAGTGTAGATGATTCGTATGGAGAAAATGGAAAATTAGAAGTGGGTTCGAGTTTTCAATTCATTGGCAATGAAAATCCCTTATTAGTTCATATTCAAAATGATGATAAAGTCTTAGTTGGTATTGATAGTAGGATTCAACGATATAGTTCAGATGGAAGGCTTGATGTTAGTTTTGGTAAAGGTGGTGCTGTTTATCTTCAAGCATACCCATTAGTAATTACAACGCAGCCGGATGGGAAAATATTAGTGGCAACTAATGAGGGATATCTCAATTGTAACCCAACATGTGTCAGTTCAGGAGATCTCAGTCTTCAACGGTATGAAATTTCTGGTGTTAGCGATATCTCGTTTTCTAACGGGAACACTGCCAAGATCGATATTGGCAATTTCAGTGATGATAAAATAAAAGCTATAGCGATCCAACCTGATGGAAAAATTGTCGTAGCTGGGATATCGAAAAGTAGTAATTATCCTGAATCATTTGCACTTGCCCGTTTTAATACCAATGGATCCGCAGATTCTTTATTTCTTAAAACAATCACAGACTTCTCCTCCCCTAATAAGAAAGATGTCTCACAGATTCTTCTCCAAAGCGATGGAAAGATTCTCGTCGTCGGGAAATCAGGTTCTTCGGTCATGGTTGCTAGATATTCAGGAATAAGTGGCAACTTGGACTCATCTTATAATGGATCAGGTTTTCAAACAGTTGACTTGAATGGAGTTACTAGTGTTCTGACCTCAAGGTTTGATCCAATCAACAATCATCTGCAGATTTTATCTCAAGTTGATGATGTGACTTCAATTACGGATTTAAATCCCGATGGAGTATTGAATTCTACTTTTGGAATAAATGGTGTTCTTCAGCTTGATTTATTCCCAAGTTTCCAAATGATTTTTGCAGCGAATTATTTGATGGATGATCATCTGGTATTGCTGGGTCAAAGAGATGCCAAAGACCCGGACTTTTCTCTTTATATGTTGAAAACAGATGGGCTGGTAGATGAAGTATATGCAAATAAGGGGATTGCTTCTGTGGCTGTAGGTGCGGCAAGGGATAACGCTTCAGGAGCGCTTTCATTCAAAGATGGGAAAATTCTTGTGTATGGAGGAAGTTTTGCACAGGATGACATGTCTCCTTATTCTTTATCTTCTGACTTTTCGATGGCTAAATTCAATTCGGATGGAACTATTGATGTTGATTTTGGAAATCAGGGTTTGCTGACCTACGATGTAACAAATTTTAGTCATGATTCCCTTTATAAGGTGGAGGCCTTTTCAGATAACAGCTTAATTGGTTTTGGAAGGGTGGGGTATGATTCCGCGATCATGCATTTCAGCAAAGAAGGTTTTGTGGATCCTTCGTTTGGCGCGAATGGAAAAATTATTGGAGATCTTGATGAGATCTATGATTTTAAGATTTTACCGGGTGATGACTTATTGATTGTGGGAAACCATTCTTCAAAGTTTTCGCTGGCTCGATATCATTCAAATGGTCTTTTGGATGCAAGTTTTGGAAGCAATGGAATTTTAATAACCGATATAGATGCAAATCAATATTATCTTTATTCGAATGCTAGGATTTTAGCGGATTCTGATAACATGGTTATTGCTGGCAGTCATTACAATGCTGTCACAGCAACTAGTGATATTTTTGCTTTAAAGATTCTCTCGGATGGTTCTTTAGATACCAGTTTTGCAGATGCAGGGTTTTGGTCTCTGAATTTGGATAGTTTTTCAAATGATATTTTAACTGGGGCGACTCTTCAATCAGATGGAAAAATTACCATGGTTGGTTTCTCGAATGGTAATGTAGATAATATATTTTTGATTCGTTTGGCTTTAGATGGTTCTATGGATAAAGCTTTCGGATCAGAAGGCGTCGTTAATACAGAAGTGGAAGGTTCGTCTCAGAGCATCCTTATCGATCAGGATAAGATTCTTGTCTCGGCAACAGTTAATAATAGTTTTGCTTTGATGCGCTTTAACTCAGACGGAAGCTTTGATGAAAATTTTGGAAGCTCCGGAATTGCTTACACAGATCTGGGTGGCGATCAGTCAGATTATACAGCCTCTGCAACCTTGCTTCCCGATGGAAATATCCTGGTCGTTGGAACTTCAAACTCGGATTTTGTCCTCTTAAAATATCTTTCTAAAGATACCGACGATGCTGTTTTGAATCCCGAGGGTAATCCAAATCCTACTGTAAACTCCGGGACGAGTGGTGGGTGTTCGATGGCTCAAGGCTCAACAGAAACCTTGAGTCATGGATGGATGTTGTTTCTCCTCTCCACTTTTGCGTTGGCCTCATTGAGAATGAAAAAGTGCATGCGTTAAAAAGAGGTAGGTGGTGAAACAAAAAAGGCCAGGCAAATCGCCTGGCCTTTTTTATTATGGAGAAGAGGAGTTAGATGGGAAATCCACCTAAAACAGTTCCATGGTTCGACTCTTCGTCAGGCTAAAGGTCACCATGAACGTTTTTATTATAATACTAATTTAACTGAGATCCTGTGATTTGAATTCGGTCCTATAGAAATGGACATCCAAATCTGGAAAGGCGGCCACGGGGGCCCACTCTACAGAAATTCATCCAAAATTATTGAATGACGTAAGGTGAGTTACTTAAGATGAGAAAGTGAAAACTTATGAAGCCAGTTGAGTGCGATGGGTTTTTTCAAACTGGTCAATTTGACCGGCGTGTTTAAGAGACAGGCCAATTTCATCGAGACCACCCATTAAATGGGCTTTCACCGCGGGATCAACTTTGAATGAGAAAACAAGTGGAGTTGGGGTGTGGAGAGTAATCTTCTGATTTTCAAGATCGACAGTGGTTTCGAGTCCTTCGTTTGCCTGCGTGTGCTTAAAGATCGTTTCAACTTCTTCAGCGCTCAGCTCAATATTTAACAATCCATTTTTCACGCTGTTGTTTGAAAAGATATCGGCAAAAGCAGGAATGTCGCCCTGTCGGGGAGCAATCACGACCTTGAAACCATATTGCACAATGGCCCACACGGCGTGCTCGCGGGAAGAACCGCATCCGAAATTATTACGAGTGACCAGGACGGAGGCATTTTTAAAACACGGTTGATTGACTTCAAATTCCGGATTGGAAGATCCATCAGCCAGATAGCGCCAATCAAAAAAAAGATTTTCACCGTAACCCGTTCGTCGAATGGATTTTAGAAACTGCTTGGGAATGATTTGATCCGTGTCTACATTGGCACGATTGAGGGTTGCGATTTTTCCTCGATGCGAGATGAAGGGTTCCATAAAGCAAAGACCTTTTTTGAATACAGAAGGTTTGTGTCGATCCTTTAGTCTATTCTGAAATTGATAATGAGAGGTAGTACCCAAGTGTTTTATCGGAGGATCGAGTTAAAAGTTGTGCATTTTTGTTTCAAGTTGGATGAATTTTTTTTTGCTGAGCTTCTTTTAGAAACACGATATTTCTCGTTTCTACTTATTTTTAAAGAAACTGAACTGATTATTTTTTCCAGTTTCGGATATCGACGAAATGCCCTTCAACAGCCGCTGCCGCAGCCATCGCAGGTCCCACCAAATGGGTTCTTCCGCCTTTTCCCTGACGGCCTTCGAAGTTTCGATTACTAGTCGAGGCTGAACGCTGCCCGGGTTTGAGCTGATCCGGATTCATGGCCAAACACATGCTGCAACCCGATTCGCGCCATTCGGCTCCCGCTTCGATAAAGATTTTATCTAAACCTTCCGCTTCAGCCTGTTTCTTAACCTTCTGTGATCCAGGCACCACCATGGCTGTCACCGACTTCGCAACTTTTCGACCTTTGAAAGTTTCTGCGGCGATGCGTAAGTCTTCGATACGGGAATTGGTACAACTGCCGATGAAAACAATATCGACGGGAATTTCTGTAATACTCATCCCTGATTTCAATCCCATATATTCTAGGGCGTGCGTCGCATCGGTCGCAGTAAGCCCTGGTACCTGGTCGGGAAAGGGAACAGTGCCGTCTACGTCTGTCACCATTCCGGGGCTGGTGCCCCAGGTGACTTGTGGAGCAATCGTCGCGGCATCAATTCTAAGCTCGCGATCGTAATGTGCGTCGGGATCGGGTACGAGGGTTTTCCACGCGAAAATGGCATCTTCCAAACCTGGCCCTTTGGGTGCGTAGCGTCTGGCGGTTTTGTGGAAGTACTCAAAAGTCGTTTCATCGGGTGCAATCATGCCTGCTTTGGCGCCCGCTTCGATCGACATATTACAAAGGGTCATGCGTGCTTCCATGGAAAGAGAGCGGATGGCAGAGCCTGTAAATTCAAGCACGTAACCCGTTGCACCCGCGGTACCGATCAAACCAATCAATTTTAGGATCATGTCTTTGGCGGTTACCCCTGGCTGCAGTTTGCCTTCAAATTCAACTTTAAAGCTTTTGGCCTTTTTCTGCCGAAGGGTTTGGGTGGCGAGGACGTGCTCGACTTCGGAGGTGCCGATGCCAAAAGCCAGGGCTCCGAAGGCGCCGTGAGTAGAGGTGTGGCTGTCTCCACACACAATCGTGGTTCCAGGGAGGGTGATTCCCATTTCAGGACCAATCACATGGACAATGCCCTGTTCTTCGCTCTTGAGATCGAAAAGGGTAATTCCAAACTCCTGACAATTTTGAGTGAGGGCTTCAATTTGGGCGCGGGCAATTTCGTCGCGAATATTAAAACGATCAACGGTGGGAACATTGTGATCCATCGTTGCGAAAGTTAAATCAGGGCGTCGAACACGACGATTTCCAAGCCTTAAGCCTTCAAAGGCCTGGGGACTGGTGACTTCGTGAATGAGGTGACGGTCGATATAGAGGAGGGAGGTTCCATCCTCGAGTGTGGTGACGACATGTGCGTCCCAGATCTTATCCAACAGGGTCTTACCCATGGGGTCTCCTTTAGGGGTGAATAGAGGTGATCCGTTTACGGATCGAACCATGAAACAAAATCCAAATTAAATATTTCGAATAATCTGATCGGACATTTCTTCGGTTGTGAGTATCTCTGAAGATTTTAAAAGACGATGAAGGGTGTCCTTGTCTTTTTGGGCAATGGGCTCGCGCAACTGATTAAAGAGGGCCTTGTTTTCCGAGATGTCGATGGTACGAGCCCCTTTCTCGATGGCTTTTACCACGGCATCTTCTATTGCCTTGGCCTCTTGGTTTAACTGAAAACTATGGGCAAGCATCATAGCTGCGGACCGAATTTGGGCGATTGGATTGACAATACCCAGGCCCTCAAGATCGGGAGCTGTTCCTCCAGAAGGTTCGTACATGCCAAAACCCTTTTCATTGAGCGAGGCTGAAGGGAGCAGGCCCAGAGAGCCGGTAATAGCCGCAGAAAGATCGCTTAGGATATCGCCAAACATGTTTTCGGTGACGATCACGTCGAACTGTCTTGGCCAGGTGGCAATTTGCATGGCGGCATTATCGACGTACATGTGTTTGAGGGTGACATCGGGATAGTTTTTTCCCATCTCGTTTGCGATTTGTCGCCACAGTTTGGAGGATTCCAGCACATTCGCTTTATCGATGGAGTGCAAAATCTTTTTGCGCGTGCGGGCGGATTCAAAGCCAATTTTTAAAATCCGCTCAATTTCGGGACGGGTGTATTTGAGGTTATCGGAGGCCATTTGCCCCTGAGTTTGATCGATGGTGACTTTTTCTCCGAAATAAAGGCCGCCCGTGAGTTCGCGAACGGTTAAGATTTCAAATCCTTTATTTCCCTTTTCATCGGCGAGTCGCTCTTCTTTTAAAGAAGAAGCTCGGGCAAGGGCAGAGTAAATGGTTGCAGGACGCAGATTGGCAAAAAAACCGTAGTGTTTGCGAATGGCCAAAAGACCTTCCTTTTCTACTAAACCTTGTGGAAGATCGTCGCGGCCGACAGAACCAAATAAAATGGCATCAGAGGCATCGGTGATTTTTAGGGTTTCAGGAGGAAGGGGATGTTTGTATCGATCGTAAGCTGCGCCCCCCACCAAGGCCTCTTCAAACTGAAGGTTGAGCTTAAAGGTGGAAGCCACGTGTTTGAGGACGCGTACGGCGGCAGACATAAACTCTGGCGCTGAGCCGTCACCGGCCAGAACAGCAATTTTATAGGTTTTAGACATTCGATTTTGGTATCAATGTTCTGAAAAGTTTGCAAGATTTTAGTCGGCAAATTCAGCTCGGGCAAAGCGTTTAGGGTTTTCAGATTTAATAATGAGGAGAAAAAATGGCCTTTTATTGTCATCAGTGCCAAAAAGAACAAACTCTTTTGGAAAAGGTAGGAAGGCGGGAGAGCTGTTTTCATTGCAACGCCGATTTACACGCATGTTTGAATTGCAGTTTTTATGAAACTTCGGCTTACAACGAGTGTCTTGAGCCGAGTGCAGAACGGGTTCTCGAGAAGGACCACGCCAATTTCTGCGATTATTTTTCTTTTGTTCCCGACCGAAAAAAATCTTCGACATCTTCTGTTCCTCAGGATGCCCGTGCCCGCCTGGAAGCACTGTTTAAAAAGGGATGAATTAAATCGTTTATGAGCACCTTCCCAACCTCTAAAACCGAAATGAATACCCGTTTGGAAAAGGCCTGGGAATATCGAAATGCCTACGTCCAAACCCATCGGCTTTCGATGTTCTGTCTCGTACATGGTGACGCAGATAGGCTGCCGGGTTTAAGGGTCGATCTTTACGGAAGTACTTTTCGGATCCTTCTGAAAGATCCTTACTGGCAAAAATACTCAAGCGTACTCAAGGATTTGCTGAGCCAGCTTTTTCTGAAGATTGGAAATGAAAAGGGGGTGAGTTTCGATATGTGCTCTAATTTTGGGGTCTCCGAAAAAAACTCGGAGATGCATTTGCCCCTTTCTAGAATTTTCACTGAAGAAGAAATCGCGTACGAGATCCACTTCAATGAGGGGCTTCATACCGGAATTTTTCTTGATCAACGCGAAAATCGAAAACTCATCCGCTCTTTTTCCTCTCAAAAAAAAGTCTTAAATCTTTTTAGTTACACAGGGGCCTTTACTTTAGCCGCTTTAAAGGGAGGAGCAAGCGAAGTACATTCGGTGGATCTTTCCAAAAAATATCTTTTCTGGCTTCAGCGCAATCTTAAGCTCAATCAGTTTGATGTTTTGCAGGCTCCGACCCATGCCCTCGACGTGTTTGAATTTCTTAAAAAAGCGAAGACTCGTCAGGAAAAGTTCGATCTGATCATCATCGATCCCCCCACGTTTTCGCGTGGAAAGGGAGGAAAAAAAGGGACATTTTCGACAGAGAAAGATCTCGATTCTTTGGTGGGACTGGCTGCTGAGCTCCTGGCTGATGAAGGACGGATGTTTATTTCAGTGAATACACAAAAAATGAATGGGGACCAGTTTGCGCAAAAAATCAAAACCGTGCTTGAGCCGCGAGGTCTTAAGATTCTCAAGCGTCTGGAGCTTCCACCCGATTTCAGATTGAGCCCATCTGAAAAACAAAATCCTTATTTAAAAGCGTGTTGGGTGGGGTAGGCGAAGCCCGGATTCTTTGCTTTTGATGTTCAATCTACACACTTCTATTTTCTGTCTTCCGATTGTTTTGAATCCCCTCTATGGAGGGGGGGGCTGTCAGGGTGGGGTGGTTCTGAGAAAAGATATTCATGGTTCGACTGAACTCAAGGTTTTCTTCTGCATTCTGTTCCCATTCCCTTACATTTTTTCCAGCACCTTGATCTTCTCTACAACTTCTTGTGGAAGCATCGCCTTTTTCTTGATTCGAAAATCATAGAAAACCCCGGTGGCTCCTCCCTCGGCGGCGATTCGTCGGTGACGATGACTGACGATGCGGTATTCCATGGTGATTCGATCTTCTTCGAGTTTTGAAACCTTTGCGCCGACGGAAATGGTATCCGGATAGGTAAGCGGAAATTTAAAACTGCAATGGCTTGATGCCAGAATAGGCCCTTGGCCGGTTTTTTCGATCGTTTCCATCATGCCAAGCTTGTCGAGATAGGCAATGCGCGCGGTTTCGAAGTAACGGTAATAAATGATGTTGTTGACGTGTTGAAATGCGTCCATTTCTCCCCAGGCGACTTTGATATCGATGACAACGGGAAATCCTTCAAGCAGTGAGTTCATGAGTTTTCTCCAATGTATTATTTAGGAAACAGCCCATCCAAAGTGAGAATTTGCCCTTATCAAACCCTTCTCTACCCATCAAGAGCTCCTATTGACGTCTTGAAAGCCTGCAAGGTAAGGGAACCTCTAAAATTTCCCATTGGCGGTGTTGCCCGTTTCACCTCCTCCCTGCGATCTGTAATATAGGGGCGTATTGTGCAATATGCCATAAGACTGGGTTTGCGGGCGCCTTACCACTGGTTTTTTTTAGAGGTCCCATAAAATGGGTGCATCAATCACAGAGATGTCAGTCAGAGCTTGGCGATTTTAACTTTCAGCGAAAGGTATCGAGCCATGAAAAAAGAAAAATACAACGTTGCTGTTGTGGGTGCCACGGGTGCGGTGGGAAATGAAATGATTAAAGTCCTTCAGGAGCATGAATTTCCCGTCGGCAAACTTAAATTGCTTGCCTCCGAGCGAAGTGCTGGGGAAGTCCTCCAATATAATGGTAAGGACATCGCAGTAGAAGTCTTGGACGAAAATTCATTTACGGATATCGATATCGCCCTGTTTTCGGCCGGAGGTTCGGTTTCTCAACGTTTTGCTCCGATCGCCTGGAAATCGGGTGCAGTCGTAATCGATAACACCAGCGCTTTTCGGATGGAGCCCGATATTCCCCTCGTCGTTCCCGAAGTGAATCCCGAAGACATTGCCCAGTACAAAACGCGCGGTATCATCGCAAATCCCAATTGCTCAACCATTCAAATGTTGGTTGCCTTAAAACCCATTTACGATGCGGTGGGTATCAAACGAATTGTCGTATCGACCTATCAGGCAACCAGTGGTGCAGGTAAACGCGCGATGGATGAGTTGTATCAACAAACCAGCGATCTGTTTAATCAGCGTGAAATCACCAGACAAAAATTTCCTCATCAGATTGCCTTTAACTGCCTTCCTCACATCGATGTCTTTTTAGATAATGGTTACACCAAAGAAGAAATGAAGATGGTGAACGAAACCAAAAAAATGTTTCATGATCCAGACATTCAGGTGACTGCCACCTGCGTGCGCGTGCCGGTGTTTGGTGGGCATTCGGAGTCGGTCAATGTCGAAACGAAAAAGAAGCTCACCGCTCACGATGCCAAAGCCCTTCTTTCAAAGGCCAAAGGTTTGATCGTGAAAGATCATCCTGAAAAGAATGAATATCCCTTGGCCGTCGATTGTGTGGGAAAAGATGAGGTGTTCGTGGGGCGTATTCGCGAAGATGAATCTATTCCGAACGGTTTGAATCTCTGGATTGTTGCCGACAATATCCGCAAGGGCGCAGCCACCAATGCGGTGCAGATTGCGGAAGTGCTGATTGAGAAATATCTGTAGGGCTGTGAAGTTACTCTGCCCTTCCATCTTTCCTGATCCGCTGAGGATGAATTGGAGCCCTCCATTCTCAAAAACTACAAACTTACTCTTCAATACGATGGCACTCCCTTTTTTGGCTGGCAGGTCCAGGATGGGCGCGTCAGCATTCAGGGGCGCCTTCAGGAAATTCTCTCTCAGATCACTCATGAGAAAATCACTGTGATTGGCTCCGGTCGTACCGATGCCGGAGTCCATGCCATCGCTCAGATCGCAAATTTTAAAACCTCCTCTTCTCTTAAGCCGATAAAAATTCAATCGGCACTCAATTTTCATTTAGGGCCTGCCATTGTAGTGCGAAAAATCGAAGAAGTTCCTCTAAATTTTCATTCCCAGCGCGATGCCATCCGTAAAAAATATACATATTTAATCTGGAATGATCCGATTCCTTCAGTGTTTCTCGATCGCTTCAGCTGGCATCTTCCTTATTTTCTGGATCTGAAAAAAATCGAAGAGGCGTTGCGTTTTCTGGAAGGGGAGCACGATTTTAAGTCCTTCCAATCGGTGGGAACACCTGTGCGGTCAACCGTGCGGACGATCTATCGAGCTTCACTAGAGCGGGTCGATTTTAGACAGATCTTTATGGGCTTAAACCATTCCACCTCTAAAGAAAAATCGAACCTGCTCGCGATCACGCTGGAGGCGAATGGATTTTTAAAACAGATGGTTCGAAACATTGTGGGAACAATCGTGAAAATCGGAAGCGAAAAAAATTCTCTTCAGGATCTTCAAAAAATTCTGGAATCAAGGGATCGCCGAAACGCAGGGGTGGCCGCCCCAGCGCGGGGACTTTTTCTGGTGGAGGTGGAGTACAGATGCTAAGAAAAAGCGTGATGAGTAAAGAGTGATGGGCTATGAAATACGACCAAAAAACGGCGGTGACGAATATTCGCAAACGAACTTCCTAATATTTTTATATTTATGACAACCTATATTCGAAAAGAAATATTGAACCTGAAAGGCTATCATCTTTCATCCTATCCCAAGACGATCAAGCTCAATCAAAATGAGATTCCCTACGATATTCCGGGCGAGCTAAAGGCCAAGGTTTTGGAAAAACTCATTTTAGTGCCCTGGAATCGCTATCCACTTCCGCAACCTGTCGAGCTGATCTCTAAACTTTCGACTCACTTGAACTGGCCGCAGGATGGAATTTTGATTTCAAATGGATCTAACGTTCTCATTCAGGCCCTGACTCTCGCCACATCGCTCGAAGGCCGGGTTCTGACGATCGATCCAACGTTCAGTCTTTACGAGCTGGAGGCAAAAGTTCTGAATGCTCAGGTTCAGGCCGTTCGACTGAATGAGAATTTCACCTTTCCGCTTGAGAATTTCCTCGAGGCAATCCGCAGTTTCAAACCCACACTGATTTTTATTCCGAACCCCAATGCCCCCACAGGAAATCTTTTTCCAAAAGATCAGCTTCTTCAGGTCATCCGGGCGGCGTCTTGTCTGGTGGTGATCGATGAGGCTTATTTTCAGTTTGCCGATGAAAATCTGATGGAAGAGCTTGCGGCCCACCCGAACCTCATCCTCCTCCGCACTTTTAGCAAGGCCTTCGGTTTGGGAGGGGTCCGCATGGGATATGCGCTCGGTGCGCCAGAGATTTTGAGTGAGGTTTTCAAGGTGATGCTTCCATATTGTGTAAGCACACTCAATGAGGCGGTTGCTGAGGCGATTTTGGAACATCCTGAACTGACCGAAAAACGGGTCGCTGAAATCAAGATCGAGCGGGCCTCTTTGTATCAAACCCTCTTGGGGTTTAAAGGTGTGAAGGTCTATCCCTCTCAAACAAATTTTCTGATTTTTCAGGTAGATGACTCCCAGCGGGTTTTTCAGTCGTTGCTTCAGGAAAAGATTCTGCTGAGAGATGTTTCACATCCGATTTCTTTACCCAACACCCTCAGAGTGACCGTGGGCTCTCCAGATGAGAATGAAAAATTCGTGAAGGCACTGAAGGTCGCGATGGGGGAGTGAGTCCTGATAAAGCGGACGCTCTTTAAGAATTCAGAAGTCAGGAGTTAGAATTCAGAAAAACAGATCGGACCTGGTAAGCCCTGAGTTCCGTCGAAGAGTTGTACCATGTACATCCTTTACAAATAAATCGTCTCATCACCTCAAGACATCTCAATTTTTACACCGCCTTCATTTCTGGAGGCCAGGACTTCCTGAAGCTTCTGCCCGATCTTTTTAAAAGCCTCTGCACTTGATGAACCAGCAGCCTGAATAGTGACAGGCGTTCCCGCATCGCTTCCTTCGCGTGTGATTTGATCGAGTGGAATTTCCCCCAATAAAGCTGTCTTGTAGGTCTCCGCCAGTTTCTTTCCCCCGCCTCTTGAAAAAATTTCCGTATGTCCCTGACAGTGCGGGCAGGTGAAGTAACTCATATTCTCAACGACTCCCAAGATCGGAATCTTAACTTTTTCAAACATTGAAAGGGCGCGCACGACATCAGCGACAGCAACATCCTGTGGAGTAGTGACAACGACCGCGCCTGTGATGGGAACGAGTTGGGAGAGTGAAATCTGGACATCCCCTGTGCCTGGAGGAAGATCGATGATTAAAATATCGAGATTTCCCCACTCCACTTCATCCAGAAATTGCTGAAGGGTTTTGTGAATCATGGGCCCACGCCAGACAACGGCATCGTTCTCTTTGAGAAGCGAACCAATCGACATGATTTTGAGTCCAAACTTTTCCAAAGGCAGGATTTTTTTCTTTTCAGGATCGATGGCGGGTTGTTTTCCCTTGATCCCCAAAAGAATGGGAACGCTGGGGCCGTAGATATCAGCATCCAGAATGCCAACTTTGAGCCCTTGCTGACTCAAGGCAATCGCCAGGTTGACGGCAACAGTCGATTTGCCGACACCGCCTTTTCCGCTCGCAACGGCGATATGGTTTTTGATGGTAGTGGAAGAAGTTGGGTTTGTCATAAAATCTCTATGAATGTTTTGTTTTTAGAATCGATCAAAAATGTAGAATTTTAATAGATAAGGTTTGGACCCCAAAACTACTTAAAAGGCAAATTTTAAAATCATGACATGTTCAGCTGCAGCCTTGCCGCTTCGCTCATTTTCTCAGGCGTCCACGTGGGCTCCCACACGATTTGCACGCGAGCAGTGACGACTTCCGGGATTGTCTTGATCTTGGCCTCCACCTCTGGTGGCAGCGACTCGGCGACCGGGCACATCGGAGAAGTGAGTGTCATGTCTACCACGACTTCGTTTTCAGGACTCACTTCGATTTTATAGATCAAACCCAGCTCATAAATGTTGACCGGAATTTCCGGATCAAAACAGGTTTTGATCACCTCAATAACTTTTTCTTTCAGGACCTCGTTCATTTCTTATTCTCCATCTTCTGTCGTGACCCGCTCGTGTTTATTTTCCAGTGCGGATTTGAAGGTATGCCAGGCAAGGGTTGCGCATTTCACTCGCGAAGGAAATTCACACACGCCGGAAAAAACGGCCAGCTTTCCAATCTGCTCCGGAACTGGATCTCCGGGTTTGCTGGTAACCATGTGGTGAAAACGCTTAAAAAGATCTTCTGCTTCGGTAAGGGTTTTTCCCTTCAGGGTCAAGGTCATGAGAGAGCCGGAGGCCTTCGAGATGGCGCAGCCGGAACCATCAAAATGAACGTCTTCGATTCGATCTCCCTCCATGCGCAGATAGACATTGAGATGATCGCCACAAAGAGGATTGTAGCCTTCGGCCAGGCGATTGGCATCCGGCAAAACCCCGAAATTTCTGGGTTTGCGGTTATGGTCCAAAATGACTTCCTGATAAAGCTCTCTTAGATCGGACATGTGTCAAACACCTTTCTGACCTTATGAATGCCTGTCACTAGAGCATCCACTTCATCTTTCGTATTGTAAAACGCAAACGAGGCTCGTGCGGTCGCCGGAACTCCCAGACGCTGCATGAGCGGCATGGCGCAATGATGACCAGTGCGAATGGCAATTCCTTCGAGATCGAGTACCGTGCCGATATCGTGCGGGTGAATGAGCTCCAGCGTGAAGGAAATTACTCCTGCCTTTTTTCTGGCTGTGCCAATGAGTGTGAGGCCTCCAATTTCGGAAAGAGCCTCAGTAGCATAACTCAAGAGATCACGTTCATAGGTTTCCACCTGATTGAAATCGAGGGATTGAAGATAGTCAATCGCCACGCCCAGTCCGATGGCTTCGGCAATTGGCGGCGTTCCCGCTTCGAATTTGTAAGGAGGTACATTGTAGGTAGATTTTTCAAAACGGACGGTGCTGATCATATCGCCGCCTCCCTGATAAGGAGGAAGTTTTTCTAGCCATTCGGTTTTTGCATACAGCACGCCAATTCCAGTTGGCCCAAAAGTTTTGTGTCCGGAAAAGGCATAAAAATCGCAATTGAGTTTTTGGACATCCACGCGAACGTGAGGAGTTGCCTGAGCCCCATCGATCAGGACCGGAATGTTTTTCAGATGGGCCTGAGCGATCATTTCTTCGATGGGGTTGATCGTTCCCAGGGCGTTGGAGATGTGTCCCAGGGCAACGAGCTTTGTCTTTTCATTCAAGAGCTTTACATATTCGTCCAACAGAATTTCTCCAGCATCATTGATCGGAGCAACTTTCAGGATAGCGCCCGTCTGTTCGCAGGCCATTTGCCATGGAACAATGTTGGAATGATGCTCCAGAGTGGAGATGAGAATTTCATCGCCGGCCTTCAGAAACTTTTTCCCAAAGCCGTGAGCGACCAGGTTGATGGCTTCAGTCGTGCCGCGAGTAAAAACAATTTCATGCACATCTTTGGCGTTTAAAAATCTTTGAATCTTAGCGCGGGCTTCTTCGTATTCGGCCGTCGCACGCTCGCTTAAAAAATGCACACCCCGATGGATGTTGGCATTATCCGCTTCATAGTAGCGTCGAATTCGCTCAATCACATCTTTTGGTTTTTGGGTGGTGGCGGCGTTATCCAGATACACGAGAGGTTTTCCATTCACCTTCTGGTTGAGGATGGGAAAATCCTCGCGGATAAGTTGAACGTCGAAGCTCGGTGAGAGGCTGGGTTCAAGGGTTTTAGGATTTGTTTTGCTCATAAGCGTGTTTTTCAGGATTGATTCTTCCTTTCCGTTTTACGGGAAAAGAATCAGATGCATTGAACCTTTCATGACGACCTGCTCATTTGATCCAGTTTTTGAAGGACACTCTCCTCTACATATTTTCTGAAAGCTTCCTCGCGAATTTTAGAAATCATCTCTTGTGCAAAGCCCTGGGTTAAGAGCGTCTGCGCCAGAGACTCTCCTATTCCGCGTGAGCGCAAATAAAAAAGGGCTTCCGGATCGAGACGGCCGATAGTCGCTCCGTGGTTGCATTTGACGTCATTGGCAAAAATTTCGAGCAAGGGCTTGGTGTTGATTTCCGCCTTATCCGATAACATCAGATTTTTGTTCATCTGGTGTGAAAAGGTTTTTTGAGCCTGAGAACGAACGATAATCTTTCCGTTGAACACGCCGTGGGCCCGGTCGCTCAAAATTCCTTTATAGAGCTCGGTGCTGGTGCCGTAGGGTTTGAGATGGTCTACCGTCGTTTGATGGTCGGTGAGCTGATCTTCATTTCCGAGATAAAGCCCTTGCAGGGTACAGCTGGAGCCTTCTCCCTGAATATGGGTTTGCACTTCGTGGCGTGAGAGTTTTGCTCCCAAGGATGTTACGTGGGTGTGCAGGCCGCAGGCACCCTGTTGAGAGGCGTGGGTTGTGCTGAGATGATAGGCTTGTGTAGCCTCATTTTGAAATTTGTAGAGGTGCAGAAAACTCGAATCATGCTGAACGATCTGGGTATAGGTATTGGTGAGGTAGGGAGAATCAGAGAAAGATCCTAAATAGCTTTCCATGACACTTGCCTGAGCCTCGGCCTCCAGCACGATCAGTTGGAGAGGGTATGTCCATACCGTACGATTTTGAGATTCGGTGAAAAAAATCAGATGGATGGGTTTTTCAAGAATGGTTTTTTTGGAAAGATGAATGAAAATTCCATCCTGAAATTGCGAGTGGTTCATTAAAATGAAGGGATTTATTTCACCAGACTCGATAGATGAAAAATACCGGCTGAAAAGAGGGAGCTGCTGATTATCCAAAAGAGAAAAAGGACATATGGTAACCCCGGAAGGTAGATCTTCAAGAGAAGATAAATCCTGAGCAAAGAAACCATTCACAAAACACAGTCGAATCGTATCGGCAGGCAAATTTTCCAATAGTTTCTTTTGAGGGTCAGGGCCTAAAGTCAGCGCGGGGGCATTTTCATAAGAAAGGGCTGTAATTTTTTCTAAAGGGAAATATTTCCAGGCCTCATCGCTTCGGGTTGGAAAATGAGTTGCTTGAAGGGCCCTGGCTGCCGCAGCGCGGAATGCCTGCAATCCTTCGGGTTCTGAAAGTGCTGATTTCTTTTGAAGCTTCATTAAGGACATGGTTTTAAATTACTCCGCTTTTCTCATCAGAAAAAATACGATCGTGCTTATTATAATAAAAAGGATTCCGAGCCCGCTTGAAATCATCGTCCCCAGCCATAGCTGTGAAAAAGTGGCGATCGAGGCATTTTTAGGATCGATAGGATCGTAAAGAACCTCGACGGAATCTCCTATCTGATAGGGAGACTCATTTCCTCCCGTTGAGGCACGCAAGGTGATGATTCCGCCCTGAGGGGTTGAGAACTCGTAAACTGGATAAAGCGAAACCGAATCACGTTTATTACGATCGACACTTTTTGAAATCACCTGCTCGATTTCAACCACTCGCCCCTGGCTGCGCTGGGCTCTTTGAGTAAATTGATATTGCTGATACCCCAGCCATCCGCCCCCAGCTAGCATGGCGAGTCCAAAGATAAAAAAGAGTCCGAGAATAAGAGATGTTGAGTTCATGGATTTTATAGGGGAAACTATTGAGTTTGCTTCACCCAATCGTAGCCTTTTTCTTCCAGATCTAGAGCAAGCTCTTTACCACCCGAGAGGACGATCTTTCCTTCCGATAAGACATGGATAAAATCCGGTACGATGTAATCGAGCAGGCGCTGATAGTGAGTGATTAAAATGACGGAGCGGTCTTGATGACGGAGGGTGTTGATTCCATTCGAGACAATCCGCAAGGCATCGATATCGAGCCCCGAATCGATTTCATCGAGAATCGAAAGTTTGGGTTCTAAAATAGCCATCTGAAAAATTTCATTTCGTTTTTTCTCACCACCTGAAAACCCTTCGTTCACAGACCGATTCAAAAAACTTTCATCCATTTGCAAAAGCTTCAGTTTTTCTTTCACGAGTAAAAGAAATTCCATCGCGTCCAACTCTTCTTCACCCCGCGCCTTGCGCACCGCATTCAGCGCGGCTTTTAAAAAATAGGAGTTTCCCACGCCCGGAATTTCGATGGGGTATTGAAAGCCCAAAAAGATTCCTTTTCGCGCCCGATCTTCAGGAGAAAGATCCAGCAGGTTTTGCCCTTCAAACAAAATTTCTCCTTCGCTCACCTCGTAATTCTCGCGTCCAGCAAGGATTTGCGAAAGGGTGCTTTTTCCGGAGCCGTTAGGTCCCATGATCGCGTGCACTTCACCACGTCCGACCTTCAGATCGATTCCTTTTAAAATTTCCTTTCCCTGCATTTTCGCATGCAGGTTTTTAATTTCTAAAATCGGTGGCATTTACATCTCCTCTGATTGGATTCTGACATTTGGGTTCTTAAGGAACCTCTAAAAAATCCCCATTTGCTGGTAGGGGCGTATTGTAATACGCCCCTAAGCTTGGGTTTGCGGGTGCCTTGCCACTGGGGTTTTTTAGAGGTCCCTAGAAAGGGTACATAAATAGAGATACCCTTCAAAAGCGTCCGCCTCCAGGTGGACCTAAGATATATGAAATTTGGATCGATTGTAGAGACGATCCGCCTCAGGCGGACGTCGCCCGCAATTTTAAAAATAAAACATTCAGGGCGACCCATGGGATCGCCCCTACAAGAAATTTGAATTCAAGGTTTTCTTCTGACTTCTGAATTCATCTTCTCTCATCCCACACTTCCTTCCAGACTCACTCCCAGAAGCTTTTGCGCTTCGACGGCGAACTCCATCGGAAGCTCGCGAAAGACCTGTTTGCAAAATCCGTTGACGATCAAATTCACGGCATCCTCTGTCGAAAGGCCTCGCTGGCGGCAGTAGAAAAGCTGATCTTCGCTAATCCTGGAAGTAGAGGCCTCGTGTTCGAGTTGGGCAGTATTGTTTTTGACTTCGATGTACGGAAAGGTATGCGCCCCGCAAAGATCGCCCATCAGCAAGGAATCGCACTGCGAATAATTACGTGCGCCGGTGGCGTTTTTTAAAATCTTGACCAGACCACGATAGGTGTTTTGACCGTGCCCCGCCGAGATGCCTTTTGAAACAATCGTGCTCCTGGTGTTTTTGCCGATGTGGATCATTTTTGTACCCGTATCGGCCTGCTGGTAATTGTTCGTGACGGCGACCGAGTAAAACTCTCCGACTGAATTTTCTCCGAGCAAAATACAGCTGGGATATTTCCAGGTGATGGCAGATCCGGTTTCGACCTGAGTCCAGGAGATCTTCGAATTATCACCCGCGCATTTTCCTCGCTTGGTAACGAAATTATAAATCCCGCCTTTTCCTTCTTTATCGCCTGGATACCAGTTTTGAACCGTCGAGTACTTGATTTGTGCGTTCTTTAACGCGACCAATTCCACCACGGCGGCATGCAGCTGATTCTCATCGCGCATGGGGGCGGTGCAGCCTTCCAAATAGCTTACATAACTTCCTTCATCGGCGATGATCAAAGTCCTCTCAAACTGACCTGTATTGGAGGCGTTGATGCGAAAATAAGTGGAAAGTTCCATCGGACAGCGCACGCCTTTGGGAATGTAGCAAAAGGAGCCATCGCTAAAGACCGCGGAGTTTAAGGTGGCAAAGTAGTTATCGGTGTAAGGAACAACACTGCCCAAATATTTTTGGATCAGGTCTGGGTGTTTGTGAACGGCCTCCGAGAAGGAACAGAAGATAATTCCCAGCTCGGCCAATTTGTCTTTGAAGGTCGTGGCGACGGAAACGCTGTCGAAGACGGCATCGATGGCAATCCCGCTTAATCTTTTTTGTTCTGCGAGTGAGATGCCCAGTTTTTCAAACGTCTTTAAAATTTCGGGATCCACTTCTTCTAAGCTCTTGGGTCCTTCCTTCTTGGGTTTGGGGGCTGCATAATAGACAATGCTTTGGTAATCGATGGGCGAATAATGAACATTGTGCCAGGTGGGCTCTTTCATCGTGAGCCAGTGACGATAGGCCTTGAGTCGCCATTCCAGTAAAAATTCCGGCTCATTTTTTTTGGCAGAGATTAAGCGAATGACATCTTCATTTAAACCTGCAGGAATTGTCTCTGCCTCGACGTCTGTTACAAAGCCGTATTTATATTCCTGAGTTGTCAGTTTTTCTAAGGTGTTGGGTGTGCTCATGCAGGCACCTTGCTTTCTTTAATGGGTTTGGGAGCGGTCACATCGAGTACGGAGGTTTCGGCCAGCATTTGATAGATCTTGTGGTTGAGCTCATAGAGCGGAGAGCGGATCGAACAACCGTCCCATTGAGGACAGGTGATTTTTTCTTCACGAAAGCATTCGGCAACGGCGAAACGGCCTTCGAACACTTCGACCAAACTCATCACACTGATGTCCTCGGGTTTTTTGACCAATATATAGCCGCCATTGATTCCCTGCATCGATTTGATCAATCCTTTGTTGGACAGCTGTTGCAGGATTTTGGCGAGAAGGGCATAAGGAATGAGGTAAGAATCAGAGATCTCGCGCGCACTGGTGACGGGTTGATTTTTCTGGGTTTTTTGAATCATGTGTCCCATCGCCAAAAGGGCGTATTCGGTTTTTTTACTAAACTGTAGCATGAGAAAGATTCTGTCTTGAACTTTCAAAAGTCATTCGCTTAAAAAAGTACTCAGTTCAGGTCCGAGATAGTCTTTTGAAAAAGTTATAAAATATCAAATGGTTGTGTGTTTTTGTCTCGAAAAGGATCTTATATAAGACTATGCTGGTCCTATATTGAAAGCAAGGCGGTTTATAACCCTAATTTTTAAAGAGTCAATATGAAATTCCCCATCTATTTGGACCACCATGCCACGACCCCGGTAGATCCCAGAGTTCTAGAGGCGATGATTCCTTATTTCACTGAAAAATTTGGAAATGCGGCCAGCTATCACCGGTTTGGCTGGCAAGCCGAAGAGGCCGTCGAGAAGGCAAGAAGGCAGGTGGCTGAGGCTTTGGGTACAATTCCTCAGGACATCTTTTTTACCAGCGGAGCGACTGAATCGAACAATCTCGCTTTGGTGGGTCTTTCCGAATCCTTTCGAGGAAAAAAAAATCATCTTATCACCTGTCAAACAGAACACTCCTCCGTCCTCGATACCTGCCGTTTTCTGGAAAAGAAGGGGGTCGTGGTAACCTATCTTCCGGTCGATGGTCAGGGTCAGGTTGATCCTTCTCAGGTCGCCCGGGCCATTACCTCCGAGACCTTTTTGATCTCTCTCATGCTGGCCAACAATGAGATTGGAACCTTGCATCCCATCGCCGAAATCGGAAAAATCGCCCGTGAAAAAAATGTTCTCTTTCATACCGATGCCACGCAGGCCATCGGTCGTGTGGATCTCGATGTGAGGCGTCTGCCGATCGATCTTTTTTCGCTGTCTGGACATAAGATTTATGGTCCTAAAGGAGTGGGGGCTTTGTATGTGCGATCAAAGCTTCCCTGCCGCTTAACGCCCATACTCCACGGCGGTGGCCATGAGCGAGGGATCCGTTCGGGAACCCTGAATGTGCCTGGAATTGTTGGGCTTGGGAAAGCCGTTCAACTAGCATTAGAGCTTCAGGATGCGGAGGTTCCGCGAATTCAGAAAATGCGGGATCAACTCCAGCAAAAAATTTTGCAATCCCTGGACGGGGTGAGAGTCAATGGTCATGCCACTGAGCGTTTGGCGCACAATCTGCATTTGAGTTTTGAAAAAGTTTCGAGTGTTGCCTTGATGATGGAAATGCAGGAAATAGCTATTTCTGCGGGGTCAGCCTGTAGCTCGGCGATTCCAGAGCCTACCCATGTGCTGAAAGCGTTGGGGATCCGAAAAGAACTTGCCGAAAATTCCATCCGAATGGGGCTGGGACGGGAGACGACTGAAGAGGAAATTGATTACGTTGCAGAAAAATTAATCGTTGCGGTAAGAAAACTCAGGGAGAAATCAAATCCAATTTAATGTTTATTTGAATCCGGAACAGGAGCCTTATGAATTCTCTCCGTCACAAAAAGTGGCTTTTTGCAGAAGCGGCAGTTCTTGTATTTCTCTTTGGCCTTTTGATCCCTTTTGCAGCAAAAGCAAGGCTGACACCGGAAGACGTGATCGCCAAGATCAAGCTTTCAAAAGCGTCCTGGAAGGTGGATACGTCAGAAAAAACAAAAAGTAATGAGCTGAATCTGGCTGGCCAATCGGCAAGTATTCGGATTCAGGTTTATGAATACCCAAAATCAGCTCTTCATTTTTTGGAAAGTGTAAAAGGTATTCTCATTCAAAACCCGGCATATCAGAACTCAGAATGGGATCCGGTTGTTGAGGATAAGCTGGAGGGTAAATCCTGGGCACATTATGCGCTCAAAAGAAAAGATGGAATTCGACAAGCCCTTTGGGCACTAAAGATTGAGAGTTATGTCCTTCATGTTATTTATACAGCCATGAGGCAGGATTATGATCGGGAGTATTCCGATTTGGCAGGACTGCTTCATCAGATTTCAAAGATAAAAGGAGAATGAATCCATGATTACCTTGACTGAAAAAGCCATCAAACATGTTCATGCACTGCTGGAGCAACAGGGCAAGCAGGGATACGGCCTGCGAGTGGGAATTGCCGGTGGGGGCTGTGCTGGGCTTTCCTATAAATTTTCATTCGATGAAAAACCAGCCGAGAAAGACAAGGTGCTAGAACATGAAGGCGTCAGAATTTTTGTCGATCCAAAAAGTTATCTTTACCTCAATGGCATGGAAATCGATTATCACTCTGATCTCATGAGCTCTGGATTTACTTTTAACAACCCCAATGCAAAAAGTGCGTGTGGGTGTGGAACCAGTTTTTCGGTTTAATCAAATCGAAACGTCGCTCGCACGCCTCCTTCCTCACGATTTTCGACACTCACCCTGGCCTGATGCAGCTCTGCCACCTGCTTTACAAAGCTCAATCCCACCCCGGTGCTTTTTTTACCCGTCGTGGGTCTTGGAAGGGAGTAAAACTTTTCAAAAAGATGGGGCTTGGCGTAGGTAGGAATCCCGGCTCCTTCATCTTCAATTCGAATCTGCTGGCCTGTTTCGTCTTCCCGCAACTCTATACGAATCTTTCCACCTTCCGGACTAAACTCGATGGCATTGTGCAACAGGTTTGAAAAGGCCTGGGACAATAAAAAAGGATCGGCCTTTGTCACAAAAACAGAGCGGTCTGAATCGAACTCAATCGATATTTTCCTTGCAAGACACAGCGGTCGCAGTCGTTCCTTCAATTCGGCAAGGAGGAGGGTGAGATCGACCTTCTCGGATTGATCGAGTGATTTTCTGTTCTCCAGGGCCGCCAGCTCAAGCATGCGATCAATGAGTTTTTGAATGCGTTCTGATTCGGACTGGATGTTTTGAATGAACTGCTGCTGTTGCTCCTGAGGCATTTCTTCTTCCAGAAGCTCGGCGGCCCCGCGAATGGTTGATAGCGGACTTTTGATTTCGTGAGTTAAAGTCTGAAGATAATGCTCGACGTATTTTTTCCCCTCCAGCGCTTCCCGCATTTTTTCGAAGGCAATCCCCAATTCGCCGATTTCATGTTTTCCCAAAATGGGAAAAGCGGATTTTTTCCCCTGCTGAATCGCCTGGGCATAATCTTTCAGTTTTCGAATGGGAGAGGTAATCCAGGAGGAAAAAGAAATTCCCAAAATAATCACCGAAAGGGCCGCAATGGCCCCGGCCAGGCGAATTTTGGGCTGGGCGTTTTCAAAGAAGAAATTGATGTTGGCCGTGGGTTTTCCTACTGAAACCACACCGGCTATTTTCCCGTTTATTTTTATGGGAGCGGCGACGTACATCACCGAGCTTTTGGGCTCCGGCATGTCCTGGGGATGTGATGTCCGGGCCCCATATTTTCCTTTAAGAGTGAGGGCGACATCATTCCAATGGGAGTAATTTTTTCCGAAATCTTTTCCTTCATTTGAATCAAAAATGACAATGCCTTTGGAGTCCGTCACATACACGCGAATGTCTGTGCGGGTTTTAAGAAGCCGATATATTTTGGCCTTGTAGGTTTTTTCAGAAAGATTCCTGAGGGCCTCATTTAAAACAGATGTCTGGATTTTTACTTCGGAAGACTGAGCTTCAAGAAGTGAAGCCAAAAATTGGGATTGATCCACAATCGATTCTTCAACTGCTTCCAGATAATGGGGGCGTAGATCTTCGATGATCCAATCGATCAGAAAATAAAATCCAATTCCGACGATCAGCAAAAAACTCAAAATAATGCGGATGCGCAGACTCACAGGTTTTCCTTTAAGGAATAGCCGATGCCTCGGTGGGTTTGGATGGGATCGATATCGCTTCGTACTTCCTTGAGCTTAGCCCTCAAGCTTTTGATATGGGCATCGACCGTGCGATCGAGGCTGGAGGCCGGATCATCCCACACCCTTTCCATCAGCTGATCACGACTAAACACCTGCCCGGGGCGGTTTAGAAGGAGTTTTAGGAGTTTGTATTCGTAGCGTGTGAGATCGAGAAGTGTATCTGAGAAATAAATCTGAAATTTCTCATCATGAATTCGAAAGAATGACTTTTGATCAAGAGATTGTTGGATTCGTAGATCGGTGGAAGGGGTAGGGCTCCTGCGGAGAATAGCCCTGATTCTTGCGGTTACTTCACGTGGGCTGAAAGGTTTGGTGACATAATCATCGCCGCCGATTTCAAGGCCTACAACCCTGTTGATCTCATCAGAGCGCGCTGTCAGGAAAAGAATTGGAGTCGATGAAGTTTTACGAATTGTTTTGCAAAGCTCAAAACCATTGATGTCTGGAAGGCCGACATCCATTATGATCAGATGAATTATATTCTGATCGAGGACTTTTAACCCTTCATTCCCGGTGCTTGCGAAAAAAGAAACAAAACCCTCCGTATCGAGAGCATAGCGGAGGGTTTGGGCAATCAGAGGTTCGTCTTCAATGACGAGAATTTGAGTAGGAATCATCGTCGCTTCTTAAGACCCCAGAAAAGAAAGAGAGGGGTCAAAATCATTCCTATAGAAGAATACCAGGCACCGATCGATTGAGGTAAGGGAGCACTCCCCATCAGGCTGCTGCAGAAATTTGCAGCCGTCTGATTACCACATCCGCCAGATCCTTCAAGAAAGCAGAGGGTTGTTGGAGCGGTTGCTGTAACAAGTGTACAATCGTTATCACAGGTATCGGTTCCATTGAGTAAGCCAGAATCACACTCCTCGCTTGCTTCCAGGGTTCCATTCCCACAAAGGGGGATAAGGGTTCCATCTGGGGTTGTACCGGTGACGGGCTGGCAGTTAAAGCCGCAGGTATCGTCAGTGGTTCCGTTGTTGGCACCGTGATCGCAAACTTCTCCTGTCTGGACAATTCCATCACCACAGCTATTTGAGGTTTCAATGCAAAGAGGGTCGTGAGTAGGAATGTTAAAACACTGATTATTCCGACAGATTACCGTCATGCAGATTCCGGGATCAGGGCAGAGCTGATCGCAATCAACGGAACACCGGCACTCATCCGAACAGGTTGAGTTTTCCCCGCATCCGGTAGGTGAGGCCGTAGGATCACAATATTCAAAGCTATCAAGAGTTCCGTTTTGTCGGCAGAGAGGCATGCAATTGCAGCCAACGCATAAATCATCACTTAAAGGACAGTCGGAGGTTTGCTCGCATTCCTCACCATTGCTGATCTCTCCATCTCCGCAGAAGCCATCGGTACAGGCACAGTCAGGGTCAATTGTGCCTGAACAAAAAGAGTTGGGACAACAAAGATCGTATTTGCCACATGACGTAGTGTCTGTGCAGGTTGAAGAAGGTGCGGATGGAGTATCATCGACTTCAACCAGAGCGTTGGTGCTGCTGGTACAATCGCCAGGACAGCTTGTGAGATTTTCTCCATTACCTGGTTCGCATACTCCATTTCCACAGGCATTGCAGGCGCATTGTGGATTATTCGATTGATTTGGGTCGGGTTTGAAAGAAGCGCAAAGAGAAGGAGGGGTGGGTTCGCCAGGTAACGTCAGGGCTTTTTGGC
>JBPOIC010000001.1:0-64342 GCA_052034865.1 Myxococcota bacterium | reverse complement strand
TCGATAATGTCTTTCATCTTTTCACGAGTTTCGCCAATCTTGCGAGTTAAACGATCGATCTGATCCACAAGGCGTTTGGCATCGGGTAGCTGGGCATCTCCCTGCTTGATTAAAGAGTAAGTCAACTCGCCAAGTTTTTCATAAAGCCGGGAGCGCTCGTGAGTTAAAAACGAGCGATCGATCTGGGCTTTTCCAATCTGGGTAACCTTGAGGATTTCATCCTGGGCCAGATTAACGACATAACGAGTTTTATTCCACCAATCGGAGACAGACATAAAGTTTAAATCGAATAAATGATGAAAGAATTTTCTCTTGGACATCAAAAGGAGCGTTGCAGGTAACTTAAGAAGAAGTTCGGAGTCAAGCGCTCTCCTGCCAATTTCGTTTCCCGCTCAGGCGCGCCACTTAAGCTTTTACCGTCGCTCAACCATGAGAAAGGCAACGTCCTTGACACCCGAAATTCCATCGGATAACTATCGCGAATTCATGTACATCACCCTTTTAAAAGCAAAGATTCACCGCGCCACGGTGACAGATGCCAATCTACACTACGAGGGAAGCATCTCTATCGATGATAACCTTTTGAAGGCCTCGGGCATTCTTCCGAACGAAAAAGTTCATGTGTGGAATGTCACGAATGGCAATCGTTTTGAAACCTACACACTCCGCGCTCCCAAAGGCTCAGGAACCATCTGTATCAACGGAGCCGCGGCTCACCTGGCCAAGAAAGATGATATCATTATCATCACTTCTTTTATTGCTTTAAGCCCCCAGAAAGCCCCCAAATATAAACCCAAAGTGGTTTTGGTGGATTCGAAAAATAAAATCGTTAAGAAAAGCTAATCGCACCTTGCTAAGTTTTTTGGAAGGATAGACATCCACTCCTTTGTCACAAGGTCTATGTAGGATGTGTGTCATCCTGATATTAGGACTTTGTGGTTTCAGTGTTTTTGGAAGCAAGAAGACGATCGATTTTTTGAATCACCGATGGCTCCATCCAGTCTCGCGCTCCTTCGATCCTTTCAAGCATTTGACCTTGAGGATCAATCACAAGGGTCGCAGGAACTCGAAAAATTTCATAGCTATCTGAAACATGGAAGTTTTCATCCAGCAGGATTGGAAACTGAATCGGATTTTTTTTAAGAAACGATTCGACGACTCTCCATCCCCCACTATCCAAACTGACTCCCAGGATCACAAAATCTTTTCCATCATAATGTTGAGCGAGTTTATTCAATCCATCCATCTCAGAAACACAGGGAGGACAGGTGGTGGACCAGAAATTCAGCAAAACCACCTTTCCCCGAAAACCACTCAGCGAGACCCACTCGCGTTTCTGATTTTGAAGGCGAAAATCCTGAGCCATCTTCATCTCATGAACAGGCTCAGGCAATGAGTGACGAGAGTTTCTGTTCGTATACAACCAGAGCCCTGTCACCCATCCCGTAATTAAAATCAGAAAAATCCAGAAACGTGCTCTCATAATTCCATTAAGATATTTTTTTCTCAATTTCTTCCACCGCCTCTTTTGCCTGCTTTAAATTGACGCCGTGTAAATCACGGTAGCGCTTGATGGCGCCAATTTTATTTCCTTGCTGGATGAGTGATTCTACAGTTTGAGAGCGGTCTGAATCGAAAAAAAGAGAAGGATCGGTGAGTGTAAGGTCTTTAGAAGGGTTTGATTTTCTTGTGATGAGCTTCCAGACGATCAGATGGGCTGAAAGAAAAAGGACAGCAATTGCTATCAGAATATAATAAGCCTTGCCGTTGATAATTTCGTGGAGAAAATTATCCCAGAAATCCATATCATTTATTCAACTCTAACCAAAAATCTTGCGAAGCAGATGTTTGGTCATTTCGCGTCCCACTTCGGCAATAGAGTCAGTCAGAGGAATTTCTTTCGGACAAACCTGGACACAGTTTTGAGCATTGCCGCAATCAGAAAGCCCGCCGGGCCCCATGAGGGCATCCAAACGATCTTCTTTATTCATGGCCCCCGTGGGATGCATGTTAAAAAGACGCGCTTGAGAAATCGCCGCAGCCCCAATGAAATCAGAATGATCGCTAACTTGCGGGCAGACTTCGAGACAACACCCACAGGTCATACAGCGCGAAAGATCATAAGTGACCATTTGATCTTTCTCAGACATTTTTGGACCTGGCCCCAAATCATAAGTTCCATCGAGTGGAATCCATCCCTGCACTCTCTTTAAACTCTCAAACATCGACGAGCGATCGACTTTCAAATCACGCACACAAGGAAACTTGGTGAAAGGCTCCAGCCGAATGGGTTGTTCAAGCTGATCGATAAGCGTCGAGCAGGCCTGCATCGCCTTTCCGTTGATGAGCATGGAGCAGGCTCCACACACTTCTTCTAAGCAGGAGCTTTGCCAGACCACAGGTGTGGTGGTTTCTCCCTGGGCGTTGACAGGATTTTTCTGGATCTCCATCAGGGCACTGATCACATTCATACTGGGTTTATAAGGAATTTCAAACTCCTCCCAGTAAGGTTGGCTTTGAGGATTGTCCTGACGTTTCACTTTTAAATAAATAATGTCGGGCATGAGAAAAAGATGAATGATGAACGAAAAGCGATGAGTCGCATGGGAGTAAAATCCCATCCCTCATAACCCTTGAATCATCACGCATTTCTTTAAGAGGCCATGTCGTAACGGCGCGGCCTCGGTTTGATATATTTGGTATCGATGGGCTCGTATTCGAAAATAGGACCTTTATCCGAATGTTTCGCTTTCGTGGTCTTTAACCAGTTGGCATCGTCACGTTCCGGGAAGTCCGGTTTATAATGGGCTCCGCGGGATTCATTGCGGTTGAGCGCTCCAATCGTAATCACGCGGGCCAGTTGCAACATATTATAAAGCTGGCGACCAAAAATCAGTTCAGAATTCGACCATCCTCCATGATCGGGCAGCTTGATTTTTTTAAACCGCTCCATGAGCTCCAGAATTTTCTGATCCATCTTCTGAATGCGATCATTGTAGCGAACCACCGTGACGTTCTCGGTCATCCCCTCTCCCAACTCTTTGTGAATTAAGTGGGGATTCTCATTACCATTGGAAGAAAGAAGTTGTTGGTTGATGTCGAGCTGGCGTTTGAGCTCACGATCAAAAATAGCGGAAGGAATTGTCTCGGCGCTCTTTGAGAGTCCTTTAATATACCGGATGGCATTTTTGCCAGCAAGTCCACCCCCAAAAATACAGGAAACCAGCGAATTTGCTCCCAGGCGATTGGCTCCATGGTAGGCGTACTCGCATTCCCCTGCGGCAAACACGCCCGGGATGTTGGTCATCTGGTCGTTGTCAATCCAAAGCCCACCCATCGAATAGTGAACAGCTGGAAAAATGCGCATCGGCACTTTTTTAGGGTCAACGCCGACGAATTTCTCATAAATTTCCAGAACGCCTTCGAGTTTTTTCTCAAGGAGTTTTGGATCGATGTGGGTGACATCAAGATAAACCTGAGGTTGGCCATCGACCCCGAGCTTCAGATCATAAACAACTTTGAAAATGGCACGAGTTGCAACGTCACGCGGAACGAGGTTTCCGTATTTGGGATACCACTCTTCGAGGAAATACCAGGGCTTGCCATCTTTATAGACCCAAACACGTCCACCTTCCCCACGGACCGATTCTGAAATGAGGCGGAGCTTATCTTCGCCCGGGACAGCCGTAGGGTGGACCTGAATAAATTCGCCGTTCGCATAGTAGGCGCCCTGTTGGTAGAGCGAGGAGGCAGCAGATCCTGTGCAAATCAGGGAATTGGTGCTTTTCCCGAAGATGAGTCCAGGGCCTCCGGTGCAGAGGATGACGGCGTCGGCCCGGAAAACCTGCGTTTCCATCGTGTCGAGATTCATTGCCACAATGCCACGCGCTACCCCGTCGTCATCCAGCACCGCAGAAAGATATTCCCAGGTTTCAAATTTCTTCACCAAACCCGAGACCTCGAAGCGGCGGGCCTGCTCATCGAGAGCATAAAGGAGTTGCTGACCCGTGGTGGCGCCCGCAAAGGCCGTACGATGATAGAGGGTTCCTCCAAAGCGTCTGAAATCGATCAAACCTTCCGGGGTTCGGTTAAAACGGACGCCCATGCGGTCTAGCAGATAAATGATGGAAGGGGCGGCCTCACACATCTGCTTGGGCAATTCCTGATTGGATAGAAAGTCGCCGCCATAGATGGTGTCGTCGAAGTGCTGCCAGGTAGAATCCCCTTCTCCCTTGGTGTTCACGGCGCCATTGATGCCACCTTGTGCACACACCGAATGGGAGCGCTTGACCGGAACCACCGAAAAAAGATCGACCGGCATGCCCGCTTCTGCAATTTTGATGGTGGCCATCAAACCAGCCAATCCACCGCCTACAACAATGATTTTAGGTTTCGCCATGGTAGTAAAAAACTCCCTTTAAGCCGCAAAATTGAACAAAATCTTAAGCCAGACTGCACTGAAGGTTAGAAACAAAAGCCCACAGACAATGGATGAAACACGCTGTGAGCGTGGGCTCACTGTCACTCCCCATGTGATCAAAAATCCCCAGATTCCGTTACACAGGTGATAGGTCACACTCAAAACCCCTACCAGATAAAATGCAAACATTCCGGAGGAGCTGAGAATGTCCTGCATCCGCTCATAACTCACATGCTGGTTTGTCATTACTGCGTGAATGCGGGTTTCCCACACATGATATGCGATGTAGATCAGGGCAATCATGCCTGTGATTCGCTGCAGACTATAGCGCCAATTATTGACATAAGGATATTGCACAGGATTGTTTTTGCCCGACAATACAATCGAGATTCCAATCGCGGCATGAAAAGCCAAAGGAAGGGCAATCAGGGCAATTTCGACCATGGGAAGAAAAGGAATGGCCATCAGCTTCTCAATCATCTCATTATAGGCCTGAGAACCAGAAAGTGCGATGGCGTTGCTGTAAAGATGTTCCAGAAAAAATGCCCCGATGGGAATAATTCCCGTCAGGGAAAAGAGACGTCGGATGAGAAAATAACGCTCTTCTTTGGAAAAGGATAAAAGCTTAGTCATGGAGTCGTCCTTGTCTATTTGGATCCAGGTCAATTTGAATAAAAAACCAGATCCCTCACTCTTCAATAATTCTAAAATCCCAAGGGTTTTTGGTCCGTCTGCGTCCCTTCAAAAACACGCTTTACATCTTCAGGGCTCAAAAATAACAGGACATAGCCGCAATCGTAGCAAAGCCTAGCCAGAGTCGGACGCACCCTCAGGTCTTTTTTACTCCTGAGAAGACCTCGGGCAGCTCCAGGAATTCGCACATGATTCTCATATGAAGCATACGGAAATTCCTCTGTTAACCTGGGGCCTTTGCAGGCCGGGCATTGGATCGTGCTCATGAAATTCCCCAGCGGTTAGCCAAACTTCACTTCGCTCAATAATTTCTGCACATGATCCAGACTTTCGGCGATCAGTTTTTTCTCGTCGTCATTCAGCTTAAGTTCAATGACCTTCTCCACTCCATTTGCTCCGAGAATGGCTGGAACCCCCATGAAGACGCCTTTTGCACCATATTCGCCGTCAAGATAGGCGGCACAGGCCATCACGCGGCGTTTGTCTTTCAGATAGCTTTCGGCCATCGCAATCGCCGAGGCTGCAGGAGAAAAATAAGCGCTCCCGGTTTTTAAAAGATTGACGATTTCTCCACCCGCCATCTGCGTACGCTTCACAATGGCATCAATTTTTTCTTTGGGTAAAAGATCGGTCACAGGAATGCTATTCACGGTACAAAAGCGAGGAAGAGCGACCATATCATCTCCGTGTCCGCCGAGCACCAAAGCACTGACGTCCTGAACGCTCACCCCCAACTCCATTGCCACAAAGCAACGGAAACGCGCGGAATCTAGAACTCCTGCCATTCCGGCAACTTTCTTGGGATCAAAACCTGAAAGTTTGTGGAAGGCATACACCATCGCATCGAGGGGATTGGAGATGACAATTACGAAGGCATTGGGCGCATAAGTTTTCACGCCATTCGCAACCGACTTCATGATCTCCAGATTTTTAGCCAAAAGATCATCACGACTCATTCCGGGTTTTCTGGCAAGACCAGCGGTGATGATCACGACATCGGCACCTTCGATATCTTTATAATCTTGGGTTCCGGTGAGATAGGAATCCGATCCATCGACGGGGCGGGTTTCCATGAGATCGAGGGCTTTTCCCTGAGGAAGACCTTCGACCACGTCGAAAATGACAACGTCTCCCAGTTCCTTTTCCATGACCCGCTGAGCAAGCTCTCCTCCGATGTTACCCCCACCAATGAGTGCAATTTTTTTTCGTGCCATAAACTTTTTCTCCCTTTCTTAAAATTCGACCCCTCGAGCAGTTTTTAAAACCAGTCTGCTCACTTTATAATTTGTTGGAGATAAATCGATGTGATCGATCTTAATGAAGACTTGGGCGATTAGATCCCATCAAAATATTGGACGGATCTATTTTTTGAATTTAATTTTCGATCCCATACTGTCCTTCATTCTTCGATAAAATGATCTTCATACACCTCAGCTCATGTTCTGGATCATTTCCTGCCCAAATTCCGAACATTTCACTTCTTTGGCTCCTTCCATCAGGCGCGCAAAATCATAGGTAACCGTTTTTTTAGCGATGGTTTTTTCAAGGCTTTTTCGGATAAGGGCCGCCACTTCGTGCCAGCCTAAATATTCAAACATCATGACACCGGATAAAATCACTGAGCCCGGATTGACCTTATCGAGCCCTGCATATTTGGGCGCAGTTCCATGGGTCGCCTCAAAAACGGCATGACCGGTAACATAATTGATATTTCCACCCGGGGCGATTCCAATTCCGCCAACCTGAGCGGCCAGGGCATCACTGATATAATCGCCGTTTAAATTGAGAGTTGCGATGACATCGTATTCTTTAGGTCGGGTCAGGATCTGTTGAAGGAAGGCATCAGCGATGACGTCTTGAATCAGGATTTTTCCATCCGGAACTTTTCCCTGACACTCCTCCCAACTCACGACACAATCGGCAAATTCCTCTTTGGCAAGCTCATAACCCCAACCACGAAACCCACCTTCGGTGAATTTCATGATGTTGCCTTTGTGCACGAGAGTAACACTTTTTCGATTCTGATCGAGGGCATATTGAATGGCTGCGCGGATTAAACGTTTGGAGCCTTCTTCGGAAACGGGTTTAATGCCAATCGCGCTGGTTTGAGGAAACCGAATTTTTTTAATGCCCATTTCATCCTGAAGAAAACGGATGACCTTTTGAACTTCTAGAGTTTTTGCCTCCCATTCAATCCCGGCATAAATATCTTCGGTGTTTTCACGGAAGATCACCATGTCGACAAATTCAGGATTTTTTACAGGGGATGGGGTTCCAGCGTAATACTGAACAGGACGAAGACAGACGTAAAGATCGAGCTCTTGGCGAAGCGAAACATTGAGAGAGCGAACTCCTTTGCCAACAGGCGTGGTGAGTGGACCTTTGATAGCCACCAGGTAATCGCGAATCATCTGAAGGGTATCAGTTGGAAGCAAATTGGGAGGACAGGCCTCTCCATAAACCGTCTTGGCTTTCTCACCAGCATACACCTCAAACCATTCGATTTTTCTTTTGCCACCGTAAGCTTTATCGACCGCAGCATCGAACACGGCCTGAGCGGCACGCCAGATGTCAGGACCAGTTCCATCCCCTTCAATGAAGGGAATGACCGGCCGATCAGGAACTTTTAATTTTCCTTGGATACACTGAACTTTTTCGCCTTGAGCGGGGGTTTTGATTTGGAATGTCATGGTGTGTCCAGCAGTTACGCAAGCAGTCGAAAACTGTCAAGCGGGTTTGTTTTTGGTTTTTTTCGCTGCGGATAATGATGTGTTTCGAAGGAAAGATTTTCTGTTTTTTTCATAAATCAGACGCAAACCTTCGAGGGTAAGAAAGGGATCGACATGCCGAATCGTTTTGGATTCGGGCACAATCAGGCTCGTGAATCCTCCGGTAGCAATCACCTTGGGTGATCTTCCTTTAATTTCTTCGATCATTTTTCGAACAATCGCATCTACCATGCCCACATATCCATAATAGATCCCTGCCTGCATACTTTCGATCGTGTTTTTTCCAATCGCGTGAGGAGGTTTCTTAATTTCGACATGAGGCAACTTGGACGCCTTCTCAAACAGGGCTTCATTGGAAATGGAAATTCCGGGCGCGATCACTCCTCCACAATACTCTCCTTTTGCATTGATCGAATCGAACGTCGTGGCTGTCCCAAAATCAACGAGAATGAGTGGTCCTCCAAATTTTGAAAACCCCGCCACGGCATTGACAATACGATCGGCTCCCAGCTCTTGAGGATTATCGATTTTCACTTTGATGCCGGTTGGAGTCTTTGCATTCACCCACAGTGGTTTGAGATTCAGATAACGCTCGCACATGCGCTGAATGGCAAAATCCAAGGGAGGCACAACGCTGGAAACAACGACCCCATCGACTTGAGGAAGAGAAAGATTGGAAAACTGAAACAGCTCTTTTAAAAATATTCCCAACTCATCAGCGGTGCGCTCTTTTTTGGTTTCCAGACGCCAGTGCTCAGCAAGTGTGGTTTTATTGTAGACACCCAGGACGGTGTTGGTATTTCCGATATCGATCACTAAGAGCATGAATGCTTCCTTTTTAAGATAAAGATTGATCCTCTAAACCTGCAAGTTTACTTTCTCAAATTATTCCTACAATCCTTAACGCGAAATAAATCATCAGCAAATCAGATTTTGAAAGTTTTGCTTTCGGGACGTGTGTAGCCGCGCTCACAGAGTACTGTGCGTTTTCCTTTCGTATGCCCTCCAATGAAGCTCTGAATATGTGTGCAGAGGTTGACAATCTTCTTTCCATTCAGCTTCCACGAGGGAAAAACCAATTTTCTCCAAATTTTCAAAAATCGGAAAAGGAGGTACAGCTTTGCGAAAATAAAAGAGGATATACGGGCACCGGCTTTCATAAACTCATTCAGGAACTACTCGACCTTCCTCCCACTTTCTTTTCCTTCACGTTTTTTCCTTCTTCCGATTCACAAACCGATTTGTCTCTCTGGAACTTAAGTAAACATAAATCCCAAAGTTTTTTGACGATCCCTTTCTTTTTAACGCCTCCCCCCAGCTATCCACAAAACCCATTTCAACTTCCAGGTCTAAAAGCAGCTCCCGTGATTTTGAATCCTTCCAACATTCTTCACAGCGCTGAGGGAATGGAAACAGTAGGAAATTATGTCATCGCAACAGGCTTTATCGTAGGAGCTGTTTATCTACTTCCTGAAATCTTGGCGACGAGCCCTACTTTGCTGAAAAGCGTCCTCGCTTATCTGGTGGCCAAACCAGGCTCTGCAACTGACCTTCTCCAGCGAGTTTCTACCCTGTTTTTATAAAGGACTTGTTTTAGAGGGTTTTGTTCTGAACTCTGGATTCTTAAGGATATCCGCCTCAGGCGCCCTCACCCACATCCTCCTTGACAAAAAAATGGAGAATTAGGAATACCCTGCAAAAATTGAATGAGTATTCATTCGCTCATTCAATCCCCATCGTTTCCCTGAGCTTTAGTCTGTCTGTCCTCAAAACCTTACGAATGTATGATCTGCTCCATCACCTTGGCAAAAACAGGAGGGAGACATCATAAATTAAAGGAGTTGAGCGCAAGACACAGGAAAACGATCCCACTCATGTATTTTTAAGAGGAGACTTGTCTATGTCGCATCTCTACGGCGCATTTGGATCTCATCCAGACCTTTTTGCCCTGGTTTCTGTCCTGACCTTGATGACCCTGGGATTTATCGGAGCTCGGCTGCTTTACTGGACCCTGGCATCGGCAATTCTCCTGATTGGTTTTGGGACTCCCATGCCTGTGTTTTGGCTCTTTGTCGCGATTGCCCTCGTCTTTAATATCCCTCCCATCCGTCAGGTTCTGATCACTTCGAGCGTAATCAAATTCATGAAGACTTTTTTGCCTAAGATCTCAGAGACCGAGCGTGTTGCCCTTGAGGCCGGAGTCGTCTGGATTGAAAAGGATCTTTTCTCAGGAAAACCCAACTTCAGCAAAATGTTGCATGAGCCCTACCCCCAGCTCACCGCCGAAGAGCAGAAGTTTATCAATGGACCCGTTGAAGATCTTTGTTCAGCCATTGATGAATGGAAATGCTGGAAAGAAAGAGAGATCCCGCCAAGGGCCTGGGAGATTTTGCGCCGTGAAAAGTTTTTTGGAATGATCATCCCCAAAGAATATGGTGGGCTTGGTTTTTCCGCGCTGGCGCACAGTGAAGTCATCATGAAGATCGCCAGCCGCACCGTTCCAGGTGCGATTACAGTCATGGTCCCCAACTCTTTGGGACCCGCAGAACTTCTGATTCATTATGGAACAGAAGAACAGAAAAAGCGCCTCCTTCCCCGTTTGGCGACCGGTGAGGAATTACCCTGTTTTGCGCTGACAGAACCCAATGCAGGAAGCGATGCTGGTTCCCTTCAGGCCACGGGAGATTTGTTCAAAGGAGAAGATGGCAAGCTTTACATGAAGCTGAACTGGGACAAGCGCTGGATCACCCTCGCTGCGATCTCGACCTTGCTCGGACTGGCATTTCGCTTAAAAGATCCTCAAAATCTTTTAGGTAAAGGAGAAAATGTCGGCATCACCTGCGCCCTGATTCCTTCCAATACTCCCGGGGTTGTGATTGGGCGTCGCCACGATCCGCTGGGTGTCCCTTTCTACAACTGTCCCACCCAGGGCCACGATGTCGTCGTTTCAGTCGATTGCATTGTTGGTGGTTTGGATGGAGCCGGCAAAGGCTGGAAAATGCTGATGGAGTGCCTCGCTGCTGGTCGTGGAATTTCTCTTCCTGCCCAAAGTGTTGGAGGAGCTAAGCTGGTCGCCAGAGTCGCCAGCGCACATGCTGCCGTTCGCAAACAGTTTGGAGTCTCGATCGGACAATTTGAAGGAATTGAAGAACCTTTGGGAAGGATTGGAGCCTTCGCTTATTTGCTCGAAGCCTCCCGTCGCATCACCTGCGGCGCCCTCGACCAGGGGATCAAACCTCCCGTCGTAACGGCCATCGCCAAATATAACTCGACTGAGCTTGCCCGCAAAATGTGGAACGATGGCATGGATATTTTAGGTGGATCCGGAATTTCAAGGGGGCCTCGCAACCTGATTTCCAGCGGTTATATCGCTGCTCCGATTGGCATTACTGTCGAGGGAGCAAACATCATGACCCGCACACTGATCATCTTTGGACAAGGCGCACTGAGAGCTCATCCTTATGCTTTTAAAGAAGTCTCTGCTTTTGAGAATGGCGATCTGAAAGCCTTTGACCGTTCTTTCTGGGCCCATATCGGTCACGTGGTTCGCAACGGATTCCGCTCCGTGTTACTCAGTTTAACCCGAGGCTATCTTGCTCCAACCGCTGGAACTGCAGAAGTTGCCAACTATTATCGCAAACTTTCCTGGGCATCTGCGACCTTTGCCATTATGGCAGATATCGCCATGGGATCGCTCGGAGGAGCTTTAAAAACCCGAGAGAAAATTACCGGACGTTTTGCCGATATTCTGTCGTGGATGTATTTAGGTTTTGCAGTTCTTCGACGCTACGAAGCGGAAGGAAATAAAAAAGAAGATCTTCCTTTTGTGCATTACGGTGTCCGTCATGCATTGGCGCAGATCCAGAAATCCTTCGATGGCATTTTTGAAAACCTCAATGTTCCAGGTCTGGGATGGTTCTTCAGAAAGCCTGTTCGATGGTGGTCGAATTTGAATGTTCTTTCCCACGAACCGGACGATTTACTATCTCATCAGATTGCAACCCTTCTCCAGCAGGACAGTCCTCAGCGGGATCGGATCTCGGATGGAATCTTTTATCCCTCGCAGGATGGAGAAGCCTTGAAACGTCTGGAAAATGCCTTCAAAACCATCAAATCTGCCGAAGCAATTGAGAGAAAATTGCGCAAGGCCGTTAAGGAAGGTCGGCTGCCAAAAGTAAAAGGGCTAAAACTGGTAGAAGAGGCCGTAAAAATCAACCTCATCACCGAAGTGGATGCAGCCAATCTCAAGAAAGCTGAAGAGGTTCGCCTGGACGCCATTACTGTAGATGATTTCTCACAGGCTGAGTTTTTTGGAAAAAGTGAAGAGACCGCCGCCAAAACGGCGTGATCTTTTGTTGAATAGAGATGAAACGAAATCCCCTCTTGAGTTCAATCAGGAGGGGATTTTTTTTAAGGATTTTTTTAGTGATTGAATCTAGGCACTTATTGTTTCTATCTATTCCCCTCCTTCTGAGGGGTGCCCGTCAGAGCGCGTGGTTCTAGCAAGAAATTGAATTAATGTTTTTCTTCTGTCTCCGTCTTATCCCCCACCCACAAACTCTCTCACCCGTCGCAATCCCTCTTCCAAAACAGCAGGCTCGGTCAAAAACGAAATCACAAAATGCACTCCGTCTTCGTAATCAAAAAAATATCCAGGATGTACGAACAACTTTTTCTGTCGCATCAGCTCAATGGCCCACTCTTCTTCGGAAAGGCCGTGGGGATCGAGCACCTTTGCCATGAGATAAAATCCACCGACGGGTTTTATAAACTGAAGGGTTGGAATCGAATGAAGGGATTGAAGCGCGATTTCTCGACGGGCGCGCACTTGCGCTTGATAGTATTTCAAAAACTCTTTTCCTTTTTCAAAGAGAGTCGGCAAGGCCTGTTGGATAGGGGTATGTGTGGAAAGAAACGTATCGGCGATCGTTTCCAGCCGGTCGATCGCAGGTTCGGTCAGTGAAGGCTCTCCTGTCACCGCTATCCAGCTTAGCTTAAGGGCCGGAAGGGCAAACATTTTGGATAAGCCATTGAGAGTAAAACAGAGGTTTGGCTGAGCGACTCGAATCACACGCGGAAACATATCCTCTTCAAAATAAAATTCAGAAAACACTTCATCGCAAATCAGCGGAATTTCCTTTTCATTGGCGAACTCCACAAGTGCACGAATCTGATCGGCCGCAAATGTTGCTCCCGTGGGATTGTGCGGAGAGATTAAAACGATAGCCTTCGTGCGATCATTTGTTTTTTGACGAATCTCATCCAGATCCAAAGACCAGTTTTTTTCAGGAAGCAGTGAGTAAGGCTTCAGCGTGATATGGGTGAGCTCTGCAATGTAATCGAAGAGAGGATAGGAAGGATTCGGTGCAAGAATGTGATCTCCCGATTCAGTCAATAAACTGAAAAGATAAAAAAACGATTCGCTGGTTCCAGAAGTAAGCAGGATCTGGTCAGGATTCAGAGACACCTGTTGAGTGGCGTAATAATCTGCGATTGCCTGACGGGCGGTCAAAAGCCCTTTTGGATGGGGCTGATAATGTGGATGATCAAAATAACGCTGATAGGCCTTAGATAGAATTTCGGATGGAAAGAAAATCCCCTGATCATTGGGATTTCCCGAATAAAGCTTGAGAATTTTTTCTCCCTGAGAATTCAGCTCTCGATAAGTTTGTTCAATGGGATTGAGCATGGAAGGAATTTAGGCTGGAGTGAAAAACACCTGATAAAATAAAAGCCAATATCCGCCTTGTGCTAAAAACACGTCACCTTCTGGGGAGCAAAAGGTGCCTGAACGTACGTGGTTGCCACTCCCCCCTTATCCAAAAGAAAATATTTATATTTTTGGAAGAAGTCGCAATCTCTCCTGATTGCAAAACTAACTCTTATTGAATTCCCACATTCGTCACTTCGATATTGGACTTGCGGGTAAAATCTGCCACTTTATCCAGAACCTTTTCTTCTTCGATACCTGTGGATTTCAGGTTGGAGATAATGCTTTTGGCTAAAGAGTAAATCTCGACCTCAGATTGATTCCCCTGAGGTTTTACTTTCACGACGAGCTTGTAATAGGCCCCGACGGTCCCACGATCCTGACGGTTAAACATATCAACGTAGTGTGAATCACTCGTAGTGGGTTGCCAGTGCGTTTCCAGTGCCCCCTCCTGGGCATTTTCATTTTGAAGGTTATAACCTCTTATCACAAGGGCTTCCTTGACCGATTTGAAGGTGAGGCCAGCATCCACTGGAAATGCTTTCACTACCGTCTCGCCTTTCATATCCTGTCCGAAGAGCCGCGGTTTTCCGCAATGGGCCAGGCTTAAGAGAAAGAAGGAGGAAAGGATCAGGATGGGAAGACGTTTTCCGAAAACTCGAAATAGAATGGATGACATGAGAAGGCCCCCTCAAAAAAGAAATGAATGTTAATGACCCTGGACTTTTTGTTGATGGGAGGAGCGGAATTTTATCACCCAGGTCACAATCGCAAAAGCGATCATGCATAAGCTGACAACCTGAGCGGCACTTAAATCTGAAATTCCAATCATATCTCGCGCGAGCTCCCCTCGAAAAAGCTCTACAACGATGCGTGCGGAAGGATAAAGAATTAGATACAAAAGCATTACCTGACCGTCAAATTTTTTCTTTTTTCGAAATAAAACGAGAATGAGAAAAATCACAAGCTCTGCAGCCGCTTCCATTAATTGGGTAGGGTAAAGCGGAATTCCAGGAGGTGCTAGATTTTCCGGATGTGGGGGAAAGACAATCCCCCAGGATGAACCATCAGGTACAGGTCTGCCATAACAACACCCAGCTGCCAGACAACCCAGCCTTCCAAAGACATGGCCCAGGGCCACTCCAGGCATAAAGATATCGGCGACCTTCCAGAAATTGAAATGATGATGGATCAGATACCAAACCGAAAAAAGCGTTGCCCCAATCACACCTCCATAGAAGGTAAGCCCCCCTTCCCAGACTTTAAAAAAATCCAGAGGTTGGTACCACCAGCCGGGCTGCTCCGCCATCAGGTAAAAAACACGAGACCCTGCTATTGCTGAAACAATGATGTAGAAACAAAGATCCGTCAGCCGCTGCGTATTTTCTCCCACCCGACGCGATTCGTAGGAGACCCATTGAATTCCGGCAAGAAAGGCAATCGCCACCAACAATCCATAAGTGTGCAGACTATGACCGTTCAAAAACTGAGTGTATGGGATAATGGGAAACATGGGATTAACGGGACTGCAGTGAATTTCTTCGTAATTGAAAATGCAGATATGTTTTTTTTACAAGAGTCTGAAACAAGTATCATCCGACCGATGCTGGCGACTCCAGCAGACTCAACTGAAAAACTGCGTCCTCAATCTTTTTTTGTTGTTGTGGATTCAGACTGTCCTGAGTCGCTGCTTTTTCCAAAAGCGACTGAAGTTCCAGAAATATTTTTGCAATCTGCTGGCGCTGGTCAATTTCCTGAGCCAAAAAACCTGCCTGTCTGGCAACCTCCTGATAGAGAAGATCCTGCGCATGCCTTCCGATCAGAAGGGATTGCAGATCATTCGCCAAATCTTCTCCTGCCAAAAATAAAAGTTCAACACGCTGTTTGAATTTTTGAGTCGCGGTTGTCAAAGCCTCCAGGGATATTTTTCCCGCCTCGCTTCCTAGTGTAATTTCCTTTTTAAAATTCAAATGGGGATTGAGATTATTCAGGCAATCAACCATGTCTTTATAAAGTATATCCAGATTTTCGAGATACTGATCGATTTCTTCCAGAAGAACTTCAAGCGACTGGCGAGTGATGATGGCTGCTTCCATGGATAGGCTTCCTACTCTTCGGTGGGATTTTTCAGATCAAGGACAATATCCGTCAGTAACTTTTCATCAAAATCGGTGATCTCACCGGTATGAATCACACTGTCCAGAAGCTGAACCAGCTCGTTGAGATGTTTAAGGGCCTTTTCTCTGATCACCAGATTGTCTTCGAGGGCCATGAGCTCGGCCTCAGCAACTGCATAATCGGAAGGGGAATGGATGGCCTGCGATTTTAATCGGCGGATTTCATCACGCAATAATTCGGCTTCCCCGTTTCCCCGTCTGAGGAGTTGGTGAAACTCGTCCAGCTCCTGATGCACCCCGTGACAAAACTCCCGGAGTGCCGCCTGATCCTCACGATCGAAAATCTTTTTTTTGAGGATGGGCGTCATTTTTTTTAAAAAGTGGGTGAGGCGTGAGTAGCTCGAATCGAGTGTGGGAATGAGGGTTCCCATGATGTGAAGCTGATCAAAGATGTTGGTCTCTTTGAGAGGCATGAAAAAATAGAAACATGAGCTCGAGTGGGTTGTAAAGAGATATCCTGACTTCTTTCAATTTGCACGTTGTCTGATTTTTGAACGCGCCTGCAAGACCGGAAGCATCTTCTTTAAATACTCTCCTGTGTGAGATCCTGGAGTTTCAGCAATCACCTCTGGAGTCCCGGTAGCGATCACCCTTCCTCCTTCATCCCCTCCTTCAGGCCCCATGTCGATCAGGCAGTCAGCCGTTTTAATCACATCAAGATTATGCTCGATCACAAGAACAGAATTTCCTCCCTCAACAAACTGATGCAACACATCGAGGAGTTTTTGAATATCAGCGAAATGAAGACCCGTCGTGGGTTCATCAAGAATATATAAGGTTTTTCCCGTGGAGCGCTTAGAGAGCTCGCGTGCCAACTTCACCCGCTGGGCCTCACCGCCCGAAAGCGTTGTCGCCGCCTGACCAAGCTCGACATAACCCAGACCGACTTCCATCAGTGTCTTGAGCTTATTGTAAATGGCGGGCAAATGCTTGAGCACCTCGGAAGCCTGTTCAACGGTCATCTTTAAAATCTCTGCGATCGAATATCCTTTGTATTTGATCTCGAGTGTTTCGCGATTGTAGCGCTTCCCCTGACACTCCTCGCATTCCACATAAAGATCCGGCAAAAAATGCATTTCAATTTTGATAACCCCGTCGCCCTCACAAGCTTCGCAACGCCCGCCCTTCACGTTGAAGGAAAATCGGCCCGCCTTGTAACCTCGCACCTTGGCCTCGGGTAATGCAGCAAAAAGATCGCGAATCGGAGTGAAAAGACCGGTGTAGGTCGCCGGGTTGGAACGCGGAGTCCGACCAATGGGTGACTGGTCGATATTGATCACTTTATCGATTTGGGAAAGACCCTCGATCGCTTTGTGTTTTCCGGCGGGCTCTCGCGCCTGATAGAGCTTTTGTGCAAGCCCTTTAAACAGCGTGTCATTGATCAGCGTGGATTTGCCCGATCCGGAAACTCCCGTCACACACAAAAAAACTCCCAGGGGAATTTCGACATCAATGTTTTTAAGATTGTTCTCCGAGCACTGCCTTAAAACAATCCTGCCTTTGGGATTTCTGCGTTTTTCCGGAACCACAATCTGTTTCTCACCGGAAAGATAAAGACCGGTAAGAGATTTTGGATTCTGAAGGATTTCGTCCGGAGTTCCTTCTGCAATCACCTCTCCTCCATGCACCCCCGCACCCGGGCCCATATCGATAATATAATCGGATTCCAAAATCGTCTCTTCATCGTGCTCAACCACCAGGACCGTATTTCCCAAATCGCGCAACTTTTTTAATGTCGCCAGGAGTTTGGAATTATCTCGCTGATGCAAACCAATGGAAGGCTCATCAAGAATATAAAGAACACCGACGAGGCTGGATCCGATCTGTGTCGCAAGTCGGATCCGCTGTCCCTCGCCTCCGGAAAGTGTTCCACTCATGCGATCAAGGGTTAAATAATTGAGGCCGACGCTGGAGAGAAAACCGAGTCGTTCCAGAATTTCTTTAATGACCCGTTCGCCGATCTCGCGCTCTTTTTTGGTAAAGGGAATTTCCTTAAAAAACTGCAAGGCCTCACGGATGGAAAGCTGGCTGAGTTCATGAATATTTTTCCCCTGAATTAAAATCGCCAGGGCTTCTTTTTTCAGACGGCTGCCCGCACAATCCGGGCAAGGCTGGACGTTCATGAAACGTTCCATCTCTTCGCGCATCCAGTCACTCTGGGTTTCCTTGTAGCGTCGTGACATGTTGGCGACGACTCCTTCAAAGCTTCCGTAGTAATAATGCTCCCGCCCTTTCTGCTCATAGCTGATCCGGATTTCTTCCTGGGTACCATTCATCAAAATATCGCGAATTTTCTTGGGGAGTTTCTGATAGGGCGTTTTCAGATCAAAATTAAAATGACGGCCGAGCGACTCCAAAAGATTTTCATAGTAGAGTGTGGTTTTTCCTGCCCACGGCGCAAGGGCACCCTGAGCCAATGAAAGATCGGGATTGGGCACCATGAGCTCGGGATCAAAATACATTTTTTGTCCCAACCCTCCACAGGTCGCACAGGCTCCAAAAGGATTATTGAAAGAAAAAAGTCTTGGCGATATTTCGGGATAACTGATGCCGCAATCGATACAGGCAAAGCGTTGAGAAAACAGAATTTCGCGTGTTTTTACTCCTTTCGTCCTTTGTTCCACTTCATCGGCGCTCCGATGAAGTGGCGGGGCTGAAGAAGATTTACCGTCTTCCAGAATTTCTACCTTCGCAATTCCTTCACCGTATTTCAGTGCCGTCTCTAAAGAATCTGCCAGGCGCGTCGACACACCCGATTTAACGACCAGGCGATCGACAAAAAGATCGATGTCATGTTTTTTGTTTTTATCCAATTTAATCGGCTGACCCAATTCATAGGTTTGGCCATCGATTTTCACCCGCACGAATCCATCAGTTTTCAGCTTCTGCAAATCTTGCTGATATTCCCCCTTTCGGCCTCGGATAATCGGTGCGAGCAGATGGATTTTAGTCCCTTCGGAAAATTTCAAAATCTGATCGACCATCTGAGTCACGGTCTGCGCACGAATTTCTTTCCCACACTGATAGCAGGTCGGTTTTCCAAGACGGGCAAAAAGCAGGCGAAAGTAATCGTAGATTTCAGTCACAGTACCGACCGTGGAGCGAGGATTTTTACTCGTGGTTTTTTGCTCGATGGAAATTGCAGGAGAAAGGCCTTCGATGGTGTCGACTTCGGGCTTTCCCATCTGCTCTAGAAATTGGCGGGCGTAGGCAGAAAGAGACTCGACGTAGCGGCGCTGCCCTTCAGCATAAATCGTATCGAAGGCCAGAGAAGACTTGCCGGAGCCTGAAAGTCCGGTGATGACCACGAGCTTGTTGCGGGGGATATGGACGTCGATATTTTTCAGATTATGCTGACGAGCGCCTTTAACGATAATTTGTTGGGGTTCCATAGAAGGGCAGAATTAGCACTGGCTTGAAAAGAAGATCAATAGGGCATATCCCAGGAGAGGATGGATTTAAAGGCCGGTAAAACTCAAATGGAAACCATGAAATTCCAAATTGGCAATTTAGGTTTTCATGATATTTTATTATAGTGGTTAACCCAATTTCTTCCGATTACTATCGTTACTCTTAAGCTCTGCAAGAATCGACAGACACTTTTAATTTAACACCCCTACGAAGCATTCGACCGCTGATGAACCGTTTCATCCATTCGAAACAGCATTGATGATCTAAAACCAAAAAAGTGTCTATCGACTACATGGGAAAAATTACCATTTCACTCGATCAAAATATTATTGCCCTTCCCCTTCAGGAAAGAGGAAAAACCTTGAATAAAAAAAATCAAAAAGGAGATTTATGAATCGCAATCTCACCTTGAAGATATCTCTTCTCTTACTCACCCTCTTTATTTCCAGCTGCGCAACTCTTTCCAAAAAAGATTGTGAATCGGGGAACTGGCGTCAGATTGGATTTCGCGATGGAGCGAATGGACATTTTTCGAATCGTTTTGAAGAACATCAAAAAGCCTGTCAGAGCTATAATGTTCAGCCCAATTTCGAAGTTTATAAGAGTGGTTATCGCGAAGGAGTCAGACAGCACTGTCGCCCTGAGAACGGGTACAAACTGGGTTATCAGGAAAAATCCTATAACGGCGTCTGTCCAGACAACTTGCGGGATGCGTTTTTAAGAAAATATGTCGAAGGCTTGTACGAGGCCCAGCGTGAAATTCAGTATAAAATTGATCGAAAGAATAATGACTTCAGAGAGCTGACCAACCGCTTAAGAAAAACCAAAAACACCTCCGACGAAATTCATAAAATTCAGCAGAATCTGGATCAGCTCGAAAATGAAATCCGCAGCCTGGAAGAACGGCGGAATGAAATCGGACGCTGGATCCAGCAATACAGATAAATTTTGAAACACGGAAATTTTTTAGCACTGAAGCAGTGTGAACGGAGGGCTTTCTGTCCTGGATTTTAGTGGATCAATATAGCGCGCACGAAAGGCCGTGTCTTGCATGCGACAGCTGTTGGACCGACAATCATACGGAGGCGTCTGAATCATCTTCTCCCAAAGATCCTGAATGGATTCTTCAGGGAACTTCCCAATACTTAAAGGCGTAAAATCGCAAGGGCACATTTCTCCGTGGGCAGTAAGATAGAATTGGGTGTTGGCCGCAAAACAAAAGGCCGAACCCTCTTCGCTCGTGAGAGTCGATTGGGCGGTGATGCCAGGATACTCAGATTGGTGTCGGTAAAAATGAACCCGACGAGAAATTTCTTCCCGATCTTTTTTTTGCAAAAGGCCCTCTGTCTGATGCAACCATCGCCCGCTGGGAATCGCATCAAAAAAAGTCACTTCATTCACACTCAGCGCACGTCCCATCTCCATCATCTCATCCAGGGCTCCCGCTCGCACACGGGAAGATGTCAAACAGCTTGAGATGGCTGTCAGCACACCTGATTTCTGAAGATTTTCAATTCCCCGCAGGGCCTTTTCAAATAAACCAGGACGTTTTCTAAACCGATCGTGTTCCTCCGCTCTGGCCGAATCGAGTGAGATAAAAACACCCATCACACCAGCCTCTGCCAACCTCTTACACATCGCTTCACTTAAATATTCCCCATTCGTGAAAAGAGTAACGACAGACTTCTCTCGATCCACCGAATGAATCAGATCGCATAAATCTTTTCGAAGCAGAGGCTCTCCTCCGAGCAAAATAAGATTAGTCACTCCCAACTCAACTGATTCCTGAAGGGCCTGATTGAGAAGCTCAGGGGAAAGATCTGGTTTAGCGCTGTGATTGTAGAAAATAGCCGAACAGTGCTCGCACGCACATTGACAGGCGCGGTTGACCGCAATCGTTGCATTGGAAGGCAGGCGGGCGAGATGAAAACGGCGTTTTAAACGAAAGTAAAGTGAGCGTTCTCCCGCACGGGTTGCAAGCGGGGGTTGGTAAAGCGAGAGGACGGGTGAGTTCTGATAGGTTCCAATCTTTTTATAGGAACTGACTTGATTCAGGTAGGATTTAAGATAGAGGATTTCCTGAGAAGAGAGAGCCTCACCGCCAGAGCAGAAAAAATGATCTTTTTCAAAATGGACTTCAAACAAAGCCATTGTCTAAAAGCTCCATTCCAGTTTTGCTCCAAACCCCAACCGATTATCGATCAGGCGGGCTTTTTGAATTTTGACTTCATACAAACGATGAGAAGACGTCTCATTTAAAAATGGAGCCGAAAAAGGAAAGCGCTGCACATAAATCTCTCGCACTTGTTGAGAAAGATTTTCAATCACTGTCCCCCAAATCTGACATCCCTGAATTTTCTCAACCTCTTCGGTCTCCAGATAAATCCCCAGGGCCACTTGAGGTTGGGCGCTGATTTCCTGGATGTGACGGGAGGCGGGATCGGAGGTTAAAATCAGACGAAGTTTCTTTTCATCAAACGCATAAAAAAGAGGAGTCGCGTGCGGACCTTCCTGACCAACAGTTGCCAGTGTGAGAACATGGTGTTGTGTGAGAAAGTGAGTGAGAGAAGAAATATTAGAGCTCGTCACATGACATTCCTACTTCCTGAACGATGCAGAAAGAACTGTTTTTCTCAACCGGATATTTTTAGGTGTTACCTCCACCCACTCATCATCTTTAATAAATTCCATCGCCCGCTCCAGGGTCATGGGAAGTACGGGAGTTAAACTCACAGCTTCGTCTTTACCCGCCGCACGCATGTTGGTGAGTTTCTTTTCGCGGCAGACATTCACATTCAAATCATTGTCGCGGTTGTGCTCACCGACGATCATTCCTTCATAGACCTCCACACCCCCTTCGATAAACAGAATGCCGCGCGGTTCCAGATGAAACAGACCATAAGGGACAGAAGTTCCCTGGCGATCAGAAACAAGCGAGCCACTCACGCGGCTCTTGATCTCTCCACGGACAGGTTCATAGCCCTGAAGATATGAGTTCATGAGTCCAACGCCTTTGGTGTCGGTGAGAAATTCGGTGCGGTAACCGATGAGACCACGAGAGGGAATGGAAAATTCCAGGCGGATACGGCCCGTGCCATGATTGACCATGTTCGTCATGCGGCCCTGGCGTAAGGAGAGCTTTTCGGTGATCACTCCCATGAAATCTTCTGGAATATCGACGAAGAGGTGCTCGATGGGCTCAAGCTTTACCCCATTCTCTTCTTTAAAAATAATCTGCGGGCGGGAGATCGCCAGCTCAAAACCTTCGCGGCGCATGGTTTCGACGAGGATAGCCATCTGAAATTCACCGCGACCCTTTACCGTAAAGCTATCAGAGTTTTCACTACCTTCAACCTTGAGCGCCACATTGTGCAAAGTCTCTTTTTTCAGGCGCTCTAAAATTTTTCGTGATTGCACAAGCTTTCCTTCGCGTCCGGCAAAGGGAGAAGTATTCACCATGAACTTCATCGAAACCGTTGGTTCATCGACGGTGATGCGCTTGAGCGCCTTGGGGCTGGCCGCCGCACAAATCGTATCGCCGATCTCCACATCCTCTATCCCTGAAACAATGGCGATATCTCCTGCCTCAACGGTATCAACTTCTTTAAACTTGAGTCCTTCGTAGACCTGTAGACTCGTGGCTCGCAGGGACTTCGGACTTCCATCGGGACCGATACAGCTCAAGCCTTCATTTTTACGCGCACTGCCGTGGAAGATACGACCAATGGCTAAACGACCGACATAATCGGAATATCCAAGATTGGTCACCAACATCTGAAAAGGCTCCGTGGAATCGTAAGAGGGAGGAGGAATTTCTTTTAGAATCGCATCGAAAAGTGGCTCCAGATTTTTGCCACGTTCTTCCAAGGCAGGCTGGGCAATGCCTTCACGTCCAATCGCATAAAGGACGGGAAAATCGATTTGTTCATCGCTAGCATCAAGATCGATGAAAAGGTCGTAAACTTCGTTCAAGACTTCTTTCGGGCGAGCATCTTTACGATCGATTTTATTGACTAAAACAATAATCTTGATTCCTGCTTCCAGGGCTTTTTTAAGCACAAAGCGGGTTTGCGGCAGCGGCCCTTCGGACGAATCAACGAGGAGGATCGCTCCATCTACCATCTTAAGCGCTCGCTCGACCTCACCTCCAAAATCAGAGTGACCAGGAGTATCGATGATGTTGATCTTTGTGCCTTTAAAATTCATCGAACAGTTTTTGGAGGCAATCGTGATGCCGCGCTCACGTTCCAGATCCATGCTATCCATCACCCGATCATCCATCGCCTGATTTTCGCGGAAGGTTCCGCTTTGTCTGAGCATAAAATCCACCAGGGTGGTTTTACCGTGGTCGACGTGGGCAATGATGGCGATGTTTCGGATCCTGGAATTTTGAGTAAGCGGTTTCATGATTTATTTTTCTTTCCTGATGGGTTGGAGTTTTAAAGGGTACTTAAGCCTTAGGGAAATTTTTAGAGGTCCCCTTAAGGGCGTGTTTAGAAAGCTGAAGCCCTCTAACCTGCCTCTGGGCGGTGTGCAAACTGAAAAGCAGCGCTGGTATGGATTTTAAGGTGGCCTATTGAAAGCGGAATGACCCCTCTTTTGCAAAAATAGAAGGGATGATTCAGAGGAATAACCAAGGCGTAAATTCAGATCACCTCTTCGCGCAAACGACGGATTCTTTCTTCTAGCGGAGGATGGGTTGACATCAGGGCCAAAAACCCATGCGGCTTGTTGGAAATCTTAAATGTCGCGAAACCCCCTTCCTGAGGCTGGGCATGGGCTGTTTCCAAATGTAGCGTACGCTGAAGAGCAGACAGGGCCTGAATCATTTTCTGCCGGCCTGCCAGCTGTGCCCCTCCACGATCCGCACGAAACTCGCGCCAGCGGGAAAAAGCGGCCACGACCATAAATCCCAAAATACTCAGGACAATCTCAAGAATAAAGGTCACTCCAAACTGGATTGCTCGTCGGGAATCCTCTCTTGCTCCCTGGCTCACCGCAAAGGCAATCACCCTCGCAAAAAACATTACAAAAGCGTTGATGACGCCCTGAAGCAACATCATCGTAACCATATCCCCATTGCCAACGTGGGAAATTTCATGGCCTAAAACGGCTTCCATTTCCTCCCAATTCATCCGACGCAACAGACCGCTGGAAACAGCAACCAGGGCACGCGACCGGGTGGGTCCTGTCGCAAAGGCATTGACCTCGTCACTCTCATAAATTCCGACCTGAGGCATTCGTGAAAGCTGAGCTCGTTGGGCCAGGCCATGTACAAGCTGTACCAGCCTTGCAAGATCTCCATGAGCGGCCTGGGGATCAATCACCTGCACGCCCATCATCCATTTAGCCATTACCCGCGACAAAAGGAGCGAAATCATTGCCCCTCCCATCCCCCAAACAAGGCAAAAGATCATCAGCTGGGTGTAATCGATTCCATAATTTGTGAGATAAGGCCGAACGCCGAGAAGGTTCAGGAGAAGTGAAATGGTTACCAGGACAAGAATATTGACGAGTCCAAATAAAAAAATGCGTTTAACCCAAGTCATGACAAACCTCCTTTGGATGAATGAACTATAAATGGAGTCTCGAGGGTGTGAGGTCAAGTCCCTCTGATAATCAAGGTTCCAAGAGATTTTAGGGGCATCCGCCTGAGGCGGATGTTCTGCAATTTTCCGAATTATTAAAATATTTAGGGCGGCCACACAGGGCCTCCCCTTGGAACTCATTCCAAATGACAAAAATCGCGTATGGTAAATGAAGAAACTGGACCTACAAGGTTTTACGGATGTCCTTTCGCTCTTTTGACGATCAGATAATAAAGAAGAGCCCCCAACCAATGGGTCAGGACGATCACCAGAATCCAGATAATTTTTGCATTTTGTTCGGCAGGAGGAAAAGGTCTCTGGATACAATCAACCAGCATCCAGACCCAAAACACCATTGCGGCAAGAAAGAAAGCTCCAAAAAATAAAATGAAAAATATCGCAAAACCACCCAGGAATTGAAATGCCATGCTCTCTTCCATATCTCATTTGTCCTTTCTATAAACTCCTCGGCTTTACATTCTCCCGAACCCAATCGATGATCTTTTGAGTCGACGCCCCCGGCGTGAAAAGCTCAGCGACCCCTTGAGTTTTAAGCATTTGGATATCTTCGTCGGGAATGATACCTCCGCCAAAAACACACATATCTGAAATCCCCTGCTCTTTGAGCAGCTTGATGACCTCTGGAAAAATATAATTGTGGGCACCAGAAAGAATGGAAAGACTGATGGCATCGACGTCTTCCTGTAAGGCTGTGTTGACAATCATTTCCGGAGTTTGATGAAGACCGGTATAGATCACTTCAAAACCTGCATCGCGCAAGGCACGGGCCACGACTTTTGCGCCACGGTCATGGCCATCAAGGCCTGGTTTTCCAACAAGAATTCGAATTTTACGTTCCATAAAAACTCCTGATTTTTGACTTCAATCTTAGAACCTGCCTACCCCAATAAAAAACCCTCTAATAAAAAACTCTCTCCATCTGACTGACAGGATGTTAATAAATTGCAGGATCCTGATACACTCCAAAAACTTCCCGCAAAACACTCATGATTTCACCCAGGCTCGCGTAGGATTTTACGGCCTCAAGAATAAAAGGCATGAGATTTTCAGAGCCTTGAGCTGCATTTCGAAGTGTCTGAAGGTTTTTTTGCACCTGAGCGTTATCTCGCGTTGCTTTCACCTGTTTTAGATTTTCAATCTGCTCTTTTTCGATTTTCGGATCTATTTTTAAGATGGCAAGCGGCCTGTCATCTTCAACCACATAGTCATTGAGCCCTACAATCACTTTCTTTTTCTGTTCCACCTGGCGCTGATAGCGAAACGAAGCCTCGGCCCGCTCTTTCATGGGATAGCCCAGCTCAATGGCACGGACCATCCCCCCCATCTCATCAATTTTCTGAATATACCGATTCGCTTCTTCTTCCAGCTCGTCGGTCAATCGCTCAACATAGTAGCTGCCACCCAAGGGATCGACCGTACTGGCGACACCACTTTCAGCCGCAATGATCTGTTGGGTACGCAAGGCAATACGCACCGCTTCATCGGTGGGAAGGGCTAGGGTTTCATCCAGAGAATTCGTATGAAGGGATTGAGTCCCTCCAAGCACGGCGGCCAGCGCCTGGAGGGTGACCCGCACCACATTGTTATAAGGTTGTTGGGCCGTGAGCGAAACCCCTGCGGTTTGGCAATGGAACTTCATTTGTAAGGAAGCCTCTTTTTTGGCGCCGAAACGATCTTTCATGATTTTGGCCCACATCCTGCGGGCAGCGCGCAATTTTGCAATCTCTTCGAAAAAATCGTTATGGACGTCCCAAAAAAAGGAAAGCTGGGGCGCAAACACATCAACCTCAAGACCCCGATCAATCGCCGCCTGCACGTACGCAATCCCATCGGCGATCGTAAAAGCGAGCTCCTGAACGGCCGTCGAGCCGGACTCGCGAATGTGATAGCCGGAAATACTGATGGGATGCCACTTGGGAAGATTTTTGGCGCAGAACTCGATGGTGTCGACAATCAGCCGCATCGAAGGTTTGGGGGGAAAGACGTAAGAGTTTTGGGCAATATATTCTTTGAGGATGTCATTTTGGATAGTGCCACCAATTTTCTCTCGGGGCACCCCCTGCTGATCCGCCAGGGCAATATACATGGCGAGCAAAATGGCGGCAGGTGGGTTGATCGTCATCGACGTAGTCACACGATCGAGGGGGATACGATCAAACAGGATTTCCATGTCGTGGAGGGTATCGATCGCGACTCCGCACACTCCCACTTCTCCGCGCGCCCGCGAAGAGTCGGAATCGTAACCCATGAGGGTTGGAAAATGAAAAGCAACCGACAGTCCGGTTTGGCCGTGATCGATCAGATAATGAAAGCGCTGATTCGTATCGCGGGCGGATCCAAACCCTGCGAACTGGCGCATCGTCCAAAGTCTTCCTCGATACATGGTGGGATAAATCCCCCGTGTATAAGGGAATTTTCCAGGAAGACCGATCTCTTGGGCAGAATCTGAATCTTTTGTATGCAAAGGGGTGTAGACCCTTTCAATCGGACGATTCGAAAGGGAGGTAAATTCGGCTTCACGCTCTGGACGCTTTGCCACCCATTGCTGGGTTTGATGATTCCATTCCTGATAGGTTTTATAGAAGTCGGAGGACATAAAAGAGTGGGCTGGCAGTAACTTAAATGATGAAAATCCGTCAAATATTTAGAATCCAGAAACCAGGGGTGCGGCATCTTGCCACTACCATGAAAATTTTACCTACCAACAGAAGCTTGCCGATACAGCTCCAACGTCTTCTCCGCGCAATTTCTCCACGTAAACCCCTTCGCCCGTTCCAGCCCTCGTTGTGAAAGATCACGCCGTAACGATTCGTTTTCTAGTAAACTACAGATCGCGTTTGCCATCGAATCGACATCTTCCGGATTGACCTGCAAGGCCGCATCCCCCGCAATTTCGGGAAGTGAATATCGATTGGAGGTCACCACAGGACATCCCGCCATCATTGCCTCCAGGACAGGAAACCCAAAACCTTCAATGAGTGAAGGAAACACAAACATCTGGGCCTTGCGAAAATACGCCCCCACCTCGGCATCGCTTAAATGTCCTTTGAACAAAACCCGCTCCGCCACTCTCAGATTCTCCGCCAGGTTTCGAAGGGCATCGTATTGATCTCCTCGCCCCGCGATCACAAGCCTAAGATCCGGATAGCGTCCGGAAATTTTAGAAAAGGCACGAATCAGGGCCGGAATATTTTTATAGGGTCGAGAATGACCGAGGGAAAAAAGATAAGGAAAAGAAGGAGTTTGCCCTGAGGTTTCTCCACTTTCATTTAAAAAAACCGGATCGACCCCATGGTGGATTACCTGAAATTTTTGTGAGTTGAGTCTGTAGGTTTGAATGGCATCTTCAGCGGTGGCCTGCGAGATGGCAATGACCTGATCCGCTACACGCAAGGCACGGTGAATGAGAGGGGCCGCGATGTGCTTTACGTACCATTGCGAAAGCCCGTCTGTATAAACCAGGGCTGGAAAGTGCTCCCACATTAAATCGTGCAGGGTCACGATCACTCGACCGGCATTTACTTGAAAGGGAAGAAAATGAAAAAGTGCATGATAGATATCGACCTTGAGAGGGTTGATTACCCGCGATCCTAAAAAAATATTTTTAGCGGAGGATATCTCAAACGGAACCACAATCTCACGAAAGTTTTTTTGTTCAACGAGTGTAGTGGAACAGGAAGGATTTTTAAGGAGGAGGTATTCGTTTTCTGTGTCAATCTGGGCGAGCGCACGCGCCAGGTTAAGGGCGTAGCGCCCTAGGCCCGTCATTTTTCCCAGGACCTGGCGGGTATCGAGACAGATTTTCATAATAAGGATTTCCTCTGAAGAGTCTGAAAATAAAAAGTACGACGACTCACCTTATCCAACGGGAGCGGAGGGCTATCAGGAAACCCCTCAAATCACAATAAATGAGATTGACCTCATTAAAATACTTTAGGTACTGAACTGCGAAACATCTATTTACCTCCACCAGCACCCATTTCTTACGGAATCAGAAGTGCATTTTTGTCCAAAATTTTTAAATATGAATGGCAGGGGAATCTGAATGTTCACCCCTCCTGTGTCCGTCATTATCCCTACCTATAATAGAAGCCTTTTTCTTCAAAAAACCATGGAAGGGATACTGAATCAAACTTATCCTTCCTACGAGGTGATCGTGGTGGATCAGACCGCACACCACCCTCGAGAAGTCGAACTGTATTTGCGGTCTATTCAAAATAAAATCCATTACTTAACCCTGGAAAAACCCAGCGTCACACGCGCAAAAAATCTGGCACTTGCCAAGGCCTCGGGCGAAATAGTGATTTGTATCGATGATGATGTGGATCTGCCTCAAGATTTTATTGAGAGACACGTTCAAAACTATCTGGACCCACAAGTGGGAGCGGTAGCCGGCAGAATTTTAGAGATAAAATCTCCTAAAAGTCCTCCCCCAAAAATTGGAAAGATAACTTGGTATGGACAGATCTTTTCGAATTTCTACGGTCAAAAACGTACATATGTAGAACATGGACGAGGTGCGAACATCTCATTTTATCGTGAGAGCATGATTCGATGTGGTGGCTTCGATGAAAACTTCACAAAGAGTGCCGTACGAGAAGAAACTGATTTTTGCATTCGCTATCTCAAGATCGATCGACGCCTAATGATTTTTGATCCCGAAACTACCCTTTTCCACCACGAAGCTCCTTCGGGAGGATGCCGAATTTCAAGTCGTGGATTAGAATCTCTCTCTTACACCCACGAGCTTTATTTCTGGCTCAAACACTTCTCCAAGTGGCTTTTACCCTATTTTATCGGCAACCTTTTTGTCCGCTTTGTTTTATTAGACCACACCAGCAAAAAAATGGACGCTTGGAGTCTCATGGGAAAAAAATTAAAAGCATTTCTTCAGGGAACTTATCAGGGGATTGTCCTCTATCAGAATCCATCCAAGCCTAATACTCCACCACATGGCTCTTTGCTGTAGCAAGGAAAGCACAAGTTCTTCTAACCACAATGGACTTTTAGACTTTTCAATCTTGGAAAATATAGTGGAGAAGGGCTAGTTGTTTATGATGAAGGCAAAAGAGAATCATCGCGAAGCAAAGATTGTTGCAAAAGGCGCTGGGGTCAACTTCCTTACACTTATAGCTAAATTTGGAAGACCGATTTTTTTCTTTACTGCGGCCTATTTCTACGGAGCGCATGATTATGGAGTCTATTTTCTAGCCTGGACTTATATTGAATTCCTTTCTCTCATCGCTCCTTTAGGGATGGACAAAGCTGTCTTGAGGTATGTGGCCTATCACAACTCTTTGGATGAAAAGAAACATGAGCTGGCCTGTTTTCGCACAGCTCTTATTATTGGTTTTTTAGTAAGTCTTTCCTTAAGCATTGCACTTCTCGCACTCAGCGCTACTTTGGCGTCTTACTTAAATAACCCCGACCTAACGACCCCCCTTCGCTGGCTTTCGTTCATTATTTTTTTCAAAGCACTCAGCCAGCTTTTGTTTCAAGTTCCCATCGCACATAAGGTAATGAAGTATGGTCTCTATTTCCGGGGTCTCCTAGAACCCATCATGATGATTTTACTTTCCATTATTTTTTACTGGATGGGATTGGGACTACGTGGGCTTTGCATGGCTCATCTCCTGGCTTCAGCCGTTGTTTTTATTGCATCGATCTTTCCTGTCTTTGAGCATTTTCCGCTCCGCCTTTGGTTTGATCATTCAGATGGATTTCATCAGGAGATTTTTCAATTCTCCAGAATCATGTTTCTTTCGGATATCGTTTCAAATCTCAGCGCACGTTTGGACATCATGATCCTGGGCTATTTTGCATCCAGCTCGGTGATTGGCGTCTATGGGATCATGTCTCAGGTTGCCAATGTCATCCAAACGGTGCGGTTTGCCTTCGATCCAATTGCAAACCCTCTGTTCACAGAACTGCATGCGATCAATGATACGCAACGGCTGGGAGCTACTTATAAAATGATTACCCGTTGGGTCATGATTCTGACTTTTCCTTTGGTTGCCTTCATGCTCCTCTATGGGGGTGAATTGGTTGTTTTGGTGAATCCTCAGAATCAAATGGGGGTTGACTGGCTCTATATCTTAATTGCCGGAACCAGTGCTTTGGCGTTCTTTGGATTGTCAGGTTATCTTTTGGCAATGACTGGACATCCAGAATCGTTACTTAAGAGTCAGATGATTAATTTTCTTATCAGTGGAGCTATCACCTTTCTTTTAATTCGCTCTTTTGGACCTGTGGGTGCTGCACTTGGAGCTGCCCTCAGTCTGATACTGACACAACTGCTCACTTCCTGGTGGGGTTATTCTCATCTCAAAGTTCATGTTTTTAGCTTTAATTTATGGAAACCTGCTTTTTCTTTTGTCGGGACACTTCTTTTCCTTTTTTACCTCCGGCCGTTTTCCTTCAGTTCACCTGTATGGAACTTGGTAATTCATGGATTACTGATATTGGGGATTTATAGCTTTTGTCTTTGGTCATTAGGTCTTGAGATGCCAGAAAAAATCCTTCTTAGTCGGGCTTTAAGAAAGGATTTTTCAACTTTGAAATAAATTTTTCTTACAATGCTCGAATATTTCCTTTTTTAATTCACCCAACTCACTCCATTGAAACTCTTCCTCTCAGCCTTGGTTATTTTTCGACATTTTTCACAAACCAGGCTCGAACACATTATCTGCACATATGATTTTTTTAGTTTTTTTATTTTCTCGCCCTAGGTACTTCTTTTACTCAAATGAATTTAGAGCTTTTTGAGTTCACTCAAAGAAAAAGTTTAGACCTTCTTTGGAATATTTAAAAAATGGAATGAAAGAAAGGAGCTGCGCGAGGGAAAATGGCCCGGAAATAACCATTGACCAGCTAAAAAGATCTCATCTATAACCGCCGACTAATTATCAGGTAATTACTTGAAAACAATTCATTTTCTTAAAAAGGGACAGGTAAATTCATGATTCAACAAGCTGTCATCCTTGCCGCTGGCAACGGAAGCCGAATTCAAAGATCTGAAGAAGATGTCCCCAAACCTTTAAGAAAACTGTGTGGCTTAACCCTCCTAAAACGAAATATCCTCAATGCAAAACTGGCTGGTATCAATGAATTTTTGATCGTTGTCGGCTACAAAGGCGATCAGATTGTCGATGCGATCGAGAGCGACTCTTCTCTCTCCAACCTGAAAATCCGCTTTATTCACAATGAAGACTGGAAAAAATCCAACGGGGTTTCCCTTTTAAGAGCAAAAAACTTCATTGCCGATGCGTTTCTTTTGATGATGGCCGATCATGTATTTGATTTTAAGGCCCTTCAAAAAATGATCGAGCAACCCCTTCCTTCCCAAGGACTTTTACTCGGAGTTGATAAAAAACTCGATGAGATCTTCGATCTGGACGATGTTACCAAAGTGAATTTGCAGGATGAAAAAATCCTGAATATTGGAAAAAACATTTCGGACTACAACGCCTTCGATACGGGTCTTTTTGCTTGCACCCGTTCTCTCGTCGATGTTCTCCAGAAAATTTATGACGAAAAATCAGACGCCTCGATCACCGCAGGAGTTTTAAGCCTGGCGAGTGAGCACAAGGCCTTTACCTGTGATCTCTCGGGTTATCTCTGGCACGATGTCGACACACCCGCCGCCCTTAAACACGCCCAACAGTCTTTATACGCTACCTTAAGAAAACCGACAGATGGATGGATTTCACGCAATATCAACCGTCGGATCTCGATCACCCTCACCCGTGCCTTGTTACACACGAATTTATCCGCCAATCATGTCACAGGCCTTGTCTGTTTTATTGGAATTTTATCCGGATTTTTTGTAGCCAAAGGAACCCACTTTTTCATCGCCCTGGGAGGCATCATTTTCAACCTCGCCTCCATCGTCGATGGGTGTGATGGAGAAATTTCAAAACTTAAACTCACCAACTCCAAAACCGGCGAATGGCTCGACACCTTAAGTGACAATGCAACATACGTTGCCTTTCTTATCGGAACGGCTTTTGGCACCTATCACCAAAACCCATCCACCTGGATTGCGGTAGAATCTGTTTTCATGCTGTTGGGTATTCTCATCACCTTAAGCATGATGTTTTTCTATCTCATCCGTTACACGAACTCCGGCTCTCTCGTGACGGTTCAGAAAGAGCTCGACCCAGAAACCTCAGGCCCCAAAAAGCCCGAAACAGGCATTAAACGGATCCTCTCCCAATTTATTAAAATCAAATTTTTTATGAAGCGGGATTTCTTTGCCGTTCTTTTCATGGTTTTGACTTTAATCAACGAATTGCCCTGGATTCTCCATCTTACCTTTTTAGGCGCAAATATTACCTGGATGGTCTTTTTGGCGTATAAAAGAGAGATCTTTAAATTTTCGGATGATAAAGTTTCTTCCGAGATTTTGGAGCCCACACAGGTTTAAGAGGATTCACCATCGTCTTTTTTTCTCAAACTTCTCCATGGGCTTAAATCTTCTTAAAAAACTCGCTTATTCTCCCTGGTTTGCCCAGCTCGTCATCATTCGCAAATGCAACCTTAGCTGTGCCTATTGCAATGAGTACGATAAAACATCTGAGCCTGTCCCATTAGACATTCTGAAACAGCGATCCCGAAAAATAAGAGAATTGGGTGCTTTCTCCATTAACCTGACCGGCGGCGAGCCTACGATGCATCCGGGATTGATCGATCTGATCCGGTTCTGCCGACACGATCTCAAATTCGTGAAGACCACCATGATCACGAATGGGTTTTATTTAAATAAGGATTTGATCGAGCGTTTGAATGAGGCTGGCTTGCAGGACATGCAAATTTCAATCGATGGGGTAAGGCCGAACAAGACGACAGTGAAAGTACTCGATAGCTTAAGAAAACGGCTGGAGTATTTAAAAGAGTATGCAAAATTTAATGTCGTTGTTTCAGGTGTGATTGGATCCTGTCCTCCTCAGGAAACTTTCGAGGTTATCCAGCATGCGAAATCTATGGGATTTAAACCTCGTGTCTTGCTGGTCCATGATCATGATGGACAGATTCAACTGAATCCGGAAGAACTGAGGGTTTTCGAAAAAATCAAAAAACTGATCCCACGCAGTTTTCCCGAGCTTTCCAGCTATCGCGATGAGCTCATCGAAACCGGCGCGGCTCCCTTCAAATGTCGAGCAGGCAGCCGTTATTTGTATGTCGATGAAAAAGGAATTGTCAGCTGGTGCTCGCAAACCCGACATATCTTTAAAAAAGATTTGATGGAATACGGCTTTGATGATTTAAGGCGAGAGTTCTACAGTTATAAATCCTGTCAGGATCGCTGTACTTTAGGTTGCGTTCGATCCGCCAGTGCCGTAGATGGATGGAGAAGGCAGGATCAACCTGCCCTGGATGTCGCCGTCAGCTACGATTAATCAGCGGGACTTTCTCACTGAAGCGATCTGGGTTACTTAATGTTTTTTCAGAAAATTTTCACGTGCGTCCATGTACGCTTAAAGTTTTCTTAAGGAGGCTTATCATCTCATCCCAGTGAGATAAGCACAAATCAGATAAAAAATTGCCGGTGTGGTGGAACTGGTAGACACGCACGACTCAAAATCGTGTGATCGCAAGGTCATGTCGGTTCGATCCCGACCACCGGCATTATAAATTTCATAAAAGCATAAATCGTTTCTCAAGGCCTGTCACAAACCCGATCTTCTTGCTATCCGCAATCCCCAGCTCAATCACTGCCTTTCGTTTCAGACAAAACCCCCATCTTCTGAAAAATTTTTTTAACCTCTTGCAGATGTTGCCGGGTTTTCCATCCGCTTAAAATCCGAATGCAAAAATAGATGAGAATCAAACACGATCCCCCGACTCCCAATTGAAGCCAACCAGGGTTTTTAATCCACTCTCCTATCAGCTCCAAAATTCCACGAAGCAAAAAATAAACTGACACACAACTCACTTCGACCAACACCAACAGTAAAAAAATTCCTTTTGCCAACTGGAGCAAGGACGCAAAAACGGCCTGTTCGATTTTTTTGAATTGGAGGACTCCGTACCCCTTCAAAAGCCTTCCCACCTCCCTAACTTCCTCACCCCAATCCTTCAAAAGCTCGGACTCAGATAGGGCCTTTTCAGACGGAGGTAACTTCTTAGACGGAGGAGAGCTTGAAAGACCAGGGTCGGAAACGGAGGAAGAGGCCATATTTTCAGACATATTTTCAGACGGAGGTGCATTAGAGGATGACAGTGGAGTTTCTGAGGAAAGACACGAGGGAGGGTTTTTAGAGGACATACGCAACCCCTTTTTTTTATTTCTATGTAATTGCTATGTTTTTAACACAAGAACAGCATTTGAAGATCCAAATGGAAGAGGAAGAAGAAAGTTGATATTTTGTCATCAAAAGCGGAAATAAATTGATACAAAATGAAAATTAATCAGTTTATTTTATGTTTTGTTTAATATTTTCTTGGAATCCATCATGGGATTGTTTATGAAATGAAAAAGAGGGTCATTAAGCAACCCATATGACTTAACTTATCCTAATCGTAGATTTTATTAAAAAGAACAGACCTTAAAATCTTCGATTGGAGCAAGATTTCAGTCCTCATCTCACGCTCGCACAGCTTAAGACATTCCAACCTCAATCACATATTGTCTACATTTCTACCTCAAGCCGGCAGTAACGTGCCAGAGCAGTCTGATTTTTTTGGGCCCTTCTCAAGATATCCCAGAATTTTAAGAAGAAAGGTGGATTTAACTTTTCAATAGGTCTTCCAAACAGATTGGGCAGGAATTTCTATGATGAAAAAAGAGCACTCCATTCAGATTGCATCCCGAAGAACGGGGCTTTCTCCACATGTCATCCGTATTTGGGAAAAGCGTTATAAGGCCGTCGTTCCCCAACGAACGGGAACGAATCGCCGCCGCTATACGGATGATGACATTGAACGCCTGCAACTACTCAAAACTCTTACCCTGGGCGGACATCGAATCGGAGAGGTCGCGCAACTACCACTCGAAGACCTTCAGCAACTCAAGGAAGCGGTCCGACTTCATAGTCCCTCTTCTCTTCAAAAATCTGAAGACAACGATCAAGCCCCCCTAATTGAAATATGCCTGAAGGCGATTGATGATTTTGACTCCCACACCTTAGAGCTGAGTTTAGCTCGGGCCTCCGTTTCTCTCTCCCCTCTTTGGGTCATTGAAAAAGTCGTCATCCCCCTTCTTAAACAGGTTGGAAAACGCTGGAAAGATGGATCCTTACGCCTTTCTCACGAGCATTTTGCATCCAACATTTTGCGTCCTTTCCTGATAGGTTTAAACCGCGTATACGACATTTCATCTCAAGCCCCCGGCATTGTCACTGCAACCCCCCTCAGACAGTTTCATGAATTTGATGCATTGATCAGTCTTGCAGCGGCCACCACGTCAGGCTGGCGGCCCACCTGGCTTGGCACCAACCTTCCTGCAGAAGAAATCGCCTCCGTGCTTCAGAAACTAAAAAGTCGTGTCATAGCCTTAAGCCTGGTTCATCCGCGCAAAGACCCTCTTCTTTTTCAGGAGCTTCCTCAGCTCAGACGTCTTATTCCCTCCGACACATACATTGTTGCAACTGGCCCTGCCGCAGGATCCTATCAGGAAATACTGGATACGATCGAAGCGCATCGTGTCGCCGATTTTGCCGAAATGACAAAATTTCTTTCAGATTTACACTGAGGGAATTGATCAATAAACTCTGAAAATCATTGGTCCTCGCACGCGCGCAGGAGGATCCAAAAAACTCTTCATCCTGACCTTCCTTTTTATGAATTCTAAAGCTTTTTCAAACCTGAATGAGACCTCTGCAAATCATCTTCAGATGGAAATCCAAACCCTTCAACGCCAGCTTTTAGCGCTCGAAGAAAAAGAGAAAAAAAAACAGAGGATCTTTGGAAGTGCCCTCCACGATCTGAGGACCCCACTTTGCCTCCTGATTGGCGCCGCAGAAGAGATCGGTTCGGACAAAAATCTGGCCTCGGAAGAGCTGATTCAATGGAAGACCTTGATCAAACGCAATGCGTGGAAGATTGAAAAATTACTCACCGAGTTTTCCAGAAAAATTGAAAATACCGAATCTTCTACTCATTCCCAAACCCTTTCATTACCAAACCTTCCCATCTTCAAAAATACATCTCTCGAAAATCCTCCGGCCTCAGACACATCCACCACTTCCATCTGGGTTGTGGAGGATAATCCCGAAATGTGTGCCTATCTTTACGGGCTGCTTAAACCCCACTGGGAGGTCCAGATTTTTCAGGATGGGAAATCTGCCCTGGCCGAAGCCCTGATCCGAAAACCGGATCTGATCTTAAGTGATGTCCTGATTCCAGAGCTGGATGGATTTCGTCTCTTGCAAGAATTAAGGCAGGACCCACGAACCCGCGAGGTTCCGATCATTCTTCTCTCGGCCAGATCCGACAAGGATTTCACATTAGAAGGATTTGAGCTTGGAGCGGACGATTATGTCACCAAGCCTTTTGCAGCCCAGGAACTCGTCGCACGGATCAAGGCGAATCTCAAAATGGTGCGCATCCGACAGGAGCTCTATTTTAAGGAACAGGCCTTGCGCACGGAGCTTGAAAAACGTGTTCTGGAGCGAACTGCCGAGCTCGCAAAAATCAACGAACAGCTTAAAATAGAAATCCAGGAAAGAAAAAAAGCAGAAAAGGAAATTCTGGAGATTAGTGAAAAAGAACAACGGAGGTTGGGAGAAGAACTACACGATGGCCTTTGCCAGCACTTAACAGGCGTCGCTTTCATGACAGAGGTTCTTGCCCAAAGCCTTCTGGATTCGACTCCCGCGACTGCGGCAGAAGTCAAAAGAATCGGAAATCTGATTGAACAGTCTGTTACTCAGGCCAGGAATCTTGCGCGTGGATTTTACCCGATCGAAGTGGATGCCGAAGGTCTCATCTCAGCCTTACAGGATCTGGCCAGACAGATTGCGTTTCGATCCAATATCGTTTGCGAGTTTCACTGTAATACAACCCGATTTCTCCAAAGTCAGGAAATTGCCCGTAATCTCTACCTCGTCGCTCTCGAAGCCACTCAGAATGCGATCCGTCATGGAAAGGCCAAAAAAATAGTAATCCGCCTTGATCACACTCCTTCACAAACCCTTCTTGAAATTCGAGACAATGGATGCGGCTTTACCTCTGCTGCCAGGGAAACAAAAGGAAAAGGAATTGGACTGCATATCATGAACTACCGTGCCAAATCGATAAATGCGACACTAAGTCTTTCTCAGGAAGAAAGCGGAAACACCCTTTTAACCTGCGTTCTTCCTACTCATTCTTTATCGGACAATTTCTTTCAGGAACCCCATGCCAACTAAGGGAAAACACACTCACGAGCTCAAAAAATCCAGAATCATCGTGATTGATGACCACCCAATTGTAAGACAAGGCCTTGGCTTGCTCATCAATCGTGAGAAGGATATGGAGCTGTGCGGAGAGGCGGAGGATGTCAATGAAGGTTATGAGGTTGTCCGAAAACTGAAACCCGATCTGGTTTTAATCGATCTGTCGCTTCAGGGGCGCAGCGGAATAGATCTCATCAAACGACTCAAACTCGAATGTCCCAAACTGCCTGTTTTGGTAATTTCAATGCATGAGGAAAACCTCTATGCAGAACGCACTTTACACGCTGGAGCTCAAGGTTACCTGATGAAGCATGAGGCAGTTGAAAAAATTGCAGAGGCAATCCGGAAAGTTTTAAAGGGCGATATATATTTAAGTCGAGCCATGACCGAAATACTTTTACACAGGGTGGCACGAGGCAGGAAGTCTACAGGACTTGCCCTGGAGGACCTCACTGATCGGGAAATGGAAATTTTCCAGCTTTTGGGATTGGGGAATGATACACGGCAGATAGCAGATCTCTTGCACCTTAGCATCAAAACCGTCGAGTCTCATTATGCAAACATGAAAACAAAGCTTCACCTGCGCACACTCAAAGAACTCATTCATCAGGCATTTCTCACTCAACAAAACATTTAACAACCCTGCCCTTCTCCTCTTGCAAACCCTGTCCATCTTTTAAACAAGCGACTCTTTGAACAGTGATTCGAAGATAATCGATTGCAATCCTCGCTGAATCCTTAAGTTTCCTTATAACATCAGATCGATAGACTCGGGGAATCCCCTAGAGACAAAACCTCTTCCGCCTGATTGTCATCTCACCTGTCAATTCTTATATCTAGGGTCATAAAATACGTAGAGCCTTAATACTAGGCATCAGAAATACTTATTCATAATCATTTACCAAAATCCCATTGATCCTGGAGAAACCCATCATGATGAACCAATTGCAACCGTGGATCATCCTGCAAGGCCGCACTACGAACAGGTTTTCAATTTTGCAGGAGCATGAAGGCAGTGAACAGGGTGAAACTACTTCCCTTGAAAATCAGCTCCGTTTTTTGAAAACCCGTTTTTCAAATGACCGTATTCTTCTGACACTTTACAAACATGATCCCATTTTAAAATCAGAGGCCTTACTTTCAATTCCGAAACAAAACATTTTTCTTTTTGGTGAACGGGATAAGAACGAGAACGAAATCCTTTTTCCCCTTTTTGAGATTGCCCGCAAAGACTCCAAAGCATCTCTCATCGTTCTTCCCACCCCGTCTTCTCTGAATCCTTCAGATCTCCACCGAGGCATTGCACAATCCCTTTATGAATTACAGACGAACCCATCCTTCATCTTTCTCTTGGGGATTCAGGATCCTTCTCCTTCGGAAGGGCAGGAGTGGATCTTAACCCTTGAAAACTCGATTCCCACGGCAGGACGTCCGCTGACCTCATTTCATTCACACCAAAGTTTTCTTGAAGGAAAAAAACTCCTGCGCAAGGGAGCCCTGCTTTACAGTGGCCACTTCGCAGCTTCTGCCAGCACGCTCCTCCTTTGTTTTTCTCTCTTGGCTCCTGGAATTCTCAAACCGTTTTTTGAGCAGATGGAATCAGCCACCCCGTTTGCTTCTTTGGAATCGCTTTATAAACTTTCCTCATCCTTGAGTTATCCGGGTCTTTTTAAAACCGCCCTCGCTTTGGCTCCTCAGTATTTTAGAGTTCTTTCCACTCCAAATTCATTTGAGAAAGGCACACTTAGAAATTCAGACTCTTTTCATTCAACCTCCTGGATTGAATCGTTTTCCCGATTTTCGGAATCAGGATTTTTTTAAACAAAGACCGAACTAAAAATGGGAAAAACCACCCTCGGAATGGCAACCCCTTATAAAAATGCAAAGCTTTCTGTTTTTTTTCATTCGTTTTTTTGCAAAGCGAGTCCTCTTTTTTTGGATGAGATTTTAATCCTTCCAAATAAATCCCCATCCCGACAGCAAGAAGGGTGGATCTCCAGGGATATTGGCGAACCCAGGGTTTTAAGTGAAATAACCCTTTTGTTTTTTTCCCCAGATTTTTAAACGATTGATGCAGGGCCAACAACACCTGCTCTCTCGATCGTTCCAAAAACTCACCTTTACCAGTTTTTAAAGCGTTTTTTTCTCTCATATCTGACCCCTGTCAAAGTAGTTGGAGAATTTCGCCCCTCTTTTTTCGGTACCATAAAAACAAAGGACCTGTTTTTTCCATTTTAGAGAGGACTTTCTTAAATGGGATGAGATGCGAGCCTAAAAAAAACAAGCGTGCAGACAGGCATATGAGAATTTATTTTAGGGAACTTCAACTACGCAGAGCGCCCAGCAAGAATGTCTCAAGAGAACTTCAATTTGGATGGAGGTATTACTGGAGCAGGGGGGAGATAGTGAGGGCATCGGAGCCTGCCTTCCTGGAGGAGGACCTTAAATCTCTTTGAAGTCCGGCTGATGGAAAGCAGGCCCCGTGGGTGAAGTGACCCTCAAGAGGACTGAGTCGCACCGGTTAGGTGCACACATCTTTTAAAGATTTCTATTTTCAAAACCCGTCTGTTCAATATCATTCAATCTTTCATTCTTCTTCGTGAGATACTCTGCGATGACGCCATAAATAACTGACCACCACCCCAACACCACAGGCTATCAACAAAGATTGAACGGGATATTCCTTAACATGACTTTCTAAAAACGTCTCGGCACTGTTCACCTTTTCACGCCCCTGGTCATAATAATCTTTCAAATGCTGGCGAACTTGCCCAAAGGCTTCGTGCACCGCCCCTTCTGCCAGATCTTTGATTTCATGAAGTTCAGTTTTTACTTCAGCTGATTTATCCTGAACGGTTTTTTTAACTTCCTTGAAGACTTCATCTACTTTGCCGCCTGTCTGCATACCCTTCTCCTTTTTTTTGAGGAATCAGGTGGAAGCTCATCCAGTCCTGTTTAGAAATAGGTTAACAAAATTTGTTTGTCAAATTAATTGTCTAAATAAATTATATATTAATTTAGACAATATTAGAACTAATTGGTTTTGTTAACTTTTACGATTCAACTCTAATTCTTCTTTGAAGAAGGGATAAAGTAATGGAAAAAACAGGTCGCTCTTCAAATCAATCAGTCCCGAGTGCGGTCAATACAAGACACAACTCCTTGCTAACTAAATATCAACAATCAATCTCAGCCAGGTAAGGAAGTTCACGATAGAAACCAGCCAGATCCAGACCATAACCAACCAGGTAAACCGGCGGAATCTCAAATCCACGGTAGCGGACACTTTGAGAGATTTCCGGAGAGTTTTTTTTATCCAACAAACAACAAACTTCTAACGAAAGTGGTTTTTTGTTTAAAAGATGAGAGAGAAGATAATGAAAAGTCTTACCCGTATCGACAATATCTTCGACTAACAGCACATGCTGATTTTCAATCGGTTGTGTCAGATCAAATTCGAGGCGGACCGTTGTACTTTTTCCATGATCATCATAACTTTGGACGCGCAAAAAATCGCATCGCAGTGGCACGCGAATCTGGCGAATCAAATCTGCCATAAAAATAAAGGCCCCCTTTAAAACCCCCACCACCACAATTTCTTTTCCGGAATAATCCCGTGAAATTTCATCTCCCAACTCCCGCACACGCTTTTCCAGAGCCTCTTGCAGGATTATAGGTTTTATTCGGTGTTTCAATTGACACTCCTTTCTCTCGTGCTATAGAGGGTTTCCTTCTTTTGGGATGGAGTCCTCTCTCAAATGACGGCTCGGTAGCCAAGTGGTAAGGCAGAGGTCTGCAAAACCTTTACACGTGGGTTCGATTCCCACCCGAGCCTTAAAATAATCATCACCGATTTCGAGATTCAGAAATAACTAATCGCCTAAATCTCAATCAAACCATTAAAAACTTTTTCATAGCCCGGGTGGCGGAACTGGTAGACGCACAGGACTTAAAATCCTGAGTTTCGAAAGGGACGTGCCGGTTCGATTCCGGCCCCGGGCATCTGTTAAAACAAAAAGGCCTGCATTTCGCAGGCCTTTTAATTTCTCTCTCACCCCTTCTCTACAATCCTTTCAAAATTTCACTCTTTTTCTCTTCGTATTCTTTGGGGGTGATCAACCCTTCGTCTTTAAGAACTTTCAGCTCTTTGAGTCTTTCGGCCGAGGACTTCCCTGCGCCAGCGGGCTTGGGTTGGGGCGATGAAGGGGAAGGGGTTGAAGATGCAGGAGTAGCTGGAGTGGTCGTCTTTCCTGGCGTCGTCACAGAGGTCGATGGCGCAGGAGTACTTCTGCTTTCCGGTGTTTTATCAGAGCGTTTACGTTTTTTACTCTCTTCTTCACGAGCTTTATCTTCTTCGGCCTTTTTATCCACCAGGCTTGCGAAATCGTAATTCAAATCAAGAATAATCTCTCGTGGATCGTCGAAAGAAAGCATCTGGCCGGGTTGTGGCTCGAAGGTGACTTTCATCCCTTGAGCTCGATCGATCATCTTGGTTCCGGTGGTGTGGGCCTGGTAATCCCCCATCAGTTTGGCATCGGTTTTGACAAATTTGAGGTGAAGTCCATCCTGAGCCACATAAGCGCGGATGATATTCAGCCGATCATTGCGCACGATGAAGTATGGATCTTTCTGAACAATGGAAATGGATACGACCTGATTGGGAGTCGCCTTTTGAAACGCCTCTACAATGTGAGGAATGAATTTGTTTTCGAGCAGTTTTACATCAAAGAAAATACTTTGATCTTCGACATCCTTTAAGAACAGAACGGATTTGTTGTAGCGCAAAGAAAGAAACATATCGGTGAGTTTTTTAGGATCAAAGGTGTAGGGGTGATTTAATACCAGACCCTCGGCTTTTTCTTCTTTGATTTTTTCAAGGGACACGGAATTGGCAGGATTATTCGGTTGCTTCCAGATCAGTTCGGCAGAAGCGGAAAAGCTGATCAGGCTCAAAAACAGTATGAGAAAAAATTGGAACAATCGGGATTTGAAAAACATAGGGTCTCCTTAAAGAAGGGGATGGTTTCTGAAACGATGCGGACGTCCTAACTTACGCCCAAGCCTTCGTCAACGCAGCTGCAATAAAAACATTTTGAGGTCAGGCAAAGCTTTGATAGGAGCCGAGTAAATACATCCTTCAACAAAGTTTTCTCTTTCGATTCTTCTGATTTATGCGAGTCATCTCAGGTCTGGCCAAGGGCCGCAAACTCTTTTCTCCCAATACGATGAAGGTGCGTCCGGCGACCGACAAGGTCAAAGGAGCGGTGTTTAATATTTTGGGAAAACTCGACGGAGCTACTGTTCTCGACCTTTTCGCAGGCACCGGCTCGATGGGAATTGAGGCCCTTTCTCGAGGTTGCGCCCATGCGGTGTTTGTCGAGGCTGACCGAATGATCGCAGGTTTTATCCAAAAAAACCTCGATGCCTGTCGCTTTTTGGAAATTTCGCAATTGCTTGTAAAATCCGTTGAAACCGCCATTCCCTGGCTGGCTCGCCAATCTCAAAAATTTGATCTTGTGTTTATTGACCCTCCTTACGACCAGGACCTCGTGAATCCTTCGTTGAGTCTTTTACAAGACTCCTCTCTTTTATGTCCGGAAACGATTCTTGTCGTTGAGCACAGCCCGCGCGAGCCAATCCGTGCGCAGGAAAAGCTTGAAATCTTCGATGAGCGCCGCTACGGTCAAACGCTCATTACATTTTTAAAACCCAAATCCGGAAACCTATGAAACCTACGACTGTCATTTGCCCGGGATCGTTTGATCCACCAACCAATGGTCACTTAAACATCATTGACAGGGCCTTAAAATCCTTTGATCGCGTAATTGTCGCGGTCGCAATCAACACCAGTAAAAAAAGCGTGTTTACCCCTGCAGAGCGGGTCGAGATGCTTCGGGAACTTTTTAAAAAAAGCAAACGCGTTGAGGTGGATTCGTTTGAAGGGCTTTTAGTCAATTACGTAAAAAAGAAAAAATGCTCGGTGATTTTAAGAGGACTCAGAACCGTGCAGGATTATGAATACGAGTTTCAGATGTCGCTTGCGAACAAGAAACTGGCGCCCGAAATCGAAACCATATTTATGATGACGGAGTCAGAGTTTTCGCATATCAGCTCCAGCATTATCAAAGAAGTCATTTACTTTGGCGGCCAGGGAAAAGACATGATCCATCCCCTCGTCGAAAAAAAGCTAAAAGAAAAAATGAAACATATCAGGGCAACCTCCTAATCCAACAGAATCCAGAGATAGGGTTTTAGAACCTTTATAGAAGCTGAATTTTCTAACACTTTGAACTCCGGATTTTTTTTGTATGATCAAACTCACTGAACGTATCCAACGTGTAAAACCCTCCCCCACTTTAGCCATCGATACCAAGGCCAAGGCATTGAAAGCCGAAGGAGTCGATGTGATCGGCTTTGGCGCAGGCGAGCCCGACTTCGACACTCCAGACTCCATTAAGGAGGCCGCCATTGCTGCTTTAAAATCCGGCAAAACCAAGTACACCCCCGTGGGAGGCATCAATGAGCTGAAAGATGCCATCATCGCCAAACTTAAAAAAGAAAATCAGTTAACGTATACGCGCGATGAGATCATCGTTTCCTGCGGTGGCAAACACTCTCTCTACAACATTGCCCAGGTTCTGTTTGAAGCCGGAGATGAGGTCATCATCCCGTCCCCATACTGGGTGAGCTATCCGGACCAGGTAATTCTCAATGATGCCAAACCCGTGTTGGTTCCCACTCAGGAAAAAAATGGATTCAAAATTACCGCCCAGGAATTATCCGCAGCCATCACTCCCAAAACCAAGGCCTTCATTTTAAATAGTCCTTCCAATCCCACAGGCGCTGCCTATTCGCGCAGCGAGCTGGAAGCTCTGGCGAAAGTCCTCGTCGAAAAAAACATCGCGTGTATCTCCGATGAAATTTACGAAAAAATTACTTATGACGGATTCGAATTCACCTCAATCGCTTCGTTGAATGAAGACATCAAAAATTTGACCCTTACCGTCAACGGCGCCAGCAAGGTGTATTCGATGACGGGCTGGAGGATGGGTTATGCGGCAGGACCCAAACAGATTATCCAGGCGATGACAAAACTTCAGGGCCAGGTGACCACCAACATCAACAGCATGACCCAGTGGGCCTGTGTCGAAGCCCTCAATGGTTCGCAAGAATTTTTAAAAACCTGGGTGGGAGAGTTTAAAAAAAGACGGGATTATATTTTAAGCCGCTTTGCGAAAATCCCAGGAGTCACCTGCTATAAACCTGAAGGCGCTTTCTATGTCTTTCCCAATATCGCAGCTTATCTAGGTAAAAAGGTGGACGGAAAAATTTTGAACACCGACGAAGAGATTGCCAATTATTTGCTCGACGAACATCGAGTCGCAGTCGTTGCAGGATCCGGCTTTGGAGCCCCGGGCTTTATACGCCTTTCTTATGCCACTTCGATGCAAAACATTGAAAAAGGCCTGGACCGCATTGAGGAGGGCTTAAAAAAGTTGGTGTAGAGAACATCCTTCCGAAACTTAAGCAAAAAAAAAACCGGATCTCACAAAGATCCGGTTTTTTTACATCTTCTTTTTAGAAAAGAGCCTTATCCCAACAACTCGACTGGAACCAGAGTCGGAACACAATCTTCTTTGGCAAACTTCAGCAATTCGTTTCGCTTACCCGCCACTCCGAGTTTTTCAAAGAGAAAAACGAATTTGGACTCCAGATTATCCGCAAGGGCAGCCTTAACGCTTTCTGGCAAGGACCAACACTCGCGCTTGAAAGGACCAAAACCTTTTTTGCGGGTTTTATAAAGGAATTGATCTTCGGTATCTTTCTCTTTCTTTTCATCCGCACAGTTTGTTTTCAGCCACGCGTAGATCTTCTCTTTTAAATCTTTTGGAAACTGAGGGTGATCATAAATCATGTTTTGAAATCCGGTCGCGAGATGGATTTCGGAGGTTGACACTTTAGGGAACTGATCGAAGAGATCATCGGGCAAGGTCGAGGCCCCATGCTGAACGGCTCCACTCAAGCCGAATTCATCTCGAGCCACCTGAGAGATGCTTTTTAAGGTATCAAAATCGAGCTTCACCTTAGCCACCGATCCATCTGGGAGAGGAACGCCCCCGTGACTAGTGCCGGTCTGAACACTCATTTTGGAAATCCCTTTTACTCCAGGTGCAATTTTCGACAACGTCGCCTGATACCCTTCCATAAAGGCCTTCAATTCTTCGACCGTAGAATTCTGGGTACCCACTTCTCCAATTTCCCCACCGATGGAAACTTCCACACCCTTGGGTTGTTTTTCGCGGATGTATTTTGTGTACTCGGCACAGTGTTCGAAGTTTGCACGTTGCTGCTCAAAGGTGGTGGGTTTGGAAAGATCGACCAGAGTCGAGGTGTCGATATCGATATTGTAAAATCCCGCTGCGAGGGCTTCATCGATCAGGGAATAAATGGCTTTCAGTTCTTTCTCACGATCAGCGCCCGCGTATTTTTTCGCATTCACCTGGAAGTGATCTCCCTGGATATATAAAGGTCCCTGGTAGCCTTCTTTAATCGCCGCGGCAGTAATGGCAATTGCGTACTCGGCAGGATTTTGAAACGTGTAACCAATTTCAGAGCGGGCAATTTCGAAAAGAACTGGGAAGGATTGGGTTTTCTGACAAGCGCGTAAAATGGAACGGGCGAAATCATAAGTCATCCCGCGAATATTAATGGCGGGCACTGTAAAACCACTGACCTTTTTTGCCCCCATGGCCTCATACAAAGGCTGAATGGAGCTGACATGCACGCCTGCAACGGGAGCGATGGCACGAATGAGCTGACGGGTTTTATTTTGTAGCGTGGGGTCGACTGAAAAAATTGCGGTCCAGATCAGGGTGTCGATGAGTTTTTCGCGTAGCAAAGTGGAGTTTATAACTTCGACTTGTCCAGTAGGATTGATTTTCAAAACGCCTTGAAGGGACGTTTTGAGTTCTTGAAGTGTTTGCAGTTCCATGAGGCACCCCTTATGGTTTGGATGTGATTTAGGGGGGATCCCTTAACTTGATCGGATACGGATGGCAAGAGCTCAGAAGGTAACGCAAGCAACACAGTTCATGAGGAATTATGAGGAGTTTCTTTCAAACAACGTCATAAATATCTGGCAATTCGATTGGCTCATACAAGCCCTCCCGAAGGGCTGTTTTGATTTTCAAGACCAGCTGATGGGCTTCGTCAGATGTGATGAATTTGCGGCTAGTATATTTTTTTAGCTTGGTCACCATCTCTTTGGCATAAAGCAGTTTAAGTTTGCCCGTCGGGTCCGCACGCAGGGCACGGGCATTCTCCAGATTTTGCAAAAAATCTACTGCCACTTCATAGCAAAGCGACTTGAACTCACGAACCTCGTTGTCTTCCAGAAGATAGGTCGATCGTTGGGCAAGCAAATGGGCCGCATGACGCCAGCGATCGGTTCTCTGTAAAATCAAAAGCCCATCGAAAATCTTTTTGGTTGTCCCAAAAGAAAAGAGGGCTTTTTTAAGAGTTCGGGCCAACAAAACATCATTTCGATGATAATCTCCTTCCGCCAATTCTTTTAAAATATCCCATACCTCGGCAGGCATTTTCAGATCGTAGCGCATTTCCCAATAGGTGTGTCGCAGGGTGTAAGCTTCGTAGCTGCGAATCGTGGTGTAGGGTACAAAGTAATTGTGGGCGACAGTATCGACCGAAAGGTGGGTGAGATAGCCGTAAATAAAGGCCTGCTGCCTTTCATCTTTGGCAGCATCAAGTAGAGGAAAAGCGACCTCCCAATGATGGCAATGGTAAAGCTCTCCGGCGAATTTTTTTCCGACGATAATATCGGCGGCGATGGTCCCGTATAAAAAATCATTGGGGTGTTTTTGAAGCAGCATTCGCACGGCAGGTGCCAGCAAGGCAAGCTGTCCCAAGACATGAAGGGCGTAATGAATGTGTGCCCCAGGGCCCCAGGCGAGGGCGGGAGAGGGAATGAAAAAGATGAAAAAAAAGAGAAACAGGCTATAGAAGATCATCAGGTCTCAATCCTTGGAATGAAGATTGGATAAGAAACTCTTGAGGATATTCACTCAAAAATTGCCCCACACTTTGCCCGGAAGATGGACTTTTAAGAACTGATTGAATAATTGTGGAATGCACATGAAGACACTTTCTCCGCAACTAAAGAAAAAGCTTACAGAGTATTTATCAATAAAACAAGAGACAGGACTGATTCCTTACTATCTTTGGTCTTCACCCTCCCACTCTCAACCTATTAGCCCGCAAGAGTCTCCCATGTCGAAAAAAAGCCAGACCTCATCCCCTCCTTCCAAATCCGAACGCTTAAGCGACCTTAAAGAAAAAATGAAAGAGGATACACGCTGCAAGTTGTTCGAAGGCAGCACCCAACTGGTTTTCGGAGTGGGAAACCCTGATGCGGGTTTGATGTTTGTTGGGGAAGCCCCAGGACGGGATGAAGATCTCAAAGGAGAACCCTTCGTGGGTCGGGCAGGGCAGCTCTTAACAAAAATTATTGAAGCGATGGGGATGAAGCGGGAGGAAGTTTACATCAGCAATGTCGTAAAAAGCCGCCCACCGGAAAACCGCACACCAACTCCACACGAAATGCAGGTCTGGGCTCCTTTTCTTTTTGAAGAGATTCTGATTGTCCGACCTAAAATTTTGGTCGCGTTAGGAAACGTTGCCGTTCAAAGTCTGATTGCAAGCGAGAAAACCATCACCACCCTGCGCGGCCATCTTCATCGCTGGCCAAGCCAAACTCTCAAAGCCATCGAGGGCCATGAAATCGAACCCGAAAGCATCCTTCTCATGCCGACCTATCATCCTGCCTATTTATTGAGAAATCCGAATATGAAGAAACCGGTCTGGGACGACATGAAGATCGTGATGGAAGAATTGAAGAAGTAAAACTGTATTGCCTAAATGGCATGAGATGTAATGCGAATCACCACAAGTCACCCGCACCGTCTTTGAGAGCGCTCGAAGGGAGCGAAGCAATCCAGGAAGTAAAAAAGAATTCGGAAGAAAAACCCTAAATATTTATCCTGTCACAATCTTCAGCCGAGGTCCAATACTCACACGAATTTCTTGCGCAGGCCCCAAGGCGTCTCCATCAATAATATAATATTGAGGCTCTTTAAACTTGAGGATCATTTCTGTGGCAGGTCTCTCGATGAGGTCATCACAATGAGAAGGTTTACCTAAGGCCATTCCGGGAACATGGCGCAAAACATTGCGGGGAGGAAGCGCAAACCCGACGGCATGAAACTTTCGGGGGGCCTCCGAATAATGAAAGACCCTAAAACCCATTCCCAGACGATCGACCGAACCTGCGTAAAGTGCTGAATAATTTTTAAAAGGCCAAACCTCTCCATCAACCGTCACCTCAGCATCATAGCGCTCAAACATCCCGCGGGCCAAAGGCCCATTCAAAATGGCAGAACCCACTGATCTTCCCAAAATCCAGGCAGCCCGCAATGGAGACGGACTTTTTGCATAATACTCCTTCATGAAACGATAAATGACTCCCGTCCCAAAAATAAAACCATAGGAGCCATTGATATTCATGATGTCCATTTCCCTTAGGTTAAAAGGAATGTCCTCATGATATTTGCAAATCAGATTGGACAGGATTTTCTCGGGTGAACCTTTGATATCACAAGCTGTGGCAAGGGTGTTGAGGGTTCCTCCCCGCAGAAAGGCAATCTTGGGTAAAGGCTTTTCACCATAAACCTGGATGAAGTTGGTGAGCACGACGTGGTTCGTTCCATCACCACCGCCAATCCCCAAAATTTCTATATCGCGGGTTTTAAACTCTTCGGCGACACGGCGCAGATCGTCCATGTCGGTTGTTTCTTTGCACGAACCCTTATCACCGACAATAAAGGCCATCTTTTTCATGCGATCCGGATCGCGTTTATGTTTTTTGGAATGAGGATTTAAGACAATTCCGATTCCTGCCATACCTGCTCCCTTTGTGACATTCTCATGGAATCTGTTTATTTTTTTCGGATTCAACCTGCCTTTGAAATGAATCCAATACAGGAAATAAACCGCTCAGGAAAATTTCCATTACCTTCCAGGAATTCAAACAACACAAGCTTACATGGAATCCGGTATCCGGAATGAGCCCGACATCCCTCCTCAAACGTCACTTGCCGAACTGGCTGAATCTTTTCTCAAATGCTTACCAAGCTCCTGCAAGATAAAACTCGCCACCTCATTGGGAGAACGGGTTGCACTAAAACCTGCATCAAATCCTGCTTTCAGGGCAATGTCCGGGGTGATCTGGGATCCAATCACGATCTTGAGGACATGCGTCGGAAGTTTTTTCTCGGCTTTCACGAGTTTCAACAAATCTTTCAGTGCCTTGATCGTACAGGTTTTTGAGTCTGGCCGTTGAGGCAGGATCAGCACATCGACCTGATGCTCCGCCGCTTTTTGAAGCCAGCCTTGAATTTCCAGCTGATCCAAAAAACGATGTATCTGAAAACACGCATACGATTCTAGCCCGGCCTCACCACCCCATCCCTTGCGGTTCAGAATGGAATCAATCGGAAGGGCTTCTGCATCCTGGGCATTCGATACCGCTGCGATCGCCACTTTTCTTCCGAAGGTTTTTTCAGCATACGAAACAAACTCATGCGGATGAAGACTTACCGCTGACTCGACGGCTTTGATGCGACTCAAATCAAGCGTCACAGAACTCGAAGCGTGCAGCACAAACGATGAGTAACGCGATCCAACAGCTTCGGATGAAACCACACGCACTTGTTTGAGCCCCATTTTTTCAGCATAAAGCTGTGCAGCTGCCTCAGCAGTTTTGGATAGAGGTACTGGAAGCATAAAAGAAAGCTGAATCCAGCCATCTCCAACCTGATAGCCGAAGGGTTTTAAGTGACGCGAATCCGCTTTTAAGGAAGGAACGGAGCCCTGCCCCTCTTCTTCCTTAAATAACCAGTCTTTGATTTTTTTAACAGACATGAACAGATTTTCCTCCTGAGTCGATGAGATCGAGGTGTGAAGCTTTTTGAAGCCTGGATCCCACTTTCAAAAGCAGTGAGTTAAGGCTACGATGAAGTCTCCTGTGAAGAATTGGATGAACCATTCGATGAGTCAGAGGGAGGACTTGCTGGACGCGATGCTTCCGACTTCGAGGGTTTTGAATCGGATCTTCGTGAGCGATGGCGTCCTCCCCGTCTGTTGTGCCCGCCACCGCCTCGATTTTTTCGTCGTGAAAACGATTCAGAATCGCGAGATTCGCGAGGCCCCTCTTTTTTCTCAGGAGCGAGAAACGGATTGTAATAATTCCGATCTTTCTGAAAAATCCCCTCCAGCCCATGGCCGGCATCGCGCGGGCGAGGGCGATTTGCAAACGCCCCCTGCTCGATACTGCTCATCAGCCCCACCCCTTCAATCTTCTTGAGCAGACGAAGCGTGCTTTCCAACAGATGTCTTCCCCACCGAACAATTTTTCCATTCGAATGAAACGCAATCTCGCGAAACAGCTCGTGCGCTCCGTGATAGAGATAGTTTGAGCTCTGAAAGGAAAGATGGCGATCCATGCCATACGAAGGATGATCGCTTCCAGTTAAGGTTCCCATTGATTGAATGGTTTGACCGGTCAGGGTACCGATGAGTTGATAGCTGGTTTCATAGCGTTGAGAAGCAAACGCATCACCTGTTTGATAGCGCGTGGGTGGCATGAGCTTTAAGGCAGCGTGTGGAAAAAGTTCTCGTACCAGCTCGACCTGGGCAACTTCGAGCAGGAGAGAATCCTCCACGCCGGGATCTACTTCCATGGCATGCCCCAGAACCATTTGATGTTCACTAAGTCCGGCATGACGGGCCAGCATGACGTTGATGAGATGTGAAATGAGAATTTGGGAAAACTCGCGATGGCCATCGAAATTTAACTGATAGTTATCTTCTCCCATCATGAAATTCAAACCTGCCATCGCTCCTACATGACGTGCGAAATGTTGATCGGTCATGGCCCGCTTCAGATTCATCTCACGAAAAAGAACCTGGGTGAGAGCATCGCTCAAGACATAATCAACCCCTTCAAGAGCAGCAATCACCACCCGCTCAGGCATACAGGCCCCTGAGGCATAACAGGCCAGGGCAATCGAGCGTTTTTGAGTTTCGCTCAATTCATCCAGGAGCTTTCTCATTTTCCGAAGATGATTCTGAAATGAAGGGTGATCTTCAGCGCCGTCTCCTTCCGAGACTTTATCTAAAAAATCATGATGGGCAGGCTGTGCCAGGGCAATGATATCGGCTCCGAGCTCAACCGCGGTTTGCGCCTGGAGAAAATCCTCTTCGATTTTGCCTGTACCCACAATGACGTAGCGCAGAGGACCTGTGTGCGGAAGGCGTCCTTTGATTTTTCGATTCTGACGGGATTTCGCCAGGGCGTGAATCTGCTCGAGGGCCTGAGATACCAGCGCCCTGCCGACCGATTCAATGCGTTCTGGAGCGACTTCTGGGACATTCAGATATTCAAGCTCTTTTTTGGCCAAAGCGAGCGCCAGTCTGGAAGGAGTCTGGATTCCGTGATGGGCCATCGCACGGCAAAACCACCAAGCGGCTCCACGGGAAAGTTGAGATCGATCGAGGGCATCGACGAGACAATTAACGAGAGGCTTCCCTTCCAGCACACCTTGAACACCCAAAAGCCTTAAAATGGCCCGTTCAATGGAAAGACTACTGTGATAGTCGATGTAACGCAGAGCGGGAGAAACGGCGGTTTCTGCCGTTTTTTGACAAAGATCCAGTTGATCACGATCAAGACTGAGTTTAGACATTCTCTACCTTTCAGGAATCATGGTTTACCAATACTTTCAGGAGGTGTCGATTCGGATGAGCACTCCGAGTCGACTGAAGTGGAGGGGATAGCATTGCCCGAAAGATTCTCGCAAGCCAATTAGTGGAAAGGAAAGTCGTTGGATTTAAACCTTCAGAAAAAATGAAAGCGCCCGAAAAATGACGATATTTCGTCACTCTAAAACCGACAGAATAAAGGGAATAAATCAGAAGATCTATTTCCCTAAGGCCACCAACACTTCACTCGCGATTTCTTCAATCGCCTTATCCGTCACGTCTACCATCGGGACTCCGGTCAGCTGGTCATAAAAACTCCGACTATACTCGAGCTCTTCGCTAATTTTATTTAAGTTGGCGTATTCTTCTGAAAGCGGCCGACCCAGCTTGATGAGCCGCGACTCGCGCAGTTGGGCAAGTTTTTGAGGATCAATCGTGAGGCCCACCATTTTTTTACGATCCATCTGCAACACTTCCTTAGGTACCGGCACGTCCGCGATAATCGGTACATTTGCAACCTTATACCCTCGATAGGCGAGATAAACCGAGAGAGGAGTTTTGGAGGTGCGCGAAATCCCCAACAAAACGATATCAGCCTGCTCGAGATTATCGAGTCCCAGACCATCATCGTGCTTCACTGTAAATTCAATCGCTTCCTGGCGTTTAAAATAATCCTTCGTTAAACGGTATTTCAGTCCAGGCTCAGCGCTGGGCACGGCATTAAAATACGTCATAAGCACATTGAGGATAGGGCCCATCATGTCGATGCACACCACCCCTTCCTTTTCGGCTTCTTCGTGAAAGAGTTTTCGCAAATCAGGCGAGACCAGGGTGTGAACAATAATCCCATGAAATTTCTTTGCCTCAAGAATGACCTGTCGAATGCGATTTAAATCGGTAATTTTCCCACGGCGCAGGATGTTGACATTATCGACTTTAAACTGGCGCATGGCACCAAAGGCAATGTTCATTGCCATTTCGCCGGTCGCATCGGAAACGGCGTAAATATAATAGCTGTAATTATTTGCCACGGACTGCCTCCTCAAATGAGTTTCAGTTAACTTCCTGAAGCACAGGATGGATGGATTTTTCTTCAGGTAAGGCGAGGGTTTCAAACCGCTCGCCTAAACGGGTGAGACGTTTATCGACTGTTTCATAAGCCGATCTTGCATTATTCAAATGTGTACCAATCTTTCCAAAATCATCGGACACGCGTTTTAAATCTCCTTGCAGCCTTGCAAGATTAGCCTGAATTTCCTTCGCACTCTGCTCGACCTTCATGCCTTTAAGACCCAGTAAAATTGTATTTAGATACACATAAAAATTATTCGGTGAGACTGGGATGACCCGCTTCGACATCGCATGGGCCATGACCGAAAATTCAGCATCGAAGGCCTCTTCGCGGATGACCATCTCATAATAAACATTTTCAGCCGGAATATACATGAGGGCAAAATCGAAAGTGCCTTCATCCGGACGAATGTATTTTTGTGCAATGGCATCGATGTGTTTTTTGACATCGCTTAAAAAAAGTTTGCGGGCCGCTTTTTTTTCAGACTCTGTCTTGCAATCGACATATTTTTTAAAATTTTCGAGCGGAAATTTCGAATCGACCGGCACAAAATGCCCCCCCAGCTTGACGATGGCATCTACTTTTTCTCCATTTTTAAAACTGTGCTGAATTTCAAAATGCTCGGCCGGAAGAAGCTGACCAAGCAAGTCGCCTAAAAAAAGCTCGCCTAAACTTCCGCGCAATTTGGGAGAGCGTAAAATTTCCTGCAAGGAGGCAATATCTTTACCGACATCGAAGATTCTGGTGGTGGCTTCCTCGAGTTTTCCCAGCCGATTCTGAAGCTCACCGACAACTCGGGCTGCATTGTCGATACGTTTTCCCACACCTTCATGACTTTGCTGAAGGATCTGCCCCTGATTTTGAAGATGTCCTCCGACCTGTTGGGTTAAAAAATTGATTTTTTCTTCGAAGATTTTGGTGGAACCATCGAGGTTCTGGCGGACATGATCGCGCAGCCCATTGATTTGCTGCTGGATAAGGATGAGGGCGGTGTCTTTTTCCTGAGTTTTCTCAAAGCGTTCAGCCCATTTTTTCATGAGCAGATATTGCAGGAGTGCCAAGGCTCCCACGGCAGAAATCACGAGGGCGAAAAGCGTAAAATTCGACATGGGCGGGAGCTATAGCCGAAAGAAAATAGGGCATCAACAGATTTAGTTTTTCTCTTTAAGGTCCAGTTGACGGAGCGGAGTGATCTGGATAGAGCCAAACCATGACCAGCCCCGCCCAACCTAAAATTCAAGTCTATACCACTTCTTATTGTCCCTACTGCGACATGGCCAAGCGCCTGTTAAAATCCAAAAATCTTTCCTTCGAAGAAATTTCTGTCGACGATCCTTCGGCAAAAGAAGCGCTCAAGCAAAAAACCGGTTGGCGAACAGTCCCGCAAATTTTCATCAATGATCAGCTCATCGGCGGCTACACCGAGCTTGCGCAGATGAATCAAAAAGGTTTGCTTTGAGAAAGAGAAGACAGGAGACAGAAGAAAATCTTGAGTTCAATTGAGCGGTAGGGGCAAGGCATGCCTTGCCCGCAAATGCCTTCATAATATGGATTGCCGGGTCGCCACGCTCCTCGCAATGGCGATGATTTCATCTTTGCGAGCGAAACGTCAGTGTAGAGAACCAATCCAGTGACCGGAAATAGAATCCCAAAATCCACTCCCCTCTAATCTTAAAAAATCCAGCTTCCAACAACCTCACACCTTCCCTCAAACCCTTCCCCATAAATGCGGAACGATTTTTGCTCACCGACGCTCCACGCAAATTCAGGTTTTAATTCAGTAAGCGAGAACAATCCGAAACAAATCAAAAAAACCGTTTGTGAAATCGAAAGATACGTTTGTTAGCCCAGATCAACAGGTGGTTCATTTTGGATCGTGAGTAGGATTGGTTTTTATCCATTGTCGGATAAGTTTTTATCCACATGAATGTGCAGAGGTGTTTTGGATCATCAGGAATGAAGGATAAACGGCAGCTCTAAAAATCCCGACAAAGGTTCCATCGGATGGAAGGCGCGAAGGCTTAAGAAATCTGAACTGGGTTTTTAAAATCCACAAAGTTTTGAGAGTCCCAACGCTCCGAAAGGGCCGTTAGCGGGATTTTTAGGGATGTCTTTGAGATTGTTTTTGAAGTTAAAACCAATCGTAATTTGAGCTCTTCCGATTTTCCCTCCCACCCTTCCTGCCCGAAGCAAAAATCATGAGCCAGATTGATCGTGTGAGCCGCCTGATCCACCTGTTGAAAACTCGCCCTGGAATTTCTCGTGAAGAAATTCTGGAAGTGCTGGAGATATCGCTTGCGACTTTCAAACGCGATCTTGCTTTCATCCGCGACCGATTCAACCAGCCGATTTTTTGGGATGCGTCGCAACGATGTTATCATTTGGATGAAAATTCAGCCTTTGGACCCGTCTTCGAAACCCCAAACATTTACTTAAGTCCTGATGAGATTTTTGGTCTTTTGATGATCGAGCATTTTCTTGAAAACCTTCAGCCAGGATTTTTGGCCGATCGCTTAAAACCTGTTCGAGACCGGTTTGAAAAACTTCTGGATTTTCCTCCTTCGTGGCAGGAGCTTAAAAAGCGCATCCTTATTTTTCGTCAGGCCGGGCGCCATTTTCGTCCACTCTATTTTCAGAAAATCTCACAGGCATTGGTTGAGCGCAGGCGACTGACTGTTCTTTATTCTTCACGTTCCAACGAAGCCAAAACCGAGCGTGAAATTTCTCCGCAACGTCTCGTGTATTACCGCGACAACTGGTATCTCGATGCCTGGTGTCATTTACGAAATGCCCACCGCAGTTTTGCGCTCGAAAAAATCAAAAAAGTAAAACTGCTTTCAACCCGCGCCTACGAAATTCCCGAGCAAACCCTTTCTCAAAACCTCTCTCACGGTTACGGCATTTTCTCTGGCCTCGCTTCAAACAAGGCCCTGCTGCGGTTTAACGATACCCGCGCGCGCTGGATCGCCGATGAAGAATGGCATCCCAAACAAAAAGGCTATTTCAAAAAAGGATATTACTATCTGGAAATTCCCTATGCCGATGACCGCGAGTTGATTCTCGATATTCTTCGCTACGGCCCGGATGTCGAAGTTTTAGAACCGATGGAGCTGAGAGAAAAAGTTCTCAAGCGTCTTGCCGAGGCGGTGAGATTGTATGGAGGGAAGTGAGGGAAAAATTTGAGCGAAGAATCAGTAAGTAAAAGTGATTCGATTCGCTCGATGGAGACTCTTGTAGGGTAGGATGAAAGTTTTATGGCGACTACAAAACCGACCACACACATGGAATCCTACGAAGATTTTCACAAACAACTCATAGAAAATCTAAAAGCCAAACTGAAAGAAGTGGGCGTGAGCCAGCGGATGCAGATCGTTGCGGGAATTGATCCGAAATATCTTTCTAAAATTAATCAAGGGAAACGAAACATCGGATTAAAAACTCTCTGGAAGATCTGTCATTCCTGCGGGATTGAGATTTCGGATCTGTTTAAGCAGCAAGGTTAGGGTGAGCACGAGTCACATTGTGTGAATGAAATATAGAATGGAAAGAGTTCGAATCTATTAAACCACTTTGATATTTTAATTTAAGAAAAAGAAATCCAATGAAGAGAATATTTTTGATGCTACCTCTTTTGCTCGTAGTTTCTGGATGTAAAGGCGGCGAACTCACAGAACAATCTAAAGGAAGTGTTCCGACCGTTGCAGGTATTCCTTGGGACAAACCTTTTAACAAAAATATTGAAGTTGAGGAGGTCTACAAAAAATCAATTTCTCTACCGGATCATCATACACTTTGTGTGCCAGTGAAAAAGTATTTCTGTGATGGAACGGGTTGTAAAGATTTGCCACCAACCGTTTTTGATTTACTTGGTGGTTCGATAGAAAACGCTACTATCTCTCGATGTGATGAAAAGGGATGTGACTCTTATGCTGCAGCAGTTGATGAATCTGGGGAGTTTAAGAATATGCAGCCCGTGGATCCCAAGGGGTTCATCATAAAGATGTCCTACAACACTATCGATAAAAAGTATGTTGAAATGGCAACCTTTGGGCTCGATGTGTATCTGAGTTACGGATACTGTTTATATAGGTTTGAGTTACCAAAAATCAAAAACGATAATTAAAGATTAAATGCAATTGGGCCCTCGAGGGCCTTTTTTATTGTGAGGTTGGTTAAGTTTTTTTTCTATGGGGTGACAATCTAAAAGTCGCCCAATGGGCGACCAATTGGTTCTAAAAAAACACTATAGAACTCAATAATAAAAAGTTGGTGAGGCAATGTTTGTTAAAATTGCAATAGAATCCTGTAGAAGTCAGAGAGAAATCGAAGGCTTTTAGCTGATTTTAATTAAAGATATATGGGAGTGGTAAATATGAAAGCAAAAGCGGCAAATGCTACATTAGCCAAAATTTTTATAGAAAAAATTGATATTAAGAACTTTAGATCAATTAATGCTGAAGGCATCAATGCAGGTAAAGGTATCGATGCAAAAGACTTTTCTTTATTTGTGGGCGATAATGGTACCGCTAAAACTACTATTTTAGAAGCTATTCACTTTGCCCTTTCTCCTAATTATTTGTCTGGGAAAATTAAAAATACAGATTTTTACAAAGGGACAGATGAACCCATAGAAATTACAATTACATTTAACCGTACTTTTAAAGCCAAACTCCCTGATGGTTACATAACACAGGAAGTTGAATGTAATGGTATATATCTGAAAATTAAAAAACGAGATAAGGCATCACCAGGAAAGCTTTTTTCTGATCCTGTTACAATAACTCACTATGTTGTTCCTATTGCTGATAAGGATCAGGAAACAGGGGGGTGGAAACAGCAAAGAAAAAAGGAATCATATTTCAGATTTACCGAGCGTGATCTCGTCTATCCTAACGTTGAGTTGGAAGGATTTTGTAAATGTTTTTACTTTAATAAAAATAGAGATCGTCAGCTACAAAAAGGATTCAATTCATCTTTATCTCAGGTTTTAGAAGATTTAAATTGGCGCTTTTTGAAAAGTCTTAGAAAGAGCGAACCTGAAAAAACTTTGGATAATTATTGTGGTAAAAAAAATCAGTTTGAGAAGGAAATCTTAAGTCGAGTTAACGATTCCGCTATCGACAAATCATTAGCATTTCTCAATGCAAAACTGAACGAGTTTGACCTGCCTAGTGTTGAACTTTCTTTAATAGATGGTCAGGCCCCATTCAGCACAGCGTTTTTTTCACAAAAAATTAATGAAATGGAGCTTCCAGTTTCCGACCTTGGATCGGGAATTGAAATGATTACCTCTCTTTTATTTTTAGAAACATTATCTTCATCCTCACATGAAAGTATTATTTTACTCATAGATGAACCCGAGCTTCACCTTCACCCTTCTTTACAGGAGAAGTTTGCTGATTATTTGATGAAGCTTTCCCAGAAATCACAAATTTTTATTTCTACTCATTCTCCCTATTTTTATAAAAATTGTCGGAAGAATCAAAATGATGACAAAGTTGAATTTCTAATTTCGAAGAAAAACAAAGAGAGAATACAAATAACGAAAATAAATGGAGATAAAAAATTGTTTAAATGGAGCCCTTCTTGGGGCGAAATCAACTTTAATGCATATGGCATGCCTACCATTGAATTTCATAATGAGCTTTATGGGGCTTTGCAGGAAGATTTTCAGAAATATAGAATCAAAGAGTTTGAAGATTTTCTCGTTGAAAATGGTGAGGATCGCTCAAGAAAATGGAAGAAATTGTCCAATGGGGAACTTAAACCTGCAGAAGATGTGACACTCATGACTTATATTAGGAATGTGATCCATCATCCTGAAAATATAAAGAATGGCTCCTATACTCAGGAGGAGTTAAAAGAATCGATAGAGAAGATGATTAAGTTGAGAAAAAAACAAGAGCCGGTGGGAAGTAATCTGTAGAACATTTTATCAAATCGAATTTCAATCTCTTATTTAAAATAGAAAGTTAGGTGTGCAGTGACAAAGATAACGCTTATATTTTTAGGCTTGTTGCTTACAGGTTGTGCGACAATTCAGTATACTCACGAAACTAAGTCAGAAGATGATTTTAAATTAGATTTAATGCAATGCAAGGCATATGGCTTACTAATCAGTAATAGCACTTATCAAGCTCCACCAACCTATAAATATAATGCTCAAACAGGCATAATATCCCAACAACCGAATGGGTTTAATGACTTGGCCAAATCGATAGCATCTAGCAACGCTCGCAATGAGTGTCTTAGAGCATTGGGATGGATACCATACAAAAAATAATATTAAGCAGGTGTCCTAGATGAAAAAATATTTCTTTTTGGCAATGTTAACAGTTTTTAGCTCTTATCCTTATCGTGTGCTTTCATCGACGTATGGCGCCGGCGCAACATCTTGTTCTTCATATATAAATCAACCATCTCCTGTTTATTTTGCATGGGCCCAAGGCTTTATGAGTGCAACAAGCCTATTCACTAAGATAGAGTTTAATGAGCTTGGGAAATATCCAGACATAAATCTTCAAGAAAAGTTTTTGCAAAATTATTGCAGAGAAAACCCACTTGAAGGCTTTGAATATGCTGTTCGAGAACTCATCATGAAAAGCAATCATGATGGTCCCAAAAACCTCTTAAAACCAAACAGAAAAGCTAATAAGTAAAATCAAAGAACATTTCTATGGCCCCTTCAGTGGCTTTTTTACATCAAGCCTGAAAATCTTTAAATGAGATCTAAGTACATAGATGTTTATAGTGCAGTAATTCTGCGCATGCGGGGATGCAACAAAGGGATCCTGTCTCAATTTGAGTTTGAAAATAAAAAAGCAGAGTTACTAAATCCCCTTTAGATTGCAGATGATTTCATGCTGACAAGTTTTACAAAACACTTATCCCAATGAAAACTCCAATCAGAAAAACCCTCGCTCTTCTTGCAGTACTTCTTTCAATAACCGGCTTCGCAGATTCACAAACGATATCCATAAATCATTTCAAAAACGCTCAAAAACAGGAGCCTCAGGGTACAGAAAGGAGCGGATGTTGTTCTCATCACAAGGGTGTGTGTGGATGCAGCGGATCGAGAGCTTTATGCTGCGACGGGACACTGAGTCCAAGTTGCGAATGCGCTAAGGAAGACGCGGATAAAATTTTCAGTTTGAATGATTGTGAAGAGGTTCAGAATTAAGCTTTTGCATTTCATTAAGTGCTAAACAATGGTCGGGTGAGAACGGGGAAGAAATGAAAAAAATAATTTCAATTTTGGCTTTCATTTTATTTTTTACACTAAAAGCATTTTCTGGAACAGAAATATCATCATACAAAGATAGATCAGCTACAAAAATTTACAATATAGTCTTAATCTCGATTGAAACAGATTTGCAAAATAAAAGACCTGCCGAAGAGAAGGTAGCCAGCGTTCTTTCAAAAAAAAGCACTGGAAAATTTCTTGTTGAATCTGACCTGTTGCCGCCTACCAAGATATATTCTGAAAAGGAGCAAGTAAAAATATTAAAGGAATATGGAATAGAGGCGATTTTGAGAGCAAGGATTATTGACTCTGCTTCATCTACTCAAAACGTTTCAATTCCAACATACGGAATATCGTTTGGAAATACTGGCGGAAGCTCTTTTACTGTAGCAACACCGACAACGTATAATTACGACCACACTGTTTACGCTTGGGTGACAAAGATTGAGATGTGGGATGTTTTAAAAAATGAAAGAGTTTGGGTAGCAAATGCGACAACTACAGGAACTACAGAAGAAAAAATGAAAAGCTCACTAATCAAAAAAGCCACCGATGAAATTATTTTATCTAATATGGTAGAAAGCAATGGAAAGCCAATAATAGAAAAAAGGTCTTTTTCTACACGTTGGAAATAATATAATAGGTTTATCTCGCCTCCCATTCCGCTCTCTCAGTACCTTTTTAATTAGCAAAAGAATCTTTAATCAAAACTCCAAAGAGTATTCCTGCTCATTGTTATCCTTACAAGAGCCCATTCCATGCGGGGAAAGGCCAGCTTTGATATTAAACCCGCATTGAATAACTGTCTTTTGATTCCCAAGCAAAGTGGCTTGTGCCGGAACAATATTACTGCTCGAAAAATTATTCCCCGAATAAAACGCTGATTTGCCATTACTTCCAAAGAAATTCCCAAATTCGCTGGAATGAGTAGTTACCCTGAGTGCAGTGTAAGTCCCTTCAAATATCTCGCCGGATGAATTATTTTTTGCCAGTACTTTTCCTGATGATTTTGCAAAGACTTTCTGAATTGCAAAATCCAAAACCTCTCCACTTTTAAGTTGGATCAGTTTCCCTTTTATATTTTTTGAGAAGCCTTTTGCAGGCACCAAAAATGCAATTATTAAAAATAGAAATATAACTTCTTTCATTAGATGATCTCCCATGCTCAGTTTCATCATAGAACATTGTCTTTCAGCTTAATTGTCTACATCAACTGATGAATAAGGCTTTGTCAAAAGTTCAATTCATATCCAATATCTCATCCGCTCTCTTACCGCCCTCCTTTAAAAATCTGTCTTTAAATCTTCTTGGATTTCGGTGTTTGGAGCAAATCAGGGCGAACGTTATCCGTTCAGTCAATCGCAATAGGGTCGTTGCCTATGGGTTGATGGGGAGGGAAATTGTTCTGGAGATCCAAAAGGGGCGAGAACGAGCTGAATCTGGGAAAAGATTATTGAAAAAATAGCAGAAGGGCTGACCAACTATGAGGGTGAAGGCTATGCAGCTTCCACCCTTTGGAATTTCCGTCAGTTCTATTCTACGTAACAAGACCGCGAGTCTCAAATTCTCTCACCAGTGAGAAGAGAATCTTCAGGCAAAATGCGAAGGAAGAAATGAGGATTCGTAAAATCCCCTCCAGCATCGTGAAATAAAAACAATAAGCACCCTAATTTTTCAACACACCGTATTCATCCAAAAAGAAATAGATGACGAACGATCATTTCTTTGTAGAAAATCCCGCCATGCGTTTCATGAAGACTTCTTTTTTTTGCCTCATCCTCCTTTATATTCTTTCTGCAATCGCTTATGCGAAAGATCCTCAGGTTGCCCTCACGCCTCAAACTCATCCTGCCCCCAAGGATTTTAAACTTAACGAAAAAGTGAGCTGGAAAAGAATTGGCCCGGGAGTGATGGGCGCGGGGAGGGTTTTGTTTGTCGAAGAGCATTTGGGGATTTTGTTTTTGATCGAAGAAGAGAAAGTTTTGAAACGCTGGGATAAAGTGAAACATCAATGGATCGAAGATCACACGGGGCTCCCTTCGAAAATAAAAATCTGGCAGGTGGGAGATGATCAGGGAAAATTAATGCTCGCAACGAATGATGGGTTTTATCAAAGAGAGCCTAAAGCCACTCGCTGGAAAAAGAGCCAGATGGCAGGGATTGATACCCGTGGGCCGTGGATGTGGGAGAAATCGGGTGAGAAGTGGGTGGGGCTGACGGTTGCCAATGTCTATCTTTATCATCCTGATCAAAACCGTTGGAAGGTGCTGGCTTATGGGTTGCAACATGGAAAGGCAATGGATTCGCTGCGGGCGAGCGCTGATGGGGTGATGGTTAGGATGGGAGAAGAGTTTTATGCGCTTTACTGGAATGAGAATTTCTGGCGAGAAGCCGAGAAGGGATTTCCAAAAGGGCTTTGGAAACAGGCTTCATTGACTCAATCGGGCTATCAGCTAAAAGGCAAGCATGCGTATGCGAGCGTTTTTCCGCATGCGGTTTTTCAGAAGAAAGCTCCCGGAAAGGCCTGGGAAAAATTCGAAAAAGGTCTCGCTGAAAACTTAAAAATTTTTGGAATCATGAAGTGGAAGGATCAACCTGCCTTAAGTACTTCGGATGGTCTTTATGTTTTAAATAACGATGAAAGCGCCTGGGTAAAAGATCCCCTCGATATTCCGCCCTTTCCGACTCAATCGCTCCTCACCATAGGCTCTGATCTTTATCTGCACAACGAGCTGGGAATTTTTTTAAAAAATGCACAGGGAAAATGGGAGCCGATCAGCGATAGTTTAGGCTCTCTTTATGTCAGCGAAATGGTGGCAGGCGCAGATGATTTTTATGTGATTGCCAGTGAATCCAGCGATGAGCTTTTTCATTTAAAAGCAGGAGATCCCTACTGGAGTCTCATCCCCAAAAAACCTGAAACAGGTATTGTTTTTTCGTTTATCCTCCTATACCTTCAAACCCTGGCGCCAAGAATATGCCATTTATTCCGCCAGTTAACGCATGAAGGCTCGATAGAGTTGTGTTTCGGAGGTCAACGTCAACCGTTCCACCACCACTAGTACTT
>JBPOIC010000063.1:0-32310 GCA_052034865.1 Myxococcota bacterium | reverse complement strand
GGGCTTGTCAAACCGAGACGTGCATTTTTAAAACGTCTTCAGGATGGTGGATTTTTCCGCAACCCGGGCCGGCGTTATTACAGCCAAAAAGCGGCTCCAACATTAGGTTTAAGGGATAGCGTTTTTTCCCAAGGATACGTTTTTTTAGAAGATAGACTGAAAGTGCAAAGGCCTGATGGGCGGGGACAGACATGGGAACTCCTGTAAAATCAAGGTTTAAACAAGAGCCCGCTTATAGGGAGTTTTCAGTGTCAAAACAATCGAAAAGAAAGTAACAGATTTGAAGTTGTTACATACCTCTTGAAAGGAGAATTCCATGGAACCCATTTCCAACGTCAGTTTAGAAAAATACGCCGAACTCTGCGCCCACATGGCCGACACCGGTGGCGATGAATCCAAAGAGATTGCGATTGCCCATGCACACGGTGTGAGCGCCGAGGATTGGCGATTGGCGAAAGCAGGATGGACAAAGAAAATGAGTGATCCTTCAGATATGGGAAAAACAGCGATAGCCTTCATGCCTTTGTATCAGGCAGCTCAGGCGGGTCTTCGGGGAGGAGCTGAGCCTGGAAGTCTTAAAGATTACGCGCGCATCCACGCCCAGATGTCTTTTCGAAAAGATCCATCCGATCCTGCCAAAAAAATCGATTTCAATATTATCCTTCAGGAAAATGGTTACACTTATCAGCGCTGGCTGGAGATGGAGACCTACTGGACGCCCGTTGTCGGCGCTCCTGGACTTCCCCGTTTTGATTTGACCAAGTCCCAGGAGTTTCAAAGATTGGTGCAGGAAGAATCCAACAGAATCTTGGGGTAGGGGATGGGGAGAGAATTCAGAACACAGAAGTCAGAAGAAAACCTTGAATTGATTTTTCTGAATTGCCGCTTGTCCGACGTAGGAGGGGAACTCCTCCTACGATGGAATTGGCTCCGTCGAAGTAAAAGCGCTTAGAAGACCTCCTTTCATATTTATCCCAAACTCCTTCCTAACGCACCGCGTGTCTAAAAAAGGATAAAGATTTCACAATACGAGATTGCATTTGATAAGATGGGTTTATGGCACTGGAATCTTCTCTACTCATCGAGATGTATCGGGTGCTTTGCTTGACCCGCGCCCTGGAAGACCAGATCTCCTACCTTTACCATAATCAAAATCCTAAACAGCCACTCATCATTGGAAAAGGCTATCTCTCCACTGGTCAGGAGGCGATCTCAGTGGGATGCGGCTTTGCCGTTCAGCCCGAAGACTGGGTCGCGCCTTCTCATCGCGATATGGGGCTCTACCTGGCCCGCGGCATCACTCCTCAAGAAATTTTTGCCCAGTATTTTTGCCGAGCAACCGGAGCTACACGCGGGCGCGATGCGAACGTGCATATGGGATTTACCCAAAAACGCATGCTCGGATTTGTGAGCCACATGGGTGCAGCTCTTCCTGTTGCGAATGGGCTCGCGATGGCGGCCCGTTATCTTAAAGAAAAATCCATCGTCCTGGCCGTGTTTGGGGATGGAGCGTCGAGCCAGGGCTGTGTGCATGAAGCGATGAATTACGCCGGAGTGATGCGACTGCCCGTCGTTTTTGTCTGTAACAACAATCGCTGGGCGATTTCAACGCCCGTCCATCAACAGACAGCCGTTGAGAATATTGCCGATCGTGCGAAGGGGTATGGGTTTAAAGGAGATGTCATCGATGGAAATGACGTGGTCGCGGTGTATGAGGCCGTTTCTCAAGCGGTAGAAAAAGCACGCGAAGGGCAGGGGCCCACTCTCATCGAATGTAAATCGATGCGTGTGGCAGGGCATGGCACACATGATCCGGCGAATTATATCCCTTCAGAAGAAAAAGAGAGTTGGAAGAAAAAAGATCCGATCGTGCGATTTCGAAATCGTTTGATCGAAATGAAAATGTGGGATGATCTTCAGGAAGCAGAACTTCAAAAATCTCAACGTCAGAAACTTCAGGAAGCGGTGGTGTGGGCGTCCAAACAGCCACAGCCAAAAGCTGATGAAGTACTGGATGGTGTTTTTTCGGGATAAAACTTATGCCTCTCCTTACGTACGGTGAAGCAATTCGCGATGCCCTGGCGACCGAGATGCGCCGCGATGAGCGTGTGTATCTTTTTGGCGAAGACGTTGCGGAATACGGCGGTGTCTTTGGAGTCACGCAGGGGCTTTTTCAGGAATTCGGAAGCTCGCGTGTGCGCAACACGCCTTTATCCGAAGGCGCGATCGTGGGGGAGGCGATTGGCGCCTCGATTCGTGGCTTACGTCCTGTGGCTGAGATTCAGTTTGCCGATTTCATGACGACGGCTTTTAGCCAGATCGTCGACTTTGCCGCGAATTTTCGTTACCGCTTTCAAACCGGTCTTCCTTTTGTCATCCGCGCTCCACACGGGGGCGGCATGCGGATCGGAAACTTCCATTCCAAATGTCCCGAGGCCTGGTACTTTCATGTGCCGGGGCTAAAGATCGTGTGTCCTTCCACTCCGGCCGAGGCGAAAGGACTTTTGATCGCAGCCATTCGCGATCCCGATCCAGTCCTGTATTTCGAAGAAAAAAAGCTCTACTGGGAAATCAGGGGAGAAGTGCCCGCCGAAGATTATGTTGTCCCTTTGGGAAAAGCTGATGTTAAGCGGATTGGAGAGCATATCAGCCTGATTACCTATGGGGCTATGGTCCCTCTTGCTCTTCAGGCAGGTGAGCAGCTTGCGAAAGAGGGGATCTCACTTGAAGTGGTCGATCTGCGCTCACTCACACCGCTCGACGAAGAAACGCTCCTTCAGTCATTTTGCAAAACCAATCGCGTGATCGTTCTCCACGAAGCTGTTGAGCGTGGAGGTATTGGTGGAGAGCTCGTCAGTCTGATATGCGAAAAGGCCTTTGATTCACTGGCGGCTCCACCTGTGCGCATCGGTGCAAAATTCTGCCCCGTTCCTTTTTCTCCCATTCTGGAAGACGCCTACCTTCCAGGTCTTGATCAAATTCTCAATGCTGCAAGAAAACTCATGGAGTATTGATATGCGTCTTTATCTCACGATGCCAAAACCGGGAGAGACGATTCGTGAAGGGCAGATAATTCAGTGGCTAAAAACTGAAGGGGAAAAAACCGAAGAGCAGGAGGGCCTGGTTGAGCTTGAAACCGAAAAGGCGGTTTTTATTTATGACTCTCCTTTTCGGGGTGTGCTTCAGCAAATTCTTGTTCCGGCGTCTTCACAGGTACCGGTGGGTGCGCCGATAGCCATCGTCGAGGTTTCTCAAGAAGATGGAGAGCGCTACCTCATGCTAGGTGTTGGTTTGCCGGTCGAAGAGAAGGAGAGTGAAACAATATCCAGTAAAAACTCCTCTATCACCCTGGTGAGTTCATCAATCTCTTCCACCAAAACGCCTCCCCAAAAATCTTCATCGACATACTCACCTTTAATTAGAAAACTCGCCGAAACCCATCAACTTTCTTTGGATGAACTGGATCAAATCCCGCGCGTACATTCTGGCGGCAGGATTACGAAAGAGGAAGTGCTTGAGTATCTGAAGGCGCGTTCTTCTCCAAAGCCTCCGTATTCTGTCGACTATGAAGATATCTCACTTTCTCCGATTCGCCTGCGGATCGCGCAAAAAATGGAGCAGAGTAAACGGGAAATTCCTCATGCGGCGACTTCAGTCGATGTAGATTTTACCGAGGGGATGGAGTTTTGTCGTCAGCACAGAGAAGTTTTTAAAATGAAGGGATTTTCGCTAACTCCCTTTATTTTGTTTGCTAATGCAGTACGCAGGATTTTGCCTAAATTTCCAAATTTCAATGCCCATGTGATTTCAGAAAATGGAAAAATCTATTTAAGACGATTTCATTCACTTCATTTGGGAATGGCGGTCGACACGGAACAAGGACTTTTTACACCTGTGCTTCATCGGGTCGAAGAATTTGGTTTTGAAGATCTGGCCCGCCAGATTTTTGAGTTTCGTAAAAAGGTGAGGGGGGGAAAGGCCCAGGTAGAGGATCTAACGGGTGCCACGTTTGCGATCAACAATCCAGGTGCTGTCGGAGGAGATAGAGCTTATCAGATTATTCCACCCCCGTTGGTGGCAATTATTGGAATAAACCGGGTTCAAAAAAGACCGTGGGTGGTAAACGATCAGATTGCCGTACGCGAGGTTTGCAGTGTGGATCTTTCTTTTGATCATCGTGTGATCGATGGGGCAGAGGCGATTCGTTTTATTGAGGCCGTCAAGGAGGAGATGGTTGTTCAGTTAGGGGAGGTTATGGCGTCCGCCTGAGTCGGACGCCCCTACAGGAAAATTGAATTCAATGTTTTTCTTCCGATTTCTAACTCCTGTCTTCTCTCCCCTTTTTCTCTTTCTCCTCCCTGCGCAACCTGTTAACAAATTCGCATTCTTAAAATTTTTAATTATATTGAAATTATGAAACCAACCTGGCTGAAAGCACAGATTCCTTCCGGAAAAAAATATCACGAACTCAAAAATCTTTTGGGAAAAACAAGCCTGCACACGGTTTGCGAGGAGGCGATGTGTCCAAACCTGGGTGAGTGCTGGTCGAAGGGTAGCGCGACCGTCATGATTCTAGGTGACACCTGCACCCGCTCGTGCGGGTTTTGTGCGGTAAAAACTGGCAGACCTCCAGTGACAGATTGGGATGAGCCGCGTCGGGTGGCGGAAGCGCTAGAGACCCTTAACCTGCGCCATGTCGTGATTACTTCTGTAGATCGGGATGATCTGCCGGATGGAGGATCTGAAATTTTCGCGCAAACAATCGAGCGTGTGCGTGAGAAGCTTCCCAAGCTGATCATCGAAGTTTTGATTCCTGATTTCAAAGGTCAGCCCGAAAGTTTAAAACGGGTATTTGAAGCACGGCCGAATATCCTCAATCACAATCTTGAAACCGTTCCGCGCTTGCAAAAAGAAGTTCGTCCACAGGCCAATTATGAGCGCTCCCTCTTTGTTTTGGAGCAGGCAAAGAAATTTGGGTTGGTCAACAAATCGGGTCTCATGCTGGGGCTGGGGGAGAAGTGGGATGAGGTCATAGAAACCTTGCAGGACCTGCGCGATAAAACCCAATGCGATTTATTGACGATCGGCCAGTACCTGGCACCCAGCGCCAAACACCTGCCGGTGCAAAAGTATTATCCTCCCGAAGATTTTCAAACCTTAGGTGAGATCGCCAAGTCGATGGGCTATCCTCATGTGGCGAGTGGCCCGATGGTCCGCTCTTCTTATTTTGCCGAGCGGCAGTATGCAGAATAAGCAGACTCCTCTCCTGTTCATCCTCTTGTAAACCCTGATGAAACATCGGAGAGCTCCGAATTCTGAGCCCTAAAAAACGTTCAGGGATATGAACAAATTTCATGTGAACTGTTCAGGTCCCTGAATACTCTCAAGAGAGATTCTCACATGGCGAATCAAAACCTAATGATAAGTAATCACCTCTTTTTTTAAATGAAACAGAGGAATGACGGCGTCGAACTTTTCGCCACTATCCAAAAGAACCTGATAGGTCCCTTCCATAGTTCCCGATGGCGTTTTAAGTGGACAGAAGCTTGTGTATTCAAACGATTCGCCTGGATCGAGCACCGGTTGCTCGCCAACAATCCCAGGGCCATGAATTTCTTCGCGATGGCCCGTCTCATCCGTAATAATCCAGTGACGACTTAATATCTGAGCGACCTCATCCCCCTCATTCAGAATTTTCACGTGATATGAGAAAAAATAATCCTTTTTTTCAGGATTGGATTTTTCTTCAATGTACTGGGATTCCACTTCAACCCGAATCCCATGTGTGATGGCTACTGGCATAAAGTCACCTTCCTTTCAGATTTCGTACGCTTCCTTTCTTTTCTAATCCAGATGTACAGGATTTTAAGGCCGCAATGCGTCCAGGGATAAGCTTGTGCTTCTGTAGTCAAAAGACGTAATCTAGAAGTGTTATAAAGAGTTTTATGACTTTTTCTAACAGAAAAGTGAGTGGATGAATTTCTCTCCCCCTCTCTTTCGGAGGATCAACGCTTGGCTCTGGAGCTGTTAAAACCTGTCAAAGATGAAAAGGAAACAGAATCGTCTTTTCATCCAGGTTGGGAAAGTGAGGAGGTGTATAATAATGGCGATGATTTTTTTCAGGCCCTCCTTTCTGAAATTTCCCAGGCCAACACATCCATCGAAATGGAGTCCTACATTTTTGAGAGGGATATCATTGGGAGTTATGTCCTCGAGGCCCTCAAACAGGCGGCCAGTCTGGGTGTTCGTGTCCGCGTGATGGTCGATGGAGTCGGCTCTTCAACCTGGAATATCAAGACCCTGACTGAACTGAAAGAATCAGGAGTGGAGGCGCGAATCTATCATCCCCTTCCCTGGGTATGGCTGCGCTTCAAGGCGCGGATTAAATTTTTCAAACTGCGCCATATTTCCATTCTTTATCATCAGATCAATCGACGCAATCATCGCAAACTCTGTCTCATCGATCATCGGGTTGCCTGGTTGGGAAGCATGAATGTGACAGCTCAGCATCTGAACATGAATCCCACGCAGAAGGCCTGGCGTGATACGGGTGTGCGAGTTGAAGGCGAATCCGTAGGTCTTCTAAGGCTTGCCTTTGAAAAATCCTGGATTCGTGCCTGGACGCCTTTTCAAACCAGGATCTGGTCGCTCAAACGTCTCATTCAGGAAAATCAGGGTTTATTTGCATCCCAGAATATTCTTGTTCGATTAAACAACTCCCATCTTTTAAGAAAAAGATATTACCTGGATCTCCTCAATCGGATTCGACAGGCGCGCGATTGTGTCTGGATCACCAATGCGTATTTTATTCCCAGAGGATCCCTGATTCATGCCCTGCGTGAAGCGGCTCAAAAAGGAGTGGATGTGCGCGTGCTTCTGCCGGGAAAATCGGATGTTCGAATCGTGCGCTGGGTTTCGATTTCGACAATGGCGAGGCTTTTGAGCGCGGGGGTGCGGATTTATGAATATCTGCCAAGTATACTCCATGCCAAGACTGTGGTCATCGATGATTGGGCGACGATTGGTTCGACCAATTTTAATCACCGCAGTCTCATCCACGATCTGGAAGTGGATGTGGTGGTGCAGCATCCTTCTTCCCTGGAAAAGCTCAAATCAGGATTTATAAATGATCTTAAGGTTTCGAATAATGTGACTTTCAAGAAATGGAAGCGGAGTTATTGGCTGGAGCGATGGATGGGGCGTATTTTTTCGGTGCTACGGTATTGGCTATGAATTACTTCATTCCATAAACACATCGAGCACTTTTTTGATCTCTGTATCCACAGTTTTCAATTTACCCGCCGCTTTTTCGATGGGGATAGCCTGAATTTTATTTCCTTTTAAGACTGCCATTTTTCCAAAATTCTTTTCTTTAACCAACCCAACAGCAAATACTCCTAAACGTGTAGCTAAAATTCGATCAGCCGCCGAAGGAGATCCACCACGCTGAACATGACCGAGAACCGTCACCCGCACTTCACAGGCCGTACGATGTCTCAGCTCGATTGCGAGCGCTTCGCCAATGCCTCCAAGTTTAATGTCACCATATTCATCGTGATGAATGGGAGTTTTTAAAATCTTTCCTTCCTCGATCTCGATGCGTGCATCTTCCGAAACGACGAAGATGCTGAACTTCTTTCCCACGCGTGCGCGATGATGGATAATCGCGCAGAGTTTCTCTATTGGAAATATCTCTTCGGGAATCAGCGTTGCGTGTGCTCCGCCCGCAATTCCGGAATAAGCCGCGATCCAGCCGGCATGACGTCCCATCACTTCCAAAATAATGACTCGCTGATGCGATTCGGCCGTTGTCTGCAGTCGATCGATCGCCTCGGTGGCGATTTGAACGGCCGTATCAAATCCAATGGTAAAGTCGGTACCCCAGGTATCGTTGTCGATGGTTTTTGGAATGCAGATAATGGGAAGCCCCTGCTTTGAAAAGGCCGCGGCGATATTTAAGGTTCCTTCTCCGCCAATGGAAATCAGGGCGTCGAATTTTTCCCGTTTGAAAAATGCGAGGGCTTTTTTCACACCTTCCGGATCTTTCAAGGGATTGATTCGCGATCCTCCTAAAATCGTGCCGCCAAGGTGGAGGAGGGGATCGGTGTCTTTTAAAGTCAGCCGTTTGCACTTGCCGCTGATCAGCCCATGAAATCCGGTTTGAATTCCAAACGTCTGATAGCCTTCGCGATTCGCCGCGTGCACCACGGCACGAATAGCTGCGTTGAGTCCGGCACAATCACCGCCACCTGTTAGAAGAGCAAGTTTCATATATATTTTGATCCTTTTGTTTTAGGTCGATTCGTTTGTTGGATAACCAAGCCTCAAACTCAATATTTTCTCGATTTGAGCAAGCTTTGGCAATGTTTGTGTGGGAGGGCCAGAATCCAGAAGAAAACCTTGAGCTCAATTTAATTGTAGGGGCGTCCGCCTCAGGCGGATCGCCCTTCAGAAGGAATGAAAATAATCAAAATCCTGAAGTCAGTATGAAGAAAATGTACGGGTTATGAAGATCTTCTAATGAAATGTTGAGAGTTTTGGTCTCAGTTTTTGGAGCTGTGTTTAAAATTCATCAAGCGGTTGGAGAGAATGACAGTGAATGAATTCTTTCTTTGTCACTTCGCCCTATTCAACTAAATCCAGGTTTATTTTTGTGGAGATCCTTTTTATCTTCAACTCATGGCTACTCAGCATCTCCAAAAAAAATAAAGAAGTCTCCCTCGGAAAAATCCAGATCACAGGCTGATCTTAAAAAGTCGACTTCCAGGTCGAAAAGGAAATTGCAGATTTCCTCTGCCAAAGCGACTCGTTGAATCCTTGAAAATTTTCGTTATTTGTTCGCCATGCAGGAGCTTGTGAAAATGCCTCCAGTCAAGCGCCTCAAAACATTCAAATGCCGCCTGCCTCGAATTTATCCTGAATAAAGTTATTATCCATTCGGTTGATTATCTTGAGGAGGTGACCCAGATTGCCCAGAGTCTGGATCAGTTAGGGCTGAAACCTGTTTTGGTGGGAGGGATGGCTCTCGTCATTCTTGGCTCGCAGCGTGTTGCACGCGATTTTGATTTTGTGATTTCTAAACCCGACAATCACCTAGAAAAACTGCTTTCAGTTTTTTATGAGAAAGGTCTCGAGTTGGTTTCAACGATTAGCGATAACGGGGAGGTAGTTTCAACCATCGATCATCTTATCCGGTTAAAAAATAGCCCAAATCAACTGTTCTTCTCCAGGTGATTCTCAAGATCTTGCCTTTCTAGAATCACAGAAAAAGTGAATGTATAAAAAAAAGGGCATGGCGATCATTTCACCATGCCCCTTCCTGATTATTTTCCTGTTTAGTTTTTCCTCACGAACATCCCATCGAGTTTCCGCAATTCAAGCACTTATAACAGGCGCCGTTACGGACGGTGATGTGACCACAGCCGTCGCAGAAAGGGGCGTCGCCCATCATCGTCGAGAGCTGATCGCTTAAGGCACTGCCGGTGCCGGCTTTTTTCTCACCCTCGATGACCGTGAATTTGGGAGCGGATTTTTCAGACGAAGCTTCCGTGCTGCCTTTCGCCTTCATCTCCTGCTCGAGAAGGGCATTAGGAAGCAGTTCGCTATCGGAAGGTTTCACCTGCACGAAATCGGTCCTGCCTAAATATTCCATCCCCAAAAGTCTGAAGATGTAGTCGACGACGGAGGTCGCGAACTTGATGTTCGGATGATCGACCACGCCCTGGGGCTCAAAGCGGGTGAATGTGAAGCAATCGACGTATTCTTTAAGAGGAACGCCGTATTGCAGGCCGAGCGAGACCGCGATCGCAAAACAGTTCATCATGCTTCTGAAGGCCGCGCCTTCCTTGTGCATATCGATAAAGATTTCGCCCAGGTTTCCGTCCTGGTATTCGCCTGTGCGCAGATAGACCTTGTGCGCACCCACGCGGGCTTCTTGCGTAAACCCACGGCGTTTGGAAGGAAGACGACGGCGTTTGAGCTCCGGAGTTTTGGCTGGGGCTTCGACAGGTGCGGCTTCAGCAGCCGGTGCTTCGGAGGTTTTTTCGGATTTCTTATTACCGCTAGAGAGGGGTTGGGAAAGTTTGCAGCCATCTCGGTACAGGGCGATTGCCTTGAGACCCATCTGCCAGGCCTCGCGGTAAATTTCTTCGATGTCCTGGATATTCGATTCATTAGGCAGATTGACCGTCTTGCTGATCGCGCCCGAAATAAAAGGCTGGGCAGCGGCCATCATGCGCACATGGCTCATGGGAGACAGGAAACGCTGGCCAGTCGGTCCACAGCGATTGGCGCAGTCGAAGACGGGTAAGTGCTCGGATTTTAAATGCGGGGCCCCTTCGATCGTCATGCGGCCGCAGATCACCGCGTTGGCCTCCGAGATTTCAGCCTCGCTAAATCCGAGTTGCTTCAGCAGGTTGAATCCTGGGGCCTGATATTGATTTTGCGTAAAGCCCAGTCTCTCGAGGGTGGGCGCTCCGATCTGGTTAGGATGAAAGGCCTGGGTGACATCGAAAACGGTTTCGAGTTTTTCATCGATGCGCGCAATTTCATCCTCCGAGAATCCTTTCGATTTTAAGGATTCCGGATTGATGGAAGGTACACCATTCAAGCTCGCGGTTCCGCGAATGTAGGTCACGATGCCGGCAATTTGGGTCGCGGTGTAGCCCAGTCGTTTTAAGGCCACGGGGATCGATTGATTGACGATCTTGAAATATCCGCCGCCAGCGAGTTTTTTGAATTTCACGAGTGAGAAATCGGGTTCGATGCCGGTCGTGTCGCAATCCATCAAAAGACCGATCGTTCCGGTAGGGGCGAGAACTGTGGCCTGGGCGTTTCGATAACCGAACTGTTCTCCAGATTTTAAGGCGTTGTCCCAGTCTTCCTGGGCGGCGCGCAAAATATCGGAAGGGCAGTGCAGATCGATTTTGTAGGAGGCGTCGCGATGCATGCGGATGACATCGAGCATGGGCTCGCGGTTCGGCTCAAAACCTTTGAACGGGCCCTTGGATTGGGCCATTTCCGCTGAAACTTCGTAGGCGTGGCCACAGAGGATGGCGGTTAAGCCCGAAGCGATCGAACGGCCTTCGTCAGAATCGTATGGAATTCCCCATTGCATGAGGATCGATCCCAGATTTGCATAGCCTAAACCTAAAGGGCGATAGTCGTGCGAGTTTTTGGCAATGTCGAGGGTGGGATAGCTGGCAAAATCAATGAGAATTTCCTGGGCTAAAAAGAGAATACGAATGGCATGACGATAACCTTCGATGTCGAAGCTGCCATCGGGGCGTGCATACTTGGCCAGGTTGATCGACGAGAGATTGCAGGCGCTGTCGTTTAAGAACATGTATTCCGAGCACGGATTGGAGGCATGAATACGATCGGTATTTTTAGCGGTGTGCCAGCGGTTGATCGTGGTGTCGAACTGAACGCCTGGATCGGCGACAGCCCAGGCAGCAAAACAGATCTGCTCGAAAAGATCTTTAGCCTTTACGGTTTCACACACCTCACCGGTTGTGCGGTAAGTGGTTTGCCAATCGCCATTGTCGGCTACCGATCTCATGAACTCATCGGTGATGCGCACCGAGTTGTTGGAGTTCTGACCCGAAACAGTGTGATAGGCCTCACCATTAAAATCGGAGGAATATCCTGCATCGATGAGAGCTGCGACTTTCTTTTCTTCGCGGACTTTCCAGTTGATAAAATCAACGATCTCCGGATGGTCGAGATCGAGGGTGACCATTTTCGCCGCGCGGCGTGTGGTTCCGCCGGACTTGGTCGCTCCGGCACCTTTATCCAGGACCTCCAGAAAACTCATCAGGCCCGAGGAAGTTCCCCCACCCGAAAGTTTTTCCTGTCGACCGCGGATTCTAGAGAAATTGGTTCCGGTGCCTGAGCCAAACTTGAAGAGCTTGGCTTCATTTTTGGCAAGCTCAAACACGCTCATTAAGTCGTCATCGACGCTTTGAATAAAGCAGGCCGAGCATTGGGGATATTGATAGGAGTTGGTGGTTTCACGGAAGCTATCGCTGGCAGGATCCCAAAAGAAGTTTCCACCTGAGCCAGTAATCCCGTACTCATGCCACAACCCGCAGTTAAACCAGACGGGTGAGTTAAAGGCCCCGCGCTGGGTCATGAGGATGTATTTGAGTTCATCTTCGAAAGACTGGGCGTCTTCGGGGCTGGCGAAATAGCCACCAAAATCTTCTCCGGCTTTACGGATACTGTGAGCAATCCGATGGACGACCTGTTTGGCGCTGACTTCTTGTCCTGTGCCAGGTACGCCGGCCTTTCTGAAATATTTGGAAACGAGGATGTCAACGGCCAGCTGACTCCAGTCGGTAGGAGCTTCGAGGGAGTCCATGCGGGAAACAACCGATCCGTCTGGATCTGTAATGACAGAGGACCAGCGTCCGAAGGTGATCGTGGCCCAGGGGTCTCGGCCGGCGGTGGTATGGCGTCGCTCGATTTTAAGTCCCGAGGCGCGTGCCGTGATGGTGGAAAGGTTGCTTTTGCGGCGCTCAATGCGTGCCTTGAGTTCGGATGATTTAACGGCCATGGAAGATCCCCCTTAAAGTGGTAAAAATGTTGAGTTCCTAAAGGTTAATTTAGGATAAATTTTTAATTTTATTAAGTGCTTACGATTGATTTCTTTTGAGTGCAGAAAGGTACTAAGCCCGGATAGGTTTTTTGAAAAAAACACTATATGTTGTATGTGTGAGGAAATTACAGCCCCATATGTGGCGTGTCAAATGGCATTTTGGAAAAAAAGAAAAGGTCCTCTAACCCCTTGTTATCAGTAGAATCTCATAAAATTCCAAAGGTAGTTTTTGCTTAATTTCTTTTAAATTTTTCATGGTTTAACCCGTGGGCATTTTTATAAAAATTCATGTTTTTCAATAGGATGCAGTTTGTCGGGTGAGAAGCGTATAAACAAGGACGGCGGCAAATAGCGGTTTTACTGGGTGTGAGGTTTTTGGCGCCCGATTTTGGAGGAAATGGGGGGCTTAAGATGGAAGTCAGAAGAAAGAATTCAGATGGGACATCCTGATCCTCCTACGGCGGACTTGGCCTGTCGAAGGAGGATCCTCCACCACCGGACCAACGGCGAAACAAAGTGGAGCGAATTCATTGATTTCAATTTTCTTGTCGGGGCGACACACGAGCCCCCCGCCCTTAGACAGGTAACCTGAAAAAAAAGATAATTGAGGGCGTCCCGGTGGGACCTGTCCGCCGGAGGAGGATCGCCTCTAGACTTAAAATGGGTTGTAGATCCGCCGCCTACCTTCACCTTTTCAGAACCACCCCGCCCGGACGGGCATTCCTCCATTGGAGGGGAATAAAAACAATCAGAACTCAGAATTAAAAAGTTTTAAGCCTTTGATTCGCTGGCCTTCTCTTTGGAAGCTGGGGGAGCGGATGCGGTGCTGGAGTTTGAGGAGGTTGTGTTCTCTTTTTTCTTGGATTTCTTCTCGGTCTCACTTTTTGCGTAATCGGTTTTATACCAGCCGGTTCCTTTGAGGTGAAAACTCGACATGGAAAGTTTCTTGGCAATTTTTCCGCCGCAGGAGGGGCATTTTTTCTTGGGTGCCTCCGAGAATTTTTGCATGATTTCAAACTCGGAGTCGCAGTCTTTGCAGAGGTATTCGTAGATCGGCATGGTCAGTTCCTTAAAAAAATTATCCTAATTTTTATTCAATGATCAGAAGAACACTGTTCTTTTAAACAGGATTTCTCCCTCGGCCCGACAAATAATCATTTTTACTTTTTAGTCAATTCCTCTGAAACCTCTTTGAGCAAAGCATTCCAGGCTGAACGATCTCCACCTTGCACAATCGTATTCACAAAGAGGGTGAGGTAGCGGCTCCAGTTATGGATGGGAAGGGAGTAGAGGCGATCCAGGACCACAAAAGGAAGGGTGTCTTCGATTTCGTGAGCCCGCTTTAAAAAGACAAGCACGGTATCTCGATGAAGGAGGGGTAAGCGTTTGTCTGCGTTGATCTGATTGATCAGGTCCTGATGACGGCCAATGACCTGTTCTAGGCGTCGGTCCATTTGGGCATGCACTTCTTCCAGGGCATCGAGGTAATTGCGATGGGCCTCCGTCGAAGGAGGTTCTCCTTCCGGGTTTTGAATTTCGGCGTAAGTCGGCACTTCGAGGGTCCAGCAAGGTCCTATCCGAAAATGGATCTCGGTTTCGGTTAAGACCTTAAAAGAGCTTTTGGGGATGATCTTTCCGGTGCCTTGCAGGTCGACAAGAAGAACCTTCAGTGGAGCAAGACCTCGTTTTTTAAGCTCAAGGGCAGTGTCCAAAATCAGCTGTGCGGTTCCTTTTTTCAGATGGCCGCGCGGATTGAGCATGTCTTTGCGGGAAAACGTCGTGTAATAGCCTGCATCCAGGCGCTCACCATGAAATCCAAATCGTCCGGGGGCCCGCGTACCCTGAGGATAGATCGCAACTTCTATATCGCGGTCGATGATTTGGTTTTTGGCCTGAGTCAGGGCCTTCCATCCTTTTCCTTTCTGACGATCAATAAAGATCATTCCCACGCGCTCGCAGCATTTCCCAAGGCCCAGCCATGAGTAAAGCAGGGGATTATCGAGAAAATGATCCTTCGCCAAAATAAAACGCGGTCTTAAAAATCGTCCACTATTGCGAATACCGCGCAGGGCGAAAAAACTTAAGGCAAAATCTGCGTAGCTTTTATGATTAAAAAGCAAAAGAACTTTTCCATTAAGGAACGGAAGCTGATCCAGACCTTCAGTGACAAGTTTCAATTTCATCTGCTCTACTGCCCGTCCACCCCAGATGCGGGCCAGATGATCAAAGGCACGCGTCGCCTGGATGTCGTCCATCTTTTTAAAACAAAGCAATGCAAGCGATGAGAGTGTGAAGGTATCGAAGGCACCTTTTAAAATCGGCCAGAAGGTTTCTTTGGATTCCTTGCCAGAGCGGTAATCGATCTGGGTGGGCGAAATTTTTTTGATCTCTAACGGGATCTGATTTTTAAAGGTGCCCAGACTGCGGTAGTAAGTTTCAAAAAATTCGTTTGCCTCGATCTCATTTTTTTCGGCGACCCAATTTCCTAAGCGGATTCTTTGTTTGAGGCGATGGATGCGGTTGAATTGGGAAGCAAGGCTCAGGGTGAGCAATGTCAGGCCCGTCGGGAAATTTTTAAAATGAACGCACTGGATGGCTCCGATCAGGGCAAGGATGGCGGCCAGCAGGGTGTCGCGAAGCGGGGCGAGAAAGTATTCAAGCTTTCCCAACCACAAACTGAAACCTCCCTCTTGTTTGCGAGCCCCCATAGCATCGCCCAGGAGTTTGAGTCCCAAAGGAAAGTATAAAAGTAAAAGAGATATCATCCAGAAGTTGAGCACAAAAAATCTATAATGAATAAACGATAAACCCTCAAGCGCCTTTGCGCTCGAGGTGTGAACTCCACAGATTTTTCATCCTTCCAAAAAGGTTTGGAGTGATCGCCCCTCAGATTTTTTGTGCTCTGTTTTGAACTAAACAAATCCTGTTGAATCAATCTCTTTCAATTTCGATAGGTTGCAAAAAAATAGACAGGTTTTAACAGGGGTGGCTTGCAGGTTGCATTGGGATGGACGGGGTTAGAAGTCGTTTATAAAATTTATATTTTGAGTGAAGTTTTTTTTAAAACATTTGTTTGAAGGAATAGTTGGTGGGCGGAAAGAAAGAAAAATGAAAAAAATCAGGCAACTGGATTTTTAGGGTTGTCGATAATTTAGACGAACTAATGAGTAGTTAAAATTTTTCAATGCAAGAAAATTTTAAGGAGAGATTTATGGGGTTTATTGATGATCTTGATAAGTTAAATAGAAGTTTCAACCCTGTTGAAAGGTTTGTGGCAGGCCCCCTTAGAGAAGCAATTCAGGACAGGCTCCATCAGGAGGGTATTGAAAAAGGTATGGAGAAAGGATCCAAAGCAGCTGCCAATGCTGAGTTAGTTGCGTCACTCCAAGAGGCGGAAGCCCAATCAGCTCGTGAAAACGCGAGTGCGGAAGCTGCAATAGGAGCTGGCAAATCACAAGGTTTGAAAAAACTTGAGGGGAGTGATTTTAATAAACTTACGGCTTTGTACGAAAAGGGCGATGTTGAAGCATATAACAAAGCTCGAGGTGACAAGTTTCCAGACCAATATGGTTCACCAGAAAATGCCAAAAAAGTGAGAGCAATGGATGAAAACATATATGCTAAGGCGGCTCAGATAAGCGTGCACAAGCATTTTGAAAATGCAGAAGCAAAACTAAACATGGCCAAGGGACCAAAAGTGCCAGCAGACACAAAAGAGCGTCTTATCAATCAAGCAAGAGCAGAACTCGACCTGGGTAGGAGTGAATTAAGTGATAATCAAGAAATGTTGAGTAATCATGGAATTGAGTTCGATAGACAGGCAGTGGATGCCTTGGGCCAAGAGATAGAGAAAGCGAGTGCGAATCCAACTGCTTTAGCAGATCCTACTCCAGCTCCTCTCCCTGTTAATATAAGAAGGGCCTTTCCTGGCAGGACTCGTGCTTAAATTTCTCTTATTTGCTCACAAACCATTATCTCACTCGAAGACCTAAAATCTCTCAAACAGAAAGCCGTAACGGGTGAGGATTTTTTGAAATAAAAGGAAACTCCAATGGCTGGTCCAGTAAATATAAAACCTTCATCAGGTCCAAAAACTCTCGAACCCTATCAACCCTTAAAAGAGGCAGATAAATTAAAGAGTACGAGGTTTTTGGATCGACCTGATGTTAAAGAACATCTTCATCGTGATGATTGCCCAGAAAAATTGCTTAAAAAACTTCAAGGAAATTTTAGAGCATCCGGTGAATACTTGTATTTAAGCGGCGTTTTGGTGACCAGTCAGAAAGGTGACAAAGAAAGGCAGACACCAATATTTTTTGAGGGGAAAAAGTATTACGCCACTGCAGATGGTGCTGATCGACTTAAGAAAGCAAATCCTTCTTTTCACATTCAAGCACAAAATGGAAAGCAGGTTGAAGTAAGCCGAGTGGCTTCGAAAGATGATAACTTTGAGTATCCAGTCACTTTGAAGGGTGAGAAATTATACGTCACAAAAGAAGTGTTTCATAACCATGAGTCGGGCCTTGTGAGTTTTAATTATTCTGATGTTCAACATAAGAAGGATGATGTCTTCGTAAAACTCCCAGATGGTAATAGTGGATTTGTAAATAAAAAAGCCGCCTTATCTTATTTCAAAAATGGTCAATTAAAAACTTACTCGGAACCACAGGGTAAAGATGCCATGAGTGAATACAAGGTTGTTGTGACGCAAGACGGTGTAGACAAAGCCGTCAATATGAAAGTTGCCGATGTGAAGGGTGGCGATTATACGGTTCTAATTAAGCGCCCTGAAGGTGGAACTGGGTATGTGACCCAAGATACCTATAGGGTTCTAATGAATAACCGCTTGCTAAAGGGGCAGTCCTTTATTGGATACAAAGTTTCATTAAATCGTATTGCAGACTCAAGATAGTAACTTTTTACCAGAGGATGGTTTGAGTAAAACCGAAATTCATCAGGTATAAAAACCAGATTCACAGATCATCAAAACAAAAAAGCCCTTTGGCATTCGCTGAAGGGCTTTTTTATTAATACTCGGGGACCTGGATTCGAACCAAGATTGACGGAGTCAGAGTCCGTAGTCCTACCATTGGACGATCCCCGAAAAACATTTATTCTGAAAAAATCGATACGAAAATTCTGCACCACAAAAGAGCTGCCGGTGTATCCAATGGTTCCATGGCTGTCAAGTCGGGTTCGATTTGCTCACTCACATTGGAGATGTTCTGTACAGACAGAATCAAAGGTCTTCACCTTAATACCTTACGATGAAGCGAGAACAAGTGTTTTGGCAGAGATTCATTGATCGCCCACACACCTTCAGTTAAGATCGGCCCATGTTTTTTAAGGGCCGGTCCAAATATAACTGGAAAGAAATTTTTCAAAAGTACGGCCGGCGCATTGCTTCGTTATCCAACCATCAGGATGTCATGCGTGCACTGATGGGTACCCTTATTGAAATCGGTGGAGGAGAAGGGGCCTCCATTCTGCTTTTCGATCCACAGATCAATCAATTCACCCTGCGTGGGTATCTGGGCCCCGCACCTCTTTCGGTTTCAATCCCTTATCAACATCCCATCGTTTTGTGGCTTCGGCGCGAAGGACATTTTCTTGCCAAACGCGATCTCATGGATGATCCCCATCTTCTCGAACTCAAACCTTCCACCCTCGCTTACTTTTCCGAATGGAGCTGTGAAATCGCTTTTCCCCTGATTACCGAACGCAAATTCCACGGTATTTTCAACCTCGGTCCCCGACGCAAATCGCCATACGACAAAGAAGATCTCGAACTTTTTACGACGCTTATGAATTTGGGATCAGTCTTCATCGAGAACAGCCATCTTTATGGAACGCTTCTGGAACAGAATGTAAAAATGACTGAAGTCGCGCGCCTGAAAACCCAGTTTGTCAGTAATATTACCCATGAGTTGCGCACCCCTCTCCACGGAATTTTGGGGCTGGCGGGGGTGGTGCTCGAAGATCCCCAGGAATGTCTTCCCGAAGATTATAGGCGCTATCTGGAGATGATGAAAAATTCAGGTGAGGCCTTGCTTGAAATTGTGGATCACATTCTCGATCTCACCAAATATCAATCCGGTCTGGTTCATCTTAATATTCGAAAAATCGATCTTAAAAATCTGATCGATGAAGTTTATCGCGAAATGCGCCCTCAAATTGAATCCAGACAGTGCACCTTTGATCTCAACTGGCCGGAATTGACCCCTGGAGTTTACGGCGATGAGGTTGAGCTAAAGCACCTGATTAAAGACCTGATCTCGAATGCCATCAAGTTTACATCGCAGGGAATTATTTCCATTTCTTCTGAGAAAAGTGGTGAGATGCTGCGCATTTGTGTTCAGGACAACGGTATCGGGATTGAAGACGAAGATCAGTATCGTATCTTTGAGGATTTTCAGCAGGCAGAGAACGACGTGAATCGCTCGTTTGGGGGGTCCGGACTCGGTCTTCCACTTGCTAAGAAAATTGTGGAGTTGCACGGTGGGCGAATGTGGGTGGAGTCCAAAAAAGGAGTAGGCTCGCGTTTTTATTTCACTCTTCCTCTCAACCCGAGTCGCATTCAGGTGCGAGCTGCAACAGGTGAATCCAACGCATCGTCTCATTGACCCATTCGAAGAGCTCATGCTACGGGAGCGCTTCATTTTTAACCCAGGTAAATTAAGGAACTTCCTTGAGGCCTTTTAAGATTTTCATCCTTCTCATCACCAGTCTGTTTTTTGCAGGATTTCCAGCTTCATCCCATGAAGCAGAATCTGCACCCGAAACTTCTTCGGACATCGATTATCTTTCCCCCGACACCGACTTCACAGACCCATCCATATCTTCATCGCCAGAAAAAATGAACTTTGATCTCGGCGACTGCGTGCGGATGGCCTTAAGAAACAATAGCGAAATTCGCGGGGCCAATTACGACATCCAAAGCTCAGAATGGAAACTCAAGCAGGCCCAACCTCGCGGGACACCAGTGATCAATTATGAATACAATATGGGGCCGGTACCAACCGATGCATCCCGTGCCCTCGACAGCTTTCTGGAAGGTGAAGTGACGGTCATCAATAAAGTAAAAGTTGGAGTTGGAGTTCCTGTCACGACCTTCGGAAAACTTTCAATGGTTCAAACCCTGGCCAGGCAAGGAATCTTGGCCTCGGTCGAGAAGAAAAAACAGAAGTCCAGCGAAGTGGTTTTAAAGGTTAAACAGCTCTACTATGGGGTGCTTTTCGCCCAGGAGCTTAAAGGCATGCTCAAGGATACTAGCGATAAACTTGGCGGAGAAATCGCCAAGCGCGAATCTACCGAAACCCTTTCGGATCCCATCGAAACAACAAAACTCAAGCTTTTTCACTACGACTTGCTCAAACGCTTCGGAGAGGTTGCCAAAAAAGAGGAGCTGGCACTGGAGGGGTTGAGAATTCAGATGGGCATGGATCGTGGTTTTCCTTTTCAGATGACGGATGCGCATCTTAAACCCGTCGAGTTTCAGCTCAAGGATCTCAATTTCTATCTAGATGAAGCCCGAAAATATCGGCCCGAAAGCCGTTTGCTCGATATTGGTCTGAAAGCCAAAGAGAGCGAATATCGTCTGGAAAAAAGAAAGCTCTTGCCGAATTTGGGAATTGGAGGATTTTTTGAGCTGGGACGTACTGCGGCCGATATTAGAAATGTTGAGACGACAAACGATTTTAATGATCCTTTCAATTACACCCGCGCGGGCGTTGGGCTCCGGTTGACGGGCGATCTGAACTTAAAAGAAGGGTATGGAAAAATTAAAGAAAAAGAAGCGGAATATTACAAAATGAATGTCCTCAAGGACACGGCCGAGGAGGGTCTAGATCTGGAGATTCGGGATGCTTACCTCACCGTACGCCAGGCTCTGCAGGATTCTGAAAATGCCGATAAGGCCCAGCGTTTGGCGAGGCAGCTGATCTTTCTGACCAAGACCAATTACGATGTTGGTGTGGGGAACAAACAGGATTATGCCGAGGCCCTTCAATCTTACCTTTTAATGAAGGGGCGCTACTTTGAAGCCGTGTTTAATTACAATGTGGCGGTGGCATCCTTAATGAGTAAGATCGGATATCAGTACGAATAAAATTCTCCTGATTTTCACCTTAGATGAGATATTCCCATCGATCAAAGCAGGCTGCCTGACCAGAATAAACCCCATTTTCATCCACTAAATTCCAAACCTGGGTGTTAAAGATCCTAAATTGTTTTCCTGAATTTGAAATGCGAATCCCTTCGTAATTCGCGATACATCCCTTTTTATTTACTTCCTCCAAAAACCTTTGGCGCTGAGATTGCTCCATCACTTCCGCAGTTTTTCGCGAAGGGGTTTTAATGAATTCCTCCCAGTTCATTTCCCAAAGCTGAAGGGCCTGCTGGTTTCCATATTTCAGGATTGGATCCGCCTCGGTTCCATGCGCGAGTAAGACAAAGGGAGCAAAAAACAGGGAGTTCGCAATTTCGCTTGAGATTGAAGTGGAGGGAGCAAGGTGGGTGTTTGTCCAATGAAAATAACTTCGATCGATTTGTAATGAAATGTTCGTTAAGAGCTCATTATTTAAAAGGAATAAACTATTTTTTAAAAAATGGCTCATTGTTTGAGTGCCTGAATTCTTTCTAAAGTGGTTGGGTGGGTATAGTGATAAAAGCTATAAAGAGGGTGGGGTGTGAGGTTGGATAAATTCTGATTGGAGAGGGTGATGAGAGCGGAAATCATGGATGCAGAATCCTGAGTTGTCTCTACAGAAAAGCGATCTGCTTCATATTCATATTTTCGTGAGAGAAAATGAGTCAGTGGGGTTATAAAAAATGAGAAATATCCAAATGATAAACTGAATAGCACAAGGGCTTTGTGTGGGGCAGGATCTCCTGCCCGAAAGGCATCGTAAAAATAGGGCCATTCGATCCATTTTGATAGGATCCAAAAGCTGAGTGCTGTGAGGATAAATGAAAGAATGAGCTGTTTCTGAATATGCCTTTTTTGATTATGACCCATTTCATGGGCAAGAACAGAAAGGATTTGTCTTTCATTCATCTGTTGAACAAGTGTGTCGAACAGCACGATTTTTCTAAATTTTCCAATTCCAGAAAAATAGGCGTTTGAGTGCGATGACCGTCGGGATCCATCGATAGTGTAGATCCCAGACAGTCTAAAGTTCACCCTATTGGCAATCGTTAGAATTGAATCTTTTAGGCTTCCCTCAGGAAGAGGAGTAAATTTGTTGAATATAGGAGCGATCCACGTTGGGTAGATAGCGGCCATTAAGAGCTGAAATCCAAAAATCACCCCTAAAGCATAGACCCACCAATAATCACCTGATTGTTGATAAAGCCAAAAAACGAGATAAAGAAGTGGAATTCCCAGGCAACCACTCAAGAGAAGTCCTTTTAAGGAATCTATCAAAAAAAGCTTAAAGGACATTTTGTTAAACCCATGTTTTTGTTCAATAATAAATTGAGAATATAGCGAGATTGGGATTTGAAGAAGAAAAACGAAGAATCCGATAATTACACAGTAAAGAACCGAATGATGGATTCCATTCAAGTGGAAAAGGCCAGTAAGCCAAGTGTCCATTTTATGAAAGGCCCCTGAAAACAGAACAAAGAGAAAGGCCAAAATTCCAAGGATCTGCGAGCTGGTGCCAAAATTTAGACGATCTTTGTTATATTGAATGCTCTTTTTATATTCCTTAGGTGAAATTTTTTGCCTGAAATCCTCAGGAATTTGATGTGCATGTTTTAGAAGATAAGATTTGTTTAACTGAATCAGAATTCCTTCCCAGGTTTCACAAAAGATAAAAAGTCCAATAAAGAGCCAGAAAAACCAATTTCCTTCCATAAAATCCTCAATTCTTTCATCAAGAGTGTTTTAAATCGTCGATATTTTGTCACCCTCTGAGTAAAAAAATACAAAAGATGTGTTTTATTAATAGGGATCGGCAAAAGGTCATTTTCTAAGTCTATGAAATTCAAGGGATGTGATGAGGAGTATGAATTTAATATCCTGGTACAAGAGTTGCTTTACCCTATAGTCATCAACACATGCTTAACTTCGTGTGATCCCTGATCAAGGGATACTAAGGAGAGGATTATGATAGAGAAACCACATTCCGTTTTCGAGAGCCAGAATGGAAAAGAGTTTCTGAGCATTAAAGAAGTGGCTCAGAGGCTAAATCTTCATGAAATGACTATCTATCGTTTGATCAAAAGCCGAAGTCTTCCTGCCTTTAAGGTGGGAGGGCAGTGGAGAATCAGGCAACAATTTCTTGATAAATGGCTCACCTCACACGCAAACGATCCGGTTCCCACAAACAAATAATTTTATGGGCATTCATCCAGAAAATCATCTGATGGATGAATTGTGGGCGCGGCTTCTCTTGCTATTGAAATGATGAGGTTATGTTCTGAGTTGGGGTAAATTTCAGTCCTTATTCTGGAAAATTAATCCAGTTTTTGAGGGAGAGATATGGGATCGACGCGGACTTTTCCTGCGGCGATTTCTCGGAGGGAGCAAACGACATCTTTGTTGTCGTTTTCTACCAATCTTAGAGAGCCCTTTACCAATTGACGGACTCGGCGAGCGGCCAGGTGTACCAGGCCAAATCGGTTATCTACGAATTCAAGACAATCTTCTACAGTGACGCGTGCCATATAGATTCTCCTTCTGAATGAGAGTTCCAATAAAGATCGGAAGTCTCTAACAAGAAGGATTTTAAAAGTCAAAAGCCTCTTGGAACCGGGGTTCCAAGAGGCTTTTTTGTACGTGTCCTTAAAATGGCAACCGAAAGAGGTTGGATAACTTGCAGAGAATTTTAACCTCTCATGCTTCGAATGATACTCATGGTTGCCTGATGTTCATTCGAGAGGAAGTTGTTTGCAAATTCAGCCGTGCGATTTTTCTGTTCATTTACGTCTTTGATAAAAGAAGTCAGGATTTGAAGAGTGTCATTCACCTCCTGGGTACTGGCCTGAATCTGTGAAAGATTGTTTTGTCCGTTGGTGTTGTTCTGGCTGGTCATCTGACTCGTCAGTCCCCGTCTCTGTTCCTGCAATTTGACCAACTGTTGGGTCAGGCTCTTGGTTAATTCGGTTGCCTCCCGGCTTTCGAGAGTCGAAAAAAGTAGCATCGCCATATCGATATTTCCGCTTTGGAGACAGGCCATCAACATTTTTAACAACTTGTCATTTTTTCGGTTTGAGTCGGAAATCTGTTGCATCGTTGAAGATCGCGTAGACTGACCCAATAGAAAATCGAGGGTTTGGTCAGTGCTGTTTAAGCTCGGATTAAGAGTGGTTCCGGTCTGTGCATCGGTCGTTGTATTTGAGACAGCAGAATTGATTCCCAGATTTTGAAGCATGATGGGAAGTGAAGCCAGAGCTTGGCTCCAGTCCACCTGCACTCCATTAACAGGATTGGTTGTTGGAAGAGAGACGGGTGGCGTCAAGTTTGCGAATTGAAAAGCGGTTTGAACTGCATCCATTATTCTTTGGGGGACTCCTTGCTGAACGCTACCGGGAACTCCTCCAAAGATACCATTCGTAACTTCATAGTTTTTCACAGAGCCAGCGATGGCTCCTTCTCCCTGTTTGCCACTGGAATTGCGGGCAATCTTATCGGCATCAAAGGTTTGACCTAACAATCCTCCGGGCATTCTTCTATCAGTGGCAACACCAGACCGGGGAGATTTTACATCTGTATCGATTCTTTCTCCGATGAGTTTTTGACTGATCGTATATCCTTCACCTGTCATCACAGTGAGGCTTTTCCCATCTTGGGAAAGCTGCGCATGTCCTCCATCAGCCAGGGCTTCCATCGAACCGGGCATCATTTTTTGGCCATTGATCGTGGCCCCTTCTTTAGAAAACTGAATCTGAGAGCTTCCTCTTAAACCGGACAATGTCAGCCCTGTTTGCCCAACAACGGTCGTTCCATTGCCGACGGCATCGAAACGTCCGTTGAAAGCAATCCCGGTATCATTCAATAGGTTGTAGGTTTTTCCAGGTTCTCCCTGAACATCAAACTTTCCTCCATCCGGATCCACAAAATGAGGATCTCCCCAGACCGTTGCTGTTTCATTCGCGGCAACTCCCGAGATAGAGGAAGTAACACCTCCAGTCCCGATTGTATTTTGCTGAATGGAGGAAACAGAAGTGGGAATGGGCTTCAAAACGACCGAGACATTGGGAGGAGGTAAATTCGAAACTGATGCATTTATGTTTCGAATGGGGGTTCCCGAGATCATCTGATTTAAATTTCTTCCATATTGAACATAATCCGTGCCCTTGGCGTGAATATTATCTTTGCTGTCATTGATGATTCTATTGCGGCCTGGATTGTTCGCCAAAATCGTGTCCTGCCCAAGTCCTCCCTTAAGTTGAAGGGGATAGGTAACATTTTTATCGATAGCGATCAGATCGTTGCCGATTCCTCCGTCGAGGGTGATGCTTTTGGTTTTCAGCAAATCGAGAGAAACCTGGTCTTGTCCATTCACAAGAATCGTCAGGATGTTTCCGCGCTGGGTTACGTTGACCCGATCATTTCCAGAGCGCGCATCGATGGTAATGTGTCCATTCTGATTAATGACATGGGTGGAGTTAAAGGGATTGCTTCCCAAAAATTTATTGATGTTGTTTGTGAGAGTGGCATTTAGGTGATTCATTTTTTTCTCCTCGGTTTAATGGTTTTATGGACCGTACAGAGGAGAAGGATTGCGAGGGGTATGCCAGGGGCTTGAATGGTTTAGAGGATTTTTGCCAATAATAATGATTTCAAGAGGTTATGGTTTATTTAGGATGCGGGTTTCTCACAGGAGAGGCGACTGAGCGTTTGATTCTCAAACGCTTTTTTGATCGAACCGTCCGATTTTCGGACGAAGGTTGAGAACATCGAGTTTTAGAAAGGACAAGTTTATGGATGAGAAGAGGAAGGATGAAGAATATTCTGAATTTCTTCTAGGCGTTTTTCTTCCGTGAGGATCTGAAGGATATCTCCCTCTTCAAGTCGTGTTTGAGCAGTGGGGACCAAAAAAACTTCATTACGACAGACAAGAGTGATCAGAATATCAGCGGGTAATTGAAGCTCCTCAATTGTTTTTCCAACCGCTTGAGAGCGGTAGGGAACGATAAGATCAACCAGCTGCGTGCTCATTTCCTCTTGAGGTTCAAAAGCGAGGGGAAAGGATTTTTTAGGATAAAAGGGAAGGGCGAGGTCGAGCTTCTTGGCCATCCAGGATAAGGTCGGTCCTTGAATCAGAACAGAAGTAAGAGTGATAAAAAAAACCAGATGGAAGATCAGTTCAGATTTGGCAACTCCAGCCAGGAGCGGAAAAGTCGCTAGCACAATCGGCGCGGCTCCTCGCAGTCCCACCCAGGAGATGAGCAGTTTTTCACGAAAATTCATGCCGCTTCCGACCAGGCTCACAAAGACGCTGAGCGGTCGGGCAAAAACAATCAGAATAAAAGAAAGCAGGATACCGATGGGGGCGATTCCGAGAAGGCGGTGGGGAATTACCAGGACTCCCAGAATCAGAAACATCAGGATCTGCATGATCCAGGCTATTCCATCATGAAAGCGTTTGAGTTGAGTTTTGAAGGGAAAGGCAGCACTGCCGGTTTTTAATCCACAAAAATAGACGGCGAGGAAGCCGCTTCCACCCAACAGAGTTGTAAGCCCATACGTAAGCAAAATGAAAGCGATAGTAAGGGCAGGGTAGAGCCCTTCGTATTCGAGCTGAATATTTCGAAGCAACCGAAGCAGGACAATTCCAAAAAAATATCCACATATCGATCCAACACTCATCTGAATAAAAAACATTGGGATGAGCTGCCAAAGAGATTCCTGAGGACTCAGAATCAACTCGATAAGGCTTAATGTCAGAAAAACAGCCATCGGATCGTTGCTGCCAGATTCAAATTCCAAAAGAGATTTTAAGGAAGGATTTAATCGGATTTGGCGGGAGCGCAAAACCGTAAAAACGGCAGCAGCATCCGTGGAAGAAATGATCGCGCCTACCAGAAGGGCTTCTAAAAATGGAAGGGATAAGATCAGGTAGCTTGCAAGACCTACAAGTAGGGCTGTTCCAACCACACCGAGGGTCGCCAGCCTCAGGCTTTTCCAGAAAATCGGCTTTACCACTTTCCATTCCGTATCCAGTCCTGCGCTGAATAAAATCAGTGCAAGTGTGAGAAGGCCTAAGGTTTGAGCAAAACGTGCCTGGGTAAGCTGGATTCGAAGGGTTTCTCCTGAGCCGACAATCATGCCAATCCCTAAAAAAAAGAGGAGGGCGGGAACACCGAGTCGCTCTGAAAGTTTGCTGGCCAGGATGCTCAAAATCAACAGAGTGGCGATGGCTACAAAGATAAGATCCATCGAATTGGCAAAATTTTGCATGGATTAAAGTTTATCGCAGGAAAAAAGGAAGCGCGAGTGTTGAGTATGAAAAATGAAAAGAGGATAAAGTAGAGTGGAGTTTTTGATACAGAGGGATGAGATTTGGCTGAATTAGATGAGTCAGAAAAAAGGGAAGGACGGCTCCTTCCCCTATACTCTTAAAAACCTTGAAGATAACGTTCGGCATCCAGAGCTGCCATGCAGCCCATTCCGGCAGCGGTGATTGCCTGACGATAGACGTGATCCACGCAATCGCCTGCTGCGAAAACTCCCTGTTTGCTCGTGTGAGTCCCATTGTGGGTACGGATATATCCCTGATCATCGCATTCAATTTCGGAGCGGAAGGCAGCCGAGTTGGGTGTATGACCAATTGCCACAAAGATTCCTTCGACAGGGATTTCTTTCATTTCACCATTATTGATATTTTTAACGATCGCTTTTTCAACGGCTCCTTTTTCTACACTGCCAATTTCTTCGATCACACTATTCCAGACAAATTCGATTTTGGAATTCTGAAGCGCTCTTTCCTGCATGATTTTGCTCGCGCGCAAGTGATCACGGCGGTGAACGACATAAACTTTTTTGGCGAATCGGGTTAGGAAGTTGGCTTCTTCCATTGCCGAATCACCTCCACCGACGACGATCAGATCAGCCCCTTTGAAAAAGGCCCCGTCACAAGTGGCGCAGGTGGAAACTCCACGGCCCATCAGGGATTTTTCGGATGGAATCCCGATCAATTTTGGAGCGGCTCCAGTCGCGATAATTACGGCCCTGGCTTCAATCTCACCGGACCCCAGTTTGATCTTTTTTACAGAAGAAGAAAAATCAACGGATTCAACCTGATCATAAATGAATTTTGTTCCAAAGCGCTCGGCTTGTTTTCGGACACGATCCATTAGCTCGGGGCCCATAATCCCTTCAGGAAAACCGGGAAAATTTTCGACTTCAGTTGTGGTAGTGAGTTGGCCTCCGGGGAGAGTGCCATCAATAACGACGGGGTTTAAATTTGCGCGCGCGGTGTAAATGGCCGCGGTCAAACCGGCGGCGCCAGATCCAATAATGATCAATTCATGGAAAGGGTGGGACATAAGAGCTCCAAATAATTGAGACGATAAGGTCCAGGATGAAACATCACAAAAAGATCTGTAAGATGTTAGAAGGGAACATCGTCAGAGCCTGAGGTGTCGGATCCACCTAAAGAAGATTCCGAGCTGGGTCGGCTTTCCACATAGCTTTTGTCCTTCCCGACTCCAGAACCCAAGAATTGGACGGTTTGCGCGACGACTTCGGTGGTGTATCGTTTGTTTCCATCCTTATCGTTCCACTCCCGGGTTTGCAGACGACCTTCAATGTAAACCGTACGTCCTTTCTTTAAGTACTCACCACAATTTTCTGCCTGTTTTCCCCATACCACGATTTTATGCCACTCGGTTCTCTCCTGATCCTGACCACCTTTGTCTTTCCAGTTTTCATTGGTGGCGATATTGAAATTCGCGACGGCCTGTCCTCCTGTCGTAAAGCGAACTTCTGGATCGGATCCCAAATTTCCGATGAGGATGACTTTGTTAACGCTAGCCATAAATGCTCCTTTTAAAAAGTAGGGTGATGGGTGTTGAGTGATGGGTTTTACACTTGGTTTAAAGAACCATCACCTGACGGGATGTAAGTTTGCCAGAGTTACTCTTGCGATCGGGGTGTGTCAAGGGTGAGGGGATTTGAAAAAAAACTGCTTCTTTTAAAATGATAAATCGCCTTATGAGAGTGTCATAAAGCAGCTTCTTAAAGATCCGAAGGGTAAGGCGGCCGATGAGATCCGGTCGTTATTATTGAAATAAGCCCCTTCAATTAAAGGGGGGAGATTATATAGGTCCTTTATAGATGATCTTTCAGATTGCCTGGGTTCTTTTCCTCTTTTATAAAGCACGCCTCATGAAAAAACGTGCAGCCATTCTTCTTGCCGCAGGAAAGGGGACGCGGATGAAATCGGCTTCCGGACTTCCGAAGGTGTTGCATGAAGTCGGAGGCGATCCTCTTCTTGCCTATCCCTTACAAATTGCCCTCGAGCTTCACTGTGATCCGATTGTGATCGTTGTGGGGCATGGAGGCGAAAAGGTGCGGGATCGATTCAAACGTCATCCCCACGTTTATTTTTCCCATCAAAAACAACAGCTCGGATCTGCGCATGCGGTTCTCTCAGCCCAAAAGGCGCTTCAGAATTTTGAAGGGGACGTGCTGATTTTGTCGGGAGATGTTCCGCTCATTCAGAAAAAAACCATCCAGCAGATTCTTAAAATCCATCAACAACAAAAAAACACCCTGTCACTCGGCAGTTTCAAGACCAAGAATCCGCAGGGATACGGGCGTGTCCTTCGTCGTGAAGATGGCAAGGTTTTACAGATCATTGAACAAGGTGATCTCACAGACGATCAGCTCAATCTTGATGAAGTAAATGGAGGAATCTATATCGCCCAGGCTTCTCTCCTGTTTGCGACGCTCAAAAAGATCAAAAAAAATCCGAAGAAAAATGAATTTTTTTTCACCGATCTTCCTTTCCTTCTCAACCGCATGGGACATTCCGTGGGCGCTGTACTTATTTCGGATCCCACCGAGCTGATGGGTGTGAATACGCGTCTGGAGCTATCTCATGCCGAAGAGGTGCTGCAGGAGAGAATACGGAGACAATGGATGCTAGACGGTGTGACGATGCTGGCTCCTCATCGTACCCAGATTCATTCCCAGGTTCAGCTTTCATCCGATTGTGAGATTCATCCCGATGTCGCTTTGCTGGGTGCCACGCGGGTAGGGGAAGGTTGCGTGATTGAACAGGGTGCGATCTTGAAAAATGTTGTGCTCGGATCGAAGGTTATCATCCATGCCTATTCTCACCTTGAAAATTGCAAGGTCGAATCAGAAGCTGTTCTCGGGCCCTTTGCCCGCATAAGACCCGACACCCTCATTAAGAAAAAAGCGAGGGTTGGGAATTTTGTCGAGCTTAAAAAAACTATTTTGGGAGAGGGAAGTAAAGCGAACCACTTAAGCTATCTGGGCGATGCATCGATTGGAAAGGGAGTGAACATCGGGGCAGGGACCATCACCTGTAATTACGATGGTGTGCATAAATTCAAAACGGTAATTGAAGACGGCGCATTTATTGGAAGTGATACTCAACTTGTTGCGCCGGTTCATGTCGGTAAACAAGCCTACGTCGGAGCCGGGACGACGATCACACAGGACGTGCCTGCATCGGCCCTTGCAATTTCAAGAACGCCTCAAAAGCATGTGTTGGGATATGCCCAGCGCAAAAAAAAGGAATAGCGCCTATGTGTGGAATTGTTGGCTACGTCGGGAATAAACAGGCCTCGAATATTATTCTGGATGGTCTTTCGCGCCTGGAATATCGTGGCTATGATTCCGCCGGCATTGCCATCCTCCATCAAAATCAGATTTCCATTCGTCGTGCTTCGGGTAAGCTCATTCAACTTCAAAAATCCCTTCAGCAAGAACCTCTTCATGGATCAATGGGGATGGGGCACACGCGGTGGGCGACTCATGGACGCCCCTCTGAAGCAAACGCCCATCCACACCGTGTGGGTCGGGCGGCGGTGGTGCACAATGGGATTATCGAAAATTATCGAGAATTGCAGGAAGAGTTGATTCAGCAAGGTTCTGTCTTTTCTTCAGAAACCGATACCGAAGTTCTGGTGCACTTGATCGATCGAGAAATACGCGCAGGGCTGTCCACTTTGCATGCCCTTCAAAACATTCTCAAGCTCGTGAAAGGATCGTACGCTCTTGTGTTGCTCGATGAAAAAGATCCCGAAGCGCTTTATGTCGCCCGTCAGTTTAGTCCTTTGGTGATTGGTTTGGGAGAGGGGGAAAACTTTGTCGCAAGCGATGTGCCTGCACTGCTCCCTTATACACGCGAGGTGGTTTATTTAGAGGACGGGGATTGCGCACGTATTAGCCACGATAGAGTTACGATCTTTAATAATGTGGGAGATAAGGTTTCACGTGTGGCACAGACAATTAAATGGAATCTCGAGCAGGCAGAAAAAGGCGGTTACAAACACTTCATGCTCAAAGAGATTTTCGAAACCCCGCGCGCTCTTGCCGACACCCTTCAGAGTCGTGTGTCTCTCACCACCGGTGAAATCTTTTTGGAAGCAGATCCTTCGGTCTTAGAGCGAATGGCGCAGGTGAATCGCATTTATCTTGTTGCGTGTGGAACCAGCTATTATGCCGCCCTGGTTGGAAAATTCTATCTGGAAGAAATGACACGCATTCCCGTGATTGTGGATATGGCAAGTGAGTTTCGATATCGCAATCCGATCCTTGATGACAAAAATTTACTCATCGTCCTTTCTCAGTCCGGTGAAACGGCGGATACTCTGATGAGTATGCGCTCCGCGCGTGAGCACAAAGCCCTGATTTTCTCCATCTGCAATGTTGTAGGTTCCAGTATACCCCGCGGATCCGATGCCGTTTTTTACACGCATGCGGGTCCCGAAATTGGAGTGGCCGCGACCAAAACCTTTGTGACGCAACTGGCGGCCCTGTTTTTAACTGCACTGGATTTGGGAAAAAAACGAGGTCTGCTTTCTGAAGATCAGGTAGGTCTAGCCTTAGAGGAGCTCTCGGCAATTCCCGCCAAGATTGAAGAGGTATTAAAACAGCAGGAAAAAATTCATGCACTTGCCCGTGATCTTCAGAGTTCTGATTATATTCTTTTTATTGGGCGTGGGTTTCAGTACCCGATTGCTCTCGAAGGAGCGCTGAAGCTGAAAGAAATTTCGTACCTGCGCTCCGAAGGTTATCCAGCCGGTGAGCTAAAACATGGCCCGATTGCCATGATCGATGATGGAACCCCCGTCATTGCCCTGGCCCCACGCGATGGTTCTTACGAAAAAACCTCTTCCAATATTCATGAGGTTCTCGCTCGCCAGGCTTCTTTGATCCCGATTTCAACCCAGGGAGATGAATTGCTTAAAGAAAAAGCGCGCGAGCTGTTGTTTGTTCCTGTGACACGCCCTGAGCTTTATCCCCTTCTCACGGTTATTCCCCTCCAGCTGATGGCCTATGAGATCGCTGATCTCAAGGGCCACGATGTCGATCGTCCCCGCAATCTGGCGAAAAGTGTGACGGTGGAGTAAGTCCAAAAAGTACTATGAATAGCACTTGATTTTTTACTTTTCTCAGAGCTATTTCTCGTCCTCTAAAATAGATCAGAGTTTAAAAAGGAGTTGTTTTATGCGTTCCATTTCAGCTCAAGAAATTAAACGACGGGGTATTAGTGCGCTTGATA
>JBPOIC010000037.1:0-37465 GCA_052034865.1 Myxococcota bacterium | reverse complement strand
AAATATTGGCCGCAGAAGACTCGATCGAATGGACCTGAACATGAAGACGAAATTCCCGGGATGTTCGGAGAACTCTCAAGGAAGAAGATGGGTGGGACTTACTTGTTCATCGAATCGAGGAAATCGGTGTTGGCTTTTGTATTTCCGACCTTGTCGAGAAGGAATTCCATCGTATCGACGACATTGAGAGGTGCGAGGAGCTTTCGTAAAATCCAGACGCGGTTGAGAACATTTTCGGGAAGTAAAAGCTCTTCGCGACGGGTTCCGCTCTTGTTGATATCGATGCAGGGAAAGATACGTTTTTCCATGAGTTTGCGATCAAGATGAATTTCGCAGTTACCTGTTCCTTTGAACTCTTCGAAAATAACTTCATCCATCCGGCTTCCGGTATCGATCAGAGCAGTCGCAATGATGGTGAGAGAGCCTCCTTCTTCAATATTGCGGGCCGCTCCAAAAAAGCGTTTGGGTTTATGCAAGGCGTTGGAGTCCACACCACCGGAAAGGATTTTGCCGGAAGGAGGAACGACGGCATTGTAAGCACGCGCAAGGCGGGTAATGGAATCGAGAAGAATGACGACATCCTTCCGATGTTCCACCAAACGCTTGGCTTTCTCGATGACCATTTCAGCAACCTGAACGTGACGCGAAGCCGGCTCATCAAACGTGGAGCTGATCACTTCTCCTTTGACGGAGCGCTGCATGTCAGTGACTTCTTCAGGGCGTTCATCAATGAGAAGAACGATGAGAACAACCTCGGGATGATTGCGGGTGATTGCATTGGCCACGTTCTGCATCATCATGGTTTTACCCGTGCGAGGGGCTGCCACGATCAGAGCGCGCTGCCCTTTGCCGATGGGTGTTAAAAGATCGATGACCCGTGTCGTATAATTTTTCGAATCATGTTCAAGGTTGAGTTTTTCGCTGGGATAAAGTGGCGTGAGGTTGTCGAAAAGAATTTTGTCGCGGGCAACTTCAGAGGGCTCGAAATTGACTTTTTCGACTTTCAGGAGGGCAAAATAACGCTCTCCTTCTTTGGGGGGACGGATCTGTCCGGAAACGGTGTCACCAGTTCTTAAATTGAAACGTCGGATCTGAGAGGGAGAAACATAGATATCATCAGGACCAGGCAGGTAGTTGTAATCGGGGGCTCGTAAAAATCCAAAACCATCGGGGAGGGTCTCTAAAACACCTTCTCCATAGATAACTCCTTTACGCTCGGTTTGGGATTGAAGGAGAGCAAAAATCAGCTCCTGTTTTTTCATCCCTGCAGCACCTTCGATATGAAGGTCGCGGGCAAGAGTGATCAAGTCGTTGATCTTTTTTTCTTTAAGATCTTTCAAGTTCATGATCTCGCCCTGATTGAGCGAGGGGTCGAGTTCTTCATCCGCTGTATAATCAAGATCATCTTCTACAATCGGAGTCTGCTGTCTGCGTCCAGAATTACGGCGTGTACGGGATTCGTTAGAGTTATTTCGGTTTCCGGCTTCATTCATAAGCTTAGAAGATGAGTACGCACGTGCGCGACTCAAAATTCTCCTCTATATTTTTTGGTGATTGAAAATGGTTTACTAATGAATTTAGGATTCAGGATTATTCAGGTTCCCAGGATTTTTGAATATTTTCAGGCTAGCGATCGATGATTGTGATTTCTATTCTGGCGAGCTGATTTTCATTATTACCATCCATCCAAATCCTGTCAAGGAGTTCCTGGCGGTCGGGCTTAAGACTTGGGCTCTAAAGAGCCCCGAATTTCAAAATGCTCCAGATGCCCCTGCTCTTTTGAACGAAATTCAATTTTACGACCGATCTGGCTCTCCAGTTGTTCAACCCCTGCCCTCTCCTGATTGAGCAACAGATTAAAAACGCCTGGATGGACGGATACGTAAATCTTTTTTCCGGAATAATTTTCTGCCTCACGACGGATCTGCCTGAAGATCTCATACACCAGGGTCATCGGGCTTTTCACGAATCCTTTTGAATCACAGTAAGGACAACCCGTTCCCAAAATTCCCTTGAGACTCTCACGCGTGCGTTTGCGGGTCATCTCGATCAGACCGATTTCGCTAATCTTGGTGATCGTTGTCTTCGCACGATCGCCTTTCAAGGCCTCTGCCAGGGCAGAATACACCTTTTCGCGATTACTTCTTTTTTCCATGTCAATTAGATCTAGGATGATAATCCCACCGATATTTCTTACCTTGAGCTGGTAGACGATCTCATCGATCGCCTCGAGATTGTTTTTTAAGATCGTCTCTTCAAGATTTTTTCGTCCGGTGAAGCGACCTGTATTCACATCGATCGTCGTCAGGGCCTCGGTCTGGTCAATAATGAGATAGCCTCCACTTTTCAGCCATACCTTCCGCCCCAAGGCCCGATTGATTTCGGCTTCAATTCCGAATCGGTCAAAGATCGGTTCTTTATGAGGATAGAGCTCAATCGACTGGGCGAGCTCGGGCATGAAATCAGTGACAAAATCGCGAACTTTCTCGAATTCTTCAGGATCATCGATCACAATGCGATCGATCTTGGCGCCATAAAAATCGCGTAAAGCCCGCAACACCGTATCGAGCTCGGGTTGGACAAGGGCGGGGGCCACCACTTTGTCTTTCTTGCGCAAAATCTCCTGCCAGAGACGGGATAAGAACTGAACATCCTGTGCGATCTGTTCTTCGGTTGCCTCCCCTGCAGCCGTTCGGACAATAAAGCCGCCCTGGGCTGGACGGAGTTTTTTTAGAATCTGCCGAACGCGGTTTCTCTGCTCAAAAGACTCAATCTTTTTGGAAACTCCCAGCTTTCCCCAGGTAGGCATGTAAACAAGAAAACGTCCGGGAAGGGAGATATGAGAGGTAATTCGGGCGCCTTTGGTACTGATAGGACCGCGGGTCACCTGCACCAGGATTTCCTGATTGGCTTTCAGTAAATTCTGAATGGGTTTTCGACCCGCCCAACGATAACTCCGCTTAATCTCGGCCGAAGTCGGGTCGGATCCTTTTTCATTAGCATTCTCGGTTTCGGGTGCCTCAAAGGATTCAGAGATGGCTTCTTCACCAACAGAAGAAGCAGATTCTTTCTCATCTTCCGGATCATCTAGATCTTCTTCTTCGAGGTCCTTGATCTCTTCGCTAAAATCGGTCGCATATAAAAATGCGGCTTTTTCCTGGCCAATCTCCACAAAGGCGGCATTCATCCCGGGTAAAACCCTTTGAACCTTTCCTTTATAGATATAGCCGGTAATCCCCACTTCATGGGTTCTTTCGACAAAAAATTCGGATAAAACCCCGCCTTCTAGAAAAGCAACGCGGGTTTCTCCTGCAGTGATATTGACAATAAGTTCATTCGACATGGAATTCTCTCGCCTGATTCTTTTTCGGCATAAAATTCGGGCCGAAAAGTCACCCCCATATTTTTTGAAGGTGACGGTTATTAACTGGAAAGTGATTTCAGGAGAGATTCGGTTTTAAGGATTCGCGCAGTGGGGAAATCTGGATGAGACGCCATAAAAAGATGCTCGAGCACCTCTTGGGGACGAGCTGTTTTCTCGGCAATCGTTTTTAAGACCAGGGTACAGGATAGGGAGGAATCCGCCTGAAGTTTTTGAATATAAGGGCTGATATTCACCCTCAACTCTTCTTTTTGCTTCTTGCGTACTACCCACAACTCTTCCTGACTCTGAAGCCAGCCCAATTTTTCATGCAGGGCCCGCTGTCCACCCGGATAGGGATCGCGAAACTCGATATTCCATACCGTGCCGAAGGTACTGGCCGACACCGAAGGGGTTCCCGGAGCCAGAGCCCAACAGGCCGTAATCTGAAGACCTGGCGGGAGAAGGCTATTGAGAAAATCCGAAAATTTTTCCGGATTCAAGTCGCCTTCTATTTCGATATCGAAATACTCCGAAAGACTCTCTATCCCTACTGGCAAGGCCTGCCCTAGAGAAAGTCTCGGTTGAGGATGATACCCTTCAGAAAATCGCATCGGAATTTCGGCTCGAGCCAAAGCCCGTTTTAAAACGCCCATCAATTCCAGATGAGACAGAAAAGCCACCTCTCCCAGCTTGGTAAATCGGCAACGATAGGATGTGTAAACCTTTGAAAGAGATTTTTTAACAATCTCTCCTGAATCAATTCTTTTAGACTCCTTTTGTTTTTGGAGATTGACTTCAAATTCTTTTAAACGACGCCCTCGGGTGGAAAACTGAACCACCGTTGGGTAAGACAAATCTTTTTCATTTTGTGAAGAAAGAATCGGTTTTTTCTTATCTTCAAAGGCAGTGTGCTGAATTGGAGAAACATCCATTTTGTAATTGAGGTTTTTCACCTCATGAAAATCACAGACCCCACAGTAAGTGCATTTTCCAACCGAACAGTCGGCCACGAAGGCCTCTTTTTCAGCCGCTTCTTTTTCCTTCCATAAAAAATCTTTTTTAAGATCGGTAAACAAATGATCCCAAGGCAAAATTTCATCTTTGGCTCGGGCTCGGGTGACATAAAAATCTGGATCTAAACCACCTTGCCGGAAGGCCTCTTGCCAGAGCTCTAGACGAAAGCACTCTTTCCAGCCATCAAAGCGGGCTCCCAGCTCATAGGCCTTTATGATGACTTTCGAAAGACGCCGATCCCCGCGGGAGAAAATCCCTTCCAGATAACTTTCGCGCGGGTCATGAAATTTGAATTCAACGGCTTTACTGCGGATTTTACTGCGAATGTAATCGATCTTTTTCCACATCGTCGCCACGGAATCCTGCGGCTCCCACTGAAAAGGCGTATGCGGTTTTGGCACATGAGGAGAAACGCTTAAGTGAATGCGCACTTTTTTGGAAAACCGTCGTCCGATTTGCAGGGCAGTATCCCCTTCTTCGGCGATTCCTGCCAAATCCTCCAAAGTTTCAAAGGGAAGGCCACACATATAGTAGAACTTGATGAGTTGCCAGCCTTCTTTAAAAATATTTTCGACCGTACGATAAAGATCTTCGCGCAAATTTCCCTTATTGATGACCCGACGCATGCGAGGAGTTCCTGCCTCAGGGGCAATGGTAAAGCCGGTTTTGCGCACGCGTTTGACCTCAGCAATCAACTCGGGGGAGAAGGTATCGGTACGCGTAGCGGGTAAGGAAATGGCGACTTTTTTCTTTTCGTAACGATCGAAAAGCTCACGCACCAGCGGGACCAAACAGCCATAATCGCCAACCGAAAGAGACAAGAGAGAAATCTCCGAGTCTCCGGTGTTCGGCAGTGATTCTTCAATCAAATCAAGAACCTGCTTGGGAGATCGCTGGCGCTCGGGGCGGTAAATGTATCCCGCCTGACAAAAGCGGCAACCACGCACACAACCGCGCTGAACCTCGACGGCCAGACGGTCGTGAATCGTCTTGACCGAAGGAACGACCGGTGAGGTTGGAAAGGGGATGGCGTTCAGATCAGAAACCGTTGCCTTTCTCACTCCGGTGTAATCTGAAAATTGAGGAGTAATCGAGGAGATGGTTTGATCATCCTTATAGCTTACGTCAAAAAAGGAAGGGACGTAAAAACCGGTGAGCCTGGAAAGGGAGCGCAGTAGGTCTTTTTTCTCAAGAGGAGGATTGGAGTGAGAGGATAAATTACGCTTAAATTCCAGAAGCCTGGAGACGATATGCACTACTATTTCTTCCCCATCGCCGATCGCAAATCCATCAAAAAAATCAGCGATTGGCTCGGGGTTGAATGACTGATTTCCTCCTCCGATGATGAGAGGATATTTCAGTGAGCGATCTTTGGAATAAAAGGGAATTTTAGCAAGATCAAGCAGAGTTAAGAGATTGGTGTAACTTAATTCGTAAGGCAGGCTGATACCAATCAGATCAAACTCGTTTAAGGGAATTCTATGCTCCAAAGAGAAAGGCACCACCCCATGCTCGCGAAAGACTTTTTCAGCATCCAACCACGGAGCATAGACCCGCTCAGCGGCCACATTCGGAATTTTATTAAGGATTTCGTACAGAATTTTCAAACCAAGGTTGGATTGCGCGATCTCATACGTCTCCGGCATTACCAGGGCGACTTTTAAATCTACCTGGTTTAAATCCTTCACGATCGCATTGACCTCCCCTCCCAAATACCGGGCAGGTTTTTCGACTTTTTTTAAGATTTCGTAGAGTTGAGCAAGTTCCATGTGGCTTAAACTTTAAGGAAATCACTATGTTCCATGGAAGTTCTTAAGAGTCAATCGCGTGTTTTCAAGTCGATCATTGACGCCCCCTTTGCTTGTTCGTAAGAAACCCATCATGAAAACCCTAGCCCTGATCGCTCATGATGGAAAAAAAGCCGAGATGGTCGCCTTCGTTAAAGACAATCTCAAATCCATAAAAAAATTCAAACTCATCGCCACCGGCACAACAGGTCGCTATATCGAACAGGCCGGGCTGAAGGTTGAAAAAGTGCAAAGTGGCCCGCGCGGTGGCGATGCGCAAATAGCCGCGAAAATTGTGAATCATGAAATTGACGGTGTAATTTTCCTGAGGGATCCGTTGGGGATTCATCCCCACGAGCCGGATATCTTCATGCTTCTGCGCCTGGCAGATGTTCACAACATTCCACTAGCGACCAACCTTGCCTCAGCAAAAATTCTTCTCTTTGGATTGGGGAAGTAGTTGATGCAGCCGAATTTGCCACAGGCCAGTCACAGGGACTTCCGCCTGAGGCGGATGACAAGTAAAAGATTGGGTTCAGAAATTTTTATCTATCTTTTGTCTTCTGGATTCTGAATTCTGCATTCTCCCCCACCCACTTCCCTCTTGAATTTCCCACCGAGACCGTTTAGTGGATCCCGCACTTTTCCCTTACACTCTCGGGCATTTCAAATAAATCCATGTTTAAAAAAATCAGACACATTCACTTTATCGGAATTGGTGGCATTGGGATGAGTGGGATCGCCGAAGTACTCATCACCCTGGGCTATAAAATTACCGGATCCGATTTAAAACGCAGCCCCACCACTACCCGGCTGTCCAAAAAAGGGGCAAAGATTTTCTACGGCCACCGGGAGGCCAACGTCCAGGGTGCTCACGTCGTCGTCATTTCATCGGCTGTCAAACCCACAAATCCCGAATGGCAGGAAGCCCATCGTCTGAACATTCCGGTTATTCCCCGTGCCGAAATGCTCGCCGAGCTCATGCGCATGAAATACGGCATCGCCGTCGCGGGCAGTCATGGAAAAACAACCACCACTTCTCTAGTTTCGAATGTGCTCTATCGAGCGGGGCTTGATCCTACGCTGGTGATTGGAGGACGAGTAAAGAGCTTTCGGTCGAATGCCAAGCTGGGAAAGGGCGAGTTTTTGGTTGCCGAAGCCGATGAGTCAGACGGATCTTTTCTGAAGCTCTCTCCAACGATCGCGATTCTAACTAACATTGATCCTGAACACCTAGATCACTACCAAAGCTTTGATGAGCTTAAAACCACGTTCGTTCAATTCGCGAATAAGGTTCCTTTTTATGGATCCGTGATCGCCTGTGCCGACCATCTAACCATTCAGGAAATTCTTCCACGCATTGGCAAACGCGTCGTCACTTATGGGCTGACAGAAGCTGCTGATTTTTACGCCCGATCCATCGAACAGCAAGGACTGCAGGTTCGCTTTGAGGTTTTTCATCTGGGACGAAAACTCGGTTCTGTTCGGCTCAAACTTGCAGGGCTACACAATGTCTACAATGCTCTCGCAGCAATTGCTGCAGGAGTTGAGCTCGACATTCCCTTTAAAAAAATTGCTTCGGGACTGGAAAGCTTTAAAGGCATTGAGCGCCGAATGGAGCCCCTTTATAAAGGGGAGGTCACTGTGATCGATGATTATGGTCACCATCCCGAGGAGATCAAAGCTACCCTTTCGGCTCTTCGACTTGCTTTTCCAACTCGAAGGATCATTACCCTGTTTCAACCCCATCGCTACTCCAGAACCCGTGACCTGTTTGAGGATTTTCAAACCGCTTTTGGAAATACCGATCTACTTTTGATGGCAGATATTTATGCGGCAGGTGAAGATCCCATCGAGGGAGTGAGTGCTCAGGGATTGGTTCAGGCCATGTGCGAAAATTTTAAAAACGCTTCCGTCCGCTTTGTAGGAAATCAGGACAAAATCCTTGAAGAAACTCTAAGCCTTATCAAACCACAAGATATTGTGTTAACTTTGGGCGCCGGCGATATTGTCAAAGTCGGAAAAAAACTTTCACAAAAACTCAAAAACAAACACGCCCATTAAAAATCATCATGTTTCCCCCTCACCTTCAAAACCAGCTCAGATCGACGCTCAAAGGGGAGCTCCTGTTTAACGAACCCCTTGCCCGCTACACCTCTGTAAAAATTGGAGGCCCTGCGGATATCCTGTTTTATCCGCAGGATCTCGAAGATTTGAAAAATGCCCTCGTCTTTTGTCATGAGAAGGATCTTTCCCACTTCGTGATTGGAAATGGCAGCAATCTTTTGGTGCGCGATGGCGGAGTGCGGGGTCTGGTGGTTCGGTTAAATCGAATCCTCAATACCTATAAAACTGAAGAAAACCCAGAGGATGATATTACGGTGATTCTTTCGACAGATGCAGGGGTCATGCTTCCCAAGCTGGTCGAGCTTTCCAAACAAAATGGTTGGAGCGGGCTTGAGAGTCTTTACGGAGTTCCTGGCACGGTAGGCGGCGCGCTTCTCATGAACGCTGGGACGCGGGAAGGAGAGATTGGCGATTCTGTTCTGGAAATCACGGCTCTTGAAAACAATGGACGAATAAAAACCTATTCCAAAAAACGTCTGCATTTTGAATATCGGGATCTCAAGATTCCGCGCTCCGAAATTATTCTATCTGCAAAACTTCTCTTGAAAAAATCTGATCCCAAAACCGTGATGGAGAAGGTGGAATTTTTTCAAAAGCGTCGTCACCAGACTCAACCCCTCGATCAACCGAGCATGGGAAGTGTTTTCAAAAACCCTTCCAAGAAATTTGCCGCCCAACTGATTGAAGAATTGGGTTTGAAAGGTGTTCGCGTAGGAGGCGCCCGGGTTTCTGAAAAACACTCGAACTGGATTGTCAATGAAGGCGGCGCCACAGCCCAGGACATTTTAATTTTGATTGGATTGGTTCGGGACAAGGTCAAAGAGGTCACCGGCATTCGATTGGAAACCGAGGTCAAGGTTGTTGGAGAAGATAAAAATCCAGAGTAATTTCATTTAAACCCACACTGTTTCCCTCTGCTAGAGCTATGAACGAAAGAGAGAATATCCTAAATAGGATTGGACAATGAATAGAGAGGTATCCAGCATTCCTCCTTATTTCAATTTCCTCCTTTCATTTCCAAAAAAACATCCATGTCCAAAAACAAAGATAAACACATTGGGGTCTTGCTCGGCGGTCTTTCGAGCGAACGCGAAATTTCTTTACGTTCCGGCAAGGCAATCGCACAGGCTTTGCGAAACTTGAACTATTATGTTTCGGAAATAGACGTCGATCGCGATCTTCCTGATCAGCTAAAAGAAAAAAAAATCGAAGTCGCTTTTATAGCCCTGCACGGGCGCTACGGAGAAGATGGCGCAGTCCAGGGGCTTTTGGAGATGATGCAAGTTCCCTACACTGGATCGGGGGTCCTGGCCTCTGCGCTGTGTATGGATAAAATTCTCACCAAAAAAATTGTCGCTGAACGGGGCTTCTGGACGCCTGCTTCTACTTTTGTGGAGGTTTCAAACACGGATTTTAAAGATGTGAGTGACAGGATCTCCTTAAGTTTTCCTGTTATTGTCAAACCTGCCACCGAAGGCTCGACCGTGGGAATTACCCAGGTGAAGGAACAAAACAATCTCTCCGCTGCACTGGAAATTGCCCGCGGCTTTGATAGAAAAATTCTGATTGAAGAATTTATTCAGGGAAAAGAAGTCACTGCGGGTGTACTGAATGGCAAAGCCCTTCCTCTCATTGAAATTGCTCCCAAAAGCGGATTTTATGATTTCCATTCCAAATACACCAAAGGAGCCACCGATTATATTTTGCCTGCCAGAATTTCTGAAGAGCTCACCAGAGAAATTCAGGAAAGCACGGTGGAGATTTACCATGAGCTTGGTTGTGAGGGAGTTGGACGAGCGGATTACATCATCGATTCAGAAGATCGTCCTTTCTTTTTGGAGATCAACACCATCCCCGGAATGACAGAAACTTCGCTAATTCCAAAAGCAGCGGCTCACGCCGGTCTAACTTTTGAAAAATTAGTCGAAAACATACTAGATTCTGCTCGACTGAAATTGGGAAGCAGTGTAAAAAGCTAGGACAATTTTAAACACTTAAAGTGCCCATCAAAGGGGCAGCCTGATCTGCAATGGGGAAGATTGGCTGGAGGTGCTTTAGGGTTTAAATCTTGATCAACCGGGGGTCCTTTCTTGTTTTTTTTCTATCTGATTTGGGGATCAGATCTTATCCTGAATATAAAGCACTTCTTCGAAAAACGTATCCTCTCACAAGTCAGAATTTCCTCCCGCTTCTATCCCTGAAAAACCCTTTGCCAGCACACCCTCCACCTGTTTTTTTTAGAAATTGTGGCGATGGACTGGATCTGTATTCACTAACCCCACTTTCTTAATTTTTTGATGCGCTGGTTTTTTCATGAGAAAGATCAGAGTCTTTCGAAATTCAAATATCAAATCCCAAGTTAGAAAAAAAAGAACGAAACTTTTTTTTCGGGGAACGCTGGCAACACTTGCCCTGGTTCTCTTGATATTTGGAATCCGTTATTTTTCTCTCCATCTGGAACAATTAAAACTTAAGACCGTGCAGATCGAAGGGGCTGTTGGCCCCATTACTCAGGCCCTTATTCGACAGCAGGCGCAAGTCCAGGAGGGAGATCCTCTCTTTTCCATCCCATTAAAAGAAATTGTATCACGCTTAAAACAAAATCCCTGGATAGATCAGGCCATTGTCAGTCGAAAGCTTCCACACACTTTGCTGATCCAGGTCGGTGTCCACGAACCCAAACTTATTCTTCAGGCAAAGAAATTTTATTACATTGGAAAAAAAGGAGAGATTTTTAAAGAAGTTCGTGCCAAACAGGATTCGTTTGATTATCCCTTTTTTACCGGATTAACTCGTGAAGAAATGGAGCAGGATCCTCCGCAGGCACGCGAAATTATTGCTCAGGCTTTGGTTCTACTTTCTGCTTACGAAGCACAACTGAAACCTGAAGATGATCGCATTTCGGAAATTCACTACGATGCTGCTGGAGGTTTTGAGTTTTATACCGAAAAAGATCATTTGCGTGTTTTTGTTGGATTTGACCGCTTTGAAGAAAAACTAAAAAACTATGACCGCATCATTGCCCAAATGAAAAAGTTAAATCAGAACTTTGCTGCAGTTGATTTAAATTATGATGGCAAAGTCATACTGACGTTGTGACCCATAAAGTTTTGAAGAGTCAAAAAGGAGAATCATGGCAAACCGAAGCATGAAAAAAGGAGATCTTCTGGTAGGGCTGGACATTGGAACCACCAAGGTAGCAGCCATTGTGGGTGAGATCACTGACGATGGAATCGACATTATTGGGATCGGATCTCATCCCTCCCGTGGTCTGCGCAAAGGCGTGGTCATCAATATCGAATCCACTGTCGAATCAATCAAGAAAGCAATCTCCGAAGCAGAGCTCATGGCAGGCTGCGATATCACTTCTGTTTATGCAGGAATCGCCGGCGGGCATATCAAAGGCATCAACAGTCACGGTATAGTCGCCATTAAAGAAAAAGAAGTTAAAGACACCGATGTCTCCCGTGTCATCGATGCTGCTCAGGCGGTTGCCATTCCCCTCGATCGTGAAGTCATTCATGTCATCCCTCAAGAATATATTGTCGACGGACAGGACGGAATCAAAGAACCTATTGGCATGTCCGGAGTTCGCTTTGAAGCCAAGGTTCATATTGTCACCGCTGCAGTCACCAGCGCTCAAAACATTGTCAAATGCGCCAATCGCTGTGGTTTGAATGTCAATGACATCATCCTCCAACCTTTGGCTTCGGCCGAATCCATTCTCACCCGAGAAGAAAAAGATTTGGGAGTTGCCCTTCTCGATATTGGCGGCGGAACCAGTGATCTGGTTATTTTCTCCGAAGGGGCCGTGGTTCACACATCGGTCATCACGCTAGGAGGAAATCATATTACCAATGACATTGCCGTCGGCTTGCGCACACCCACCGCTGAGGCTGAGAGAATCAAACAAAAATACGGTTGTGCCCTTTCCTCAATGGTTCAAAAAGATGAAACGATCGAAGTTCCCAGCGTGGGAGGTCGCAAACCCAGAATTTTATCCAGACAAATTCTTTCCGAGATCATCGAACCGCGTGTTGAAGAAATTTTTTCACTGGTTCAGCAAGAAATTATTAAATCAGGATATGAAGATCGGATTGCCTCCGGCATTGTTCTCACCGGTGGGAGCGTCATTCTTCCCGGCATGGCCGAGCTTGCCGAGCAGGTTTTCAATATGCCCGTCCGCCGAGGTTCTCCACGAGGGATTGGCGGTCTGGTCGATGTTGTAAAGAGTCCCATGTATGCCACGGGCGTGGGGCTCGTGATCTGGGGCTCGAAAACCATTGCATCCAGTCGATTTAAGGTTCGCGATTCAAATATCTATATAAAAGTGAAAGACCGCATGAAAGAGTGGTTTGGGGAGATTTTTTAAAACCGGTTGTGGGCTATGTGCCGTGGGTTGCAGGAGCTCTGTTTTTTCGCTTCTAAACAAGCCTTCCTCTGCCCATCACCCTTAACTCACCACCTCATAACGGATGGGAGGATCCATGTTTGAATTTGAAGAAGATCTGGCTCAAAACGCAAAAATCAAGGTGATTGGCGTGGGCGGCGGCGGGAGCAATGCCGTCAATACAATGATCCGCTCCAAACTTGATGGAGTTGAGTTCATCGCGGCCAACACAGACATTCAGGCTTTGCGCTCCAGTGCGGCCCAAGTGAAGCTGCAAATCGGTCGTGAGCTTACCAAAGGATTGGGAGCGGGTGCGAATCCGGAAGTCGGACGCAACGCTGCGATGGAAGATCAAAATACCCTGGCTGAAATTCTTCAGGGATCGGACATGGTATTCATCACCGCCGGTATGGGAGGTGGTACCGGAACCGGAGCCGCCCCTGTCATCGCCAAGGTTGCCCGCGAGCTTGGCGCTCTCACGGTTGGTGTTGTGACCAAACCTTTCAGCTTTGAAGGAAAAAAGCGCTCCAAACAGGCAGATCTCGGAATTGATGCCTTAAAAGAAAATGTAGACACGCTGATTGTCATCCCGAATGAAAAACTTTTGCATGTGGCTGGAAAAGAAACTCCGATGGTCGACACCTTCAAAATGGCCGATGAGATTTTGCTTCAGGCCGTTAAAGGTATTTCAGATCTGATTACCATTCCCGGTCTCATCAATCTTGATTTTGCGGATGTAAAAACCATCATGGGTGAGATGGGCATGGCCCTCATGGGAGCAGGCGTTGGACACGGAGAAAATCGTGCGATCGAGGCAGCTCAAAAAGCAATCTCATCACCGCTTCTGGAAAATGTTTCGATCAACGGAGCAACCGGCATCATCATTAACATTACAGGCCCCTCTGACATGACCTTGTTTGAAGTCAACGAGGCGTCCAAGCTGATTCAGCAGGAAGCTCACGAAGAGGCCAACATCATCTTTGGTGCTGTCATCGATGATAAGTTAAAAGAGGATATTCGAGTCACGGTTATCGCAACTGGTTTTTCCAAAACGGCCAAAAAAGCAACCTATTCTCCTGCAACTACGCTTCCCAAATACAAAAGCACTCCTTCCACTTTTGCACCTCCCCAGAAACCAACCTATAGTGTTTCTGCACCGGCTGCTGAAAACGTTGAGCTTCAAACCTCTGCCGTTTTTACGGCCCGTCCCGTCGGCGCCACCGTTTTGAATCAGATGATTGCCAAAGAAGAGGAAGAAATGACTCTCATTCCCAAACGGGATCCCGATTACAGCGATATCAAAAAGCTTGTGGCTGAGATCGGTATGGTCGAGACCGACCAGGATGAGTATGACATCCCCACATTTTTAAGAAAGCATGCGGATTAGAAACTCCCCAGATCAGAAAGCTTCTGCCACTCATCTCTTTAAATTATTAAGGAGATGAGTTTGGGCCGGATTGAAATGAAAACAGCGTGTTCCCTTCCAAAATCCAGGGCATGCCTGTTATTTTCTGATTATTCCTGACCCTGACGAAGTGACTTAAGCCCCCATGTTAGACATCCATGCAAGCCCCCAAAGAAAAAGAACGGAAAGTCATCCGATTAAGACCGGAAAAAAAACCCACTCGCTCCTATTTGGGAGAAGTGCGGGGAATTCTCTTTTTAACGCTCGCTGCCTTTTTAGCCCTTTCCCTCTTTTCATTTTCGCCCATTGATCCTTCGCTCAACTCTGCATCCACTTCTCTTACCACTCATAATCTTTCAGGCTTGATAGGCGCCTACACTGCGGAGTTCATGTTTGGTACTTTGGGAGTGTCGGCTTATCTCGTTGTCTTCTTTTTATTTATTTTAGGAATCGGCTCCTTTCGGGAAAACCAGTCTCCGTTTCGATTCTCTCAGATTTTCCTTTTGGGATTTTCTTTATGGATGGTTTCGATTCTCGCCCAACTTTACTGGAAGACCCTCTCCTTTGCGGGCGAAGAGCTGAAAGCCGGAGGTTGGATAGGGGCATTTTTTGCTGAACCCATGCGCCTCTACCTGAATTCGGCAGGGGCCTACCTCGTCGTCATTGCTTTTGCGACCCTGACCTTTGTCTGGGGCACAGGGATTTCAGTCGCCCGAATCCTTGATTTCATCAAACGCTTTCTGATCGCCTTTTTTTTGAAAACAAAATCCTTAAGCACTATCTATTTTGCGCGGCTTAAAAAGAATTGGGAAAAATATCTTGAGAATCGTCGTCAGGCTCTCAAGGCCCGTGAGTCCGCCAAGGCCCAGGAGAAGAAAAACTCAGAAACCATTCGGATTACAATCCCCAAGCAACCCGCAACAGTTCAGACTCCGGCTGAAAAAATCGTCCGCCTCATTCCCAAAGAAGAAAAACAGACAGAAGATAAATTTTCCAAAGACATCGTCTCCTATCCAGAAACCGAAGGCCCCAAGGTATTTCAGCGGGCCGATGCAGGACGCGATCCCACCCGTAAAATCGAAGATCAGCTTTCGTTCACTCAAATGCTCAAAGGTTTTGTTCTTCCTCCTTTGAACATTCTGGATGCCCAGGAAAAATCGGCCACCCAGGTTGATGAAGAAGCCTTAAAGATGAATTCAAAGCTGCTTGAAAAAAAGCTTTTGGATTTTGGAGTGGAAGGACGGGTGACCGAAATTCACCCGGGACCTGTCATCACCATGTATGAATTCGAACCTGCGGCGGGAATCAAGGTTTCAAAAATCGTGAATCTCGAAGACGATCTCACGCTCGCGATGGGAGGCAGATCCGTTCGCATTGTGTCACACTTGCAGGGAAAACCTGCCGTTGGAATTGAAATTCCAAACCATGGGCGTGAAACCGTCTATCTGAAAGAAATCCTGGCCGATACCAAATTTCAAAAAGCCGAATCCAAACTCACGCTGGCCTTAGGAAAAGATATCGAAGGACTTCCGTTTGTAAGCGATCTTCAAAAAATGCCGCACATGCTGGTTGCAGGAGCAACCGGGGCCGGAAAATCCGTTTGCCTAAATGCCATCATCCTTTCAATGATTTACAAGGCAACCCCAGAAGAAGTGCGGCTTATCTTCGTCGATCCCAAAATGCTGGAGCTTTCGATTTATCAGGGTATCCCCCACCTGCTGCTTCCCGTTGTGACGGAGCCCAAAAAGGCCGCGATCTCTCTGCGTTGGGCGGTTGCGGAAATGGAGCGGCGCTATAAACTCATGTCCCACGCTCAGGTCAGAAATCTTGCGGGCTATAACAAAAAGATCGAAAAAGGCCTTCTGAAAGATCAGCCAATCCCGGGCCCCGATGGAAACGAATCTTCCACGCTCAAGCACGATCAGAAACTTCCCTTTATTGTGATTGTCATCGATGAGTTGGCGGATCTCATGATGGTAGCCGGCCGTGAGGTCGAAGAATACATCACGCGCCTTGCGCAAATGGCGCGCGCAGCGGGCATTCACTTGATTCTCGCCACCCAGCGCCCTTCGGTGGATGTTATCACCGGTATCATCAAGGCCAATTTTCCGGCCCGCATTGCTTTCAAGGTCTCTTCTGCACATGACTCACGCACGATCATCGATGGAGTCGGAGCCGAGCACTTGCTCGGTGCGGGCGACATGCTCTTTCTTCCACCGGGAATTGCGAAGCTCACGCGCGTGCATGGAGCGTTCGTTTCAGACGCCGAGGTCATGCGTGTGGTCGAGCACCTAAAAAAGCAGGGTAAACCGGTGTATGATGAATCCATCCTGCAGTTTAAAGATTCCAAGACTGAAAATGAGATGGAAGAGATGATTGATGAGCTCTATGATCAGGCGGTAGCCATTGTAACCGAAACCCGTCAGGCCTCGATCTCGATGGTTCAGCGCCGTCTGCGTATCGGCTACAACCGTGCTGCGCGCATGATCGAACGGATGGAAGCCGAAGGCATCGTGAGCGCGGCGGATGGGGCCAAAGGGAGAGAGGTTCTGGCTTCCAATTTTGGTGATGGGCCTTCCTGATTCCTTTTTCAAAGAATCAACTTCTTCCTGCCCACCAGAGTGCAAAAACATTAAACTTATGAAAACTAAAATCACTGCTTCTATTTTCATTATAACATTACTTCTCTCTGCTCCGCTTTTCGCAACTTCTCCCGAAGAGATCGTGCGGCAAGTCCAGGCCGTGTATGAAAAGGCCCAGGATGTCTCCAGCGAATTCAGCCAGAAAATCGAAATCAAATCCCTGGAGCGAACAATCGAAAAAACCGGCAAGGCCTTCTTTAAAAAACCGGGTAAATTAAAAGTAGAATATGATGGAGAAGAAGGCCGCAGCTACACCTCCGATGGGAGCAGGCTTTGGATTTATGATAAGGGAGATACACAGGTAAACGTGTACAAGGTGAGCGGAGAAACCTTGCCAGAAGAGGCCCTGGCCTTTTTGGGTGGACTGGGAAACATTCGCGAACAGTTTAAAGTGAGTGCTCCTACTGCGAACGATCGTAAATCCTTGAAGCTTCAGGACGGGCTCGACTGGATTGCTCTTTTGCCTAAAAATCCCGAAAGCTCCCTCGATCGCCTCGTGCTGGGTTTTGATCCTCAAACACACACGGTGCGCGAGGCCTTCATGAAAAATGATACAGGAAATCAGAGCCATTATTTTTTTAAAAATGTTCTTCTCAATTCCAATCTGGGAGATACTCAATTTGTGTTTGCAAAACCGGCCGGAGTAAAAGAGATCAAGAATTGATCTCGCGCTTTTTTAAAATATTTTGAAGATAATGAGGTCTTCTATGCCATCCTTCGATATCGTCTCTGAGCTGAATCTTCAGGAAGTCGACAATGCCATCAATCAGGCAAACAAGGAAATTTCCACTCGCTACGACTTCAAACACTCCAAAAGCTCCATTGAATTACAAAAGGACAAGATTTTCGTTGTGTCCGACAATGAGCAGAAAATGGAATCCGTGATCGATGTATTACAAAGTAAAATGGTAAGGCGTGGCGTTTCGCTCAAAGCCCTTGATTACGGGAAAATCGAGCCTGCCGCCGGATCGCTGGTCAAGCAGGATATCAAACTTATCCAGGGAATTGAAACCGACAAGGCCAAAGAAATTGTCAAATTCATCAAAGAGAAAAAATTCAAGGTGAACGCATCCATTCAGGATGAGCAGGTTCGCGTGAGCGGAAAAAGCAAAGATGAACTTCAGACTGTCATGAGTGCCATTCGCGGACACGAATTCAATCTTCCTCTCCAATTCGGAAATTTTAGAGATTGATAAATCGTTCATTTAAACCTGTTTTTAAAACCGGGAATTCCTTCGAGCTTTTCTCTGCCAAATCAGTTTCTCCCAGCGATTTGCCGCCAGATATAAAACAGACCTGGACTTCCCTATGTTTCTCTCACCTCAAAACACACTCTCTCTAATCTCCTGCCTGCTTGCTTTTTTCTTCTTGCAACAAGGTGTTTTCCTGCTTCACTTCTATCGTCGGGTTGGTCGCCATCTGGGGATGTTTCGACGCGCTCACTTTTATTTTTCTTTGGTCTGCCTTTCTCAGGCTTTTTATTCACTGGGCGCCTGGCAACTCTACTCGGCCCCGGATTTTGAATCCGCCCGTCCCTGGCAGTTTTTACAGTGGGCCTCCGGAATTCTGATCTTTATTTTTTTCATTCATTTTTCTTTGGAATACCTGCAGTTAAAACGTATCTCGCGACGTTGGATTTTTATTTGGATCGATCTGCCAGGCATCCTTATCGTTCTCTCAACCTGGATAAGACCTTCTCTCTTTCTCACCACACTGAATGATCCCAAAATTTTTCATTTCTTTGGCCAGAAAGTGAAAGTTTTTGAGTCGGCTCCGATGCCCATTCTGACAATCGTCGGCCTCTGGATGATCCTCTCCCTGGTTCTGATTTTCATCCCCTGGATCTGGTTTTTGAGACAAAAAGGTCTGCAACTTTTACCTGCGACGATAGGGCTTTTCCTGCTCGTTGTATCCGCGATCAATGAGATTTTTGTGGCCATCCATCTCTACAATGGCTTTTACGCCTTCGAATATGGAATCTTCTGTTTTTCAGCGGGACTTTTCTTTCAACTCTTCTCGGACTTTTTTAAAATTTATCATGAAAATCTGGAACGTTCGGCCCAGCTGAAAAAACTCCATGAAGAAAATCGTTTTTTCATCAACACCGCCACTCACGATTTAAAGGCCCCACTGTTATCAATTGATGGATTTGCAAACCTCTTGAAGGAAGAAATCCAGCCGATTTCTTCCAGCCAGCGTCAGAACTATCTGGAGAGGATCTCCAGAAATTCACGTCAGATGATGGAGCGACTGACTCAGCTCAAACAATTCATCAATATTGGGACGATCCCGGAAGAGAAGGAACAGCTTTTGTTATATGAAATCCTGCAAGACATCCTCCACACGTTTGAGCTCGCACTGAAAAAATTCAAGGTAGAAATCGAGATTAAACCCGAAGCCCAAACCCTCTATTTTTACCGCCGACGCCTTCAAGACGTTCTCACCAACCTGATCGATAACGCCATCAAGTATTCGGCTCATAATCCACAGCCCTTGCTGCGCATTTCGGTCTCAAAGCCTTCTGAACGCATTCATTTCTGTATTGAAGATACCGGGACAGGAATTGACCCGATCCATCATGAAAAAATTTTCACCCTTTTTTACCGTGCGCAAACCGATGTCATGGGAATGGGAATAGGACTCGCCTCTGTTCACAAGATCGTAACAGAAGCCGGCGGAAAAATCTGGGTGGAGAGCGCGAAAGGAAAAGGGACCAAAATTCATTTTACACTGCCCCGATAAATATTTTTGGACGGAAGTCGGAGAACGGAAAGCGCAGACGGAGCAAATAATCCACTAGCGGGCTGAATACGAATTTATAAATTGTTTCAAACGATTAACAAATTATTTGCAGACATGATGATTCCTTTACATCCTAAAAAATGTGAACTGTGGTGGTCCAAAAGTGAAATGAGCCACATCTTTTTTGCGTTGGAAGATCGAAGCCTCGGGTGGAGGCAGAAGGCTCTTCCAGCCGATTCGGAGCTGGAATTGTCTTTTATTTCCGACAACTGGGCAGATGCTCGAAAACAGCTGATGCTTTATCTTTCAAAAAAATATCTGGAGTGGAAAGGTTGCGAGGAAAGCACGCCCATATCAAAAGAAGAACTGGAAGAAATTTCTCTCACCGGATGGCCCCGCTGGGGATGGACGATCACTTATGAAGCACCTCCCCTCCAACTCTCTCAAAATGAATGAAAATTATTCCATTATTTTCAACCACCTTTAATCTCTTTCTTCCCTGACAAAGTTCCTCCGTCTGCATTGGAACTTTCGTCTTCTCAAAGAATCACACAGCTACACCCATGCAGAGCACAACCTCGATTTCCGTCTGAAAACAGGCCCACCCGTTGACCTTGTCTTTCTCCTGGAACCATTAATGAGACAGAGGTCACTTATGGAAAATCTTCTCGCGGCTAGAGCTCAAATGGGTGTGTCTTTGGCCTTTCATATCATTTTTTCGTGCATTGCCATGGTGATGCCATTTTTTATGGTGATCGCACATGGAATCTGGCTCAAGCGGGGCGAGAAAGTTTATGGGGATCTTACACGAGTCTGGCTCAAGGGTGTTGCCATCCTGTTTGCGACCGGAGCTGTCTCCGGAACGGTTCTTTCATTTGAGCTCGGTCTTTTATGGCCACGTTTTATGGAACATGCGGGGCCGATTATTGGAATGCCTTTTTCGTGGGAAGGTGCCGCGTTTTTTGTCGAATCGATTGCGATTGGTTTGTTCATTTATGGTTGGGGAAGGATGAGTCCGTGGCTTCATTGGACCTGTGGTTTAATCATTGGAATTGCCGGCGTCACTTCGGGAATTTTTATCATGTCGGCCAATTCATGGATGAACAGCCCCTCCGGTTTCGATTGGGTGAATGGGCAGGCGACGAATATCAACCCCTGGCAAGCGATGTTCAATGCGGCCTGGTTTGATCAAGCCCTGCACATGACCCTGGCAGCCTTTGTAGCAACTGGCTTTGCCGTTGCAGGCATTCACGCTTTTCTTCTTTTAAAAGATCCCAAAAATCTTCTGCATCAAAAAGCCTTAAAAATTGCCTTACCGATCGCTTCGATCGCCGCACTTCTGCAACCGATCAGCGGAGATGTGCTCGCAAAAGGAACCGCCTCCCGCCAACCGATCAAACTGGCTGCTCTCGAGGCCCATTATGAAACCAAAGCCGGTGCACCTCTAATTCTCGGAGGGCTCGTGGATGAAAAGAATGAAACGGTTTCTTACGCGGTTAAAATTCCAAAACTTTTGAGTTTTATTACCTTTGGAGATTGGAATGCGACCGTAAAGGGACTTCACGAATTTGAAAAAACCCTTTGGCCTCCCATCGCCTGGGTGCATGGATCTTTTCAGCTAATGGTCGCCATCGGATTTTTTTTAGTGATCCTTGCCTTCTTCTATTTTCTCTTTTCTCTGATCCCTCGCTGGCGTCTCCATATCTTTCATCCCCGTTTTCTAAAGCTTGTCGCCTTCTCAACACCTCTGGGATTTTTGGCCCTCGAAGCAGGTTGGATAGTCACCGAGCTGGGGCGTCAGCCCTGGATTATCTACGGCATTTTTAAAACGAGTGAGGCGGTAACCCCCATGCCGCACTTAATCTATCCGTTTTTGATCTTTACGGGTTTGTATCTGATTTTGAGCGGGATGTTGATCTGGCTGCTGATTCGGCAAGCCCGTGCAGTGCGGGGGTACACATGAGTCTTTATCTGGTGATCGCATTTTTGGGGGCGTCGTTATTGCTTTACTCACTTACGGGTGGACCCGATTTTGGGGCAGGAATTCTCGAATTCTTTGCTTCTCGAAAAGACAAACCCATCGTGGAGGATTTAACCAAAAAGGCCATTGGTCCCATTTGGGAAGCCAATCACGTCTGGCTCATCGTCATCATCGTGATTCTTTTTAATGGTTTTCCGAAGGCATTCTCTCAACTTTCGATCAGTTTTCATATTCCCATCACCCTGGCGCTGATTGGAATTGTCTTGCGCGGCTGTGCCTTTGTCTTTCGTCATTTCGATACGGAAGAAGATGCCAGCCACCGCTATTATTCCTACGTCTTCACTTTTTCGAGCCTACTCACTCCTTTTTTCCTGGGCGTTGTCACGGGGGCTCTGATTCAGGGGAATATTCCATCGGATGTTCAAACAGAGGATTTCTACACCCTTTATCTTGCTCCCTGGCTGACCCCTTTTTCCTTGGCCGTTGGACTCTTCACCAGCAGCCTTTTTACCTTTCTGGCCGCGAGCTACCTGATTGTAGAAAGTGCAGGAATGGAAATCCAAAGACTTTATCTAAAAGCTGCACGATACAGCCAGATTTTTGTCGTCCTGGCAGGCGCCCTCGTCTTTTTCCTTTCTGAAACTAAAGACGTTCATCTTTTTGCCCGGATCATAAAAGATCCCTTCGGACTGGTCTGTCTGATCGGAGCGACCCTTGCCCTTCCTCTGTATTGGATTTCCCTTCAAAAGAATCGACCCAAAACTGCCCGATTTTTTGCCGGGTTTCAAACCTGCGCAATTCTTTTTGCCTGGTTAAAAATTCAGTTTCCAGTTTTATTAACGATGCAAGTCACCGAGCCACTTACACTCTACAACACGCAAGCCCCTGAGCTGACCTTAAGACTTCTGAGCTACGCCCTTCTCGCAGCTTCCTGCCTGATTTTTCCAGGACTTATTTTTTTATTGAAGGTGTTCAAGTTGGAAAGAAGATGAGTGATAACGGAAAAGCATAATTTTCTGCAGTCACTGAATCCTGGGTTACTGTCTACGATGATCAGGTATACCAGCTCAGTTATAAAAAAATGACTTGAGCGATATCGCCACTGCTGTGACTTACTCTGAAGTTTCTACCGTGAAAGAATTCTGAAAAAGTTACTTCCTTTTAAAATAAAACTCATTCGATGAAAGCCAATCTCCCATTCCTGAAAGCTTAAAGGTGATCCGGTATTTCCCTGCATGATCAGGTAAGTGAAGAAAAGAGTCCTTGTGAATGTTTTTTGAGCTGAGCGAAAATTGAGATTGTTTGGGAATGTAGGCTTCTACACTTCTCCATGTTCCTCGAAAGAATCGCTCAAGATGAAGCTCGGTAATTTGATCCAAGCCAGAGTCAGCTTGAAAAGACCATTCGAAAACGGGATTTTGATTTAAGAAATAATCATTTCGATCACTGGTTAGTTGAGCCGAAGCCTTGGGGTTGAGCACTCCCACGAGCTTTCTTTTCCCACTCAGCTCCTGCCAGAAACGTACAGGGCCTGTATCCACGTGCACAAAATCCAGTCCTTCATAAAAACCAACTCCTCCCAATTTTAGACTGCGGACATAAGCCTGAAGGGTTTCTTCACGGATTTCATCCAAATGAATATCCATCGCCTTTCCCTGTGTATGCATACTCACCGGACTCACCGCATGCCCTGATTTTAAAAGGGATTCATTGAATTTTTTACTGCGATATCCTGAGATAATCTCGACAGTATCCACTCCAAAATGATCCTGAAGATGATCGAGCAAATCAAGCAGGATAGAATTGATCGGCAAGACACTTAAATCATCTCGCGTTCTTAACAGATGATTGATTTTTTCAAGCGCCTCTGGCTTCAGCACGTTTGGATCCCTAAACTGAATCTCCAAGAATTCATTCAGATGATAGTTGTACAGACGGAGGAAACCATCTCCATGAATAGCCGACGGAAGAGAAGAGTTAGTGAAAGACTGAGGAGAAGCCGTAATAGAAAAAAATGGAGCGAACAAAAATAGAATCATCAAAAAGAGGAAAGATTTTTTCATGAAGTTTTTTCCTACAGCTCAAAGCAGAATCCAATTGATAAAAAGAAAAAGGCCTGTGCTTTTTAAATCAGCGCAGGCCTTTTCGAGTCGGGACTTAGGGAAATTTATTCAAAGATTCTGAATCTTCTGACAGCAATTATCGCCATTGAAACAAGGCTAAGCAGGGCTCCCAAAGATCCTCCCTGGGTTGCCAGATTTTGGAGTGAACATCCGGCCGCTGCAGCAGGAGGTGGATTCTGGATGAGTGTCAGCTCTGTTTTACAGCTGGCATCGCATCCATCTTTATCGATTGCATTTCCATCATCACAGCTTTCACCTCGGCCCATCAGTTTATCCCCACAGGTGACACCTTCAAGCTGGCAATGACTATCGCAACCATCTCCTTCTTTTTGATTGCCATCATCGCACTGCTCACCAGAATCATGGGTCTTGTTAGCGCAGGTAGTTGCGAGGGTGGTAGAGCTGACGGGCGTTACAAGCTGACAGGTACTCGTGCAGGTATCTCCATCGCTTGTATTTCCATCGTCGCACTGCTCACCCAACTCGAGAATGGCGTTTCCACAAGTGGACGGAGAAAGCTTGCAACCCGAGCAGTTATTGACGGTGTTTGTTTCGCCAAAATCACATTCTTCACCATTTTGCTGAATGTGATCGCCGCAAACTTCCTTGGTACAAATGGCCGAGCAACCATCTCCGTCGGTTTTATTCCCATCATCGCACTGCTCGCCTTTATCCAGCGCGCCATTGCCACAAAGAGAAATGTTTTCTAGCTGACAGAATTTGCTACAACCATCGCTATCGGCTGTATTGCCATCATCACACTGCTCACCGGCCTCGACAGTTCCATTTCCGCAGGCCGTTGCATTTTCAAGCAGACACTTCTTGTTACAGCCATCGCCTTCCTTGATGTTACCATCATCACATTGTTCAGTTTCCTGAGCCGGTTGATTGGCAACAGCAGTGGCATTGTTGCGAACTCCATCACCACAGTACTCCTGTTTGCAGGTTTTATTACAAGCATCTCCATTGCTGGTATTTCCATCATCACATTCTTCTACCAGGTATTGGACAAAACCATCGCCGCAAACGGCTTTTTTACAGGTTTTCGTGCAGGTGCCTGTATCAGAGTTTTTATCACCATCGTCACATTCTTCACCGGCCTGAACCTTTCCATTTCCACAAACGACTTCCAGCTGACACGCCTGGGTACAACCATCGCCGTCAGCTTTATTTCCATCATCGCATTCCTCGCCGGGTTGAAGCAGTCCATCACCACAGGCCTTGTTTTTACAGGCGGTCGTGCAATCTTCGGTATCGGAGTTGGCCGATCCCTTGTCACATTCTTCAGGCACTTCGATGGTTCCGTTTCCACAAACCGCAATCGTCGTACTGCTCGGAGGCGGTATGAACTTGCATGCTGTATCGCAACCTCCCGTGGGCCCATTCCCTGTGCCCAAATCACATTCTTCACCTAAAGAGGTTTGGACAAAGCTATCGCCACAGACGGCATTTTTACAGGTCTTGGTACAAGCCCCCTGGTTGGAGTTTTGGGCGCCCAGATCGCATTCTTCGTCTCCTCCTTTAACCCCATCACCACACTTCACAACTCTTTTACATAAATTGGTACATGAAGAGGTTGGAAGACCATTCAGATCCCCCAGGTCACATTCTTCAAAGGTTTTACTCGAGCCAAAACCAGCGGAGGAAATTCCAAGGTCACCATCTCCACAGACATTCACTTTACATTGGGATGTACACGCAAGCTTTGCTTGTGATCCCATGAAAGAAGTGTCATTTGGATCTGGGTCACAGCTTTCTCCCGTCAGAGTATCGACCACCCCATTTCCACAGAATGGAAAACCACCGAGAATGGTTTTGTAAAAATTTCTGCAATCGCTAACGGTTTGAATAAATTTAGCCTTTGCTGAGTCGAATCCTCCACCAGGCGCAATAGCAACATAACAAAAAGCAATTGTTTTGCTTTGTCCCGCAGGAATACTTCCCAAATCAGCAGCAATAGCGACTTCTTTTTCAGAAGAGGGTGCTGCTGGGTTATTCGCACTTCCGTCTTGGTCATTACTAAAAGCTGAAGATTTATTAAAAAAACCAATGCGGTTCGCTTCATAGGTATTTCCTACCAGCGAAAGGCCTTGTTTTTTCTCAAGGACATAATTGTGCACCCCATAAGGGCCGTAAGAGAGAGCAGAGACTGTGGGATGAGGAATGACGTCGCCAATCACCGCAATTCCTGCCGTGTAGTATTTTTCCTGCCCTGTATATCCATCGTCCTGAACCCCTACCGACATTGAGCTCGCATCGTAGAAGGTTTTATCGTCGGTCGATCCGCTATTTGTATCGAAGTCACCAATTTGACCAACTTTGAGGTTGATGGGAGATCCCGTAGGATTTTGGAAGGTATATTCGAGAATGACGAAACTGGTATTTGCATCCGCATAGGAGCGCTGAGAAACAAGAATACCGGTATTGTTGCCACGGAATCTCACAGGAGAGCGGATATCATCATTTGGTCCGGAAGGATCGGCTCCATCATAGTTTGGATTGGAATTGAATGGACTATCGACCGGGCCATCATCACCGGTCACAAAACCATTCAGACCTGGAATAAGCTGACTTAAAAAATAAGCCTGAATCCCTGAATTGTAAGGAGAATTGGAGGTAGGGTCGCTAAAATCGTTGTCAATACCATCATCGACAGCGACTCCATTGAAAATGGCAAGACTGCAATGACTGCATTGGTAATTTTCAACTGGTGGGGTTTTTGTGTAATCAGAATCGATAAAATAATTATAGGCACTACTTTCACCGCCAGCATCATCAATGGTGAAATGCTTGAAATTCATTTGTTTGAACATATTGATGGCAGTGCCACCGACACTGGCCCCCGCCCAAACATACGAAGTAAAGATAAGAGATAGAACAAAAAAGGCAGGTAGCAGTTTTCTGAACCCTTTAAGCGACATATTCGACTCCTTTGATTGAAACACAGATTATATTGGAGGCCAGCTCTAACGCAGTTATCAGGTAATGTTCTCAAAAGAGTTTGCCTTTGCGAAGTATTTTTTCATTTTGATCAAAAAAAAACAGCCCCAAGAAAAACTCTTGGGGCTGTTCCAGGAGAGGAGAGTGAGCTAGCTTAGAAATTATAAGCCAACTCAAGGGAAAACGCGTGCGACCACGAGGAGTCAACACCCGAGGCTTTAGGATCGAAGAAGGTTGGGCTGTATTCAGCCTTTAACTTCGCACCCTCTGCGATCTGATACCCCACACCAATGGCTCCGTCGTGGATGTTGATTCCACCAACGGCGTCGGTTGTGTCGGTATAGAAGCCATTACGATCGCGAAGATATCCATAACGTCCGAATATTCTCCAGGCATCATTGAAGTCGTAGTTCACGACCAAAAATCCACCCAACGCGCGGTCATTCTGAACGCCTGCGATGTCGGAGTTATCCTGACGATACACCGCTTCACCCGCAAACAGAAGCTGGGGAGTTGCCTTAATGGCAAAATCCAGATCCGCAATGTGAGTTAAGTGTTTATTGGCATTTAAACGCTCTGGACCACCGGCATAAGAGATACCAATGGTGCTCTTGGTATCATCGGCGCCCCAGTTAAAACCCAGGCGGGTTCCGTAAGAAGGAATTGCACTGTAGTTTGATAATCCACCAGGGTTGGGAGTGGTTCCACCGGTTCTGGCGAATCCGAAGGCAACCGAATCGGCCAGATTATTCACGGCGTACACGTGCAAATCGAAGTTATCGTTAAAGGCATAATATAACTTCGCACCTGTCACGTTGGTGGGGGTTAAATAATGGAAAGGGGTCGAGAAAGAGATCGTGGGGTTATCCGCACGATCGACGACGTAATAGCCAATGGGGGCATTGAAACGACCGACCATTAATTCAGCACCCATAATATCGGCGGTGACATAACCTTGCTCCACTTCGAAACCACCTAAACCACCGGTTGTATCGGTGTTGCGACCGCTACCGGAAAGTCCACGACCGAAATCGAGATCGGCACGGATACGGATGTTATCGCCAAAGCTCTTGTTCAAATCGAGCTCGACCTGATCAAGGTAGAAATTGAAGGTGTCATGTTTGGCGGCTGGTGAACCTCTAAAATAGCCTAACTGTCCACCAACATAGGTTCCTAAGGCATGGGAATCATCCCGTTGCCAACCGGTCACCACATCAATATTTCCGGAAAGCTCCAAACCACCTGCCTTGGATTCCCCGGCCCAACTGGGGGCCGCACACAGAGACAACGCCAACAATGACGACGCGAGATATTTTTTCTTCACTCGAAGACTCCTTTCTTTAAATGACAAGTCCTGCCAGATTGCTGGACAAGCTCCACTCCCTTCAATCGGACTTTTTCCGATTTGAAGACCTCTCCTCCATCTGACCTTGGACTTATTTGGATTGAATAAAAAAGTGACACACTGCGAAAAGCAAAACCTGTACCAGCTAAAACCGATCAAAATACCTTACTATTTCAACTCCTTCTCTTCTAACTTTTCTGAACAATTTTCATCAGCCTGTTCATTTTTTATGCAATTGCGAACTGAACAGGCAGATTGAAACTTAAGAAAATTCTTAATGAATGCCTCTTTGACAAAAAAGATGATCTTCCGAGTTTAAAGAAGATCACCTTCTGATTAAAAAACGAACTATTTCTTTTCTCCGTCCGGTGCGACAGGAGGAGTTTTAGGGGGAACAGGAAGCGCATGAGGATTTGCTGTAGGAGCCGGCGCACTTTCTGCGAGCGTTTCATCCAGGTATTGGACTTTGTTCTTCTTTAAGTCTTCGAGAAATTTTCCTCGAATAGACGCCTGGGCACGTCCCTTTAAGATCATGGCAACATCTTCATAGGGTTGAACTGATTTATCTTCGATCACTTTAATGATGTGCCAACCATCCTTGGCAGGAATGGGCTCGGAATATTCTCCCACTTTGAGAGCAAAGGCCTTATCCACCAATCCTTTATAATCAAGCCTTTCCAAACGACGATCGGCCTGCGTGACATAACCCATATCCCCGCCTCGGTCGGCACTGGGTTTGTCATCGCTCACCTCTTTTACAACGACATCCCAGGCTTCTCCATTTTTCAGGCGATCATAGGCTGTTTTTGCTTTTTCTGAGGCTTCCTGTTCGGCTTTTTTGCGATCTTCATCCGAAATGGGTGCGGGTGGTTTTCCAGGCTGTGGAGCGGCGGGTTTGGGCATCGTTGAGAAAAAGATATGCGCCAGCTTTACACGGGTAAATTCTTTATCTTTATTAGTTTCGTAATCCTTGCGGGCAATTTTATCGGCTTCATCATCGATCAGGGCCTGGGCAATGAGGGTACGGCGGGTAAACTCTAATTTCTTTTGCAACTCTGGAGACTTGTCGAGACCTCTACTTAAGCTCTGCTGATACAATAGCTCGATATCGACCAATTTATCGACAACCGCTTTTTTCCCACCGGGCATTTCAAGCTGTTTTTTCATTTTGGGATCCATCTTTCCCAAAAAATCGATGTAGCCTTCGTGAATTTTGTCATCGCCTATTTTCACCAACGGTTTTCCCTGATGGATTTCCTTATCCATTTTGGACCCGCAAGCGGTCACAATCAGGGTAGTGCAAATCAGAAGGGATAATTTTCGAAGCATAATCCTAAGGCTCCTTTTTTATTGAATGAAGGCGTTCTGAATTATAGACGAAGAAAATATCTCCATCCAAAAAAACGAAAACGCTTGTTTTAAAACATCTGCCATGTGAATGGAGGGACGATTAAAGGAATTATCACAGAAGAGTCAATCAAAACCCTTTTATATGCCGGACACTTTTGGCATTGAATCCTCGTGAGAAAAAACCTCATCCTCTTTTTTGCCACGGGCTTTGGAGTTGGTTTGCTTCCCAAAATGCCCGGCACTTATGGAACCTTCGTTGCGGTTCCTCTCTACCTGCTCTTGCGCCTGCTTTCTCCTGTTTGGTATTTCTTGTTTATCCTTCTATTTTCTCTTTTTGCTGTTGTGATCGCCGGAAAAGCAGAGACCTGTCTCGGCCAGAAAGATCCTCAAAAAATCGTCATCGATGAGATTGCCGGTTTTTTTGCAACTCTTTTTCTGATTCCATTCAGCATTAAATGGATGGCCCTGGGTTTTCTGATATTTCGTTTTTTTGATATTCTAAAACCCTTTCCCATCCGCAAGCTTGAGAAGAGCCTGCCCAACGGATGGGGCGTAGTGGGGGACGACATCATGGCTGGAGTTTACGCAAACCTTGTACTGCAAGCCCTCACGCGTCTTTTTTGATTCCTTGCAAACCCGTGGAATTTCTTTCCACTGCTCATTTTTTCGCCGTATGAAAATCGAAATCATTGCCATTGGAAATGAAGTCGTTTTTGGAGACATCCTCAACTCGAATGCCGCCTGGCTTTCAGAAAAGCTCACCCGTGAAGGATTCCAGGTCATTCGGCACACAACCGTTGCAGATGATGAAGAGCGGATCACTCAATGCCTTCTTCAGGCAAAAATGGATGCCCAAGCCGTGTTGGTGACGGGAGGTCTGGGCCCAACTGTCGATGATTTTACCCTCGAAGTGGCCGCCAAAACTTTTGGGCTTGAGATGGAATATCATCCGGATGTGCTCGATCAGCTCCGTCTGTACTACAAGGCCCGTAATCGAACGATGACTCCGAACCAGGAAAAACAGGCCTGGGTTCCCAAAGGATCGGAGATTTTTTTCAATCCGGTCGGCAGCGCTCCAGGAGTTCATGTCGAAAACCAGGGCGTTCATTTCTTTTTCTTTCCCGGCGTTCCCAAAGAAATGAAAGAAATTTTTGACCAGTCGGTTTTTCCCTGGCTCAAATTGCACCGGGTCGCCCAAGGTTATTATGCCTCCAGAGTTTTGCGTTGTTTTGGGACCGAAGAAGCCACACTAGACAACCTGGTACAACCCCTTCTGAAAGATCGCGTCCAGTTAGGCTCTGCCAAGCTCGCCTTTCGACTCAAATTTCCGGACATCTTTTTAAAACTCACCCTTTCTCGTGAAACCGAAGTTCAAGCGCAGGCTGAATTGGATACAGCCTTGAGCTGTTTGAAATCGGCGATAGGAGCTTATGTTTATGGAGAGGATGAAGAAACCCTCGAAGAAGTCGTGGGAAAACTGCTTTTGCAAAAAAATAGAAAACTGGCCCTGGCAGAATCCTGCACCGGTGGGCTCACCGCCCATCGCATGACCAATATTCCCGGATCCTCCCGATATTTTTTGGGAGGGGTGGTTGCGTACGACAATACCATCAAACAGAAACTGTTAGGGGTTTCTGAGAAAAGTCTTAAGGATTCCGGTGCGGTGTCTGGTGAAGTCGCCAAAGAAATGGCGATCGGCGTGCGAGAGCGACTGGGGTCGGATATCGGAGTTGGAATCACGGGAATCGCGGGTCCTTCAGGGGATACCCCCGGAAAACCCGTCGGAACCGTTCACATTGCCCTTGCAACAGATCGGGGATGTGAAGAAAAAAAATTTTTCCTTCCCTTCGAGCGCGAGCGTTTCAAGCTTTTGGTTTCATCGGTCGCACTAAACTGGATACGCAAAGAATTGTTGGAAATTTAAAAACCGTTCACAAACCTTCAGAATAAAATTGATGCGAAAAAAAAGGGCGAAACCTCTCGCCCTTAAAAAACTGAAATCAACATCGATAAAACGATTCTTATCCCATCGCCTCCGGTATTTCAAAACCCACCATTCTTAATTTATCCATCACCATCTCGCGGGTATAAGGTTTCATCAGAAATTCAGTTGCCCCCGCATCCAAAGCGTTTTGAACATCTTCCAGATCATTTTTACCCGTCACCATAATGAGAGGCATGGATGAAACCGCACTGTCCGCCCGAATCGCCTGAACCAGATCTACTCCAGAAAGGGAACCTGGCATTCTCCAATCCACCAGAGCGATGTCGAAAGATGGATTCTGTTTGAGAATCTTTAAGGCCTCATCTCCATCACAGGCCTCCTGAACTTCAGGGTTGAGAGGTTCCAGGATATCTCCCATAAGCATTCTCGCATCTGGTTCATCATCGACGATCAGCACTTTCATACCGGGCTCCTTGTTTTCTGCTTAATAAAAACGGTCTACTCACTGAATTCTTAAATCATTCTTAAAGACCTTATTTTCAGGAGGCACACATCAGGGCCATTCTTCCCTTACCGTAACCCGCAACATCGACTTCAAGATCAAGACGTTCGGCAGGATTTTTCAAGATTTCAAGCGCTGCATCCGGAAGTGATGAGAGATCCATAAAGACATTGCTTAAGATCAGCCGAGGGGCTGCCGGTGCATTCATGAGACTGGCGCAGATGTTAAATACTTCGCGCAGGTTTTCCCTGAGCGAATCCGGAAAGTCCTTTGTTTTTGCAGCATCCTGTGCTGCAGCCGGAGGAATCATGGTAAGAGCCCCTGCCATGCAGGCACTTAACATGTAATCACAGCAGGCAATGGATCCAGGAATCCCTTCCTCATTCATATACAGGGCAAGAATTGGAAGGCTCCCCTCTGCTGCCTGAACTGTTTTATCTGCTTTCACTTTCTTTCCCAATAAACCGGTCAGGAGCCTCAAAACATCTTCATCCATGGGCATGTGATAGAACGTTTTCATAGAAACCTCACCTTAGACAATGATGTCTTTTAAAGCATTCTGAAAGGCCTCTACCGTAAAGGGCTTTGCAATTAAAAACAGGGCTCCATTCTCAAAAGCCTTCTGCTGCATTTCAGGTGTAGATTCAGAAGTCACGAAACCAAACTTCATCCCCACCCATTTTTCCTTCAGGGCCAGCAACAGATCAAAACCTGACATCTCAGGCATGTTCCAGTCCGAAAGCACGAGATCTGGACGAAAGTTTTCAAAAACCTGGAGAGCCTCTTTGCCATTCTGGGCTTCCTTGAATTCATGGTTGTCATACCCTGCCTGTCTGAGATGCCGGATCACAATCATTCTCATGGCCTTGCTATCATCCACAACGAGGATATTCATACGCCCTCCATACCTACATTATATGATTCCCTGGAACAGACGGACATTGAGAATCTCATCCTGATTTTTAAGATATAGATCGTAGAGCATTTCACTGCCCGGATTGGTCATTTTGAAATCATGACCCTGAATGACGGAGGGCAATGAAAGCTGACATGATCCTGGCATGAGCGATTTGCAATTTCCTCCAACCATATTGGTCAGCTCGCCCACAGCATCCCGAACTTCTGATTCACCCGCTTCACCCGGGCCCATTCCAAACATTGTTTCAGAGGATCGTTGGGCAAAAGAGCGGGGAAAACTGAGCAGGACCGATCCATTCCAATCTCCGGTAATGTGAATAAATCCCGAAAGAATTTCGCCATTCATGGGCAGAGGTTTTGATGTGGGAACCGGTTCCATCTCCATGCTGAGCATCGTCTGAAAAATCTCTCCGACAATCTTGATCACATCTTCTTTCTGAATCATCTCATACCTCCCTGGTCTTGGGTATTTTCTTAAAAACAAGAAATCCCTGACATTATTTGCGCGCCCGGTAACACACGGCCTTGTCAATCTGAATGCGCTCAAAACCATCATGCACATTCAAAGTGGTTTCGGTGGAGCCAAGAAAAAAATATCCATCGGGTTTTAAAAGGTGATGGACGTTATCGAGAATTTTCTTTTTCGTCGTCAGATCGAAATAAATCATCACATTTCTCAAAAAGATAAGATCCATGGGAGGATAAGGATAACTGGGCGAATCAAGATTCAGGATCCTAAAATCAACCATGCTTCGGATCTTGTCGCTGATTTTCCAATCCAGACCGGTTTTTTCGAAGTATTTGACCAAAAGGGGCGCTGGCAGACCACGGTTGACTTCCAGTTGGTGATAAACGCCCGCTTTGGCCCGGGCGAGGATATCGGTAGAAAGATCGGTAGCGATGATCTTGATGTTCCAGGTTTGTACCTGCGGGAAATTCTCTCTCAGGATCATGGCAATAGAATAGGGTTCCTGACCACTGGAACAGGCAGCACACCAGATATTCAAGGTACGAAACATCTGACGCTTCGTAATCAGATCCGGAAAAATTTTTGTCTTTAAGGCTTCAAAAGGATGGAGATCGCGGAAAAAATAGGTTTCATTTGTGGTCATCGCCTCAACGACTTTCTGACTTAATGGACCACTCGGGTTTTGTTGGAGTTTTTGAATCAGATCATCCAGAGAAGCGATCCCTTCTTTTTTAATCAAAGGCTCCAGACGCGCGAGCACCATGTATTCTTTCCCGCTTTCCAAAACAATGGCGGATCGCGTTCGGATGAAATTTTTAATAAACTCAAAATGTGCAGGTGCGAGTGTCATAAAGTCCTTTATGAATTCACGGCCTTTGGAATGAGATTTCCCATCACCCGTTTGGAAATCTCACGACCCATTTCCTGAATCGGAAGGATCTTCGCTGCCAGCCCAGACTTCACGACAAAACTGGGCATGCCCCACACCACACTGCTGGCTTCATCCTGGGCGAAAATACAGCCACCTTTTTCGCGAATTCTTTCACAACCCTTGAGTCCATCCTGGCCCATTCCCGTCAGAATCACACCTAGGGCATGGGGGCCATAAGTATCTGCTACTGATCGAAACATGACATCCACGGCTGGCCGGCAGGAGTTTTCCGGAGGGCCTTGATGGGTCTGGATCTGAACACCATCCCCTTCGCGTTTTACGACCATATGGAAATCGCCCGGGGCAACCCAGGCGCGGCCGGGGTGAAGCAAGGTACCCGATTTTGCCTCTTCTACCTGAATGCCCGACTGCGCGCTCAACCGCTCTGCAAGAAGTTTTGTGAAAATTGGCGGCATATGTTGAACAATGAGAATGGGAACGGAAAGATTTTTAGATAGGGATGAAAAAACATCGGCCAAAGCATTCGGTCCGCCGGTAGAGCATCCGATTGCGACTACATCTACCCGATTGGACAAACACCCTATCGTCTTCGGGGAAGGAGAAGGAAACTTTGTCTGAAGCAAACCGGAGTTTTTAAAAAGACTCGAACCTCCGAGAGTGCGAATTTTTTGTGTCAATTGCTCTGAGACATGTTTGCGGGATTCGTCATAATTCACCATTCCGGATGGCTTGGTGACATAATCTGAAGCACCGCGCGAAAGTGCTTCGAGAGTGGTTTGAGCTCCTCGTGTACTGAGCGTGCTAAAAATAATAACGGGCAGACGCGGATGGAGTTTGCGCAACTCTTCTAGGGTTTGAAGCCCATTCATTACGGGCATTTCCCAATCAAGGGTAATGACGTCTGGCTTGACCTGAGAGATCATATCGAGCCCCATCCGGCCATTACCTGCCGTTCCTGCAATTTCCATATCGGACTCGGCATTAACGATCTCTGTAATCAGACGACGGATGACACTGGAGTCATCAATTACCAACACCCTGATTTTCTGTCCCCCTGTCATGGTTGCTCCTTAGGATTAGGATTTGCTTTTACCGGCTATTCAATCTTCATTCGAATGGCGAACCTCCATCATCCTCTTCATTTTATTTGGGCGGAAACCCATCCAGAAAATTGAATTCAAGGTTTTCTTCTGTCTCCTGCCTTCTGTCTTCTCAATTCCCTTCTTACTCCTGTGCAGGCAAAAGCCCCATCATCTGCAATTTTTCAAAAATGACTTCTTTGGTAAAAGGCTTCATCACATACTCATTCGCACCGGCCACCATGGCCTTCACCATTTGTGACTGCTCGGTTTCGGTGGTAACCATCATGAGCCATGCATCACTGTACTCAGGAAGATTCCGAACCGCCTTGATAAAATCCAGTCCGTTCATCACCGGCATGTTCCAATCGACAAGTGCAATATCTACCTTCCCGACGGCTTTGATCTGATCGAGAGCTTCCTGACCATTACTTGCCTCCAGCACTTCAAACCCTACTTCTTTGAGCATTTTTCCCAGGACAACACGAATGGTCCTTGAGTCATCCACAATGAGTGCTTTCATATGCTGCTCCTTTGAGTCGAAGATGGATCTTGCGTTCTATAATTCCACGTGGACCCGAACGCCTCCAGCGAGTGCGTGAGAATATTCGGGATTGATTCCAGGGTTTAAAACAAGCTGAAGATCTGGTTGAACAAACAGCCACGGTGTGAGCTGGGCCCGATAGGTCAGCTCAAAATTCGTTTCGGTGCGCGTGGTGGCAAATCCTTCCTGGGACTGCGCCTGCCGAAAGGGATTTCCATGTATCGCGGCCGTCATACCCAATCCGATTTTATCCTGGTCACGATGCGGAAAAAGGCCAGTATAGACCATCCCCACACTGAAAAAATGTTCGACAGGATTAAAATCGGGATTCGCATATCCCCACCTGCCAAAGACTTCCAAACCCTGTTCGTCATCTCCGCTTTCGCGAAAAACAGTGTACTCACCCAGGCCATAAATTCCAAAGTTTCTGCCATGCTGAAGAGGATTTCCAAAATCATCCAGGGCAATCAGATCTTCAAATTGACTCGTGTAGCCCCACGCACCGAGAGCAAATTTTCCGGTTTGATCTTGCTCTTCACTGACCTTCGATAAAAATCCGATTTCACCGACGATCAGAAATCCCTCGTTTGCATGGATAGCAATCGCCATCGAAGATACGTCGTTGGGATCTCCCGGAGCTCCGTCAAAAAAACCACCTTCCAGATAAAGCCAGGGTTTTGGCTCCAGACGAACTCTTAAACCAAGCCCTGGAGCGGGATAGGTGGAAGGACCGTTTTTACCACTTTGAGCAAAATCGAGTCCGATCAACCTTGAAGAATTTAAAAAAAGACTCGCGGCTTCGATACTGTCGAACTCTGAATTGATCTCGTAAAGGCCTGCCAAAAATGAGAGACGATCCTGCCATATTTTTTGCTGCAACCAGGCTTCCTGTATTTTCCAGAAACTCTCCGACTCCAGACTGCTCACTCCCTGAACATCTCCGATGAAAGCACTGGGAGCCGAACCCTGGGCGCCAACCCCCGATATATAAATCGAGGCCCCTTTCCAATGGGCAAGTTTTTCTAGATCGACCGAAAGCCCCATTTCTAAAAGACCCAGGCAAGAGGCATCTCGGCGAATACCGCCCGAAAAATTTCCGACGATTTCACCGGTGTAGGCAAAACTCAAATCAACTCCATGATCGGAGAGTTTTTCTCGAAAACCTCCCCAATTTCCTGTCAGTGTCGATCGGGATAAAAATCTATTTTCTTTGGAATCTCCTCCATTCTCTTCAGCCCTGACAGCCGAGTTTAGAATGGATAGGAAAAGTAAATGAAGAAAACAAAAATAGAGAAAAAATCCGCGCAACCCCTTCCCAATCGGGACGATAAAATCTATGGATCTGTCCTGCGACACAGATCGGATATGAATCCTGAATCCTGGAAAGGAAACTTGCATGAGAACCATCGCTTTCGCTTTGCTGTTTTTCATCTTCACTTTTTCATCACTCTCAACTGCCTCTGCCCATCGCAAGGGCTGTTATTCACACACCCTTAAAAATCATGCCTGTCCGATAATGAAATGATTGGGTAAATTTCTTCTGGATCAAAATCCTCCCGATTCAGACGCATCAGGCGACTTTTTTCTCGCTGGTTTTGTTCATGATGAAACTTCCCAAATTTTTATCTTCTGTCTTGATGTGATTGATGAGCCAATCGATGAGATGGCGTTTAGCCTTGATCATGAAGGTTCCCGTAACTCCTGTCTGAATCAGCTCCGCTTTAAGCTCGTCTGTTTTTCTCACAAAATACTCATGCATGCCCCGATGCTGCGAAAAACCCGGATACTGCAACTGACTCATCATTTTCTGCTCATACCCAAAGTGCTCTTCCACATACTCTTCCAAAAACTTCACACTCGACTTGATCCGATCTCCATCCTTTGCCTGGATCGCCTTGAAAAACGC
>JBPOIC010000047.1:0-36683 GCA_052034865.1 Myxococcota bacterium | reverse complement strand
GCCAGCTAGCTCCTTTGAGGGCTTTTGCGAAAAAACATCCTTCCGGCATCGTACTCAAGCCCCTCAACAGCTCCGGTGGGCGCGGTGTTTTTCTTCTTAAAAAGGACGATTCGAATCTCAAGGTCGCCTGGGAGCTTTTGTCGCGGGAAGGTGCGGGGTTTATTGTCTGCCAGGAATACCTGCCCAAGGCAGAGGAGGGAGATAAGCGTGTGATGATTTTGGATGGTGAAATCCTGGGATATTTTATCCGTGTCCCGCAACAAGGAGATCACCGTGCAAACCTGCATAGCGGCGGGTGTTTGCAGGCCTGCGACCTGACGACGCGTGAGCGCAAAATCGCCGAAGAGATAGGGACGAAATTAAAAGATGAAGGTCTGTATTTCATCGGTCTGGATTTGATTGGGGAGAAAGTGACTGAGATCAATGTGACCTCGCCCATGGGGCTGCGTGAGATCGAAGAGGCGCAAGGAATTCAAACCGTGGGAAGGGTTGTTGATTTTCTGGAGAATAAAATTGAGGAATTTGTGAAAGGATGAGGAAAGAAGTCAGAAGGCAGAAGAAAAAGGGATGACTCATGAGTCGCCCGTCAGAATCCAGAAGTAGGGGCATATGGCGATTCGCCGCCCTATGATCAGGGCAATGACGACCTTCGTCTTTGCGAGCAAAACAGAGCGGAGCGAAGCAATCCAAAGAGCAAATCCTTGCCCCAAAATTTTACAAGCAACTTCTTTAAAACTCGGTCGAGAACGGTTTAAGAAGGAAAATCGAATCAAATCACGAGGAGGAAATATGGGCGACAAGATAAAACTAACCCCAGGTCAAGCTAAACTTGCTGAACATTTTGAAAAAACCTTGAAAAGCGAAGATCTGGACATAACAGGGGCCATGGCAGGATTGAAAATTGCAAAGGCTCTTTTAGAAGCAGAAAATAAAGAAAAACCTGTAAGCGATGAAACGCAAAAAAGAATCAAAAGCGCATTCGATTCTTATGTAACTGCTGAAACAAGATTGGCCGAGCTCTTAGAACCTAAGTTTAAGAACATCCATGATGAGGTTGATAGAATTCTAGGATATTTATCTGAGCACCAATTAGAGAACTATACGAACCGAAATATTTCAAAAGATGACCAAAATCCCTACCTTGATGAAAAAGATATCCGAAAGACCTTTTGGGTAAGTCTTGCCATCTATACCGATGCAATAAAACGCATAAGCACAGATGAGAATGAAAACCCCTATAAAATTGAGGGATACCGCGCAAGGCTTGTAACAGCGGGAACGAACCTCTTGGGAATACTAAAATCAAAACCGTCCTATAATAAAGAAGCAGAAGCCCGCCTTCGAGAAAATATCAAAAATCTTGAAAGTGCCGTTCATAAAGCCAGGAGACAAGGCGATAAAAAGTGGGAAGCTGATCTTCTCAGGAATTTGGGACCACTCCAACTCAAGCTCGCAGAGCTACTTCTTCCGGACCCATTTAATGGATTAAGGGATTAAGATAATAGCGGACACTCCAGATAACCTGCAGCCTTTCAATCTCCTCACTCACGTCCCCCAAACATTTGCCTTGTTTTCAACCCCCTTCGCAATCTGATACTGGTAAGGAGTTGCCAAACACGAGGAGGCCCTTTGCGAAAAAACAAAACCCTCATCCAATTTATTCCTATTTTTGTTTTTCTCATCCTGCTCATTAATTTCTCCACTTCCCTCGCCCAAACTCCTTCCACCTCCCAGCCTTCTCAGGCAGAGCTTGAGAAAAAAGCCATGATCGGCCGCGATCTGGTTTTTCACCGAAAATATGAAGAGGCCTTGAATTATTTTAAAGGTCTTACCGATCAACCTTCGACGGCTCTTCTCGGAACTTTTGGTCAAATGGCTATCTGGCAGGCGAGGATGTTTGAAAATTATGATTTTAGTTTCGATAAGGAATTTGAGGCGATCTCCAAAGAAAATGAAAAATACGTCGATCAGGTGCAAGAGGCGAGTGCGCCTCAGGCCTTTGATCTTTTTATCGCGGGCGCCTCGGCAGGGGTGCGTGGGTTTTATCTCATGCGAAAAGATGCGCCTTTCAAGGCCTTGCGCCAGGCCAATCTCGCCAAAAAACTCATGAATCAGACACTTGAGAAAGATCCTAGCTTTGGCGATGCCTATCTGGGGTTGGGAATGTATGATTACTGGAGAAGCGTGTTTACCAATCGAATCAAATTTCTTCCCTTTTTCTCCGACAAACGCCCTCAAGGGCTTCAGCAAATCGAAAAATCCTTAACCACCGGCCATATCGCGGGAGCCCTGTCACAGGTTTCTCTGGCGTTTTGTTATCTGGAATCCAAAAATCATCAAAAAGCCATTCCCGTCCTTGAAACTATCTTAAAAAACTATCCCGAAAACGTGATCGCCAAAAATCTTCTGGCCGATTTTTACTCTCTGCGGGGAAGTTTTAAAGAAGCCCATCAGATGGCAGATACTATCCTGCAGCAAAACCCCGAGATCAAAGTTGCCCGATTTTTTAAAGGGACCTTTTATTTTAAAGAAAAAAAACTGGCAGAAGCCCGCAGAATGTTTGAGGAATTTCTAAAAACACAACCCGCTCCCGCGTGGGCATCGTATGCACACACGAACCTGGGATATCTGGACTTGAAAGAAGGGCAAAAAGACAAGGCTTATGAGCATTTTAAAGAGGCCTATCATCTTTATTCGAATGATCCGACACCCTTAAGAGAAATGAAAAAGCTCAGAGGAAGTCGCTTTTAAAGCCACTAAAGATGATGAATTTCAGAGGGCCAAACGATCCTGAGATAAGAATTCCCACTTTACAATCAATAATCCTCCTCCTAAGAACGCATATATACAGCTTCAAAATTAAGCCCTTTTTAACAGGCCCTTCTCTCCCGTGAATTTTATCTTGGGCTGCCAATGGAGAAGGCTTAGAATGGGATTTCGCGTCAAAACTTCATAGGAGACTTTATGGGAATTACGATTATTCAAAAAAGCGATCTTTCGAAGAAAAAAACCCATGCAAAAACAGCCCTGGTGCTTGCGGGTGGCGCTGTTTCGGGGGGCGCGTACAAGGCTGGAGGTTTAAAGGCCTTAAATGATTTTTTGGTGAACAAAAAGGTAACCGATTTTGACATGTATATCGGAATCTCAGCCGGTGGATTTTTGGCCGTTCCTCTGGCGGGTGGAATTTCTCCAGAAGAAATGCTGAAAAGCCTGGATGGTACCAGCGAGCGTTTTCAGCAGCTGTCACCTCTCGATCTTTACTATCCCAACTATGTCGAATTTATCGAACGTCCCTTAAAATATCTCTACGAAACTTTTACCTATTTTCCAGGCATCATCATCAATTTCATTTCATCGTTCCCTCGACTTTCCAGCACCATACGCGACGGAATGCTCCGCTTTTTCAAAGATCCAAACTATTCCAATTATGAATCCCTGATACGCCCCATCGCCCGTTCGGTGTATTCCAAGCGCGGCATCCCTCTCATTCTCTCTACTCTTCCGAGCGGGGTTTTCGATAACCGGGGAATCGAAAAATATCTGCGGGAACAGATCCGAAACAACCGCTTATCCAACTCATTTAAGGTCTTGAAAAAAGTTCGCGGCAAAGAACTTTACATCTGTGCAATGGAGCTCGATACCTCCGAGCGTGTGATTTTTGGATGGGATGAAAGAAACGACGTACTCATTTCTGAAGCGGTAATGGGCTCAACAGCCTTGCCAGGCTTTTACAAGCCTGCACGCATCAAAGGCGTGGATTATATTGATGGAGGAGTCAGACAAACAGCGAGCATCGATATTGCCATTCAAAAAGGAGCGGATCTGATCATCTGCTATAATCCTTTCCGGCCCTTCAAAAATCTGGTCAATCTGGATTATATTCGCGAAGGTGATCGCTACATCACCAACGATCGAAGAATTACCGATACAGGGATCTTTGGGGTGTTCAACCAGGTTTTCAGAACGCTTTACCACTCACGCCTGCTCTACGACATTGAACAATACCAGCAAAATAAAGATTTCAAAGGCGATGTCATCCTCATCGAACCCAAAGAAGATGATTTCACTTTCTTTGACATGAATCCCTTCGCTTTCTGGAACCGTGCCAAAGCAGCTAAACACGGATTTTACTCCGTCAAATCATCGATTGAAGAGCGCTTCGATGAGTTATCAGCCATTTTGTCTTCTTATGGAATTGAAATGACCCGCGATGTGGTTGCCCGCGATGAAGCGAAAATTAAAAAGGCCGCAAACGACGAAGAGGCCATCCTCAATGTGCTTGAGGGACAACAGGCCCCCGTCAAGCAACGCTTACACATGGTGCAAGGTGGAGGAAAAAGAAACCGTTAGGGCTTGGCAGGGACGAACATTTGGAAAAATAATATCAAAAACCCCTCCCTTCTCATTCTGTCACAGACAAAGATGAGGAAGGAGGGGTTTCTTTTTCCAGGCGACTTTACAGGTTCAAAAAGTCGTCCCATCTTAATAAAGAATTCACCGGACTCCTAAAATCGCATCAGGTGATTAAATCAAGAATCTTTTCCCGAACAGGATGAGAACTCACAAGAATTTTCAGATTTAAAAAATTCTCCCATGTCTGAACTACGAGAAAAAGTTGTACGCTTTCCCAAAAGCGCTGGCGTGTATTTAATGAAAGGGGCTTTCGGAGAAGTTTTATACGTCGGCAAGGCAAAGAGTCTGCGCGCGCGGGTTCTTTCTTATTTTTCAGAGCATCACGACGGACGTCAGCAGATCCGTTTTTTAATGAAGAAAGCGATCGATATCGAACCGATCGTCACCCACAACGAAAAAGAAGCACTCCTTTTAGAAAACACCCTCATCAAAAAACACAAACCTCCTTACAATATCCTTTTAAAGGACAATAAAAGTTTTCTCTCATTAAAACTCACCACACGACATCCTTATCCAAGGTTGTGGATTACACGCAATCCGATCAAGGATGGCTCGACGTATTTTGGTCCTTACCCGTCCGCTTTTCGAGCACGCAAGGTTGCGGATTTCATCGAAGAGCATTTTCGTCTGCGCAGTTGCACAGATGCCGAATTTTCAAATCGTACGCGTCCGTGCATTCAGTATCAGATCAGGCGATGTGATGCGCCCTGTGTTGGCTATATTTCGAAAGAAGGTTATGAAGAGGTCATTCGTCAGGTTCAGCTTTTTCTCAAAGGAAAAAATGATGAGCTGATCGACACTCTCCTTCAGAAAATGGAAAAGGCTTCGGACATACTGAACTTTGAAGAAGCCGCACGCCTGCGAGATCTTGTAGAAGCGATTCGCACAACTTTGGAGCCCCAAAAGGTGGTTACCCCTTTCAGTCCAGATCGGGATTTGATTGGGCTCTACCGGGAAGGCGATCGCATCAGTTTTGCGGTATTGAAATATCGGGAAGGAAATCTCTCGGATCAACGGACCTATCTGTTTAAAAGCTACCTCGATTCTTCCGAAGTCCTCGAAAGTTTTCTGCTCCAGTACTATCAGGAGCCAGGACTAATTCCGCGGGAGATTCTGCTTTCTATCCCCATGGAAAGCCAGGATGCCCTTCGTGAAATCCTGGCTGAAAGAAAAGGCCAGGCGATTCACTTAAAAACTCCTGAGAAAGGTGTCTTGGCCGATCAGATTCGCATGGCCAATCAGAATGCAAAAGATCGCCTTTTACGCCAGGCCGTCACTCACGAAAGCCGGCTGGAGGCCTTAAGACGCCTGCAGGAGGGCCTGGGACTTTCCAAACTTCCCCGTCGCATGGAGTGCTACGACATTTCAAATCTTCAGGGGCAATTGGCGGTGGGATCGTGTGTGTGCTTTGTGGATGGAGAACCGGAAAAATCGGGTTATCGGCGATTTAAAATCAAAACCGTAAAACAGGCCAACGATTTTGCAATGCTTTATGAAGTACTGATGCGCAGACTGGACCGTAAAGAGTGGGCACTTCCGGATTTGATTGTGATCGATGGAGGAAAGGGTCAGCTCAGCTCGGCTCAGTCGGCCCTGAAAGATCGGAAGATCGAAGGGGTTGATTTAATTTCGTTAGCAAAAGAGCGGGAAGGAGTCATACAGCCCGCCTCTGGCGAAAGCTCTCTCGAAGAATTTGAGACTTCAGAGACAGGCGAGACCGCACTCGGAAAAACACCCCGTATGACTTCTGAAAAAAAACCTGCAAAAAAACCGGAGCGAGTCTTTTTACCCAATCAGAAAAATCCGATTATTTTGCATCTCAACTCACCCGAGCTTCAGGTCCTGGTGCGTATTCGCGATGAAGCCCATCGCTTCGGCATCACCTTTCATCGCAATCTGCGCATCAAAAAAGGCCTGACTTCGATCCTGGACCAGATTCCGGGCATTGGCCCTGTCCGTCGCAAACAACTCATCAAACATTTTGGAAGTGTTAAAAAACTCGCACAGGCAAGCCTTGAAGAGATCGAAAAAGTCCCGCAAATGACTCACCCTCTTGCCCAGGAGGTGTATGAGCATTTGCATCCCAAACCCCAAGCAGAAAGTTTATAAAGAAAAGTTAAGATCAAAATTCTTCTCTCAACAGAAAGGTCTCCATTATGCCCATCAAATTCTTCACCTCAATTATCCTTCTCAGTCTTCTTCTTTTCAGCCCTCAGGGTTTTGCACAGGAAACAAAGCCTCATCCTTCTTTAGATCAGAAAAAACTTTTTCAACTTTCCGAGGGCGAAGAGGTGAAACACATCGAAGCAAGCGGTGATGGCAAACATTATCTTGCGATCATTAAAACTCCGAACGAATCCATTCTAAGAATCGATGGTGAAGACAGGGCTCGGTCTTCTGGAATTGGTTTTGCTCAAGGGAAATGAGATTTGGGAAATTCAGGAATAAAGATAACCTTCCGCCAACCTGATCTTGTTCTTTAAAGAGGCTGGTCTGTCCAAGGCCTGCTGCAAAGTTGCCCCCAAAAACTATTCAGGCGGCCTTTCGGGCCGCCTGAATAAAAAACTCCAGCTAAAAATCACTTTTCCAATCATCCATAGAGCGCCACTTCTAGTGAGATATTCTCCTCTTCCATTTTCTTTCGCGCCTGGGCCAAGACCTTCTTGTAGTCTTTCGGCATGACCTTGGTGAACAAGGCAAGGTTCTCCTCGAAGTTTTCGAGAATCCGGCTGGCCACCTGACTGCCAGTGTATCGAGCGTGATTTTCAAGAAGTGTTTCCAAAAGGTTTCGGTCTTCATCTTCAACGATAGAATCCAAATCGACCATGCTTAAATTACAGTTGTGATGGAATTGATGTTCCGGGTCATAGATGAAGGCCGTACCACCGCTCATCCCCGCCGCAAAATTGCGTCCGGTTTTTCCCAGGATCACCACATGACCGCCGGTCATGTATTCACAACCATGATCGCCCACTCCTTCAACGACGGCATGGGCCCCACTGTTCCGAACGCAGAAACGCTCGCCCGCAACCCCGCGGAAATAAGCCTCTCCACTGGTTGCTCCGTAGAGGACGACGTTTCCGATGAGGATGTTTTCTTCGGGTACAAAAGTCGATTTAGGATCAGGCGCGACGATAATCTTCCCACCCGAAAGCCCCTTGCCGACATAGTCGTTCGCGTCTCCGGAAAGATTGAGGGTAATCCCTTTGGGTACAAAAGCACCAAAACTTTGTCCGGCAGAGCCTTCAAAATCAATCCAGATCGTGTCGTGCGGAAGCCCTTTGCTTCCGTAACGACGGGTGAGTTCACTTCCCAAAATGGTTCCGACCGTTCGGTTTCTGTTCCAGATTCTCTTTTTAATACGGACAACTTTCGCTTCTTCAAGAGCCGGCTTGGCCAGGGCAATTAATTCAACATCCAGGGCCTTATCGATCCCATGATCCTGATCGGTCATTTTGCGTAGAGCTACTTCCGGGCCTACAGGCGGACGATAGAAGATCGGTGAAAAATCCAGACCTTTCGCCTTCCAATGAGTAATCGCCCGATTAAAGTGGAGATGATCGGACTGTCCGACCATTTCCTCGATCGTGCGGAAACCAAGCTCGGCCATGATCTCTCGCAATTCCTCGGCTACAAAAAAGAAATAATTGATGACGGCCTCTGGAGTCCCACTGAATTTTTTTCGCAAGACAGGATCCTGAGTCGCAACCCCTACAGGGCAGGTATTTAAGTGACATACGCGCATCATGATACAGCCCATAACGACGAGTGGAACGGTAGAAAATCCGTATTCCTCAGCACCCAATAAAGCCGCAATCGCTACATCGCGACCCGTTTTCATCTGTCCATCGGCCTCCACAACAATACGATCCCGAAGCTTATTCATCACCAAGACCTGCTGGGTTTCGGCAAGACCTAATTCCCAAGGAATACCGGCGTGCTTGATACTGGTTTGAGGAGAGGCCCCCGTTCCACCATCGTAGCCGGAGATGAGCACCAGGTCCGCATGGGCCTTGGCAACGCCCGCGGCAACAGTTCCAACACCGACTTCAGAAACCAACTTCACGCTGATGCGTGCACGGGGATTGGCATTTTTAAGATCGTAAATGAGCTGGGCCAGATCTTCGATGGAATAAATGTCGTGATGTGGCGGTGGGGAAATCAAGCCCACTCCAGGAGTGGAAAAACGCACCTTGGCCACCCAAGGATAGACTTTATGTCCGGGAAGCTGCCCGCCCTCGCCTGGTTTGGCGCCCTGAGCGATCTTGATCTGAATCTCTTCGGCATTCACCAGGTATTCGCTCGTGACCCCAAAGCGGCCCGAAGCCACTTGTTTGATCGCGCTTTTTTTGGAATCGCCATTGGCTAAGGGCGTAAAGCGCGCAGGATCTTCTCCGCCTTCTCCAGTATTGGATTTCGCCCCCATTCGGTTCATGGCAATTGCCAGCGTCTCGTGAGCTTCTTTACTGATCGATCCGAACGACATCGCACCGGTCTTAAAGCGCTTGACGATTTCTTTTGCCGGCTCGACCTGTTCGATTGGAATGGGGTTTCTCTTTTTGAATTCGAAAAGCCCGCGCAGGGTGCACAAATGCTCGCTTTGCTCATTTACCCAGCGAGCGTACTCTTTATATTCCTGATAAGAATTGATGCGCGTGGCATTTTGCAACCGGCTGATCGTTTCCGGATTGAGCAAGTGCTGCTCGCCTTCGCGTCTCCAGTGATAATTTCCACCCACATCGAGTCGTAAGGGCGCCGAAACACGCATCGGGAAGGATTTGCGGTGGCGCTTTAAAATCTCCTGATAAATCACATCCATCCCAATCCCCTGGATCCGGGTGGAGGTATGTGTGAAGTAGCGATCGATGACTTCTTTATTGATTCCCACCGCTTCAAAAATCTGAGCGCCTCGGTAACTTTGAATGGTGGAAATCCCCATCTTCGACATGATCTTCACAATCCCCTTCTTGGCGGCCTTGATATAGTGGGCAACCGCCGTGGGATGATCGATTTTCTGCAAGACTTTCTCGCGGATGAGATCATCTAAGGTTTCAAACGCAAGATAGGGATTGATCGCCCCTGCCCCATAACCGACCAGCAATGCAAAATGATGGACTTCGCGCGGCTCACCGGACTCAATCACCAATCCAACTTTCGAGCGGGTCCCTTCGCGTACCAGGTGATGGTGCAAACCTGCCGTTGCAAGCAGGCTGGGAATGGGCGCGAGATCTTCACAAACGCCTCGGTCAGAAAGGATTAAGACATTACACCCTTGCCGAATCGCCTCGCTGGCCTTGGCAAACAAAGTTTCCAGGCTTTTTACCAATCCGGTCTCTCCTTCACTCACGGGAAACAAAATCGGCAGAACACAGGCCTTAAACCCTTGATGCGGGTTTGCCTCCAGGTGTTTGAGCTTTGCCAACTCATCGTTATCGAGAATGGGATTTTTCAGTTTAATCTGATGACAACTCTCGGGTTTGGGAGAAAGCAGGTTTTCTTCGGCGCCAATGGTTGTATCGACCGAAGTTACCAACTCTTCGCGGATAGCATCGAGCGGCGGATTCGTGACCTGAGCAAACAGCTGCTGAAAGTAATTGAATAAACTCTGGGGTCGATCGGAAAGAACGGCCAGAGGAGTATCGGCACCCATCGAACCAATTGCTTCTTCACCCGTCGCCGCCATGGGCATCATAAGAAGCTGAACATCTTCCTGACTATATCCAAAAATGGATTGCCGTTTGGTGACCGTGGCATGATCGGGCTCTGGAAGATGGGGAGAGGCTGGAAGACTTTCAAGTTTCACCAAGTGTTTTTTAAGCCAGTTACCATAAGGATTTTCGGTTGAAAGGGCACTTTTGATTTCTTGATCATCGACAATACGACCTTCCTGAATATCGACCAAAAACATTTTCCCTGGCTGCAAACGTCCTTTTAACACAACGTTTTCGGGAGCAATATCCAACACACCCACTTCGGAGGCCATAATCACCAAATCATCTTTCGTGACATAGTAGCGGGAAGGCCTTAGTCCGTTTCGATCTAAAATGGCTCCGATCATGCGACCATCGGTAAAGGCCACCGACGCCGGACCATCCCAGGGCTCCATCAAACAGGCATGGTATTCGTAAAAATCCTTTTTCTCACGACTCATCGTCTCATGCCCCGCCCACGCTTCGGGGATCATCATCATCACGGCATGAGGCAGTGAGCGTCCCGCCATCACGAGCATTTCCAGGGCATTGTCAAAACTGGCGGAATCTGATCCAAACTCACGAATGACCGGCAGTATTTTTTTGATCTCATCCCCAAAAAGATCGGATTGGAATAACGCCTCGCGCGCGCGCATCCAGTTGATGTTTCCACGCAAGGTATTGATTTCTCCATTGTGGGCAATGAGACGGAACGGATGGGCCAGTTCCCAGTTAGGAAAAGTATTGGTTGAAAATCGGGAATGGACGAGAGCCAGGGCAGAAACCATGGCTGGATTATTAAGATCCGGAAAAAAGCCCTCCAACTGCGTCGAGATGAGCATTCCTTTATAGATCAGGGTGCGGGTAGAGAGGGATGGAATGTAAAACTGATTCCAGTCTTTCATGCCGGAGGCACGAATTTCATTTTCAAAGCATTTACGGATGATAAACAGACGACGCTCAAAGGCCTCATCGATGAGCCCCGAAAGCCTGGGGCCTTCTTTTCCAAGTCCAACAATAAACTGCTTCATGACTGGCATGACGTCGCGGGCCGTTTTTCCAATCATCGAATCATCTACCGGCACTTCTCTCCATCCCAAAAATTCCTGTCCTTCCCGCAAAACAATCGATTTGAGAATTTCTTCGGCACGTTGACCCTGTGCCAGATCACGACTTAGAAACAGGGTCCCCACCCCATATTTGCCAGGAGGAGGAAGGGTAATTTTTAAACGACCAAACTCCTGAGCCAAAAACTCATGGGGGATTTGGATTAATATTCCCGCGCCGTCTCCGGTATTGACTTCAGAACCACAGGCACCTCGATGCTCCAGGTTATTTAGAGTCAAAACAGCCTTTTGAACAATCTCGTGAGACTTCTTGCCCTTCATATGGGCGACAAATCCGACCCCACAGCTATCGTGTTCCTGAGAGGGACAATAAAGACCTTTTTGTTGCATCCTATCCATCGGCAGACTCTTTTTCGTTAGAGGATTAGTAGGTTTCACTATTAAAGACAGGGATCTACCCCCGATTCTCCAGAGGTTTTCTTTCATCCGGGAGGAAGAGTGATCGAAGATTCGTACCCTGGCTGGAATTTTTTTATTAGCCTTGAACATCTTGAAAATTCAAGAGGTATTTGCAATCTAAAACGCAACGATCTTGACTTCGCCAGGAAAGGTAAGATAAGAGCGGCGCTTCGCCAAAAGTCAGCCCATGGCTGTGCGAGACAAAAACCCCTAATAAGGATAGGTTGTGAGCCTTTCAAGTCGTTTGATTCAGGCTCAGGACCTTGTTTACCATGTACGCAATCATTCATACCTGCGGAAAGCAGTATAAAGTTCAGGAAGGTGACCGGGTTCGATTCGAGAAACTTCCAGGCGTCGAAGGTCAATCCATCCACTTCAACCATGTTCTCTTCTATAATAATGGAACAGACGTGAAAGTCGGAACTCCTCTCATTCCAGAAGCAAAGGTCGAAGGTCAGATTTTAAAAACCGCGCGCGATAAAAAAGTCCTGGTTTTCAAAAAGAAGCGCCGAAAAGGCTATGCCAAAAAGCAGGGCCATCGTCAGGATTACACCGAAGTTAAAATTGTAAAAATTAATGCTTAAATGGAGTTTGTGAGTCGTGGGCTCAGAGTTGTGGATTGATAAATCCATCACTCATCATCCATCACTCCAAACGGTTTGATATGGCACACAAGAAAGCAGGCGGATCTTCCCGCAATGGTCGTGACTCAAATGGACAGCGCCGAGGTGTTAAAGCTTATGGCAGCGAGAAAGTCCATGCCGGAACCATTTTGGTGCGTCAGGTCGGTACCAAAATTCATCCTGGTCAAAATGTAGGTGTTGGAAAAGACTGGACCCTTTTTGCCAAGATCAATGGAATTGTGAAATACGAGCGTAAAGGACGCGATCGCAAAAAGGTGAGCGTGTTACCTCTTTCCAATCCTGCCTAAGCTCAAAGTAATTTAAATTTTCAATCACCGGTTTTATGACAGCTCTTTGAGGTCAATTTCCTTGTTCGGATTTTCACCTTAAAGGGCTGTTGTTCCTTTGGGTGTAAAGCTCCTCGTGAAAGATGACATTCTCGATCCTTCCTGGAGAAATCGCCCATACACAATACCAATCATGCGATTCATCGACGAGGCCAAAATTTTTGTCAAAGCCGGGGATGGCGGAAACGGCTGTTGTTCCTTTCGACGCGAGGCCCATGAGCCACGTGGAGGGCCAAATGGGGGTGACGGCGGACGCGGCGGAAGCATTGTCATTCAGGCCGATTCCCAAATGGGAACCCTGGCCGATTTTCATTATAAAAAACATTTTAAGGCCGAGAGAGGCCATCATGGTCAGGGAAAAGATCGTTACGGAAAATCCGGAGAAGATCTGTTGTTAAAAGTCCCAGTGGGAACCTTGATAAAGGATGGGGAGGGAGAAACCCTGGCCGATCTTTCAGAGATCGATCAACGTTTTGAAGTCGCCAAAGGAGGACGAGGGGGTTGGGGGAATATCCATTTTGCAACTCCTACTAACCGGGCGCCCCGTCGGGCAGACAAAGGATTGATTGGCGAAGAGCGCTGGATTACCTTAGAGCTTAAACTTTTGGCGGATGTGGGGCTGATCGGTAAACCCAATGCTGGCAAATCTACTCTTCTTTCTACTATTTCCCATGCTCGTCCCAAAATTGCAGACTATCCTTTCACCACTTTAGTCCCTCAATTAGGCGTGGTGCAGCCCTTTCAGGAACAGGGCGCTGCAGGCAAAAACTTTTTCTCTTTTACTGTGGCCGATATTCCGGGCCTGATCGAAGGAGCGCATTTGGGGACTGGCCTTGGTCATCAGTTTTTAAAACACATCGAGAAAACAAAAATCTTTTTACATCTTTTGGATGTCTCCGACCCCACTCAAGACCCCCTTGCCAACTATGAGGAAATCCGCGCTGAACTGAAAGCCTCCAAGGCCGAATTCTTAAAGCGAACCGAATGGATTTTGCTGACCAAAATTGACTCCCTTGCTGATCGTAAAGATTTAACCCCCCTCCTCGGTCATTTTAAAAAGCGAAAGAAAAAAGTCTTTGCGATTTCCGCTGCCACCCAGGAAGGCATTCGCGAGATGATTTCGGAACTGGGTGAATTTATCAGCCGGCAGAAAAAATCAGACACCTAAGATCAAAAATTTAACCTCATTTCCCCGTCTTGCATTTCAAAATTCTTTCGTGATTTTTTATTTTCTTCGAGCTATCTCCCCCAACCATGACCGAATCCTACCGCACCCTCATCCAACAAGCTAAAACCTGGGTAGTCAAAATCGGAAGTTCGCTCCTCACCGATTCCAAAGGTGAGCTCGATCCTACAGCATTTCGTCGCCTGGCCTCCGATATCGCCGCCCTTACTCATCAAAATAAAAAAGTGATTCTCGTCTCATCGGGCGCAGTTGCCTGTGGCATGGCCAAGCTGGGGCTTAAACGCAAACCTCGTGAGATCTCCCAAAAACAGGCCATTGCGGCGGTCGGTCAGAGCGTTTTAATGAACCACTATGAAAAAGTGTTCGCAAAAAAGGGATTGGGAATCGCCCAGATTTTACTCACCCGCGAGGATTTATCCCATCGGCATCGCTACCTAAACGCCCGTCATGCAATCGCCGAGATTTTGCAGTTTGGTCTGATTCCGATCATCAATGAAAATGATACGGTCTCGGTTGAAGAAATCCGTTTTGGGGACAACGACAATCTTTCTGCTTTAGTGACGAATGTCGTCGAGGCCGATTTGCTGGTGATTCTAACCGACCGCGACGGACTCTACACCGCTGATCCCCGCACGCATCCCGAGGCCGAGCGCATTCCCCTCCTCAAAGATATCACCGACGAGGTGCGTGGTTTGGCCAAAGACACCCAACGTTTGGGAAGCACAGGCGGCATGATCACAAAACTCGAGGCCGCGCAAAAGGCCGCCTACTTTGGGATTCCCACTCTCATCGCGAGCGGGCACACCAAGAACGGGCTCAAGCGCCTGGCACTGGGCGAAGACTTGGGCACCCTCATTCTTGCACAAAATGAATCCGCCCAACTTAACCGGCGCAAACACTGGATGGCTTACGCCCTAAAACCTTTGGGTGAAGTAATCGTCGACGCCGGTGCCGCCGAGGCCCTGCTTCAAAAAGGGAAAAGCCTGCTTCCTTCCGGAGTGCGTTGGGTGAAAGGAAATTTTGGGATTGGCGATCCGGTAGATTTAAAAACCGAAGAAGGAAAAGTCTTTGCCAGAGGTTTGGTCACTTATTCCTCTTCTGAAATCGAAAAAATCCGTGGCGCCAAAACCACCGAGATTGAAAAAATATTGGGATATAAATATCTGGATGAAGTGATTCATCGGGATGATCTTGTTTTGATCCAAAATTCTCAGCAGTCCTAATCTTTCCTACTCGCCTCATCCCATCCAATTTGAAGAGGAAATTATGAGCTTGAATGAAGATTTAAGAAATGTCGCTTTGGACGCAAATGGTTTTGAGTCCTCCTATCAAGGTGTACCGCCCTGGGAGATTGGCCGTCCGCAGGCAGAGGTGTTAAAGTTTTACGCCGAAGGAGAATGGAAGGGACCCGTGCTGGATATTGGTTGCGGCACAGGTGAAAACGCCCTTTTTCTGGCAGAGAAAGGGCTGGAGGTGATTGGCATCGACAGCGCTCCCACCGCGATTGCCCGCGCGAATCAAAAGTCTAAGGAAAGAAACTTAAGCGCGTCCTTTAAAACTGCAAACGCCCTTGAGCTTGCGGGAGTCGGTCGTTTTCACTCGATTTTAGACTCTGGTCTTTTTCATGTTTTTTCCGATGAAGATCGCCTGCGCTACGTTCAAAGTCTGGCCTCGGTTTTAAACCCATCGGGAATTTATCGGTTGCTCTGTTTTAGCGAGCGCGAACCGGGCACCTGGGGACCTCGTCGGGTGTGTGAAGATGAGATTCGAAATGCATTTAAAAATGGATGGCGGGTGTTGGAAATCCGTCCTGCCCTGTTTGAGACGAACCTGGAAAAGCCACAGGTAGAAGCTTGGGCGTGTGTGATTGAGAGGGTTTAAGTTACAGGATGCTCTTAAGAAAACGGAAGTTAGAAGACAGAATTCAGAAGTCAGAAGTCAGAAAAAAGATTCAAGATCAATTTTTCGGTAATGGTGACGCATGCGTCGCCCGCAAATGCCCTCCCGCCTTTGACAGGCTGGAGTTGGAGGGAGGGTGAAAATTTAATTTCTCCCCTAACCTCCTGCCTACGGCAGGGCACCCTCCACTCTTCGGGTACTTCGTCCCATTGAAAGGGAAAGGGGAAGAATCAGAGAACAGAAGTAAAACATTGAAAATCAATCTTCTTTCAATCCTCCTTTGGTGGCTCGGGCTCAGGGCGAACAGAATCGATCGTTAAAAAATCTCATCCATTTATCTCTCATGAAACCTTTCAAACTTATTTCCGACTTTTCTCCCTGCGGCGATCAGCCGACTGCGATCGAGGCTTTATCGCGCGGTGTCCTGGAGGGAAAAAAGCATCAGACCCTTTTGGGAGTAACAGGATCTGGAAAAACCTACACGATGGCGCAGGTGATTGCGCGGGTATGCAAACCCACGCTGGTGATGGCGCCCAACAAAACACTCGCTGCCCAGCTCTATTCGGAGTTTCGGTCCTTTTTTCCTGAGAACGCTGTCGAGTATTTTGTCAGCTACTACGACTACTATCAGCCCGAAGCCTACGTTGCGGCGCGCGATCTTTATATCGAGAAAGATTCGGCGATCAACGAAGAGATCGACAAGCTCCGCCACTCTGCGACGCGCGCGTTGCTTGAGCGCAATGACGTCATCATCGTCGCCAGTGTCTCTTGCATTTATGGTCTGGGCTCGCCCGAGGCCTATCATGGGCTGCTCGTTTTTCTGGAGAAAGGCACAATAGCTGATCGCAATCTCATTTTAAAAGATCTGGTGAAAATCCAATACCAGCGCGGCGATTACGATTTTCACCGCGGCACTTTTCGCGTGCGCGGCGATGTGGTGGAGATTTTTCCGGCACATGAAGAAGAGCGTGCAATTCGCGTTGAGTTTTTTGGGGATGAGATCGACCGAATCACCGAGATCGATCCGCTGCGCGGCGAAACCCTGCAAGAGCTCGACAAGATCGCGATCTATCCTGCCAGTCACTATGTCACGTGGGACCACGCCTTGAAATCGGCCGTGGAGGCCATTCGCGAAGAGCTCGCCCAGCGCATCCAGTATTTTTACGAAAACAACAAGCTCGTTGAAAAACAGCGCATCGAGCAGCGCACGCAGTTTGATTTAGAGATGATGGAGGAAATCGGATTTTGCAAAGGAATTGAGAATTACTCGCGCCACTTAACCGGCCGCGCTCCCGGCGAACCGCCGCCGACCTTGCTCGATTATTATCCAAAAGATTTTTTACTCATGGTGGATGAATCTCATCTGACGATTCCACAGATTCGCGGCATGTATCACGGCGATCAGGCACGCAAAAAATCGCTGGTGGATTATGGCTTTCGTCTTCCTTCGGCGCTCGACAACCGTCCTCTTCAATTTGAAGAATTTTCAGCGCGCGTTTATCAATCGATTTATGTTTCGGCCACGCCCGCCGATTATGAGCTTAAGCAAAGTCACGGCGAGGTGGTGGAGCAGGTCATTCGTCCCACGGGCCTGGTAGATCCGAAGATCTCTGTTCGCCCTACCCAGCATCAGGTGGATGATCTGCTCAATGAAATCCGAGAACGCGTCGACAAAAACGAGCGCGTGCTTATCACCACTCTCACCAAGAGAATGGCCGAGGATCTCACCAAATACTATCAATCCTTAGGAGTTCAGGTTCGATACCTGCATTCGGATATCGATACGATCGAGCGCGTAGAGCTTCTGCGCAGCCTGCGTTTGGGGGAATTCGATGTGTTGATTGGAATTAATCTTTTGCGGGAAGGACTCGATTTGCCTGAGGTTTCACTGGTCGCGATTCTTGATGCCGACAAGGAAGGATTTTTAAGATCAGATCGTTCGCTTATTCAAACCTTTGGTCGTGCCGCGAGAAACGTGGAAGGACTCGTGATTCTTTACGCCGATCAGATGACCGATTCGATGAAGCGTGCGATTTCCGAAACCGAGAGACGACGGGCGATTCAGGAAGAATACAATCGCGAAAATAAAATCTCCCCCAAAACCGTCCAGAAAAAAATCTCGCGCATTCTAGAAACCGTTCCGGAGCAGGATTACTTCACGGTGCCTTTAGAGGTTGAAAATGCCGAGAAAAAATCCATTCCTCCTCACGAGGTTCCGGGCTTGATTGAGAACCTGAAAAAAGAAATGCTCGAGGCCGCTAAAAAACTCGACTTCGAGCGCGCCGCAGAGATTCGCGATCAGTTAAAAGAGTTGCAAATGATCGAGCTTGCGTTGGGGATAAAAAAATAATTTTTTTCATCCCATTCTCTTAACTTCTTAAATTTTTAGAATCGAAATCTCCTGAAGTCTGATCAGCCGGGATATTGAGTAAAGAAACAAGCGAGAGATTTTGCAGTCTTGATCAAAATAAAAACTGCTAAGCACTTGGCAGCTTTTTTTGCAGGTTACTCTGATGAATACGAAGGCCCTCAGCCATATTTTCTGCTTCAAGCAGTTGATCTTTTGCAGTGTTTAGATCGGCTTTTGCCTGATCCAGATCCTTCTGCCGATCTGGATTGGAAAGAGGCGTTTCTGAAAGCTTTCTGATTTTCAAATCTATAGACTCCACCACGGTTCTGGCGGCAACCAATGTTAAATCTGCGGAATCCTGATTAGTCCTTAGGGTTTTAATTGTATTTTGTAATCGGGCGTAATCGTCAGGATGGTCGTTTAATGCATCCATCGACTTTTTACTAATGTGTAACATCCTGTTTCGGCTATTGAATGCTATCTGAAACTGGGATTTGGCTTCCTGAATTTTTCTGTCCATGGACCAAATCACTTCGAGTCGCCCTCCCGGATTTTTCATGTTTTTATCAAAAGCAACCTCTTCTATTTGTGCTTGTGCCACCCGAGCTTTTTCAGCAGCACGGGCTGCATCAAGTGAGTAGCCTTCTACCACCTCATTGACAGCCATTCTTTGATCATTCGCATTGCGAGCGGCCTCGGCGGTTTGTTTTTCAAGGAGGTGTGCTCTCCTGGCTTCTACCTGCGCCGTCACCAAGGCATCGAGGGCAACTTTCATTTCGGAAGCCTTACCAGGATAATCGGGTCGGGCGCTAATCGTATCCAGGCGAGAGGAAGCCAAACGGACGGTTTCATCCGCTTTTACCAAAGCTTCTACTGCAGCCGCGCGGGCTTTTTGAGCTGCCTGATCGGCAAGAACAACATCGGTGGGATTGTAAACCCCAGAGTTTGCCTCAACGATTTTTTCATGGGCATCTTGCTGAAGTTTTTCGGCATTCTCATTTTTCGCTCGAGCCTGCTGGTTGGCTGCAGCAACACCTTCTCCATTCAAAGACTCCAGATGCTCTCTCGCCACCTGAGCGCCATGAGTTGCGGTACGCGAGACGCTGGCTGCCTGGGCGGCATCTGCCTGGGCGCGGGTGAGAGCGCCTTGAGCCAGTTCAAGCTCGGAAGGATCATTTGCATTTACTAAAGATTCGACCTTTGCCAGGGCGGCCTTAACGGTCGCGTTCGCTGCGGCGCTGGAAAGAGCGGCCGCCGAATCGGCTGCCTGAGCGGTACTGAGAGCATCTTCTGCCTTGGAAAGATTATAAGGATCTTCTTTCGCCGCCTGAAAATGCAGATCGCGAATGGCTATCGCCTGATCGGCCGAGCTTTTTGAAAGTACCGAGTTGGCCCTGGCCTTCACAAAGGCTTCATCACATCCCGCTGCATTTCCTTCAACCTGAGCCTGCGCAACTTCGGCACTCTGCATCGCCTTCGCTGCTGCATCTACCGCCGCCTTGGGTGTGGCAGGGCCTGGATCCGCAGGTTTTAAGCCTTCACTGGTTTGAGCTACAGCGAGGGCTGCTTCGGCCATAGCAACCTTCGCCTCCGCTGCGGCTAATCTGGCATAGGCATCAACCGCCAATTCATTGGCCTTGTTCCTGATACCACGAAATAACACCGCTTCATTATGGATCTTATCGCCATCCGGAAAGAGCGGTTTATCCGCATAAATCACATCATGATGAGCCTGTTCGGCTTTTTTCAGGGTCGCGTTAGCACCTTCTACCCTCTTTAAGGCTTCCTGCCTTTGTAGTTGAGCAAGCTGATACTCTGCATTGGCCACTTCGACCGCTTCGGCTTTTTTAGGATCAGTTTCTTCGGGTGAAGGAGGGGGAGGGCCTGCCTCGACACCTACTTTAACGTCGCTGGCTTCTGGGGCCCGTCTTTCCAGATCTTTCAGATTTTTTCCGGCTTGAGCCAGATCTTTTTGATCTGGACCTGGAGATTCTTGGTTCCCTTGATCAGGAGGCGGGGCTTCTGCCGGAGGTTGGGAAGATAGAGCATTTCCCACCTCCTGCATGACTTTACCGGGAAGCGCTTTTAAATTTGATAAATCAAAAATACTCATGGTTCTTTCCTTAATAAGGCTGAGCGAAAATGAAGAAACTTTGTAAAACAGCGAGGAAGTACCCTTATAAGGATACTCTCCTTCATCTAAGATTCATATCGGCAAGATCCGTATGAGGTTGCTACACTTTTTTCATCTTTAGAGAATCCTTAACTTTTTTACTCACTCGCCTTACGTGATTTGGGAGGAAATTCTTACTCCCCTCAAATTTCTCTCCATCCAGACAACTTTAAACTTTCAGACAGGCAAGGGTTGGATCTTATGATTTATCTCATAAGGGGCTTTCGAGGGTTCGTGGTTTGTTCTCTATTGAAACGCAAGGTTTAAGTCCCATGAACCCGAACTCAACCCAATCAAAGCAATCTCCTACACAGACACGCTGGCTGGTGGTTATTTTCATTGTCTTGTCGGGAAAAATCGGAAGAGGGGAATATCCCTTGTGCCAAATGTCATGAAGAGGTCGGACATGGAACCCGCTAAATGGATGGTAGGGGTCTATGACCATAAACCCCTACCGAAAAATTGATCTTCAATGTTTTTCTTCTGTCTCCTGAATTCTGGATTCTGCATTCTATCTTCTGTCTTCTAATTCCTGGATGGCTTCGCTTCACTGCATTCGCCTGGGTCCGCCTTTGGCGGATCGCAAAGACGGTGCGGGCGTCATTACAAGGAGCGAAGCTTTAAATACTGCTCACGCACACATTTGAAAAAGGCCTCTTTGTCTTCGGTTGGAAAAACCGTCACACCTTCCGAAGCAGAAACTCCGCAGGCTTGAGAGGCGATGATCGGCAAACCCAATGCCTGCGCGAGAAGTAAAGCCCGAGGTTTAAACTCGATAAAGGCCGGCAAGATCACAAGACCGGCCTGATCCCACCACGTCTCGGCCCATGATTTTTGAAGAAGGTTGATCCCTTCCCAAAAATTCTTACCTTCGACATTTCCTCCCACCACCACCAGCTCGCATCCAAGCTCCTTTACGATCTCACGCACCCAATACGCGCCTTTGCGCGCGGCCGTGGTTGCGGGAAAAATCACACGCCGACCCTTTGTCCATTTTCTATTTTTAAGAAGGGGAAGCTGCCAGGGGAGATGAATGGTTTTTTCTGGAAAAATCGTAGCGATGTGCTGATGCGGGGTAATGATCGCATTCGCGGCCTGGAGAGCCTCCCATTCAACTTCCATGAGATTGGAGGTATCACGAAAATCACGCAGGGTTTTTGCTTCAGGCAAAAGGGCCGCAGCCTCATCGAGTTGCATCTGTAAAATCTTAAGCGGAAGTCGTGTCATCAAAACCTGAAAACTTCGTCCTCCCAAAATCCCTGTTTTCCAAAGAGGCGCCAGCAGATTTTGGGAGATCGTGCACTCACGTACCTCAGTCGGAAGTTTTTTCGCATACACGTGGGCGAGCTCTTCATCGCGCCGTAAAAGGGCACGCTGGCGTAAGGCCCCTTGAGCGGCAAGCCCTCTCATTTTTCGGCTCCACTTTAAGGTTTGAAACCAGGTTGTTTTTGCGTGTGAAAGGATGGAGGGGCTCCAGGCGTAATTGCTTTTTTTAAAGCGCTGTCCATTGAGGGGAATCAGATAAAAATCGGATTGCTTTTTTTGAGATAAAATCCAGGCATCAAATTCGGGCCAATACTCATCCAGCAAATAACCCTTACGCAAAGCGCTTGCACCTTTTTCGGAAGAAATCATTTTGTGACAATGAACATTGTCACAGGTTTCACAGCTCTTGGCGTGGGAAGTGTCAGAGGGATGAGAGGCAACGGCAGGAAGTACGCCGGAGGGCTGCTGCCCAAAAAAACGAACGTGAAGAAAATCTTCATCCAGATGAATTTGAAGCTGAATCTCTTGCCGCGCGCGGAAGCGTAAATCGACATAGTTCCAAAAAACCGTGGCATCCAGCTCGGGAGTTTGAGCGGTTTTACGTGTATGCCCGTGGCGCTCTAAAATTTCGCACCCGGATTTTAGTGCGGCTTCATATAGAGAGTTGGTCAGCTGACAAATGCCTCCCCCAATCGAAGGGACCACACACCCCGCCTGAATTTCCCGACCTGGGACATACCCTTTACTTCGAGTGAGACGACCCAGCTGTGACCAAAAACTGAAAATTTGATTTTGCGCAATCAAAACCCCGTTTAAAGCCGTCGCGGCAATTCGCAGGTTGTGAACTTTTCCAGCGGTTAGTTTAATTTCACGCTCGTGGGTGAGATCCCACAGGGGCGTGGACACGCAGGCGAGAAGGGTTGCTGGGTTATTGAAAGAAGATTTTGGATGGGTGGGGATTTTATTGAGGCGATCTTTTGCCGATCGTAAAATTCTTAAACCGGCCGCCTTGGCCTGAAAAAGAAGCGATTGAAAATAGGTGTGATTGTTTTCTGGGGAATGGCTCTGTTGATTCTGTGCATCCATGATTTCTCTACCTACTTATCCAAAAGCCCATGCTCGATTTTTTCTCTCATTCTCTTTGTTTTTCAACCCCCTTCCCCACGTGCCTGGCACCGACGTGTAACTCGTCAGAATTTATTTATTCTGTCGCTGTACACTGCAGAATAAAACTTAGCTTCTGACAAAGATCGGATGGGCCATGAAAGGAAATAATGAACTCATTATCCGGATGATATTCATGTAAGAACAACCAACCATCACTGCCGCTAAGGAGTCCGTGGTAAGAGATAGCACCTTGTACGGCACGCTTGGTTTCAAAATCGGAAAGCGGTTTGTCCACCATACAGTCATAATCGCATTCTTTGATCCAATGGATGATACTTATGCAATTGTCGGGATCAGTAGTATAGAACCAGAAGGCTTGCTCCCCACACGAGATCTGACTCACCTGTCGAATCAATTCATTATTCCGATATTTTCTATCAGGAACATGGAACGTGGTTGCCTCTTAAATACCATTAATTAGGGAAGCCAGGAATGAGCCCTGAAGTTTGGCATTATAGATAATAACTGACAAATCAAAGACACGCGGGGTGAAATAAGAGCCGGGGCCTATCAAAGAAGAATGAATTTAGGCCTTTGCTTCCTCGATCGTTTTCATCATTTTAATAGTTATTGATTGAGGAAAGATATGATGAGCTGAAGAAAAGTTTCCTAAAAAAATGATCGGTTTTCATTCAGCCTTTTAGCCACAGGGGTTTTGCCAATTGTCGCTCAAGGAGGAACTTTGGCTGGCACCAAATTTCACGCTCCCAGCGGGATTCGAACCCGCGGTCTTCGCCGTGAGAGGGCGACGTCCTAGGCCGCTAGACGATGGGAGCTTTAAACCTACATCGGATGTCAAAGGCAGCGCACCGTAGAAAAACGGTTTCTTAATGTCAAGGCAGGGATGGTCCATTCTCTTTTTCTTTCCACCCTCCATTCAAACCACCCCTTGCCGAAGGTCTAATAAAAAGGATTCATTAAAAAAGCCTCGTATTTAAAAAACCCTTGCGAAGCTTTCATTGACCGCAAAAAAAGCCCATGTTACCCGCGGGCCACCTGACTATGACTCCTCCTCCCAATAAAAAATCGGATCGAGACACCTGGTTCATCGCCTTTGGAACCTACGGTGCAGTAGGTTTTCAACTGGTAGGATCCATGCTCGCGGGAGTTTTTGTGGGCCAATGGCTAGATAAGCACTGGCAGACAGATCCCTGGCTGATGATGTTGGGACTTTTTTTGGGGGCAGGATCGGGATTTTACAATCTTTACCGCATTCTCAAATGGAAGAATTCGCAGGATGAGTAGTTTCGAGATCAAAAAAAATCTGATCAGTTTCATATTTGGAGGCCTGCTTTTCCTGGGAAACTATTGGGCCTTAACCCGCACGGTGAAAGGGTTTTTTGGAAACGCAGAAAGAAAAACATCTTTAGTATTTTTTTCTTTGCTCAAATACCCACTTTTGGTAGGGATCCTCGCCTTTTCAATTTTAAAAACCCCCCTCCATCCCGTAGCCTTTGTGGTTGGTTTTCTGGTCGCGATGGGTGGTGTGCTAAGTCACTTCCTCAAGCAAAAATAACGGATTTTTTATGGAACAACATTTTGATCTCTTTACGCACTTTATTCCCCATCCTTTGGTGCATGGAAATGTCCATGTGATTACAGCCGCGATTGTGGCTCTTCTTTTGATCTTTGCAGGATTGCTAGTCCGCGGAAAACTCATCCGCCTGGAACAGGCTGTAGTTCCTTCCAACCGCGTGACACTCACCAACGTGTTCGAGCTTATCCTTGAAAATATCCTGGGATTAATGGAAGGGGTCATTGGTCATGGGGCCCAAAAATATTTTCCCTTCGTCGCAACGATTTTTATTTTCATCTTTACCTCCAACATGCTCGGTCTCATCCCGGGCTTTCCCCCACCCACCAACAGCATCAATACCAACCTCGCCTGCGCCCTGTGCGTGTTCATTTATTTCAATGTGATTGGTATTAAAGAGCAGGGGTTTGTAAATTATTTCCGCCATTTTGCGGGTCCAAAATTTTCAAGCTGGGTACTTACCCTTTTGATGGGAATGATGATTTTGCCCATCGAGCTGTTTGGTACCTCGATTCGTCCCTTAACCTTATCCCTACGTCTTTTGTGTAATATCTTTGCGGATCACCTGGTGCTGCAAACATTTGCTGGCTTGGTTCCGCTGATTGTTCCTGTGGCCTTCATGATCCTGGGGATCTTCGTTGCCTTCGTGCAGGCCTTCGTATTCACGCTGCTCACGACGATTTACATCTCGCTGGCAGCCGCCCACGAAGAGCATCATTAATATCCGATTCGTTCGCGAATCGATGTCTTCCGCACTTTTCGAAGAAATCCAGAGTCGTGCAGTCAGGAACTTAACCGGTTGAAAATTTTCAACCAAAGGAAAAACCATGAAGAAACTCTTCTACTCGCTTTTAGCGGGACTCTCCTCCATCTTTTTCACCGCCATGGCTTCTGCCGCTGAAGAAGTCGCCACCTCGGGTGGAGAAGGTTACAAATCTGCCCTCGCCATTGGAACCGGCATTGTCATCGGTATCGCCGCTTTAGGTGGAACCCTCGCTCAGGGACGCGCCGCTTCTTCCGCTCTTGAAGGAATCGCCCGCAATCCTTCAGCTGCCAACAAGATCCAGACCCCCATGATTTTAGGTTTGGCCCTGATCGAATCATTGGTCATTCTGGCCTGGGTTATTGCCTTCCTGTTACAAGGTAAAATTTAAATCGTCGTTTTGACGGTTTGAATCCACAAAGCCCCGCAGGATTTTTTCCTGTCGGGGCTTTGTTGTTTTTGGTAGGATTTTTTTCTCTTTCAAATCTGGATCACAAAGAAAAATCAGGCAAAACCTTTTTAAACTGATTTCCACCCATCGGGGAGAAGGATGAAAAAAGAAACGGCTGCACGTCCACATTTTGAGGTTGAAGATCAAAAACTCGGTCGACTCAAGTTTTTCAATGTGAGTGAGGCCCGCAGCAATTTTGCCGAGATCCTTCAGGAAAGCGCAAGAATCGTCATCACCCGCCATGGCCGTCCTTCCAAAATTTTAATCGATTATGTGGAGTATCAAAGCCTGATGGAAAAAGCGCAGTCAGAACCCGCTTCTCCAGCTTCATCCTCCGAGCCAACCCACTCCACTCATGAGCACTGGACCGACGAAGATGTCGATCAGATGGTGCAGTCGATCACCCGCTCCATTTCTGTCATTCCCTAAAACACACTCAAAAACCAAAACCTTCTCTTCTCGAAAGTCCTCCCGCCCTGGATGAACTTCAAAATTACCGAGGCCGGCGCTCACCCCACAAACTCAGGTGAGTGGCTCTCGGGAGAGGGGAAAGCTTTCTGATTTCAGGCGTTTTCTTTTCTTCGTTTACGATTTGCACCTGAGCTCTTCTGCCTAATGGAGAATCGTTTTGCCCGGGTCTTTCATTCAACCCCGTCGCCAGACCAAGGCCGGCGGCTGCAAAAACCGCTTGAAGGGAAAAGACGGATCGATGGGATTTTTTTCCGTTAAAAAGAAAGTAAATCCCCGCTCCCAATGCCAAAACCCCCACTGCAAAAACTGGATGGTCACAAACTTCACGAATTCCATTTTCCAGGATGAAATCCTTCAGATGATGAAGGCCTTTTGGGATCTGTGCCCCCTCCATCCCCATGCCAATGGGAATCAGGGCAAAACCGTGATGATCCCCAGATGTTTCAGAAGAAAGGAGGTTTAAGACTCTTGTTCCATGCGGAGTCAATCTCCAGGCGCTTCTGGATTGATGTAGCTCAATCAAAGGTAAGCCTGATTGAGGATTTAAAAGAGAAGGGGCTAAGTCTTCAGGCTTTAAGCCACTTTCAGCAAAACGTGCTCTTACAACCCAATTGCTGGATGACCCCAAACCAAACTCTTGAAGCGCTCTTAAAAATTTTTCCTGTTCGGTTGTCAGCTGGACTGGGGTTTTTATGGAATCTGCCTGAGGGGGTTGTGATATTACGGGACTAAACCTTCCGAGAACCTCTAAAACGCACGTTCCTGGAGGAGCAATCCACAGTATATATTTGGGGGGGGTGCCTCCCGTATTTGAACACCCAAGCAGCCTTTTCCCAGGATCTGCTTCAGTAGATAACGTGACCATGGCCTGCATCACCTGTTCTGATGTCCCTCTAAAACCCGCTCTGGATGCTATATCATGAATTTCCTGTGCAGTTACGGGTTTAGTCAATTCAGTAGGACGATCGGCCAATCCAAGTAAAAGATATCGAGAAGCATCATTTAGAGCTGTCGCACAAGTTGCGGCGTATCTCTCCTCACGAGGTCTAATGATTCGACTTATTGATCCTCCTGAATCTGTCGCTCCTGTGGGCGAATGGGTTACGGCCGGGTTTGCAGGAGGTCGAGGTTGTGAACCCATTGGTGCGGCAGCGGGCGCATGGGGTGCTGCCGATCTTTCCCTGCGTATTATCACTAAAGGAGGTGTCCGAGTGTTCGGCCTCGGTGCTTCTGGTGCGGGTGTTGAAAGCACAACAGGTTTAGGAATTCCCATCTGAGCTCTTAAAACCGTTTCCAATAATCCCCTGGCATCAGGAATACTGCCACTTACTAACAAATAATCCTTTAAGTTTTTTCGCAGAATTTTTTCTAGGGAGATTACTTGAGATATTCCATCTACTCCTAATTCATGGACACTCACAATTCGTTCTCGAACAGAACGAGGAAAATCCGTCAAATCCTTCAATTTCAATTGTTCTTTAAAGATTTGATCAAGAACACAGGCAGCAGTTGCAAAATCTTCTTTTTCAAAAGTTCGAAGGATAGGCCCCAGGCATTGTGTGTAGAAGGTGAAAAGATGCTCTTGAAGAGACTCAGATAAAGCCGGTTTATAACGAAGTTCAATATCACAACTTCGGAGAGTCCGTAGGTTCAAAGGATCTTGTCCTCGAGTTTTCCAAAGATCGTTAGAATTCGTTGGGGAGACTACTGGTGGGCTTTTAGCAGGAGGTAGAGTTGTGGTTATAGGAGAGGTCGCAGCTGCAGTTACAGGCCCCGCTTCCGCTAAAGGAGTTGTCGGAGTGCTCGTCTGCGCTTCAGGTGCTAAAGCCCCAACCGGAGCAGGTCTCATAGTGTCTGAAGGTGCAGCGGGCGTTGCCACCGACGCCGGCTTTGCAGCGGGCGGAGGTTCTGAAGGTGGTCTTGGACCCACTGGAGCCGCTGCGGATGGTGGTGTTGAAAGAGGGTTGGGAGGCGAAGTTGTCTCGTGCCCTTCTTCAACGACGGGTTTTGAGTTGGGTGCTGACGAAGACGATGGAGGATCAACTGGAGGGGGTACCGTTACTGCCGGCTCATCGTGCGTAGGAGATGTTGCTTGAGGTACAGGAGATGGGGGCTTTCCTCCAAGAGAGGAAACCGAAGATAGCAATCCATTAATGAGATCTCTTGCCTGAGTAGTTAAACAAAAACTGGCTTTTCTTCTAAAAGAAAATTCAGGTATTTGTTCCTGAGGAACTTTTAATATCTCTTGACCCTCACGAACATAAACCTCTACCCACCCTCGATCCATTAATTCCACTAATTCCGATCTGCTACCATTGAACAAAGGTCGCAAAACTTCCAGAATAGTTGAAGTCCTTCCAAATCGATCTATTGTCTCTGCAGTATATTTTCCGTTCTCTTTCTCCAGTTTCAGAATTGCAAGCAAGTATGCAAATTGTGTATGTGTGGGTGGTGCTTCTTCTGCTTTTGGTGCGGAATGCAACGCTGCAATGGATCCCCCTTCACCAGACTCATCGTGAGGAGCAAGCTCTTTAGCAAAGAAAAGGCACTTTTCAGTGAGAAGAACATTTGCTCCTATCAAATTCATTTTGGGAATTTCAGTGCTTTGAGCTTTCGCTCCATCCGGTTTAAAAACCTCCACCCAACCTTGATCAACCAAACGACCCAGTGCCTCGGAATTTTTGGTTGCCAGATCATTTACAATATCCTGAGCACGTTTCAACACTCCGTCCAAAATCCTGATCACAACATCTGAATCTCCAGTCTGATGTGTCAGATAGATCGCTTGCAGGAAAAGTTTTATATCGTTACCAAGGGCATTAAACTCTCTAACCCGTTTCACTTCCTCTTTTTTGGGTTTTGAAATCTCCTTTTCAGCCGCTAAGGCCACACTTCCTTCATCCGTTAAAACAAAACCGAATTTACCTTTTGAAAGAGACTCAATCTTTAAAAAGGGAGGATGAACTTCTCCTTTACCTGTGATGAACGTGCCGCCCTCTTTGTTTAGAAGAGAAGTGATTCGGGATTCCAAATCCCCAGCTGGGCTTTCACCTCTGGCCTTCATCTCTTTTTCAAACTCTGGCTTCAATTTTGATGAGTACAAGGGTTGAGGGGATTCTGCATTTTCCAGCACGTTGCCAACAACGATAAGAACGGCGCTTTCGAGTGTAGGAAGTGGGGTATGTAAATAAGTCGACCTAGCAGGGTCAGAAGCAACAACTTCAGGCGGTGGTGGGGGAGAAGGAAGTGGTGGAACTGTTCCTGCATCTACAGAAGAAATGAAGGCTGTTGCGCCTGGATCAGCTGCAGGAGCTAAATGTGGAATCTCAACAGGAGCGGCTGATGGCTGCACCGCCGCCGGCTTTGCAGCGGGTGGAGGCGCTGGAGGCTCAATTGGCGCAGCAGGAGGTGTAGATCCTGAAGAAGTCGGTGGCCCTTCTGTCACCACAGATTTCACCAAGGCTTCCGGAGATAGACAAGGTTCTGGAAGAACAAGTTTACCCTTTCGCAAATCACCTTCCTTAATTTTCCCGTCCAAATAATCTTTTAAATGATCGAAAATAACACCTTCGATCTCCTGTACTCGATGGACTTCCACTTTCGTGTTTTCTGCAATCCGTCTTACTCTCTGCTCAGATAATCTCTGCAAACCTATTTGTTCTATCAGGGCCCTAAAAACATGATTCATTGCCTGGGCATCAGCATTCCTATCAGGCAACAATCTTCTTATCTGAGCCAGAAAGAACGTGTTGTAATAAGTGGTAACAGCTGTTCTTAGGCGATAGGTATCCTGATTGTTTGATGTTCTCAGAACGACATCACCTGATCTGATCTGTGCGATAGGTTTCGGAGTTCTACTGGTTAAATGAGCTGCCAAAGGTTCTCTTGGCGGACTTGGAGCCGGTCCTGTTGTTCCACTTGGAGAAGGCGTTATGGCAGCAGGTGGCGGAGGTGGAGTTGGAAGCTCGATTGGAATGACGGGCTGAGGTTCTGAAGGAGGTGTTGCAACAGGCGGAGGCGCTGGAAAATCTACAGGAACATTCTGAAAGGTAGCTGTCGCCGGAGCAGCTTCTACCTCAATAACTCCTCTGGGTAGTAAAGCTTCTACTCCAGATGGATTTTTTTGGTAGACGGCTAAAGCCTTTACTCCATGTTCGGAAAGATGAAATGCCTCCCTTCCCGAACCAAGCCTATCTTCTTCGGTTGTGAGGACACTTCGACAGCCTCCTTTCATTTTATCAGCAGTGACGAGTGGATTTTCGCCATGTTTCATGTCCCTCAACGATTTGCCGACCCTTTCTTTGTAATAAGCCCTATAGTCGTTCCCAGATCGTGGAATATACAAACCACTTTCTTTAAGCCTCTCGGCCAGATAGGCGATGGCAGCTCCATCCACATCACACCCTTGAAGAACTTGAAGAAGAAAAAGATCGATTCTTGTCAGAGATCTTCCTTCGAATAAAAAATGATCTGTCGGTCTTGTGGGTGTTGCCGGTTCAGAATCAAGCGTCTTTGTATCGAGAGCAGATGAAACCAAACGATTGATCTCTGCCATTCCAGCTTCGGTAATCTCATAAACGGCAATACGACGACGCCTATAGCCAATTTGATGTCCTGAGGGTTTTTCGGAATTAATGGATGGAGATCTCCATTTAAAACCTATGAGAGAAGGATTGTGATCTCGAAGAGCGTGTGAGGCAAAGTAGACTTTTCTATAAAAAACATCACAATCCATCACATCATTGGTTTCAGGATCGACTCCAAAAAGAGGTTTTATAGCCTCGCGAAGATTTTCCAGAGTAACTATGTTTGCTTTATCTTTTTGCTCCTTCAGATATTTCAAAATAAAGATCTGAATGGGCTTCCATTTTCTCTCAATTTTTTGAGCAGAAACACCGGCAACTGCGGATGGATTGGACGGATTTTGTATCACAGGTATCTCTTCATCCAAGACTTTTGAATGGGCTGCGAACCATTCTTTACCCCTCGCTGTAAGACGAAAGGCGTGATTTGCCTTGGATCCTATTGTGCTGGATACATTTTCTCTATTTACCTCAATTCTCTCAACCAAAGGAGAATCACTTTTGCGATTCTCATCCAGAAGAGTTCTAATATCTCTATCGACAATACTTAGAGCCTGCGGAAGCGTCATTCCTCGTCCATTAGGAAAGAGCGCGGTGCGCTCGGTAGTCTTAGCTAAATAAGGGACTGCCGCGGCTTCTTCTCCGCATGTAGCAAGTTGATATAGAACATGTTTGAAAAGAGGGATTTTATCTGGTGGAAGATGACCGAAGAAAGAAGAGCGGATTTCTTCAACAGTTAATGGAGAACTCTCTGCTGAGCCTGCTGTGGAATTGGGTGGTACCCCTGTTGGAGATGAAGGGGTTGGATCTTCTGAACCTTCAGATTGTGCTGTCTCTTGTTCAAGAGGTATTTTTCTCACGTATATAGGATCAAGTCGTAACAGTCGATCCTCTAACCCTCTCTTCCAATCAAGCAGTCCTTCCTCACCATCAGGTCGGGCTCTTATAACCGCAACCATCTCATTGAGACTTCCATTGTACGAGGGGATTTTTAAAGCTTTAGTAATGCGGTCAATTTCTGCGATGTCTTCTCCTAATTGTTTTATTGCATGACTCCGATCCTCATCCGTTCCCAAAAACTCAAAGGAATGAATTAATTTTCCAGAGGGAGCCAATAACTCTACTTTCTCTCCCACATAAATCGACTTGTAGCTGTGATCATCAAATGTACTCTTCTTTCCCAACTGCTCATTTGCTTTTGAGCTGATCGTTTGAGTGCGCTTCTCTATTTTGATAGTTAATTCTTTTCCTTCCAACTCGTGTACTTCCAGCAAGGCGCGCTCTTCTCCATTTTCATTACGATAAACAACACCTATGACCGGCCCAGCATGTCCAATTCTTGCCCGAAAAAGTCTGTCTTTATGTTGAAGCGCCTGTGCGTAGGCATCATCCCAACTATAAACATTGGAATCTTCCGATGCTTTTGAGCTTGTCGCCAAAGGAACTTCTACTGATTCTGGATTCGGAGAGCTCGGTAGTGGTGCAGAACGCGGACCATCCCCTCCCTCCTCCTCTGACTGAAACACCTGTCCACTTCTTCCAAACAAAACCTGTCCTCCAAAAGCTCTCACCGCAGCAAGCTGTGCCTGATGAGCCCTGGCTCCTTCCCGCTCCTTTTTCGACAACACGGGCACTTTTGCTGAAGGTTGCTCTTCATGGGTTCCACCCTGATCACTTTCGGCAGTAACAGCACCCACCCGCTTTTTCTCTTCCTGAGCTTTCGCGTTAACCCTTTCAAGCTCAAGCTTCGCCTCTCTCTCAATCCTATCCCTTTTATTCCTTGTCTCGTTCGCCTGCTGCATAAACCCTTGCACCTGAGACTGAAGCTCTTTTCCTTCCAGTAGCGCCGACATCAGCACCGTCTCTAAAAGTGTGGATAAAACCTCGGGATGATCCGGATGTAATAGAGTAGCGGCCTCTTTAAGCTCAGGGAGTAATTTCGAAAGCTCCGATAGTAAGCCGCTGATCTTTTGAAAATCTCGGCTTAAGCCTAAAGCCTGGCGCAAAAGATGATGACCAAGCTCTTCGGATAACCCTTTTGCCTGCATGAGCTGCAAGCTTTGATGAAGCTCAGAGCCGTGAGCCGATAAGTGCTCAAGTTGATGAAGCGTAAAACCTTGAGTTAAGGCCTGGTGATACAGCAAGGCCCGAAGCTCGACTGGAACTGATTCGCGAAACACCTGCGATAAAAATCCATCCAGATGGGTTTTAAGCAGACGCAGATCCTCGGGTAAGTCGACTACGGCATGGCGCGCCTGCGCGGGTGCCGCTCGGTAGACCGAGGGTGCAGCAGGTTGCGCTGAAGATGGGGCGGAGGAATCTGCATGAGAATCAGACGTTGGGGCTGAGGGTTTTGGCCGCATCGCTTGGATGGCGGGACGAATCTGATCGGGATGATCGACATAATAAAGAAGCACCGCCGTGCGTGCGTGGATCGCTTCAGGATCAAGCCCTAAACCCTGAGCCGTATGCGAAAGCAAGGGCTCCGGGATTCGCTGCAAGATGCGCTCTAATTTAAGCTCGCCCAAATAAGGCATGCGCTGGATCCGCCCTTGCAACTGATCCATCAAAGCCAAGGTCTCGGATCGATAATTCTTGGATCCTTTCTGAATCTGACAATCCACTTTTAAGCGCCTTAAAGACGGAACCATCCCTGCCCGCATGCGCGCTATCTCAATGTGATGATCAAAGTGGTTTATGCTCGGGGCAAGAAGGGTCAGGAAGGCTACGTTTGAATGAAACTCACGAACCGCACAGCTTAGAAGGTGTCTTACAAATCCTTGAGGATCTTTCTCTTCAAGCCCCAACCTCCACTTCACCTGATCGCCCGCCCACTGCCCCGCCACTCCCGCCAGATACCGAGCCAAAATCCCCCGATTGTGCGCACTCTTTCCAAAGGCATGGCTCATCCCTGCACTGATAAAAGCATTCGTAAACCGATGGGAAAACTCTAAAGCGGACAAATCCTCACCGTGAAGCTTAGCCTCGATCCACTGGTTGATTGCCGCATCCGCAGCTGATTTTACGGCCCACACCGTAAAGCGGTTATTTAAAACAACCGTTGCGGCCCGCTCTATTCGATGCAGCCGGCTCAAAGCCAGCTTTGCCTGAGCCCCACTCCTGTAAACCTGAACCAAAGAGGTGAGCTTACCCGAGACCTTTTGAACCCCGTGCACCACCCTATAGATCAGCACCGCTTTCGCAGCAATCGCCGCCAGCTGCGCGGCTCCTCCGCTCAACGTCGAAACCACCAGATTCTTCATCGCCACCTTTGGGTCTTTCGCCCCAATCACCGTCACATCCAAAAGCTGCTGGATGATCGCTTCTCTAAACTGAAGCTCAGAGATCTTCTCCTGCATCCGTTGATGCCAGTCCTCACGTCCTTCCGCACTCAAACGCTGGGAAAGCTGAGAAGCACTCTGCAGATACTTTCTCTCCGCCAGCTTTTCACACAGCTTCTGTGCCGTTTTCTCCAAAGCCTTCAAAGAAAGCTTGGCTTGAGAAAGCACTGCCACAAAGCTTTTACCTTGCGTGTCTTTTAGGCTTAAAAAGGCCGCGATGGACTCTGAAACAAAATCATCCCCATAGCGCTTTTGAAGCTGATCTAGCGCCTGCTTTAAGCTTAAGCCTGATCTTAGCTTCTCTTCCGCCTCAAACATCACTTCATCAATCCGCTCTCGCTCCCTTTGCTTATGCCACTCCAGCGAGGATTTTTCGCCCACACCCACATTCACACCCAAGTGATTGAGCTGCTGACCCAAGGCATCCGAGATATTTAAAAATCGCTGAAAGGCCCGCCTGGGGATTGAGGACTGATCCGAGACCCAACCCGTTCCGTACCAGGTTTTTCCTTCAAAATGATTATCTAAATGCTCCTCTAAAAAACTGCGCAAAAGCTCTAAAGGAAAGCTGATGCGCTCTTCTTGTTGTCTTGTCTGAAGCTCTTTGATCTGCTCACAAGCCATCGCCTGGACCCAGTCCGGGCTCTTTCCTGGGCTTACTTCTGATAAGGTAGAAAAAAGCCGATACGCCTGATCAAGCTTTGAAGGCTCATGCCCTTTAAGCTCTAAGGCGACCGCCAAGCGACGGATACGAATGAGATCCTCTCGAGACACGCTAGAATCAATGGGATTTTGAATCTCTTTTTGAAGATCGGCCTGAAGGGTTTGAAGGACTTGCCTCGCCTGCTTGGTTTCCCCAGTGTCTCGGTACAGATCATAAAGCTGAAAGCTTAAAGAGATGCGCTCACTTCTTTCCAGGTTTGGATTTTGAGTCAGGGCGATTAAAGGCTGTAAGGCCCGATGAATGAGGCCTGGCACCTTGATCCCTTCAAGACTGGCCGCCTGAACGGCAATCTGGATGGATTGCTGCAACTTTTGAGGATCAATCTCACCCTCGGTTGAAGCCACAGAAGCCTGAAGGGTTTGCCAGCCTTTTAAAAATTTCTGAAGGGACTCTGGATTGCCGATGAGGGTGGCCAGGCTTTGGGACACCATTGTGGGATTTTCAAAGGCTGTCTGAAGGATCTGATCCAAATCCTGCTCAAATAAAATCTGCAGCTCTGTTTTAGAGACGTTGAGCGAGAGGGTGGGAGAGGAAACCAGCTCAGGATCGATCTGATGGAGGCGCTCTTTGAGAAGGTGATTGAGCGCTGCCTGTAATCTTTTTTGCGCGTGCAGACGAACTGGATTGAGACCCTCTTCTGATTTGAAGCCATCCAGCTCAGAAACCGTGTCTAAGATCAGCTGAATCTTTTGCTCTGCACTTGGCTCCAATTCTGAAGATGAGCTAACCTGCTGAAGGGTCGCCTGAGTGAGGCGCTCTAAATCCTTTTGCAAGCGCTTCATCCAGATCGCCTTTTCCTCTAAATCCTTTTTACAAAGCTCCTGCTTTTTTAAATACAAATGCCCATGCAGCTTTAAGAGCTGACGGGCCGCTTCTGTGCGCCTGGCAGGCTCCAAAATCCTTTCCTGCTTTTCCAAAAACGCATGGGAAAGTTTTGATTCATCAAAATCACCGTCCAGGCCATATTCGATCGCATCGGCCATTCTCTGAAGCTTCTCTTGAAGCTTTTGAGAAAGCTCTAAAGCCTCGGCCGAGGCCAAAGGCTGCTCATACACACTTTGAAGCGCCAGGATTAAGGCCATGTCTTTTGGTTTCAAATCTCCTTTGGATAAAAGCCCCGCCCCAATCTTTTCACCAAGCTCTTTTAAAGCATCTGCCTCTGTCCTGGCCTCATCCATCAGCAGATCATTTAAACGCAGAATCTGAACGAGGCGCTGGCGGACCTTTAGGCCTTCGGGATGAATCAGAAACTCTTTATCCGTAAACTGCTTAAGATAAGACAAAACCTCTAAGGCCTTGCCCTTCTCACGCGTACGCACAAAGCCTTCCAAAGAAGAAAGCAGGCCCTCGCGTAGCTCTTCACTTTTGTCTGAAGTAGTGACTGGATTTTCTAAAACTGCCTGAGCAAGTCCCTGCTCGGCTCTTTGATAAGTGATCAGATACTGCTCGATCCCGTGAGCGGATAAAAAAGAAGCCAAAGCCGTCTCTTCTGAATCGATCAGCTTTGAAAAAAAGTGGGCCAAAGACTCCTCAGACTTTAAATCCTTGGCCAAAACAGAAGTAAGCAAGGCCGCCACCTCACGCATGCGACCGGTGAGCATGAGCGAATCTGAAAAGGCCTGTTGCCCCGCCTGCTTTTGATCGGCCCTTAAGTAGGCCAAGGGTTTTAGAAGTGTTTCGGATAAAAGCCCGATTCTTTCAGAAAGAGGGATCACATCGGCGGGCAAACGCTCTACACACGTCTTTAAGTAAAGCAGATCGTTTAGATACAAGCCTTTGTCCTCTAAGGCCCCATCCAATTTAAGTAACACCTTGATTTGAGAAAGAAGTACAAGCGAGGTTCCTTCTCCGTCTTTTAATGAAGAGATAGCCTGAGCCACCTGCTCACCCAGCTCACTTTGGGCCTGCAACAAATCCGCAAAAAGCTCACCTTCTGAATCCAGCGATAAATCCAATCCTTCACAAGAAGACGCGATCCTAAAAAACTGATGCCGTCGGATCACATCTTCAGCCTTTATCAAAGGATCTGAAGAAGGCGATTTTGCAAGCTTACTAAAAAGACCCGCCAGCACCCGCAGCTCACTTTTAATCCCCGCCTCGTCTTTAGACTGAATCGCCACCTCCACCCGACTTAAATCCACATCAATCTGACAACGCAACTTTTGGGGGGAGGAAA
>JBPOIC010000053.1:0-25954 GCA_052034865.1 Myxococcota bacterium | reverse complement strand
GGACGTACCCACGTGGGCTGACCTTACTCAGCAGGAAAGCTAAAGACGATGAGTGTGTGGAGCCGTAGTTCAGTTGGTTAGCCCGCCCGCCGGTCACGCGGGAGGTCGCGAGTTCGAGTCTCGTCGGCTCCGTTGCCATAAAAAAAGGGAAAACCCAAACGGGTTTTCCCTTTTTTGTTTGTAACTTTAAAATCAATTTTTACTTTAAGGTGCGAATGTGGGCGACGACATTAGCTATATCCGCATCGCTCAAACTTGAACCCCAAGGGGGCATGGAGGTTGAGAGACCAGCAGCAGCGCCTCCTCCTTTAATGACCTTAGTTAAATCCGTATCGGTCTTCTTACTCATGTAGGCCTGGTCGGTAAAGTTACGGGGTTTTGGATTTAACGCAGCGGACGCTGCGCCGTCTCCTTTTCCACTCACACCGTGACAGGCGGCACAGTAGGTGTTGAACTTTTCTTTCCCAGCTGTTGCATCCGCAGCACTGGCAGAAAAACTGGTGGCAATAAAGGCAAGGGTTACTGCCCCTAAAATCGCTTTTTTCATACAATCTCCTTTTTTTGAATTTGAGAAAAATCCGGAAACGGAATTTCTGGGCTGCTTTAATGTTTTTTTTAAAAGAAGATCAACTTTTTTCATGAAGTTGGACTTCTTCATTTTGCGGGAGAGCCCTTCCTCTCCTACTCCCCCATTTCCTTCAGTTGATCTTCGTAATGGCGATTTCTTTCATCGTGTCGGCGCATGGTCTTTTCAAGTTCATCGAAGGTGTCATCGATTTTCTTTTGGGTTTCTTTGACCTGCCTGGAATGCTTCACGTACTGATCGATCTGATTGTACTGCGAGGCCTCTAGCAAGGCGTTGTTGGTATCTGCCAAAATTTTTTCGAGTGAAACGATGAGATTTTCAAGCTGAGTGATCTGATTTTTAAGTGGATTTAATTCTTTAGAACGATCGGCAATAAATTGAGCGCGCTTTTTTCGCACGTCATTTTTATTCTCGTTGGGTGATCTGTTTTTTTCCGCCTCAACGATCGATTCTTTTTTGGGGGCCTTCTTTTTGGGAGGACCTTCTTCTTCCCATCCCACCCTTTCGAGGAAATCCTCGTAGCTCCCATCAAAGATCTCGGCATTCCCATGCTGAAAAAGGACGAGCTTGGTCGCCAGGCGTTTTAAAATCATCTCACTATGTGTGACGATCACCACTGCCCCATCAAAATCTTCAATACTCTCCACCAGGGCCTCGATCGATTGCATATCCAGATGGTTGGTGGGTTCATCCAAAAAAAGAAGATTCGCGGGAGTTGCAAGAATCTTTCCCAAAAGAACGCGACTTTTCTCACCTCCAGATAAAACCTCAACCTTTTTTTCAGCCTGATCTCCGCTAAACATCATGATGCCACAGATCGTGCGTGCGGCGGTGCGCGAGAGATCGGAGTTCGCACTCATGATTTCTTCTTCGGGAGTGGATTTTGGATTTAAGCGCTGGATATTGGTTTGTCCAAAATATCCCAGCTTTAAGTTGGGATGGGTTTTGATCTCACCCTGCCCTGGCGTCAGTTCGCTGGCCATCAAATTAAGCAAGGTGGATTTTCCTTTTCCATTTTTTCCGATGATGGCGATCCGGTCTTTGGCCTGAATGGTCAGACTGAAGTCGCGAATGAGAGGGGCGTCTTCCGGTTTATAGCCAAACGAAAGATCACGAGCCTCCATAATCGTTTTGGCCTCGAACGGAGAATAGTGAAATGCAAAATCCAAATCGGCAATGCGGGAAAGTTTTTCCTTGGATGGCATTTTCTCAAGCATCTTCACCCGCGACTGAACAGCGGCTGCCTTAGTGGCCTGAGCACGGAAGCGATTGACGAAGGCCTCGATCTGCTTACGTTGCTTTTCTTCATTCACACGGGTTTTTTCGTAAACTTCTTCTTCCTGTGCGATTTGCTGATAAAGCTTTTCCGTCCCTCCCTGCACTTTTCTGATTTTCTGCCGGTGGATGAGCGCCGTGTGCGTCGTGATCTGATCCATAAAATCCCGATCGTGGGAAATGACGATCAACTCATCCTTCCAGGATTTTAAAAACGAGATAATCCAGCGAATGGAAACGATATCGAGATAGTTGGTAGGTTCGTCGAGGAGTAAAAGGTTGGGATGTGAGACGAGTACTTTTGCGAGGTTTAAGCGGATTTGATATCCGCCCGAAAAAAGCTCGGGCGGACGATCCATGTCTTCCTGCGTAAATCCAAGGCCGAAGAGAATTTCTTCGACTTTGTAATGATCGTGTTCTTCTTCGGGCAAAAGTCCCAGGCAGCCTTCTTCGAGCACGGTCGGTTTGGTAAAGTGCAGGTGTTGGGCGAGATGACCGATGCGGTAATTGCGTGGAAAGATAATTGATCCTTCGTCAGGTCTTTCTTCCCCGAGGATGAGACGAAACAATGTGGATTTGCCATGGCCATTTCGGCCAATTAGCCCCAGGCGTTCGCCCGCCGTCATTTGCAAGGAGGCATCTTCGAAAAGCACCTGGGAGCCATAGGATTTTTCAAGGTTTTGGATACGTAACATGGGGCTCGCGTATATAGCGGGAGTTTGAAAAGGGTCAAGCGGGGAGAGGGATTAATTCTCTTATGATTTTAGGGAGAAGTGGAAACAGGACCTGGGCCAATGAATTCGACAGCGACGGTAATGTTATCGGCTATCTTATAAACATCAACCAATTCTCCTTTATGATTATAAACCTCATAGACCCCAGTCTCACGAGTCTGCCATTGCCCGTTCAGTTGAGGTTTACTGTGATCTTCGATCGTATGTATTGCTCGTTTAATTTGATATTTAAGTTTAAATCCTTTTTCATTTAAATATTCAAAATCATACACATCAGTGGTACTGCCCGGCTCCATCACTTTACCGTAACAACTACTTGCTCGCTCCATCCGCTCCAGCCCTTCAGCGCTAATCCCATCCATTGCCTCGATAGCATTTTCAAATTGCCTTGCCCTACTTATCTGCTCGCGCGAACCCATCGAATCTTTTAATCCATCGGTTGATATTACAATGACTGCCCCTGCTTTAACATAAAGAGTATGGGCATGAGAATTGGGAGGCAAGTTTCGAAGGGAATATTTTATGCTATGATTATTGGGATCTCTACGCGCACGAAGCTCTCTTTTGTCATCTAGTTTGGCAACATTTACGTAATCATTAGCAAAGCTGTCATTACCATGATCCATGGTAACCCATGGAGTATCATTTTCTTTTTCACCAACCACGAGCCCTGAATCTCCTGCATATACAATTGAAAGTTTGTAGCTTCCTGAGGCTCCTTTCACCGGAGTTAGGTAATAAGCAACCATCGTCGTATCGGTGCCTGCAGGAACGTTCATATCAAGCACCCGGCTGGCTCTCGTGGCCGCCAGGGAGAGATCCTCGTGGTTCATCATTTCACGATACATTGCCAGTCCACCCATCCTGCTAGCTTCACCATGGATTCGATCTTTCGTTCCTCCTCCAATCTCATCCAGAACAATCACAAAAACTCCTTTTGAAGTCCTTCCCCTTAAAACCCAGTCTTCATTGTAATCGTATGGACCCGAATCTGACATTGCTCCAAAAGAGCCCCCATGTTCTGGCACGACAGTTTCAGAAAAACGTCCACTCCTCATCATATCCATCAGATTAGCCCCCTCAATGGCTCCAAATTCCTCGTAAGGAACCTCAAACCACTCTCCTCGAAAATCTGTGAATCGAATTCCTAAATTGAAGGTGCTGACCCCATCCAGCCGGGCTGCGAGGTCTGATGGGGTATGTTTGTCTCTGAGCAGGGCCGCAAGCGCCGCCCCGAACTCGGCTTCTTCGGGCTTAATCCCACACCACGAAATGATTTGAGAAATTTTTCCAGCCTTGTTGGGATCTTCACTCTTTCTGTCTTCGATCAGGGCATCGAGGTTTTCAATCAAACGGGTGAGCCCCACACGTCCATCGTGGCGGGTGATTTCTTCAAGCAACCCACGCTGCAAGACTGTCAGGGCCGGCCGGTCTTTCACATTCATGAAATCGAAAGGATCTGTAGGATCCTGGGCGAGTTTTTCCATGATTCCATTTGTCACTGAAAGATCCCAGTTCACCACTTCCAGTGACTGACCATCTTCACAAACACGCACAAGATATGTCCTCGATTGTTTGGGATTTCTAACATTGTTCCCTCCAGGAGGAGTAACCTCTCCACTTACAACAAAGGACTGACCGGCCTTGAGGGACAAATCCCCTCCCACGCTGGAGTTTAAGTCTTCTTTCCAGAGACTCATGCCAGAACGATTTCGACTGACTTTCAAACCCTCTGACGTCTTCTCCAGAAGAATCCCCAGCTCGGGATGAAAACCATATTCGGCGATTTCATGGCCCTGCGCATTTTTTTCCCAGTGAAGGGTGGACGTTTTTAAAGGTGAGGTGTGAGCCCCTGTTGGAGTCACGGTTTGTTTTTTTCTTCGGTAAAGAAGCCAGCCAAATGGTCGGGAGCTGAGTGGATCTTTACTGGATGGTGGCAAGGCAATGGGAGGCTTCTCGCCTTGTCCCGAATCGAGAATTTCGAATTCTTCACGGTAGTAAGGATCCGTCTTAAGCACTTCTTCATACTCGGCCCTCAGTTCGGGTTTATCAAAACAGATATAAACAGAACTTCCGGCCTCTTCAGAAAGCGTGCCGTGTGGGGCAGATTCGAGGTTAGCTTTTATTGATTTTAGACGTGCGACAGGATCTGTTTGGGAAGGAAGATCCGGATAAAAAACCTGAACGTAACGAGCTTTATCCCCAAGATACCTTTTAAAGGTAGTGGGCCTTACATGATGATTAATCCCCAGGGCATACTGGTTCAGCTGATCCATTGCATTCACAGGTCCTACCACATTCACTTGAGTAGAGTCTTTTGGAAACCCATAAGATCCATCGGGCTCTCGACGATAAGGATAATCTCCCGGGAAAGGGGCGATGGCAATGGGGGGCTGAAGCGTTTTGAGTGGAGGTATATGAGATGCAGGTGGTGTAGGTGGATCTGAAGGAGGTTTTGAAGCAACGGATTTTTTTGCTCCGACAATCTCGACAGTAGCGAGGATATTATCATCCAGTTTAAACTGGCCGATGGCCTCTCCCGGACTATCCACCCTATATAAAACAAAAAGAGTGCTTTGAGTTTGAGAATAAGAACCAAATCTTTTTTCCGCTCGGAGGTGATAGCCCACTCCATCCATCTCGAAACTAATTACCACATTCTCGCCCCCCATTTTCCAAGCATCCAGAGCCTTTCCCATCTGGAACAAGGCCTTTTGAACCAGGGCTATTGCAGCCCGGAGGGCATCTGTAGCTTCCCAGGCAACCCTGGCTCTTGCACCCGTCGACATTGAATCACTCACTCCATCGGTGGTCACAATAATGACATCTCCATCCTCCAGCGAAAATTCCAATGGATCCACACCCTCAAGAGATCTTAAACTTTTTGTCATTCTGCGATTCTCAGGATCAAGCCGGGCTTCCAGCTCGGGCCTCGGATCAAACTCCACAATTGTCGAATCAACCTGTTCTGTCATTCTACCCTGGTGTGGATAGGCCGCGTAATGCTCAAGGGTCTTATAAAGACTTCCATCTGCCTTTCTTATTGTTAACGAAACATCCCCCTGGTAAATTACCTCCAGGGTATATTTTCCGGGCTCATTAGATTTTGGAATAATCCGGTAAGCAAGGGCCGCACAATCCCCTTCCGTCTTTTGACTCATGACCTGCCCCGCGCGCTCATAGGCAATCTGAAAATTCCCATGAACCTTCATCTCTCGGGCAAACACTAAAGCGGCTATCTGACCTGACTTTCCGTTTTCGGATAAGCTGCCAATTTCGTCCACGACATACACAAACGGGTTTCCATAGCAATCGACACTACGAATCATGCCGTCTTCCTGAAAACTTTTCTCAACTCCCCTGGAAGAGGCCGCAGCGAATTCTCCACCATGAGCAGGCGCCTTCTTTTCATGGATAGGCTCGCTGTTTTCGCCACGAATATGAGTTGAGGTGTTGTCTTCAAGAATGGAACGACAGTCGCTTAAATCAAGCTCGCGAATTTCGATCTGATTTCTGGTTGGATCGATCACCAGGGCGGCTGTGAAATTTTCGAGCCTGTCTGCCACACCCTTCAATTCTTCGACCGTCAGTCTACCGCGCAAAAGCCAATCGGAAAGGGCATTCGCTTCCGGGCTTCCGAATTTAAGGCCTGAGATATTCAGGATACGTGAGCCCACATTATTTTTTCTTACACCCGCCGAGGAAGATGTGGCGAGTGCATCGATCCTCGCATGAACCTCTCTGAGTCCGGCTTCGAGAGTGCCATGGGTTTGAATCGCAGTGATCAGACTTTTCATGACAGCTTCAGAGCTGTCACCAGGCGAGATTAGAATAGCGTCATTAACATCACTCCCCCAATACTTCGTATTTATCATTTCTAGGGTTGCTGTATCTGCCGAAAGACGGGCAAGAAACTTTGGTTGGTTTCTCCCCTCAATCAGAAAAACCTCTCCAGGTTTTACCGCGTCTATTTTGATTTTTTGATGATTCTGAATTTTGAAAATCGAAAGGCTTTCACCTTTGAGATCTTTGATTCCATACCCTTCTGCATGTCTTTCAAGACGCAAGCCCTCGCCATTTTTGTAAGCATACTCGCTAGCACGCTCCGCCATAGAAATTCCTCGATCCCAATACAAGGAAACCCTCTCGTAATTCGCATGAGAATGTTCTCCAATGACATGTTTTATGAAGGGTCTGGATTTGTAGAGAATCCAGTTTTGAGTGGGCGCTGAAGAAACACTGGAAGGAATCAAAGGGGAAGGGCCTGAGCCGTATTCAACCACTTCGAAGCGGTAACGGAAATAGGGATCGTTCTCAAGCAGCTCACGAATCTCGTTGTTAAAACCTTCACGCTCACTCGAGATGAAAACAGAGCCTGTCTCTGTCTCTCTTTCAGAAATAAAACCTTCACTCCCTTTCATTTTTGCAAGTTTTGAATGTGCCACTTGCTCCAGGTAATTTGCGAGAAAATCCCTTTTTCTTTGAACAGGGGCATGCGGTGAAATAGACAACGGAGTCACATCGTGCAATTCCACAAAATCGGATAAACAGCGGCTATTTAAATTGGGCAAGTTACTATCTGAAATAAATTTCGAGTGAACTCCAGACTTAATGAGCGTGTCATGACGATACTTCACAGTACGTGGCCCAATCACCGTGACTCGAGTGGGGTGGCCATTGCTTCTGGTAGGAGGAACTTCCCAAACTCCATTCTCATTTTTATAAGGATTGATTTTAATGGACGAACGAGTTCCTGGTGCAAAAAATGCAGCTCCTCCAAAGGATCCCATTCCCGAAAACATCGCAGCGCTCGAGGCTGCAAAGAACGTCGCCCGTTGTTGGATTTTTCTTTGCCAGCGTGAAACTTTTCTCTCGACTTCTGCACGTGTAGCATAAATCCACGCAAGACCTGCGGTTTGAAGGGGTTCTAGGGTCTGAGAGATCCGGACCTGGGCGGCACTCAGGGCGTTTGAGAAAAAAGAAAGTGAGGGATTTATTAGGCAGGCAAGACCCACTTCAGAGGGAAATAAAAATCGGAAAAATTCACGCCGTGTGAAGCCAAGGTTTGGGGTACGAGAAGTTTGAAGAGGTATAGGATTACCAATCTCCTCATAGGCAACGGTGATATTATCGCCCGACTTATACACATCGACGACATTTCCACTTAAATCCTTTACATAATAGAGAGTGGCGTCCCTGTTCGTGAGCGGATCCTTCAGTTCAACCCCTTCCATGATACGCCCATTTCCAGCCCAGTCTGCAAATTGAAAGGGCCGCCCCTGGTTCTGAGGAAATCCCAAATAATGCTGATACTGCCCAACCACATTCATCCTGCGAATACCTTGAGCAAGCCATTCAAGAGATGGATTTATGGTTTCTGAAGCAATCCTGCCCCTTTCCAGCGAAGAAACCGAATCACTCAATCCATCCGAACAGGCCATGATACGATCACCTGGAAAAACGTCTGCCTTAAGCACTTCAATCTCACCATTCGGACAAGCCAGGCTGCGGGTAGGGACATAGTTATCTCCCCTCTTACGGCCTTCTAATTCCTCACGATCGTATGCTTCATCGACAAAAACCAGCTCACTCTTTAAGTTCGAATTTCTCGACCTGGCATGTTCTCGAATTGATAAAACGCTTCCATCCTTTCTAAGAAGATTAAATCCTGGATCTCCCAGATAAACGAGCTCCATCTCAAAACCCGAAAGATCTTCTTTGGGTACCAGGCGATAGGCGACACCGGCACAATCAGCATTTCCAAATTTAGCTTTCATCGCCTTTCCGGCCCGCTCGAAAGCCTTTTTTAAATCCCCATGCATTGCCATCTCGCGCGCAAAAGCTTGAACGGCCAACTTGCTAGCCCGGCCATTTTTTGAGCAAGCCCCCATTTCATCCAGAACAATCGTCCAGGCATTTTCAAAGGCATCTCGACCGCGAGCGACGGCATCTTCATTATGCGAATACCCTCTTCCTTGATCCGAATGGGCCTCAAAGGTTCCATCATGAACGGGAGAAGACACATCTCCAATACTTCCAGAGCGAATTTCTGTATTGATATTATCTTCAATAATCGCTTCATAGTGAGGAACGTCCACCAGACGAGCAACTCCCTTCTCAATGCGTAGCCCCGCTTCGCACGCTTGAATTTTTCGAATCGCCAGGCCGAGCGATTTCAAATCGGAAGATTGTTTTTGAATCCATCTAGAATAAGCTGGCCAATCAGGATCGTCTTTTTCGATCCCCATGGCATCCATTAATTTTGTTTCGGCAATACCCACCTCAACTCTTCGGTATGCCTGATTTGTTTGATGAAGATAACGGACGGAAAATAAAATGGAGATTCCTGTCCCCAAGGCAAAAATCACCGCACCTGGATTGGCTTGAATGTCTTCGAACAGGTGGGCGCGATTTACATTTACCTCCTGAGCAGCTTTCGCAAACGCCATCTGCGCACAAACACCAAAGGCACTCACCGCAGAGGTAAGTACTCCTAATCCTCGCACCATTCTCTCGCCCACGGTCCGCGCACTCGAGTTAAAATCTGTGATCTGAGAATGAAGATCCATCGCTAAAGCTGTCTCTGCGTTCGCTCCACGAACTGTCGCTTCTGGTTTTGTCGAAGCGGGAGGATTTTCTTCGGATAAAAAAGGGACTGAGTCACCCTGAGCTTGTTCTCGGGGTGAAGTTGACTGAACGCGTGAGAGGGCCTCGGTTTTTTCACGCTCGGCCTTTTCAAGGACGGCCTGCATTTCCCGGCGCCTGTTAATTTCAAAAATCTGTTCATGCGTCAGTTTATTAAGAAGTAACGGGAGAGATGTGAGATCCCCCGATTCAGTGGCGAGGGCTGTAGCCGTCAGCAGCAATTGTTCGGTGAGAGCAGCAAGCTCCTGTCCGTCTAAGGCCAGGGCATTTTTCAGCTCGGCTGAAAGTTGAGGAACCTTCTCGGCAAGTGTGTGCAAGGCCTGTAAAATCTCCTGAGCATTCATCTCCCCGTTCAACAACACACGCAAAAGCTGAAAGGGAAGTTTTTCCTGAAGGCTTTTTCCCAATCGAGCCAAAAGCCCATGCACTTCATTGAAATGTCCGCTGAGCTCATTTATTTCCAGATGGCTTTTTCCGGAGAATAAAATTTCGATGAGCCATTTATCCGCATGGGCGGGCGAAAGATTGCCGGCCATCTGAAGAAGAGAATCCAGCCCTTTCAGAACCTGGCGAAATTCTTTGTTGAGTTGATGTGTCGTTTTGATGCCCGCCAAAGAAACGGCTTCGATTTTTTGCGAATGAGAAGCAGCCATTTCTACCCGTCGCATCATCCAAACCGTCACGGCTGCATGGCTCAAAGAAGATTCTGAATGGAGTACCGACGTGATTCTGTCGAACGATTGAGAAATTGCATCCGCCGTAATCCCTTCGTAGAGATGTTCAACCTGCTCGACATGAGAAACGAGATCAAAGCCATGCTGGGTGGCCCCTTCGGAAAATTTCTGAACGAGATGATCCACCACCCGCTGTGTGCCGACATCGGTGAGATTTCCTTTCAGATCGCGCTCAAAGGCAAACCCGCGAGATTTAAGCACCGAGGCGAAAAGGTTTTCAGTGTAGATTTTCTGAATGCGATGCTCGACATGATGCAAGGCACCAAACGTCGCCTTGTTTAAAATCGCACCCGCCAGCCGCATGCTGGCATCACCCGTGATCGCATGGATCACACGCGTCCATAACTCCTCGTGGGTTTTTTCTTTAAATCCCGTGATGTATTCGTTCACGTAATCGGCGGCAAGAAAGCTTCCCCATCCTGCCATCCATTGAGTGATTGCCCCTTTTCCGGCCGCTCGCATTCCTGTCGCATGTCCCATTCCAAAAGTGACCATCATGCCGGCCCATTTTTTCCAGAACTCACGATCACCCATGCTGGCAAAATCAAAATGATGTTCAGCGAGTGTAAACCCCAAGGCCTCGGCCCCGCTTTTGATAGCCCAACCTGATGCACGCACGACACGATCGGCTGTGCGCGCCGAACTTACGGTGCGTAAAGCAAGACGGGCGGAGTTTGCCGCGCGTGTCGCCCAAATCGCCTCGGCTGCCACCGCTGCGATTCGACCCACACCCATCTGAAACACCATCGTCGCAAGACCTTTCAGGGCATCGGCGCGTGTCTCGGCGAGAATCACCGTTGCATTGCGCAAGCTGGTTAAAATCACGGCAATTTTTTGCTCGGATGGAATTTTATCCTGAAGAAGACTGGCCGCTTTCTTTTTTAAAGAATCGTGATTGGAAATGAGTTGGGCCACCTGCGTGGCGGCCTGAAAATAACCGTCGCGAAACGCGAGACGATGGGCAAAATGATAAATCTCATGGGCGAAGGATTCATCCGAGAGATCGGGGTTAGAGAGGCGGTGAATGAGGTCTGGTTGTTGCTGCTTGAAATCGAGCAACATTTTCCAAAGGTGCGGACGGGAAGAAACCTTCTCAAGCGCACGCTGCAAGGCCTGCGCAAAACTGATTCCACCGTGAGTCATCCACTCTTCCATCTGCCGGGCAAGTTCAGTCCCTTCCTGTTTGAAACGTAAAAGTCCCGCCTCGCTTTCTCCCAAAATTCCATCAAGCCAACCTTCCTGTTGCGTGTAGTATTTGGCCTGATGATCGGAGAGCCAGGCCTTGAATGCGACGATGGGCTGGGCGACCCGCAGATGTTTTCGGGTTTCACGAATTCCAGCAAGATAACCTTGGGCAACTTCATCTTCCACAAGAGCTGCAAAAATCTTTTCAGCAGCGGCAACTTCTCCCTGATTCATTTTCTGAATCCCGAGGCAAAGCTCGGCCATGCGAGGAAGGGGAAGTTTTTCAAGTTGTTGCAAGAGACGATTGGCCTCGGCTGTAAGTCCTCCAGCCTGCAATAAACGCGAGGCATTCACGAGCAGGGATACACGTTCCTGGGCCGGGATTTTTTCGTGGGCGCCCAAAATTTCGAGAGGACGCACCGCCCTCTTCAATCCGTCCTCTATACCCAGTTCTATAAAAATTCGGGCGGCCTGCTGGGAATTTTCAAGATCCGTAACGGAGGGTTTAAAATCTTCAGCCTCAAAAGGCTGAATGAGGGCATACGCCTGGTGGGAAAGATCAGCAGTTTTCGCGAGTGTGGCCTGACTCATCCCCTGGATCCAGGCCACGTCTTTTTTCTCAAAAGCCTGATGAAGCCTGCGTGTTAATGCCAGAGACACCTGGGAGCTCGCGACAGGATTTTTTTCAAGCTGGAATTTGATTTGATGGGAAAGCACTTCTTCCATCTCTCTCAAATCTTTTCTCAGCAGTTTTTCTACCTGAAGAGCTTTGTCAGCACTTAAAAGTTTCTCAAGCAAAAGCGCCTGATGCGTAATTTTAAGCGTCTCATCGAAACCTCCTGCCCGATCGATGGGTTTTTGAAGCTGATCATTTTTGACCTCTCGAAAATCCCGAACCAAATCGCGCAAAAGTTTAACGCGTGCTTCGGCATCGTCTTTTTCTGATGCCAACGCACCATCGATGAGGGTCTGCGAAATTTCAAAAACTGCCTGATGACTCTCTGCCCTGGCGGCGTCAGGAGTTGATCCATTTTCTTCGCGAAGCGTCTGACGCAAATGAGTGAGCTTGTCTTCCAAGGCCTTGGCCTTGTGTGCCGCCTCTTCTCCTGGCTCGGCCAGATAAAATTCGCGCAGCGAAATCCGCAATCGCACGGCTTCCAAGCTGCCCTGATGAAGTTTTGAAAGTCTTGATTCAATCGATCGTATTTCTTGTCGCACTGTCTGTGCGATCAATGCCTGATCGGAGCTTGCAAGCGATTTGCTTAAACCGGAAACCTTCACCCATGTACGTACGCGCTCCTCATCGGAAATGCTGAAGTTAGGATTTTTGAGAAGATCTCTCAATGTGCGCAGGAGAGTTTGTGTCTGAATTTCTGTCCCGAGCTCGGCCGCCTCCGCGAGAGCCTCTGTCAGGAGATGGACGCGACTGGACGCAGAACCTGACTGCGCCGCTTGAATCGACATTTCGATTTTATCAAATTGCTTTGTGTATTTTTCGAGAGCGTTGGGCTGCACAAACGGCAGGAGCCGGATATTTTTCTTCTCTAAAATTTCATCGAATAACACACGCTCAGAATCTGGAATTTTTTCATCCCCTGGATGGAGCATTCTCAAAATTTGCAGCGATAAGTCACGAGCCGTCTCGAGAATCCTTCGATGCGATTCGAACGCGGCATCGGAGCTTGACGAAGTTTTATCACGCAGTTTGATCAAATCTGAAAAGAGGGCACACGAGATTTCAAGGCGCAGTTTTGGATCGATCGTTTTCTCGGAAGAGTTGAACAAATCCCACAGGATCTGAATATCTGAGAGCTGAAGATCGGTCGTTGCAGGCGCTGTATTCTCAAGCAAGCCAAACACTCGATCCTTGAGCGTTGTTGACGGAAGCGCAGTATCCTGAAGTTCGGCGTGGACACGCAAGATGAGGCGTGCCGCTGAAATCTTTTGATCATCAGGCGTCTGGGCATTACTGACCTTCTCTCTCAATTCCTGCTGAGCCTGCCTTAACGACTGAAGAGCCTGTCTCACGGCTGTCTGGTGATCTTCGATTTTTTCACCAAAAAGAGATCTGGAGCGACTGAGCGCTTGATAATAATGATAAAGTCTTAAAAGATCGTCGATGGAATCTGCTGAGGTTTTTTCTGCCAGCGGCAAATAGCGGATGAGATTTTTCATCTCTTCGAAAATATTTTCTCGCTCCTCCACGCCTGCTGGCAGGGTTTGAAGAAGATTATAGGCCTGATCGAATTGATGACGTACCTCCTTAAGAAAACCTGCATTCTTCCTCGCTGCAATCTCCTCCTCATTTTTCAATGCCTGTTTTGCGATCAGGTGGTGTTGTGCACGCAGGCCAATTTTATCGGCTAGCAGCTGCCTGCTTATTTTCCAGTTTTGGATGGAACGCAGTGCCCTTTCATTTTTGGGGTCGGGTTCGAATTTCTTAAGGATGAGTTTTTCTAGAGGAGATTCTTTCTTTAAACGATCGCTGGTATGACTTAGGAAGGTCAGTATTTCAGAAGCGAGTCTTTTTTTCTTAAGAGGATCGGATAATTTCTCAAGCTGTACGAGAGCCGCCTGGGCTTCCTGAAGATCTTGTTCGATACTTCGCGCCCATGCGTCTGCAGGATCAGATGAATCTGGATGAAATTGAGGAAAGGATTCCAGATATCTGAAAACATTCCGAGGAAGAAATGGAGTGGGACCTTCGAGAAGCTTTTGAGGTTTTCCTGTCTCGAAGGTTGTTTTTTCAGACGTACGGGATCCTGTAGATCCAGAATCTTTTTTTGGATCTTCTGAGGTGAGAGAAAAAACCCCATCCCCAAAGGTAGAGAGAGGCCTGTCCTCCCCGCTTTTGGGACTAGAACCGCTTGAAAATCGTGAAATAGACATGTGTGCGGAATCATTTGCAAATCTAGGACCAAACATTCAAGCGAAAAGTGCTGGATTATTGACACTTTTTTTGGATTTTGGAGGGCCTCTGGACATGATTGTCAAAAATTCTCTAGAGATGATTTCAGAGACTCATCACCTGCAAATGAAGCTTATTTAAAAAGGAGATCGATCATATGATAAAACATAACTTTTTCTACAAAACCCTCTTCACCTTCTCAATTGCCCCCTATCTTTTGTTTGCCCAAACAAACCTTCCTTCCAGAACATCTCCTAACCAGGAAAGCCAACCTGGAAAAATGATGCAAAACACTTCCCCAACAAAACCGATGGAACCTCCCTCTAAAAAAATTACCGTCGTCCTCAACCCCACCTCTGGAAATAAAGCCAAAGGCGAGGTGAGTTTCAGTCAGGAAAAAGATGGGGTGCGTGTCACCGGTCACTTCACCGACTTAACCCCTGGAGAGCACGGCATTCACATTCATGAAAAACCGGATTGTTCGGCCCCAGATGCCAGTTCGGCAGGAGACCATTTAAACCCAACCCAGGCAAAGCATGGAGGTCCTGACTCTTCGGAGCACCACATGGGCGATCTGGGAAACATCACGGCCGATTCTTCAGGTAAGGCCAATATGAATCAGGTTTTTAAATTTATATCTTTAGAAGGACCGAACTCCATTCTGCAGCACGCCCTGGTTGTTCATTCTGGGAAGGATGATCTCACCACGCAACCGGCTGGAGATTCGAAAGGTCGAGTAGCCTGCGGGGTGATTCGGTAATAGGTAAATAAAGTCATACACGGGGCATCTGCCAGGGGTAGATGCCCTTTTTTTCATGCTCAAATGAGTTACTGCCATTTCTTTGACAAAAGCCTGCCGCAACTTTTCGTTTAACCTCCTTCATTAATTGCCGTTGATCATGAAAGTTATTTGCTTTTTTCACCAATCAACTAATGGAGAAATTTATGTCCAGAAAGCATCAATGGCAGATGATTGCGCTTCTTATTCTTTTCATGGGATGGATGACAGCCTGTTCTGAAAGCATCTCTCCAGCAGGGCCAGGTGAGCAAACAGATCCCGGAGACCAGGATAACTCTCAACTTGCCTCACAGATAAACTCTGTCGCTTCCAGTCTGGTTCCCAACGTTACTTCTTCTACCCCCAGCTCGATTTCAAAAGGACTCTCTGCTTCGCTCTCGATGGGAAGCGATGATGACTGGACGACTTACACCAGTGAAATGAATGTGGGGTACCTTACCGATATTTTTGGAAACGTTGAAAATGGACCCGTCACCCAGATCCGGGTTTTGGTCAGTCAATTTTCAGGAACTCTGGAGGGTCTATTTGCCATGGATCCTGATTTCAGCTGTACCGGAGCCGAACCACTTACAGGATCTGACAATCTTTCTATTGCCTTCTATGGCGAAATTTCAAACGGGACCTCTGAAGATCGTTATTATGACTGTCTCTATCAAAATGAAGACGGAACCCTTCTTTATGGAAAAGATAGCCAGGATATCGTGCGAGTCGTGAGCATGAGTCAGGACAGTTCTGAAAATACAGATGATACTGAAACGCGTGGCACCAGCCGGCAACTTCTCTCAGTGATATCAACTGCCTACGCAGTCTTATCCGAAAGCGATCAGACCGTAAGCTATCTGGATCTGCAATATGCTCAAGCCACACTCTATAACGGAGTGGATGAAAATTTTGGAAGTGACGACGACATGGTCTTTAAAAGCCGCAGCCGCATCATTGGTCGTGTGGTGCTGGATGAAGAAGGAAATCCTGTTAGCGGGGCCGGTGATTTTACTGTTACAAAATTCGATCAAAGTCCTAACCCTGAGGGAGATCCTCTCTTGATGGTAACCAAAAGCACCGGGCGTGGAAGTTATGGGGCAGGAGATTATTTCCTGTTCAATATTCATTCAACGGTCGATGCCTTTGCTGAAATTCCTGGCACCTTTTGTGTGCAGCAACCCTCTGGAGGATCTTCCATTCCAGCGTATGCCGATCCATCCCACTGCACATCCCTGGAAACCTCCCTTGCCTGGAGTGGCTATGACTTCCCTTTTAATCTTTCGCCCACGATAGAAGAAGCCTTCGAAGACAAACCTTTCTTTGAAGTAAACGATACGGATCTGATCGCAAATGATGGAAGCAATTTCATAATTCCCAGCTATTGATAGATTAAGAAGGAGAATCCCCCTTTTATCCCTTCTTTTTTATCTCCAAAAAAAAGCCCGACGAAATCTCGTCGGGCTTTTTCATTCTCTCGCACCTAAATGAAGGATCGCTTTAGTTTGCTGTCTTTAAAAGCCAGCCAGATGATCCCTTTAAGCGCTTGCTGCTGTCTCTCTATGTCTGTCCTTCTACTCAACTTCACTTACTTCTTATTCAACCTCCTTATTAGCGAAGCGTCGCGCTTGGGAAGGCAGTCTTGTAGCTATAAGATGAAGCGGACTGACTATCCAGCATCACCCCCAAGGCCTTATAGGTTTCCTGAAGAATCTGAACCGTGTAGGCCGTGTTATGGATACCATAGCTCGCATCGTTCACAATCATGTTATGGTTGTGCATGGCAGACAACAAGATCTTGTTTGTTCGTTTTTCAGCATCGGTCATCGCTGCCCACGTTTTTGTTGATCCTACACCGATGTTATAGAACTTCTTGCCTGAAGCAGTGGAAATTCCTCCGGGGGTAACCACTCCAGAAACTAACTTGGTTCCACTGGTTTGGTTTAAATTCGTTGTATCGTAGGCCAAAATCTTAGTCGTCAAATTCAATAACAGCCCCTTCACTTCGTCTTGCACCCCTTCAAGGGAACCATCCCCATCATAATCAGCATATGCCGGACGATTGAAAGTAGCCACCCGATCCGTATGGCAAGCCTGACAGGGAGCAACGTTTTCCAACTCCTCTGAATTAGAATCTGTTGTAACCATTGCAAAGGCATGTCCTCCAATCTCCTGATAACCTTCTTCTTCAGCAGTAGGGGCCGTGAACATATGACAGGTGATACATTTATCATTCGTTGTTGAAAGGTTTGGATTTCCCGAAACATTCGCTAAGATGAAATTATCATCTGAGTGGAATGAGTTTTCAGTCAAACTCATTGTATAGGTGCGGGTATCCGAAGGATTTGTATTCTCTTCATCCAAATTCGCAATTCCTTCAACACCTTCCAGAATCGCTGACTGGGGATTATGATGTGAAGGACCTCGAGAATACTGAGTTGCGGATTGATAGATCGTCTCACAAATTTCATCGGCAGTACCATTACGATCCGAGTCGCAATCCACTTCACCATAGGAATAATTTCCATCATGGCAGGTATAGCAAACAGCTGCCTTTCCGGCGTTAACGGTTGCGCCGCTGGCGATCATGGTTACTTCTCCAAAACGTCTAAGTTGAGAAGGATTCTCTGCACTATGAGGATCATGACAGGCCACACAGGCGACGTTACCATAAAGAGCAGGATCGACGACAGAAACAACTGATGCTGAAGCACTGGTTAAATCCGCCAGACCTTCTTCGCCTTCTTCTATATATCGTTTAAAACCTTCTGCAGTATGACACCGCGTACATCCAGCAGTACTCACCCAATTAGACATAGAATAGGAATACGTCGTGTTGTGATTACTGTTTTTCCATTCAGCTTCTTCATGGTGACATTGACCACAGATACCTGATTGAGCAGGAGAGCGGCTGATCGCTGTCGGGTTTCCAAAATGCTCACTTCCAGGTCCATGACAGTTTTCGCACTGAACGCTCGATAATTTTGCAACATCCGGATTATCTGCAACAAAGCTTGCATAGGTAAGACCAGTGGCAGGGAAGGCGAATCCTAGCTCATCAAAGCCGCCGTTCGTGCTATCTTTATTGAAACCAACGGTATGGTATTCCCAAAGATAAGGCTCTGGGGTCAATCCAACATAAGCATCCATCGAAGTGGAGAAAATCGTTGAATGCATTGTTCCTTGCCACTTCGTCGTCAAGTCTTCCTCAACAGTACCAGAATGGCAGCTCGCACATACCGGCGGTGTAGAATCGTCGCTCACAATTCCTCCAACCCCAACGTAAGTTGCGGCACTGATCTGGACAGTCCCGGGAACTTTAGTGGAAGGGGCAGTCGTCGTTGTGTTCCCTGTCGTACTGTTATAACTGATGATATAAGTCCCAACCACATCTGGTGTGAAACTCGGGAATTCAGTGGTATCGTTAGCCAGCGTCGCACTGGATCCATCAGGCTTGCTAGTTAAAGTCCAAGACCAGTCTGTCACTGAAACAGCAGATGCCGAAGCAGTAGCAAAGGTCTTTGTATCAGGCCCTTGAAGATAAAGTTTTTGCCCTATAGGAACATTTAACAATCCACCCTGTGTGTGAATTTCAGATCCATTGTCTGTTAAATGAACTGCAATCGTCTCTGTGTCTGTGTTTGAATTCTCATCGGTAATCGTCAAACGAAACACCATTTTGGTGTCATCCAAAGATATGGGAAAAGGCTGCCATCTGACTCGATCACTCGGATTCAACATCGCAGCCATGCCCGGTGCTGTAAAATCAAGAACAGCGCTTGACGCATCGTTGAGAGTCGCTGCTGGACCAGCAACCTGGACCCAGGAATAGGTTACTGCACCCGCATTATCTGCAACATCACTTCCTGCAGCCGAAATCGTCCCGCCTGTTGCGCTAAGATCAATGGTATATTCAGAGTTTCCAAGCCTTGTGCGTGAGGTAACAGTTGAATCTGAAGGAACTGACAGGATGGCATTGATTGTTTTTACAGTCAGCACCATCGTGTCAGTAGAAGCTCCATTGTTAATCGAGAGCTTGAGGGTGTAATCCCCTACAACATCAGGAGTGATGGAGGGTTGCAAGGTAGAAGCAGAGCTTAGTGTTGCTGTCGATCCGGTGGGAGCCGATTCTATCGACCACATGGAACTTGAAATCGTTCCGGTACTAGAGGAACCGTCTATCGCTACGGCTCGACTCACAAGACTGGTTACATCTGCCCCTGCATTCGCAACAGGCGCTACTGGCGCAACTCCCGCCGAGCCGCATCCTATGAGTCCTGAAGTTCCAAGACCTCCCCAGACCCAGATGGAAAGTGCCACAATGGTTAAAAACGCCCGCGTTAACTTGCTCATACAAGCCCCCTCTCTCTTTCGTTGGAATTTTGAATATGAAAATTGCCTAACCATTACTTCAATTTTTGAATATGACGGCAATCACTTCTGAATCTGTTTGTGCTTAGCTGAATCAAAGCTTGTGGCAACTTGTGCAGCTCGTTCCGTTATCAGGATGTCGCGGTGTATGACATGACTTGCAATTGGACCCTATGTAGTGGAACGGCAGTGCCGGCATTGCAGGCGACTTTTCATGCGATGGTGTCTCGCGATGACAGACGTTACATCCTTGAGCTCCCGCCGATGTGATAGGCTCATGGCAGGTGTAACAATGATTATCGGTAGTTCCACCCCACCCCGCCGTGTGATTTTGTGGCGTAGTCTGGGCATGACATCTCTCACAGAAATCAGAACCACGGTGGCAAACGGCGCAACGATTGCGATCTATCGCCGTCATCGACCCGTGACCTTTCATTCTCCAAAATTGAGTATGATTCGCAGGCACTTCCTGCTGATGACATTTCACGCATTGCGATTCCTGATGGCAAAGCACACACACGTTCTGATTTTTATAGCCGTACTTTTGATAGACAAGGCTGTGTTCCTTGATCCAGTTCGCATCGTGACTTTTGGGCCTGCTCCTGGTTCCGCGCCCATCGTGACAGTCGGCGCACTTGGTGTCGGGATCGATATCTTTATGATCGGCCGCCCAGGGAGCCACGAGATCCTTCGATATATCTCCCCATGTGATGTCCCGCTGGCATTCCTTGTTTGCAAGTAGCAAAGGCAAGAGAATGAGCAGTCCCAACAAATGTCTTTTTTTCATAAGTCCCATACGAGCCTGACCTTCCCGGAATGAAAATCGTTGATGCGGTTCTGTTCGAATTCGTAGGTCGCCTTGAGTTTCAGGTTTTTTACAATGCGATCTTCAACCTCAGCAAAATAGGTGCGTACATCACTGGATTCGGTTCCGGTGTATTGATTGAAACGGTAAAGATAATAGGCGGTCCCTGCCCCCAAGCGCAGTTTCTTTTTGAAAAGATCCTGATTCAGAGAGAATGAAAGTCCAAAGTAATTGTTTTTAAAAATATTATCGCGACCATGGTAATAATCGGCCGTCAATGTTGAAGAGAGGCCTTTGAGAAGAAAATCATGGGTAGCGAATGAACCGTAGATTTTATCGAAGCCGTGATTAAACTCATTGGCGACTTCCCCATGATCCAGAAAACGTTTTCCACCTCCGACCGTCAGACTGAATTTATTTCCAATCCCTTTGTAAACCTGGGCCATAACTTCGGTGTAGGGTTTATAGGATCCTGCAAATGAGTAAGGATCGAGCTCATTGACCCTGAAATCATATTTCTCAAAAAGACGACGGGCCGTAAGAGTTAGCTTGATATCGTATTTTGCAATTTGAGCTGTTGAAGCAAAATCAAGATCGCGAATTTGATCGGTGAACGAAGTCAGCCTTGCATACAACTCCCAACTCGGCAGAGCATTGAACCACACGGCTGCCCCCAGCAATGCGTCATCCAGATTTCCTTTATAAATCCTGAACCCTGAGGCTTTGTCTTTTAACTGCACAGCGCTGAGTCGAAGTCTTAATTTTGAAATCGGCGTCCATTGAATCGCTCCACCGGCTGTCCAATCCCCGGGATCAAACCCGATCTGATTTTCATATTGGTGAACCGGAACCCCTCCAAAGGCGCTCAGTACCAACCCTGCGTAGGCCTTCGTCTCTATCGAGGCGCCATCAAAATACAAACCTTCCATTTCATAAAGATGCTGCCTACCCACACGGATATTGCTGAAGACTCCCAAGCGGTTCATATCCAGATAACCAAAGTAAAACCGGCCGATCGCATGCGTCCCAAACGTATCGAATACATTGTGGAAAGGACTGGAAGGTGCCTGCTTGTTAAAATCTGCAATCACCCCACCCTGAATCGATCCGGAAAAACGCTGGAGCGTCGGATCACCAACATTAAGGGTTGCAGTAGTGCTCGTGCTCATGTCGGTGTAACCGCCTGTCGTTCTCCAGCGAAAATCTTCCATCCACCAGCCGCTAACCAACTTGTTTTCTGCTGCAGAAACGCTTCTACCCAAACCGACCACTAACAACATCACAAAAACTACCGAGGCTACCCCACGCCCAATTGAAAACCCTGCCTTGGAAATTTCGTCTTCAGAAGAAAGATGGTTTTTTTTAAGGGAGATTTCTCCGCGCTCAATCGGAAGTGCCGCTTTTAAAAAGAGTGTGAAGATCAAAAACCCAAAGGCCCAGATTCCTGCGCACACTCGAATCTCATACCAGGACGGGGTGTATTCGATGACATCTCCCAAGGGGCTGGGTACAAAGCCTGGGATGACCATCCCCATGCCCTTTTCTATCCAGGTACCAATGATCGCAAAAACGGCACCGATCTGAATAAGGCGATTATTTCGACTGAGCGTTTGGCTCGCAAATATAAAGGTTGCGAGGACGATCAGAACCAGAGACGTCCAGGTGTAGGGGACAAGCATTTTCTTTCCTTTCCATCCGAAGAAAAGATATTGCGCGGACGCAGACTCCAAGGCACCCGTATAGAATTCCTTGAAACATTCGCTCGCTAGAAGAAAGAGATTGATAATCAACGCCAGGGCCACAATGCGGATGAGGACCTTCATCACCATGCGGGGAACTTCGAACAACTGCTTCCATTCGACAATGTAGAGAGTCAGCAGAAGAAACGAAGGACCCGCGATAAATGAAGACATTAAAAAGCGTGGAGCAATGACCGCCGAATTCCAAAAAGGGCGACCTCCCATACCACTGTATAAAAAGGCAGTGACAGGAATGGCGGCCCAGAAGATGGAGAAATAAATAAAAGGCTTGTAGAAAATCGCTTTGGGTTTTTGGCCCATGTATTTTTTATAGAGAAGATAACCTGGGATATGCAGGGCCAAGACCAGATAGCCGGAGAGCAAAACGACATCCCACGATAAAATGGAGACAGGCCAGTTTACCCGACCCAAGAAGGGAATGAGGTGCCAGAAACGATCGGGTCGCCCAAGATCGACGGTGACAAAAAGCATGGCCATCGTCACCGCACTCACCGCCAGAAGCTCTCCAATAATCGTGATTTTTTTAACTTCTTCGATACGATAAAAATAGGCCGGAATCATCAGTAGGATCGCTGACGCCGCAATGCCAACAATGTAGGTAAAGTTTGCGATATAGGCCCCCCACGAAACCTGGTCAGAAAGATTCGAGACAATCAAACCTTCCTGTAACTGGCGGACATAAGCAAAAGCCCCGCATGCGAAAACACCCGCAAGCACCAGAACCCATGTCCAGTAGAGTTTCCCGCCCTGAAAAACCTGCGAGATCATTTCTTTCCAAAACCGCAAGTAGGTTTTCATAAGCTCACTCAATCAAAGAAATAATAAAATTGTGGATCCGTCCCCACTTCTTCTTTCAGGACAAACACACGCTTCGAATTCAAAATCTTACTCACTTCACTTTCAGGATCTTTAAGATTTCCAAATTTGCGGGCCCCGGTTGGACAGGCCTCCAGACAGGCCGGATATTTCCCCGCACGGGTGCGATGCAGACAAAACGTGCATTTCTCCATCACGCCTTTGGGACGAATGCGATTGGAAAGATAGGCCTGATTGGGATTAATTTCTTCGGCAGGAACTTTAGGGGTCGTGAAATTAAAATGGCGGGCTTCGTATGGACAGGCCACCTGGCAATAACGACAGCCAATACACCAGTCATAATCGATGACGACAATTCCATCCTTTTCCTTCCAGGTCGCCTCAACCGGACAGGCTTTTACGCAGGGAGGATTTCGACATTGATGACATTGGACGGGAAGATAATATTTGTCCTTTTTGGGAACCTGCTCAGGATTGTAATAGCGATCGGAGTGATTGAGATCGAAGCTGCCAGCAGGCATTTCCAGCACCGTAATAAATTGGATGGCAGGATCGCGAGACTGATTATTTTCTTTAACACACGCCTCTACACATTTTCGGTTTCCATTACATTTGGTGAGATTCAGAAAATAGGCGAATTCGACATTATCGAGAGGCGGAGGATCGGAGACTTTAACATCAGCCCCGTACTTTTCTTTCGTTTCTTTTTCGATCCTTTTAAAAATACGCTCTTTATCTGCAGGGGTGAGCTCTTTGTAATGCTTTTGAAAAAAATCAGCAAAACTTAAGGCATCGGCACGATTGGGAGTCGCAAGAGCGACAGCTCCGGCCGCTGCGGATGCGCCTTTTAAAAAGGAACGACGGGAAAGCGTTTTTTGCAAGGCTCGGTCAAATATTGTTTTGATACGCCTGGAAGCCTTCTCTGATGAAGAGCTAGAGGCAGATGGCAATTCTATAGAGGTGGAGACTTGAGCCGGAATGAACGTTTTCAAAAAGCGTCCAAACATCGAGCGCAGACTTTTTACGGGAGCTTCTTCGTGGGTTTCAGGAGGCGTTTTTTTTTCGATCATTTCCCTTCCCCCCCTTCACTCTTCTCAGTTTCTTCGACTTTGACAGGCGTTGATGAATCGCTTTTCTTTTCTCCGCGCAACATCCAGGCGGGTTCAGGCGGCGGAGCCACTGGCTTCATTGGTTTGAATTTGGGATCATGAGGATTATGGCATTGGGTACACAGATCAACCTGCCCTTCTCCATTCCAATTCCCCGTACGCCGTCCATGAATGTGTTTTTTCCAATCTCTTAATTGAGGGCCGTGACACTGCCCGCAAACCTTCTGAGAATCATTGAAAGGAAGGGTTTCACCTGTTTGCAAACGAAACTGATTATATTGATTGGGATTGTGGCAGTGCTGGCACCAGAAGTTTGGATCTTCGTCGCCCCGCTCTTTCGGATGAATCGCCTTGATATTGGAATGCTCTTTTGTAAGATCGCGCTTCTGGCTGTTAAAGTCCTGAGGTGTTGAATGGCACTCAGTGCAAGGATACATTTCCAGCTGAGAGCTTCGCTTATTGACTGTATCTTTTTTCTCTTCAGCCCACCCATGAACTCCCCCCTGAAAACCAAAAAAAAGAATCCCACCCATGAGAGCTGTTGTGAGGATTCTGTTTTTTACTTTCCATGAGAGAGCCATTTACTACCTCTTTTGAAGAAACATTTTTAAAAGCGCGTCCACCAGATGGAGGACGCGCTAAAAAAACAACTTACTTCACGAGCAACTGAACCAAGGCATCGAGATCAGCATCGGCACCTTTGAATTCTTTCTTGTGAGGTAATTGAGAACCTTTCTTCGGGCCTTCAGCACAGGTTACCTTCACTCCTTCTTTCTTTTTCAGGAAGTCTTTCACAAAAGCAGCTCCGCCTTTTGTGGCTTCGGAACCTAATTTGCTTAAATCGGGAGCCTCACAGGAGGGTTTTTCTTCTTCACTGGCTTCTGCGTTTGCTTCTGCTTTTATCTTTTCGATCCCTTGAGATTTCATACTGTGACATTTGTTACATTTGTTATCGACAAACGCCTTCTTGCCATCAGCCGCTTTGACAGGGGCTGCCAGCAACATGGCACTGACCACAGCACTTGCAACCAACCAGGACATAACATTCTTCTTCATTTTCTCCTCCTTTTTGAATTTGGGTTTACGATGGATTTCTTACGTCTTTATGCAAAAGATCATAATGACAACACTCACCTGATCGCATGATTTTGGTCAGGTTGAGCTCATGCCAAAGCGATTTGCTGTTTTTTTTAATTTTTCAGATTCGGGTTGTGGAGAGATTTAAGGTGGGAAGATCAAATCAGAAAATTTAGTCACAGACAAGCAAACACTATGATCCTTTAATTTTTATCGTGCCGTTTCCATGAGAGCCTGAGGATTTAAAATCGTGATTTGCCGATTTTTCACTTCAATGGTCTTATCGTTCTTAAACTCCGTGAGTAATCGAATGGACGTCTCTGGTGTAATGCCGATCATTTCACCCAACTCAGCCCTTGAGAGCTGAAGCTGAATGATCACACCTTTAGAGGTCGGTTTTCCGTAGACCTCCCGCAACATCAATAAAAGCTCGGCCATACGCTCTCGAACCGATCGATGTGCGATACTCGTGGCTAGAGCCTCTGCTTCACGCAATTCTCGGGAAAGTTTTTTGATCAAACCCAATGCCAGTCTGCAATTTTTTGAGACAAACGAAATAAAATATTTTTTTTCGATGCAGCAAATAATAGCGTCTTCGAGAACCTCTGCACTGGCAGAATAAGCCTCTTCTGAAAACAAGGATCGATATCCCAGCAAATTCCCAGGGCCTGCGATTCGAACAATTTGCTGTTTTCCATCCACTCCTGTTTTGTAAAGCTTCACACGACCTGACAGGACACAATACAAACCGTAGGCTTCATTTCCTCCATAAAAAATCACTTGCCCTTTTTTATACTGATTGGTGGTTTTATGTTGAGAACATTCTCGGAGGGAGCCTTCTTCAAGATCGGCTAGCACGCCTAGCAAATGAGAAGGACAGGCGTGACATTCGGGCTTGATTTTTTTAGGCATGCTTTAAACTCAGCACAGATCCTGCTTGCCTTTCAAGTATGAAAAAGGAAAGAAGTCTGAAAATCCATTCAACTCTGGTTTATATTTTTTGAATCCCTCTATCTGTACTTTCGGATTTGTTAATTTTCATGTCTACCCATTTACCTCATTCCGTTGAAATGATCGACGTCGGCAAACGCTACGGAACAAGCTGGATTTTAAGCCAGATCCATCTCACGATCTCACACGGTGAAATCGTCGCCCTTTTCGGCAAAAACGG
>JBPOIC010000044.1:0-20823 GCA_052034865.1 Myxococcota bacterium | reverse complement strand
GGGGGTGGGATTTTTTCTCCTCCATCGTTTCTCTCTTCCTCCGAAACCGGCTGCCCTCACTTTTTCCTCCCTGTGGTCGGCGTTCGGGTCAGCTTCAAATCCCAAGCACTAAAAAAAAAAGCCTTCTCAAATTTGAGAAGGCTATAAAAAATTGCGGGGGTGGGATTTGAACCCACGGCCTCGAGGTTATGAGCCTCGCGAGCTACCAGGCTGCTCTACCCCGCGTCATTATTTGTTTAAGTTATTGCAAGTTATGACGTTTCGTAAACAGTGTGGGATTGTTAATTCATGGCTTGTTTGTAATCCCATAAAGCGTTCAAAAGAGTATGTTTCTATAGAGACATACTCCAACTTTGTCTACGTCAAAAATGGGAAGGGAAACAATTTTAAGAAAGCAAAATTAAATATCTTAAAAAGAAAACTAAGCTCTTTTGAGTATTAAATTTAACTAAATTAAATATAATTTACTAAAATACATTGACTGTTAGAGGTAATTTTTTTAAACTAAACCTAGTTAAGTAGCCTTAAAATCAACAAAAAGGAGGAAACAATGCCAGTCGCAAAGAAAAAAGCAGCAAAAAAGGCCCCTGCCAAGAAACCTGCTAAAAAGACAGCCAAAAAGAAGAAGTAAGTTATTTCTTCTAAAAGTTTAAAAGCAAAGGCCGTAAGGTTTATTCCTTACGGCCTTTGCTTTTTTATTCACAGTTTTTTTAAAAGCGCAAAATCAGGGCTTTCATTTCTGGAAGCTTTTTATGACATTGAATGTTCATTTCTCCCGTGCTTAAGAAGGGATTTCGCTATGAAGCCGAACTCAATCAAAACCTTAAGCAAGACTCGATTCAAATTCCTCCTCATTATTTTTTTTCTTTTAGGCTTTTCATTTTCGACTTTTGCCTTTTCACTTGAAGACCATGTGGTGGTTGCAAATCTGAGTAATGGAATGAAGTTTATCCTGGTTCGAAGGCCTGGAGCACCGGTGTTTGCAGGTTATATTCAGGTGAAAGTAGGAGGTGTGGATGAATCTGATGGAAAAACCGGAATTGCCCATATGCTGGAGCATATGGCTTTTAAGGGAACCAAACAGATAGGGACAACCAATTACCTGGCTGAAAAAAAGATTCTCGATCAGATTGAGAAAGTAGGCATTCAGCTATCCGCCCTTACTCGTGCTCGTGAAGATCAAACAGATCAGGCCAATACATTACGCAAAAAACTGAAGGAGCTACAAGACCAGCAAGAGCAATACATCGTGAAGGAAGAGTTTTCTCGCGCATATACAAAGAATGGCGCTTCCGAATTCAATGCGACCACTTCCAAAGATGTGACGAACTATTTTGTGGTTTTACCTTCGCAGCAACTGGAGTTGTGGGCCTACCTTGATTCAGAGCGTTTGAAAGATCCGGTATTTCGTGAATTTTACTCAGAGCGAGATGTGGTGATGGAAGAAAGACGCATGCGAATCGAAAATAGTCCTTTCGGAAAAAATTATGAAAATCTTTTAGAGACGGCCTTTTTGAAAAGTCCCTATCATTTTCCAACCATTGGTTATGCAGAGGATGTGAAGGCCCTGACTGCCACGGATCTTCAAAATTTTTATAAAACTTATTATGTCCCTCAAAACATGGTGGGAGCTGTGGTGGGTGATATCAACATCGAATCCACAACAAAGATTCTTGAGAAGTATTTTGGATCCATTCCTCAGGGATCCACGCCTCCCCCCCTCGCAATCGAAGAGCCTCGTTCCCTAAAAGAAAAAAGGTCCAAAGTTGTTTTTGATGCCAGACCCAACCTGATGATGGCTTTTCACAAACCCACCTTTCCCGATCCCGAAGATGCCCACTTTGATCTGATTTATGAGGTGTTATGTGAAGGAAGAACCTCACGCTTACATCGTGCCCTGGTTGAAGAAAAAAAAATTGCTCAAAACATTGGATGTGATTCTTCCACCCCTGGCGTGCGACGCAACAATCTATTCATGATTTATGCTTCCCCACAGGGACAGGCGAGTGTGGCCGATCTGGAAAAAGCCATAGAATTTGAAATTGGAAAACTGAAGACCTCGCCGATTACAAGCGAAGAACTGGATCGGGCCAAAAATCATATTCTGTCCGAACGCATGATGGGGATGCAGTCAAACCTGGGAATGGCAGAAATGCTTGTATATTTTGAAGGATTGGCAGGAGATTGGCGGGAGCTCTTAAAAAGGGAAGATATTCTCAAATCACTTAAAGTCGATGCGCTTCAAAAGACGGCTCAAAAATATTTTACTTCTGAAAATCGAACGATTTCGATTTTGGAGCCTGTATCCCGCAAGGAGAAATAGGGATGATTTCTTTATTTTATCGATCTTTTCTTTTCCTGTTTAAGGCTCTTAAAAGAGCAATTTTTTTGAACGCCTTTCTGATATGGATTCCGATCCTCTTCATTTCTTTTCCAGCTTTTGCCCGAGATCCAAAAATGGATCACTTAAGCAGACCTCCCCAGGGAGAAATTCTATTTCCTCCTGTGGTTCATCGAACTCTCTTGAATGGAATGGAAGTCTATCTGCTGGAAGATCATGAATTACCTCTTGTTCAGGCAATGGCTTTTGTACGCGGAGGATCGGTTCGTGATCCGGAAGATCGTGTAGGGGCAGGAGCCCTCCTGGGTTCTTTGTTGAGGACGGGAGGAACCAAAAATAAACCCGTTGAAGAAATCGATCGCCTCCTGGAGGATCGAGGTGCATCGATTGAGACGGGCATGAGCGGAGAATATGGAACGGCTGGATTGCAGTGCATCTCTAAAGATTACCCTTTGGTCCTATCTCTATTTTTTGAGATTCTTTCTTCTCCTCAATTGAATCCAAACCAGCTGGAGAAAGCACGTCTTCGACAAATTGAGGCCCTTAGGCGTGTACGGGATTATCCGGAAAAAATAGCGATGAAAAAATTTCCCAAGCTCATCTATGGTGAGAAAAACATTTGGGCACGCTCTCCTAGCGAGGAAGAACTTAAAAAAATCCGCCGCGAAGATCTTCTCAAATTCCATGACCGATTTTATCACCCGGACCGGACCATTCTGGCGATTGCGGGTGATTTTAAAATAGACGAATTAGTAAAGAAGCTGGAGACCCTCACGGCAGGATGGCCCCCAGCAAAGGAGGCTTTGCCTGAGCTTCCAAAACTTAAAAAAGAGTGGGAAACAGGAGTGACTTTCATTCCAAAATCAGGCGATCAATCAACAGTTTTGATTGGTCACCTGGGAGATCAGCGTTTCAATTCTGACAAATTCGCCCTGATTTTAATGAACTATCTTTTAGGGGGCGATATTTTTTCCTCTCGCCTCGGAGAAGAAGTGCGGTCCAATCGAGGCCTGGCTTACAGTGTTTTTTCGCATTTTGGATTAGAAACCGATTACGGGATATTTTTTGCCATGGCACAAACCCGAAGTGAATCGACTGCTGAAGTCACCCGTCTCGTTCAGAGCGAAATCGGAGCTTTCCAGCAGGGAAAGAATTTATCCGAGTCACAGCTTCAGTTCGCCAAGGATGCAATCCTGAATCAAATGGCAGGAGATTGGGATCCCCGATTTAATTACGTTAAAGAGAGGGCTCGTCTGGCGTTGCTCGGATATCCCGAAAACTATTTTTCGATTTATCGCAAGGCTTTACGAGAGGTCACGCTTGCGCAGGTAAAAGACGTGGCACGTCGCTATTTATTCCCCGAGCGGATGCGCCTTTTGATTGTGGGGGATCCGAAAAAGTTAAAAGATTCACTTCACCATTTGGGCCCGGTAGAAACAATTTCACCCGATCAACTTTAAACAGGATGGATGGCATGCGCGAGAAGATTGTCGAAATTCTTAGAAAGACTCTTGAAGATTGTATCAAAAACCAGCGGATCCACCTGGAGGAGCTTCCGCAGGTGCAAGTTGATCGAACCACTCAGAGACAGCACGGCGATTATGCGTCAAATATCGCTCTGGTGCTTGCTCCCAGACTTAAAAGAAAGCCCCGCGAACTTGCGGAAATGATCGTCAGCCATCTCATCGATCCCGAAAAAATCCTGATCAAAATCGAAGTGGCAGGACCTGGGTTCATCAACTTTACGCTCTCACCTCAGGCCTATCACTCTGCGCTCAAAGTCATTCTGGATCAAAAAGACGCCTATGGCCAAACCCGTCTGGGTACAGGCAAAAAAGTTCTGATCGAATACGTGAGCGCCAATCCCACAGGTCCTTTGCATATTGGGCACGGAAGAAATGCAGTCGTGGGAGACACCCTGGCGCGCCTGCTTTCCGCTTGTGGTTATGAAGTGCATAAGGAATTTTATGTGAATGATCATGGGGTGCAAATTCAAACCCTCGGCAAATCTGCTCTCTATTACATTCAAAAATTTTCCAATCCGACGATAGAGCCTCCTCCGCCTCCTCCCGGATCTTACCAGGGAGCCTATCTTGAAAATCTGGTGCGCGAGCATTTGGGTCGCCTACAATCATTCGGACAAGATTCTTTGGCGGTGGGCAAAGAAGTAGGACGTGATTTGCTTGAGTTTATCCGACAGGAGCTTGCGAATCTCAATATCGCTTTCGATCATTTCTTTCCCGAATCCTCTTTATATGAAACGGCCCAGGTTTCTGAAACCATGGAAGAACTCAAGGAAGAAGGTTATCTGTTTTATCAGGACCATGCGATCTGGTTTCGCTCAACGGCATTTGGAGATGATAAAGATCGTGTGTTGATGAAGCAGGATGGGAGCTTTACCTATTTCATGCCCGATATTGCCTATCATCGTAACAAGTTTGAGCGACGTTTTGATTTGTATCTGAATATTTGGGGAGCGGATCACGGAGGTTATGTTCCGCGCATTCAGGCCGCGATGGAGGCCCTGGGTTATGATCCAGATAAGCTGAAAGTAATTTTGGTTCAGATGGTAAATTTAAAGCGGGGTGCAGAGCGCGTGCAGATGTCCAAGCGTGCCGGCAATTATGTGACTCTGGAAGAAGTGGTCGAAGAAGTCGGGGCCGATGCGACCCGTTTTTTCTTTATGCTTCGGTCTGCAAATTCTCACCTGGATTTTGATCTGGATCTGGCCAAGAAACAGTCGCCCGATAATCCTGTTTACTACATTCAATATGCGCACGCTCGCATTGCGAGTATTTTCAGAAAAGCAAAAGAGAAAGGTTACGGCGATCTGCCTGAGGATATTTCACTGGAGCCACTTCGTTTACCCGAAGAGCTCGATTTGGTGCACCATCTGGTTTTATATCCGGAAGTGCTGGAAGAAGCGGCGCAGAATTTTGAACCTCACCGCATTACCTTTTATCTGCTCGACCTTGCCAAAGTGTTTCAGACTTACTATAGTCGCGCGAAATCAGACCCTCGATACCGCGTCCTGACTGAAGATGCGGCCCAATCTCAGGCAAAGCTCGCGTTGTTACAATCCTTAAAAATCATTCTGGAAAACGGGCTTCAAATTTTGGGAGTGAGTGCTCCGGAAGAAATGAAAAGTGACGATCTGGATCCGGAGGCCTCAGTTTAAAAACAGGATGTCCAACCTATGTCCGAAAAAAATCCGCAACCACTCCAGCTAAGTTTTTTGCAACTGATGATCCTGCTCATTCTTCAGGTTTCTCTTTTGGGAGGATCTTTTTATTTGGGAACCCGCTGGGGATCCAGAGAAGTAAGTGGCCCCTACGTTTCGCGCGAAGGTATCCAGGATCAGGATTTGGCGAGGCTTTTGCCTGCTGCCGCTGAGGGTGCAAGGCCAGTAGAAGCAGCCATTTCAAATCTTCAAAATTCTGAATCTCCGACTTCCCGTCCCAGTTCCACTCCCTTCGATCGATCTTCTTCGACCGTTTTCAGAATCAAATCCAGCTCCAACTCCGAATACTCCGTCCAGATTGCGTCCTATCCGGATGAAGCAGCAGCGATCCGAGTGGTAGACGAGTGGAAGCGGAAAGGCTATATGGCCTTCCTTTCTGTCGAGGAGGTGCCGGATCGGGGCAAATGGTATCGAATCAATCTGGGCAATTTTGGAGATGAAAAATCAGCTCAGGATTATGCAAGGACCATCGAGGAAAAGGAGCATGTGACGCCTCAGGTGGTTTTAAGTGAATAAAAGTCGATTTCCTGCAAAGACCCGCTAGCCTTCTTAAGAGGAAAGAACGAATCATCGATTCAGAGTTTCAGACGATCTTATGCCCCGTAAAAAAATCACAACGACGATCTACATCACCGAAGAGCAGAACTTAAAGCTCAAGGCCTTGCATCAAAAGACCAAGGTTCCGATCGCCGAGTATATTCGTCAGGGAATTGACCTGATTCTGGAGCAACAGCGGGAAAATCTTCCTGGCGAGCAGTTATCCCTGCTCAGTGTTTTTGAAGGTCCTCAGGCTCAGTCAGGAAAAAGATGAGATCATGTTTGTAAAGCTGCTATGCGACCCGCTAGTGCTTCTTCACGATGTTTCCTTATAAGAGTGAAAATCTAAAGTTCATCGTGGTTAGAAGCAATTGTGCCGTCTTTACTGCTTGTTGATGATGTGCTGGCTTACGTTGCGTACCTTAAAAAATCCTCACGTATTCATAAGATACGCTTGAGTTTTTTAAGGCCCCGCGCGTGTTGTGCTCGCGAAGCTTTCTAAACACGCTCTAACAGAACTTGAATACCTGAAGGGAAGGGCGCAATCTTCAAAAGATTTTTCATCCTCATTAACTTCAATAACCTTAAAGCGATCATTTATTTGTGGATCCAAAACTTATTCGAAATTTTTCAATCATCGCCCACATCGATCACGGCAAATCAACTCTGGCAGACCGCCTGATGGAGTTTACCGGCGCTTTGTCTGAGCGGGAGATGCAGGCTCAATTCTTAGACAAGATGGATATCGAGCGAGAGCGGGGAATCACCATCAAGGCCCAAACCGTGCGGCTGAATTATCTGGCCAAAGATGGAAAACGTTACGTTCTTAATCTCATCGATACTCCCGGTCATGTCGACTTCCACTACGAGGTTTCCCGTTCGTTAAAGGCGTGTGAGGGCGCGATTCTTGTGGTGGACGCTTCGCAAGGAGTGCAGGCACAAACCCTTGCCAATGTTTATCTTGCCGTCGATCACAATCTGGAAATTTTTTGCGTGCTCAATAAAGTTGATCTTCCTACCGCCGATCCGGAGCGGGTGAAAAAGGAAGTGGAGGATCTGATTGGGATCGATACCTCCAATGCGGTGCCTGCCTCGGCCAAGCAGGGGATTGGGATTCCGGAAATTCTCGAGAACATCATTACCTACTTTCCACCTCCCAAGGGAGATGAAGCAAAACCCTTAAAGGCGCTGATTTTTGACAGCTGGTTCGATGCCTATCAGGGCGTGGTAGTTCTCATCCGTATTTTTGAAGGGACGATTCGCAAGGGACAGCGCATTCAGCTCATGGCGACAGGCAAGTCCTATCCGATCGAAAAGCTGGGTGTCATCGATCCGCATTTTCGGGAAATCGATTCCTTGTCGGCAGGGGAAGTCGGTTTTCTCATTGCTGGAATCAAGGAAGTCTCTGAAGTCCACATTGGCGACACAGTCACCGATGCGGATCAGCCCACAAAAGAACCCCTTTCCGGATTTAAAAAAGCAAAGCCAATGGTGTTTTGCGGGATCTATCCCATTGAATCCCATCAATACGACAATCTGCGCGCGGCCTTGGAAAAATTAAAACTCAATGATGCTTCTTTCAGTTACGAGCCCGAAACTTCTCTCGCCCTGGGGTTTGGTTTTCGCTGTGGGTTTTTAGGGCTTTTACACATGGAGATCATTCAGGAGCGTCTGGAGCGCGAATACAATCTGCAAATCATTTCTACTGCTCCGAGTGTCGTTTATCAGGTCATACGTTCCGATGGAACGACGATGATCGTCGAAAATCCGGCCCATCTTCCGCCCGAGCAGGAAATCCAATCCATTGAAGAGCCTTACATTCAGGCGACCATTCATCTTCCTCAAGAGTTTTTGGGTGCGGTCATTCAGCTTTGTGAAGCACGTCGCGGGATTCAGAAGAAAATCGATTTTCTCACCAGCCAGCATGTGATGCTCGTCTATGAGATGCCGTTTTCAGAGATCGTGTATGATTTCTATGATCGTCTCAAAAGTATCTCAAAAGGCTATGCGAGTTTCGACTATGAGGTTTTAAGCTTCAGGGCTTCCAGTCTGATCAAGCTCAATATCATGATCAATGGTGAGACCGTCGATGCCCTCTCCGTGATTGTTCATCGCGATCAGGCATATTTTCGTGGACGCGCCCTGGTTGAAAAACTTCGGGAGATCATTCCCCGCCAGCAGTTTGAAATTGCCTTGCAGGCTGCCGTAGGCACGCGCATCGTCGCACGTGAAAGTGTAAAAGCACTTCGCAAAAATGTGACCGCCAAGTGCTATGGAGGTGATATCTCACGAAAGCGCAAACTTCTGGAAAAACAAAAAGAAGGGAAAAGACGCATGAAGCAGGTGGGGAGTGTCGAGATTCCTCAGGAGGCCTTTTTGGCGGTGCTCAAAATCGATTGAGTCTTGGAGAGCAACTCATCCCTTAAAAGGTCAAAAAACATCCGATCCTGTCATTTCATTGGGTTATGAGTTGTCAGATCTTTTATTTATCAAAAATAATTCAGAGTACTTATGAACACATCTTCTTTTCCAGAATCCTCTTCTCAAAACTCTTCTTCCCCAAAAAAACAAAAATCCCTTCTCCGTGAGTACACCGAAGCGTTTCTGGTTGCCTTTTTGGTGGCCTTCTTTTTGCGGGCTTTTGTTGTTCAGGCCTTCGTCATTCCCTCTGGTTCCATGATTCCTACCCTGTTGGTGGGCGATCATCTTTTTGTCAGCATGTCTTCTTACGGAATTCGTCTTCCTTTCACCAAAAAATGGGTCGCTCATTTCGATACTCCTAAAAGAGGGGATGTGGTGGTGTTTATTTATCCCGGCGCAGAGAGGCATACCGATAGCTGGGAAGAAAAATTCGGTGTGGGTTTTTTTCGTCCTATTGGGATTGCTTTTGATGCGGTCTGGAAACTGCTCAAGCTGGATGAAGAAGATTACATCAAGCGGGTAATCGGCCTTCCCGGAGACAGGGTTGTTTTTAAAGACCGTACGCTCTACATAAACGACGAGATAATGACGACCTACCCAGCCATGCCTCCTGAGGATCATTCCTCTCAATCCCTCATTTCCATGACACCTGACGCTTCCACACCTCAGACCGATCGCTTTCAGCTCTTGCCCTATTTTCAGATGAATATGGCGCGTCTGGGGCTACCTCCGGATTTCCGTTATTGGTGGGATTTTGATTATCTGGTGGAGAATCTGAATTCCGTTCCGCATTGGGTTCAGTACATGAAAGAACATCGTGATCAGCAATATCCAGGTTCTGAGTTTGAAATTACGGTCCCGGAAGGGAAAATCTTTGTGATGGGCGACAATCGCGATAACTCCTCAGATTCGCGTTTCTGGGGTTTTGTGCCAATGGAAAATTTAAAAGGCAAGGCGATGTTTATCTGGTTATCAACCAACGATTATTCTGACTCGTTGCTTCCAGTTCGCTGGGAGCGGTTTGGAAGATGGGTGCGATGAGTAAAAGAGCAGGTTTTCAGATCTCTTGATAAGGATACCTATGAAATTGAAAACACGATTATTCCTTCTATTCTTTTCTCTCTGGATTCCTTCTGCAGGGGCCTTAACGCCCGCCACGATTTCTCCGGATGATCAGGAACTGATTTATGAGGGAATTCCTTATGCCTGCACCGGAGTGGCCGAGAGTAAAGAATATCCCCAATGGAGAAGCTATCCCTTAAAACTTGTTTTCACCGCTTCGGGTCGAGCCTATGTTGCCGATGTTCAGGTTCGGATGATGGACGCCGATAAAAAGGAAATCCTGAAGGTTACCTGCGGATCTCCCTGGTTATTGGTCAAGCTTCCTTCCGGTTCCTATACGGTAGAAGCTCAGGCCCAGGGTACATCGGTTCAAAAAGCGGAAGTCGTAGTTCCAAAACTGGGTCAGACAGAACGCGTGATCCGCTTTAGCTCGATTCAGGGAGAATAATTTTTAATACCAGTCAGAAGGTTTATTCCTTTTTTTTCAATCTGTTTCCCTAAGTTTCCATTCCACGAACCTGGCGCATCTCCTAAGAAAATTCTCCAGCACTGCAAGTTTCAGCCTCCAGTGTCCTGACCTGGATTGATTTTGATTGATTCAATCTGCTTCTTTTCCTATCGTTTTCAGATGCCCAAAAAACAAGCGAAGTTTTGCAGTTCTCTTTTTGCTTTTCTTTGTTTCTTTTTTTCTCTTCCTTTTCTATTAAACGCGGCCCTCTTCGACCCAAAACTTCACTGGCAAACCCTGCAAACCCAGCATTTCAATATCCATTTTCATACTGAAGAAAGAGAAGCTGCAGTTTCGATGGTCGATATTTCCGAGCGTGTCTATGAGCGCCTTACTCAAAAACTCGATTGGAAACCCTGGGGAAAAATTGAGGTGGTGCTCACCGATCACACCGATGTGTCCAACGCCTATGCAATGACTCTTCCCTACAATTCGATCCTCATTCATCTGGTTCCTCCTGCAGGGCGCTCCGAGCTTTCCAATTATCAAAATTGGCTGGAAGATCTTTTCACGCATGAGCTCACCCACGTGCTCCACCTGGATCGCTATGGTGGAATCGTCAAACCCCTGCGCTGGATTTTTGGTCGGATCGTTACTCCGAATGGACTCACTCCGGGTTGGGTACGCGAGGGGATTGCCGTCTACGAAGAAAGTCATGAAGGAAAGGGACGAAACCATAGTTCTTTTTCAGAGATGATGTTGCGCACGGATATCCTGAACCATCAGTTTTTAAAAATTGATGAAGCGACGGGAGTCAAAACCCGTTGGCCTGGACCGAATGGGGCTTATATTTATGGGGGAGCTTTTTGGAATTATCTGACTCAAACCTACGGAGAGGAAAAGCTGACCGAATTCATTCGCCGGTATGGCGATTCGCTCTGGCTTTTTTCCCTCAACGATAAGGCAAAAAAGACCTTTGAAGGAAAAACATTTTATGCTCTTTGGGAAGATTGGAAAAAATCGCTCGAACAAAAATATCAGCAAGTTGAAAAACAGGTGAGTGCTGATGGGCTGACGGCACTGCAGGAGCGAGTTCATCAAGAGGAGTCGATCCTCTCGACTCCAACGATTTCGCCCGATGGCAAATGGCTCGTCTATTCCAAAATCGATCTCGACGAAAAACCTCAGCTGCGTCTTTTCAACCTGGAAACAAAATCAGATACCCTACTTGTTTCAGACAAATCGACTTCGCAGATCAGTTTTTCCCCCGACGGCTCCAAAATCGTTTTTTCCTCTTTGGGCAATTTCAAGAAATATTATTTTTACAGCGATCTCTACGAAGTTTCTCTCTCCGATAAAAAACTGAAAACCTTAACCAAAGGTCTTCGAGCTGCCGATCCTGACTATGCTCCCGATGGAAAATCCCTTGTTTATGTCCATACTGAAAATGGAAGCAGTCAGCTCTACCTCTATTATCTGGAATCCAAAAAACAAACTCGGCTTACACAGGCTCCAACAAACACCCGGTTTTCCAATCCCCGTTTTTCTCCAGATGGGCAACTAATTGCTGTTTCTGTTTTCAGCGGTGGAAAACGCGATCTGGAGATCTATAACTTAAAAGGCGAAAAAATCGATCAACTTACATCAGATGAAGCGCAGGAGAACGAACCTCGCTGGAGCCAGAGGGGAGATTCAATTTATTTTACGTCCGATCGTACGGGGATTTCCAATATCTATCGGATCGATCTCCACTCAAAGAAAATGGAACAGATCAGCAATGTCCTCACTGGAATTTTTGCTCCTCAGCCTTTTAAAAACGGTGAGATCTTTGCCCAACATTATTTTGGAAAAGGATATGATCTGGTGAGTTTTGAAGAAAACTCCGCGGCTGCTTTGGATTCTGCATACTCTTCTTTGAGGGCTTCGCACACAGGATCTGCATCCACAAATTCTGCATCTTTCAGCTCTCCTTTGGGCTCATCCACGACTCAATCTCCTGCACAAAAAGAATCTTCTGTCTCAGAAAATCTCCCTCGCGAATTCAAGATCAAGGATTACAATCCTTTCTCAAAATTTTTTGTTCCCCGCTATGTCATGCCTGGATTCTTCATCGGTGATGGAGTGGGGATTTTTTCTGCAATGCTCGGATCTCAAGACCCGCTCGCTTATCATCAATGGATGGGTGACATCACATATCGTACCGATGCCAAGTTTGTGGGTGGAGATTTTATCTACACTTACAATCGCTATCATATTCCGGTTTATTTTGGTTTTACGGATTATGTGACGAGTTATGGCGATCTTTTTGATACGGATGAAAATTTTTATGAAGCTCGGATGCGTGGTTTTGCCGGATTTCAATATACGAAAAAAAATCATCGTTTCGATTTTTATTACACCTTTGAGCATCGGGCGAGCGAATCAAACTTGCCGGCGGGTGCGAAAGAATTACTCAATTTGGGAAATTTTGCAGGGGTCGGGGCATCCTATCAATATCGAAAGGTAGAAAAAAAACCGGCTTCCATCAGCCTGGAAAAAGGGCCGCGCATTCGTTTGGGTGTCGAAATTCTTGATACTGTCTTGGGAGCAGGTGAACGCAATGAAATCAAGATCCTTGAGGCAGATGTGCGAGAGTATCTGAAAATTCCAAAAACCAAACATCACGTTCTCGCATTACGTGCGGCGGGTGGCGTAAACCTGGGAGATCGCCTGTTTCAAGGGGTTTTTCGGTTGGGCTCTGACATTGGGGAGGGTCTTCTTTCAAGCACAAGCCCGCGTCTTTATCCGCTACGTGGTCTTCCTCAAATCAGTTTTGCAGGAGATCGTGCGCTTCTTTTTTCGGCAGAGTATCGGCTTCCACTCTATTTCGTCGATCGTGGTCTGGGAACAACACCGTTTTTTCTGAAGGATTTACACCTCGCCTTCTTTGGCGATTTAGGAAGTGTCTTCAATCATGAACTCCGCTGGGACAACTTTCTCTTAGGTGTGGGTGGGGAGCTGCGTGCAGATATGTTTTTAGGATACGGACTTCCTGTCACTGGCCGCTTGGGCTACGGCATCATCGTCAAAGGACGTGAGTATCTAGGTCGTTTGACCGATCCTTTGACAGGCGCGAGCATTAAAAATGGAGTGCTAATTTTGCAGCTGGGGACTTCGTTTTAGCACAGGTTTCTCAGAGCAAGGACTCCATTGACTTTTAAATTCAATCCCTCCATATCCTCCAGACTTATGTTTCGATGGATCTACCGCCTGATTCAGCTCGCTTTTTTGCTTATTGCCGTGGCCCTGTTTTTTAATTTTCGCTACCAGGGAAAACCAGCGCGGGAGTACGGATGGGAGTACGGAACCCAAGCGTATTATTACATCACCCAAAAGGCTCAAGAGTTGACGGGAAGAGACATCGAAGATTTCAAACCCAAATCACTAAGTGAAATTCCTGATAAACTGAAAGAACTGGTGGGAGAAGGAAAATCATCCCTTCCAAAACTCGAGCTCAAGCCGTCCAATCCTCCTTCCGAAATTCCCGAGAAGAAAAAAGAAGAGGTGAAGGCTTCTTCGAAAACAGAAACACGATCTTTCACCTCTCCTCCCACGTCCGATCATCTCACAGAAAAAGACCGGGAAAATCTGAATAAATTGATGCTTCAAAAATCAAAGCAGGAAAAGTAGTTCAAACGAATCGATCATTAAAAGGAGACCGTCATGGCCGAAGCCAAAACCTGTAAAATCAAGGATTGCAAACGACCTTACCGTGCAAAAGATTATTGCAATGTACATTATAAGAAATGGCGCCAGGGAGAGTTTGGTAAAATCCGTTACAAAACCTGCAGCAATGAATCGTGCAAGAAACCTATGCTTCAAAAAGGAATGTGCGAAACCCATTACGGGGCCTGGGCTGCTGCTCGCAAAGGTACTTCTGCAGGGGCTCCTGCGGCTTAAGTCTCGCATACCAATTCTGATGTTTTGTTGATGTAAAAAAGGCGTTCATCCTTCACATGAACGCCTTTTTGATTTTGCATGACCTCATCTACTTCCAAAATTCTTCAAGAGATTTACGACAAGATGATTGCTCACTTTGGTCCTTTACATTGGTGGCCGGCCGAGAGCTCGCTCGAGGTGATCGTTGGTGCCATCCTCACTCAAAATACCAATTGGAAAAATGTAGAAAAGGCCATTCACAATTTGAAAAAGCATGGGCTGCTTTCTTTTTCCACCCTCGAGCAAATTCCGCCTGCTCAGCTTGCCGAGGTTATTCGCCCAGCGGGCTACTACAATCTCAAGGCCCAACGCCTGAAAAATTTGATCCATTTTTTGATGACAGAATATGGAGGGAGCGTCGAGGCGATGGCTGAAGAAAACCATGAGCGGCTGCGCGAGAAACTGCTGGCTGTGAAAGGAATTGGCCCAGAGACGGCGGATTCCATCCTTTTGTATGCCCTGCAAAAACCCGTTTTTGTGATTGATCAATACACGTACCGGATTTTATCTCGCCACTTTCTCGTTTCTGAAGAAACCACCTACGAAGAGATGCAACAGCTGATGATGGACCATCTTCCTGAGGATGGTTCTATTTTCAATGAATATCACGCCCAGATCGTGATGATCGGAAAACATTTTTGCAAAAAAACACCCCGTTGCGAGGAATGCCCTCTCAACGGGGTTCATGGTCATTCGTCCATCAAATCAATCTCCTGAAATCTCAGAGAACTTCCAAAACCTCTTTCCAGTGATCTTTTACTTTCACCTTCTCAAAAATCTGTGCAATTTTTCCCTGTTTGTTGATCACAAGAGTCGTGCGCACGATGCCCATAAACTTTTTCCCGTACAGGCTTTTCTCCTGAAACACGCCATACTCCCTGACCACTTTCTGATCAGTATCAGAAAGAAGCAAATGCTTCAGTCCATACTTTTCAACAAACTTCTGATGCTTTTTTGTATCGTCTAAACTCACACCTAAAATCACCGTTTCTTTTTTTGAAAACTTAGAAAAATGCTCCGAGAAATCACAGGCCTCCTGTGTGCATCCCGGTGTCATGTCTTTCGGATAAAAATACAACACGACATTTTTCTTCCCTTTAAAGTCTTTCAGGCGAGTGGTGTTTCCATTCTGATCAATCAGGCTAAAATCGGGTGCACTATCACCCGGTTTGAGGGGGAGGGGCATAAGAAATCCTTTTTTGGGTGTTTCGAAAAGTTGAAGGGTTGGCTGCCGGTTCTCGCAAAAACTATAGCCCCTGCAACTCCTCAATTATTTTGATATCCGCTGCAGGAAATTCGTATTCAGAAAATTCGGCAGGGGTGATCCAGCGGGCTTCTTCGCATTCGATAGGTTTGGGTGTGCCTGAGATCATCTCGCAAAGCACGAAATGAACGTGAACTTCTACCTCAGGGTAGGAGTACCAAAGATCCTTGAGGATACGCCTGGGTTTTACTTCGATGCCGACTTCCTCCTCGCATTCCCGAACAGCACAGGCCTCGATAGTTTCCCCCAATTCAATCTTTCCACCCGGAAATTCCCAGCAATGGCCCAGGTGGGAGGTTTTTAAGCGTTTGGTGATGAGGTATTTGCCTTTCTCCACGATCACAGCTGCAGCCACTTCTAGTTTTTTTTGAGAAGAAGAATTTCCCATAGGATAAAAACCAAACGGATAAAATAAAAATGCCTTCAAAGAATCAAACCTTGAAGGCATTTTAAAGAAAAATTACTTTGTTCCCAAACATCCTGAGATGTCTAAGGAAGAATGCGAGTTTCTTATTTGGTTGAGAGGCTCTGCACCAAAGTGGAAAGGCGCGAGACTTTGCGGGAGGCATTCTTTTTGTGAATGATTCCTTTGGATCCTGCCTTCTGAATGATACGGGAAGCTTCTTTTAATTGGGTCTTTGCAAGATCGGCATCTTTTTGCCCAACGGCTTCACGAACCTTCTTGACCATGGTTTTTAAGAAGGATTTTTCCTGAACGTTTCTTTCGTGCCTCTTGAGATCCTGTTTTTCTCTTTTGATCTGGCTTTTATGTCGTCCTTTGGGAACCGCACGTTTCTTTTTTCCAGCTTCTGCCATAAGTGACCTTTCCGTCTGCTATCTTTAAAGTTCAAAAACAACAAAAATGAGCTTTGCCGGGTAACAAATCGATTCAGGGTTGTCAAATTTTCAATTTGACTCAATTGGATCTTCGTTTGACCTGACTATTTTTGAGAATCCTTGTTTGAGTCGATGAGTCCCTCAATCCATTTTCCCTTTTTCGATATTCCCGAACGGGAGTCCTCCGTCTTCAAATCCTCTCATTATTTCATCCTTCCCTATGTTCTTTCTGACAGTGCGAAAGGGTAGGAAATTCTTTTCTTTTTGAAGGATCGTGGTTAAAGCTCCGCCAATGTCTAAAAATGCTGAGTCACTTTCATCCAAAACAGGGGCCTTTTTTGTTGCGGCTGGGATTTTACTGAGTCGCATCTCAGGTCTGATTCGTCAGCGGGTTTTTGCGCATTTTTTTGGAAATTCAGACGCTGGGGATGCTTTTTATGCCGCTTTAAAAATCCCCAATTTTTTACAAAACCTGTTTGGGGAAGGGGTTTTGTCTGCCTCGTTTATTCCGGTTTATGCGAATCTGGTTGCAAAAAATGATCATGAGAAGGCCGGCAAGGTTGCAGGGATTATTTTTAGCATCTTGAGTCTGTTGATGTCGGTTTTGACTGTTTTGGGGATTTATCTCACGCCTTATCTCATTGATCTCGTGGCTCCAGGATTTTCAGGAGAAAAAAGATCTTTAACCATTCTACTCGTCCAGATTATTTTTCCCGGAACAGGGCTTTTGGTTCTTTCCGCCTGGTGTTTGGGGATTTTAAACAGTCATCATAGATTTTTTCTTTCCTATGCAGCGCCTGTGTTGTGGAATGGGGCGATCATTGTCGCTTTGATCTGGCATGGCCCAATCTCTAATCAAAGTCGTCTTGCTGTTTATGCATCCTGGGGGCTGGTGGCGGGCAGTTTGTTGCAGTTCATGATTCAGCTTCCGGGTGCTCTCCGTCTGATTCCTTCCTTAAAATTAGGGCTGTCCTTACGCTTCGAGCCGGTATGGATTATTTTGATAAATTTTATTCCGGTCGTGATTGCGCGCGGAGTGGTGCAGGTGAGCGCTTATATCGACAATATCTTGGCGAGTTATCTGCCGGGCGGGGCGGTATCCGCTTTGAGCTATGCCCAGGCGATCTATATGCTGCCAATCAGTCTTTTTGGTCTTTCCATGTCGGCAGCAGAATTACCGGTGATGGCGGGAGTTCACGGACTTGAAAATCAAGCCGAGTTTTTTCAAAAACGCATCAACAACGGCTTAAGACAGATTGCCTTTTTTGTCGTGCCTTCTATCGTCGGATTTTTATTTCTCGGAGACGTCATTGTTTCTGCCCTTTATCAGTCCGGCGAGTTTGGAGCAGAGAGCACACGCTATGTCTGGGCGGTACTTGCAGGATATGCCGTTGGCTTGTTTGCCACAACTTTGGGGCGACTATATTCTTCAGCCTATTACTCCCTGCGCGATACGAAAACGCCCCTGCGATTTGCCTTGATCCGGGTCTTTCTGGCGACCGTGTTGGGATATTATTTAGGGCTCAAACTTCCAGCCTGGTTTGGAATTTCTGCCTCCTGGGGAGCGGCCGGAATCACAGTATCTGCCGGAATTGCCGCCTGGCTTGAGTATTTTTTGTTGCAGCGTGGCTTAAATTCCAAAATTGGTAAAACAGGCCTTGCCTCAAGCTTTCTGATCAAACTATGGGCATCCTCCTTACTGTGCGGAGCCTTGGGCTGGGGGCTAAAACTCATCAGTCCTGCAAATCCCATCCTGCGGGCAGGAGGGGTGATCGGAGGTTTTGGAATCCTTTATTTTTTGATTACCAGTCTTTGGGGAATTGAAGAGTCGAAACGATGGACGCGCAGATTGATGAAATTCCGTCGATAATTCCTTTTTTATTCAAATTCATCTCCTCCTTCCAGTCTGTATCTATAGATAACCCATCCCTCCAAGCCAACTGCTTGACATTCCAGACCTCCTCTGAAAAGACGAGGGACCTTATGGAAGACTCCAATCAATACCGTGATCTGCGGATCCAAAAAATGCAGGAGATGCGCGCCCGTGGTGTCTCTCCCTATCCCAACGATTTAAAACCTCAGCACTGCGCAGTAGATCTTTTGCGCGATTTTGATGCCACTCCCAAAGAAGAACTTGAGAAAAAAACCGAAGAATATTCACTTGCTGGACGAGTGATGGCGGTGCGCTCGTTTGGAAAGGCTGCGTTTGTGCAGCTTAAAGATCGTTCGGCTCAGATGCAGGTGTTTATTCAAAAGGGAAGCATCCCTGATGAGGCCTTTGAGTTATTCAAGACTTTGGATATTGGAGATTTTATATTTGTGGAGGGCCCTCTTTTTCGCACCAAGACCGATGAATTAACCTTAAAGGCCCATCAGTTTCGCATCGCCGTCAAATCGATCCGTCCCTTGCCCGAAAAGTGGCATGGATTATCGGATGTGGAAACCCGCTATCGCCAACGCTATGTCGATCTCATCGTCAACCACGAAGTCCGGCAGACCTTCATTTTAAGATCCAAAATCATTCAGGCAATTCGCGAGTTTTTTGTCGCACGGGATTTTCTGGAAGTCGAAACCCCGATGATGCATGCCATTCCCGGGGGCGCGGCTGCGCGTCCTTTTGTAACCCATCATCATACCCTCGATATGGATCTTTATCTGCGCATTGCCCCTGAACTTTATTTAAAAAGATTGGTTGTGGGGGGAATCGAACGCGTTTTTGAGATTAATCGCAATTTCAGAAACGAAGGGATCTCTATCCAGCACAATCCCGAATTTACGATGCTTGAGTTTTATCAATCCTATGCGACCTATGAAGATCTCATGGCATTGACCGAAGAGATGTTCGGGCAATTGGTCCAAAAAGTGATTGGAAAAGAAGAAGTTGTTTATCAAAACGAAACCTTGAGTTTTAAACCCCCTTTCAGAAAAATTCGCTTGCTCGATTCCTTGAAAGAAATTGGGGGAGTTTCAGAAGAAGTCCTTAAAGATCGGGCGGCCGCCTTGCGTTTGGCACAAAAGCTTGAGATCAAGCTGAAGTACGAAGAAGAAAATCATCTGGCGATTCTGACAGAAATTTTTGACAAGCTTGTTCAGCCCAAGCTGATTCAGCCAACCTTTGTTACCCACTATCCTACCGAGGTCTCCCCGCTTTCCCGTAAAAATGATGAAGATCCACGCTATACCGATCGTTTCGAGCTCTTTATTTACGGACGTGAAATTGCGAATGGGTTTTCTGAATTGAATGACCCCTTCGATCAGCGAGAACGGTTTTTAAAGCAAGTGGAATCGCGTGAAAAAGGAGATGATGAAGCGATGTACCTCGATGACGATTATATTCGTGCCCTCGAATATGGCATGCCGCCAACGGCCGGGCAGGGGATTGGAATTGATCGTTTAGTCATGCTTTTAACCGATCAATCCTCCATTCGGGATGTGATTTTGTTTCCTCACATGCGTCAGGAAAAAAGGTCGTGATTGGGAGGGGTATGTCCCTGGAGACCTACGTTGCCCGTCGTTATCTTTTCGGACAAAAAAAGTCGTGGATGGTTCGTCTGCTGGCGTGGGTCGCCGTGGGTGGCGTAGCTGTAAGCGTTTTTGCCATTCTGGTGATTCAGTCGGTGATGGCCGGTTTTGGCGCTGAAATCAAAGAAAAGTTAATCCGCTTCTCTCCCGCGATCATCCTCACTCCTGTTCAGGCAGAACTATTTTCTGGCAAACAGAGGCCAGCGTTTTCTTCCTCAATCTCTCCTCACTCTCTTTCACCGTTTCTTGAAACCGAAGGCATTTTGCGGACTCCCGATGACGAAGCTCAGGGAGCCAAGATCAAAGCGGTCGACGCATCCGCCACATCCTTTTTTGAAAAACTCAAACCTGTCTTTACAAAAAACTTCAGCCTTCAGGATTTAAAGTCATCATCCGATAACCTTCCAGGTGTTTTGTTAGGAGCTGATTTTGCGCGAACCCTGGGAATTGATCCGGACTTAAATCCCGAGGTGGAGTTGATCTATCCGTTTGGTGAAGTCGATCCTTCAGGAGAAATGCATCCCAAAACACGCCGATTTCGAGTCATCGGTACTTTTAAAACGGGATATTACGATTATGACAGCCGGTTTTGCGTGATCGATTTGAGTGAGGCCCGCAGGCTCGTCCCGGCGACCGAAGTGCCTACCTTGTGGGGCATCGAGCTTTCGGATCTGTTTTCTGCGTCTCAGGTTGCAATCCATCTCAATCAGGAATTGACTGGACAATATCAGGCAACCACCTGGAGTGAAAAAAACCGCAAGCTTTTTCGCGCCCTGCAACTGGAGCGTGTTGGGATGTTGCTGGTACTCACTGTGATGGGGGTGATTGCGACTTTTAATGCCTTCAGCCTTATTTTTATGCTGGTGGCCGATAAACAGAAAGAAATCGCGATTTTTAAAGCCTTGGGAATGGGGCCCAAACAGATTCGGAGGATTTTTATCCGCGTTGGTCTTCATCTGGGAGTGGTGGGGACTGTGTTGGGAACTTTTCTGGGCCTTCTGACGCTTTTTTTAATGGATCGGATCTCGATTCCCCTCCCCTCCGCTTACTATCTGACCCGTTTGCCGGTCCGTTTTGAACCTGGATTCATCCTATACGTATTTTTAGCAACCCCAGCGCTTAATTATCTGGCATACATGTATCCTGCCCGTCGTGGAGAAAAATTTGGGATC
>JBPOIC010000030.1:0-14613 GCA_052034865.1 Myxococcota bacterium | reverse complement strand
TCCGGAAAATCTACCTTCCTAAAACTGATTGCCACATTACTCACTCCCTCCACAGGGGTTGTTCGCATTTTAGGTAAAGAATCCAAAGATCACCTTTCTTTCAGAAATCAGATGCGCTTTCTCGGCCATGAAAAACAGCTCTACGAGGCTTTAAGTGTGCAGGAAAATCTGAATCTGGCCGCAACGATTTTGGGCATTCCCTCTCATAAGGCCCAGCTGGAAATTCAGCAGGCGATGGAAATTCTCAAGATAGATCATTTTAAAAATCGGCGAATCGATCAACTTTCAGAAGGAAACAAAAAAAGGGTTGTTCTCGCTCGCCTGTTACTAAAAAAATCGGATACAAAAATTTATATTCTGGATGAGCCTCATCCTACTCTCGATAAAGATGGGCGGGATATTCTAGATGGATTAATTGCCGAATGGCAAAAAGAGGGAAAAACTATTTTTCTTTCCAGCCATGACCAGGGACATGCCAAACAACATGCCGATCGACTTCTGATCATCAGCAATGGAAGGATCAGCTACAACGGAGTACCTCAGTGAGCCTATTTTTCAGACAGGTCCAGGCTGTTTTTATCAAGGATTTGAAAATCGGTCTGCGTCAGGGAAACCATCTGATTTCCGTTTTTATTTTTGGACTTCTCCTGCTTTTGCTTTTCAGCTTTGCCTTAAGTGTCGATCCCGAGCTCATGCGCAAAATGGCTTCGGGAGTTTTTTGGTTAGCGATTTTTTTTGTGACAATTCTTTCCCTTTCTCATTCCTTTCAACACGAAACCGAAGATGGACAGTGGGAGGGATTACTCCTTTTAGGTGCAGATCCACGGGCTCTTTATTTGGGAAAACTTCTCACCAATCTCGTCTACACCCTCGGACTTCAGATCGTCCTGCTGCCATTGATGGCCGTCTTTTTTGATCAGACTCCAACCCTCTCCCTGCTCGGCACCCTCTTTCTCGGAAGCTTCGGAATTTCAACTGTCGGTACTCTCTATGCCGGACTCACAGCGAATTTTCGTGAAGCCCAGATTTTGCTTCCCTTGCTGCTCTTTCCCATGCTGGTTCCTGTCCTGCTTTGCGCCGTGAATGCCAGCACGCTGGCTTTGGCGAACGATCTTTTCGGACAGGGACGTGCGTGGATTAAACTCTTGATTCTGTTTGACACGATATTTTTTTTGGGATCTATCCTTTTTTCCGAAACCCTCTTTGATCGCGGATAACCCACATGCAAACTCTATTTTTGATTGCTGCCATTCTTTTTTTTGGCTTTGCCCAATACCGCGGACTTTTTATCGCACCTACCGATGGAATGATGGGAGAGGTTTATCGTATCCTCTTTGTTCATGTTCCCTCGGCGTGGATGACCCTTCTGTTTTTCTTTTTTAGCTTCACAGGCTCACTTGCATATCTGATCACTTCCAAAAGCAAATATGACCGCTTTTCTTATTGCACGGCTGAGTTAGGTCTTTATCTCAATATCCTCACTCTGTTTTTAGGCTCCGTTTGGGCAAAACCCACGTGGGGGGTTTGGTGGACGTGGGACCCTCGTCTGACAACCACTACGCTTTTATTTGTCATGTATTCCGGCTTGTTAGTTTTAAGACAAATGATCGGCGATCCCGAGAGGCGGGCCAAAGTTTCTGCCAGCGTAGGGCTGCTCATCTTTATCAATGTTCCGATTGTCTATATGTCAGTCCGCTGGTGGCGCTCGATTCATCAGATACAGTCCACTCCCAAAAACATGGACCCTGACATGGCCTTCACGATGAGGCTCTCGGCCTTTGCGTTTTTAGCCGTTTGCCTGGCCCTCCTCTGGTTTCGGATGCGCCTGGCAAAAAGGGAATCCGAAATTGAACTGAGGCTTTCAAAGCCTCCAACACAGGAAGGTGTCGAATGACGGGAATGACTCAAATTCAGGGAGTATGGGAATACATTCGCGCAGCCTATATTGCTCCCTGGGTCGTTTTTATTGTTTATGCAATTCAGCTTTGGATTCGTAACAGACACCTCCAAAAACTGGAGTCTGAAAACAAATGAATTTTTCCAAACGAAAAATCTATCTGGGAATTTCCATCGCTCTCATTGCCGGTGCTGTCGCCTACATCATGTGGGGAGGACTGGAGCAAAACATGGTTTATTTTGTGACTCCTTCCGAACTTTTGGCCAAAGGGGATAAGGCTGTTGGAAATCCTGTCCGGTTAGGAGGAGTGGTGGAAGAGGGAACGGTCCATCAGGAAAACAACTCGCTCACCTTTAAGGTGAAAGATGATAAATCTTCCGTCGTGGTTGTAAGCACTAAAACCCCGCCACAAATGTTTCGCGAGGGGATGGGAGTGGTCGTAGAAGGAAGCATGCAGGGAAGCGGCCAGTTCCAGTCAGATCGTCTCATGGTCAAACACGGAAATGAATATCGTCCCCCGGAGGGCGACGGTCAAATCCCCCAACAAATTTTTGAATCCCTCAAAAAAGAGAGAGGTTTTCTCGGGAATAATCCATGACACCTGTCGTCTTGATCGGCGATTTCGCCATCCTCCTATCGATTGGCCTTTGCGTGTTCGGCATGCTTCTCTTCTTTGTCGGCCGAAAGGTTGAAAATGAAACCGCCCTAAGCTTGGGACGCGCTGCCACTTATGCCACTTTTATTTTAATGAGCCTGGCCAATCTTGGAATGGTTCATGCCCTGCTTCAAAATGATTTTAGCGTGAGCTATGTCGCTCAGGTGGGAAGCCTGGAAACCCCACGCTGGATCAGTGCTATCTCGCTGTGGAGTTCGCTGGAAGGATCCATTCTTTTCTGGGGCTGGATCCTAAGTGCCTACGCGGCGATTTGCATCTATTTCTATCGGGAGCATGATCAAAAGTTTATGGCCTGGGTAGGCCTCACCCTGCTCTTTGTGGAGCTTTTCTTTTTTATTCTCCTGGCCCTGCCTGCCAATCCCTTTCTACCGATGTCACCCGTCCCTGAAAACGGTCCTGGCCCAAATCCCCTTCTTCAGAATCACTGGTTGATGTCGATCCATCCACCTTTTCTTTATATCGGCTATATTGGGTTTACGATCCCGTTTGCCCTTGCCGTTGCGGCCATGATCGAAAAGGATCTGCCTGGGCGCTGGATCACGATGACCCGACGCTGGACCCTCTTTACCTGGTCGTTTCTTTCAATGGCGATCGTTCTGGGAGGATGGTGGTCTTATGCCGTACTGGGCTGGGGAGGCTATTGGGCCTGGGATCCGGTTGAAAACGCGAGTTTTATGCCCTGGCTGGTTGGAACTGCGCTACTCCATTCCACCATTGTTCAAGAAAAAAGAAAAATGCTTCCGGTGTGGAATCTCGTGCTCGCCATTTTAAGTTTTCTTTTGACTCTTTTGGGAACTTTCTTGACCCGCAGTGGAATCATCGACAGCGTGCACTCTTTCACAGAATCTCATATCGGACCTTATTTTCTTGTTTTCATGGGAATCATTCTGGCGCTGTCTCTTACCCTGCTATTATGGCGTGCCCCTCACTTTAAAAATCCCGGAAGGATCGAAAACATCTTCAGCCTTGAAGTCCTTTTTCTTTTTAACAACCTGCTATTTGTGAGTTTTTGCTTTGTTGTTTTTTTAGGGACCCTGTACCCACTCGTCGTCGAAGCCATTTGGGGAAAAAGAATATCCATCGGTGAGCCTTACTTCAATCAGATGAGTGTTCCTATCGTGGGAATGATCCTGCTTTTGATGGGAATTGGGATGATCACACCCTGGAGGCAGGCCAAGGCCCCCGCCTTTTTAAAATCGGCCCGACTGCCGGCGATTTTATCCTTTATTCCAGGAGTGATTTCATTCGTGAAGGGAGTTTATTCTCCCCTTGTCTTGGGCGTTATTTATTTCTCTGCCTTTGCCTTTTTCATCATGATTCTTGAGATGATTCGCGTGACCTCAGCTCGGTCCAAAAGTCAAAAATCCTTTTGGCCGGAAGAGTTTTTCCGTCTCTTCTCCGACAATCCCCGCCGCTATGGTGGTTTTATTTCTCACGCCGGCGCCCTGATGATCTTCGTCGCGATCGCTCTTTCGAAATCTTATAGTACCGATCGGGAAATCCTGCTCAAGCAGGGTCAGTCTGCTTCTTTCGGAGCCTACACTTTAAAGTTTGAAGACATTAGCGGTGAGCAAACTCCTCAACGTTTTGAAATCAAGGCCAAAATCAACGTCGATCAAAAAGGCCGTTTTGTTCAGAATCTTTATCCTCAAACCAATTATTATCCCCGCTCCAAAGACCCTATTGTTAGCCCCGCCGTGCGCACCACGTTGGTTGAAGATCTTTATTTGACTCTTTTATCTTTTGAAAAGGATGGATCTACAATTACATTGCATGCCATCCGCACCCCAGCCGTCGCCTGGATCTGGATTGGAGGAGTTGTATTGATGGGAGGAGGCCTGCTGGCCATGGTGGGGGGGAGAAAAAACCAGAAAGCAGAAGCCTGATCAAAAAATCTTATGATTTTCGGATCCTTAAGCTCTTCCTCAAATTCACTGAAGCATGGGCTTAGATCTGGACACAGATTCAGATCCATCAATCAAATGATTTTCTAAAGAGTTATGAAAAAACTGATTCTCCTTTTAGCCATTTTGATCCCTACACTTGCCCTCTTTTACTTTGCACTTCAGAGAAATCCCAGAGAACTCCCTTCCAGTTTGATTGGTAAAAAGGTGACTCCCTTTCAGCTCACAAGCCTGGATGGAAAGGAGATCTCCCTGGAGATGGCAAAAGGAAAACCGGTGGTTATTAACTTCTGGTCGACCTGGTGTGGGCCGTGTATCGCAGAATATTCCCTTTTAAAAGAAGCCGCCCAGGATCCTGCCTTAAAAGAGGTTGTCTTTTATTCGGTTCTTTATGAAGACACCCCGGAAAACGCAAAGTCATTCATGAAACGCTACGGCACTTCTTTTCCTGTGCTTTTGGATCCGGATCTCAGAGTTGCGATTGATTTTGGTGTTGCTGGCGTTCCGGAAACCTTTTTCATCGATGCAGAAGGAGCTCTTCAATACAAGCATGCAGGGGCACTGACCCCGCGTATTTTAGATGACAAAATCCGCAAGCTTAAAGAAGGGAGGACTCCATGATTCGAGGCTTTCTCATGCTACTTTTCGCGCTGATGATTCTCAGCGCCTGTTCGAAACCACCCAATATTGCCGAACAGCGCGCCCGCGATTTGGGCTCCCAGCTTCGCTGCCCGGTTTGTCGAGGAGTTCCCATTGCCGACTCTCCAGCACCCCTGGCCAACGAAATGATGGGCGTGGTGAAGCAGCAAATTGCCGAAGGAAAATCCGATCCGGAGATTTTGCAGTTTTTCGAATCCCGTTATGGAGAATGGGTGTTATTAAAACCCAAAGCACAAGGAAGCACACTGTTAATCTGGATCTTGCCTGCGCTAGTACTGGTTGGTGGTGGAGTGGGCATTCTCTTGCGTCTGAGAAAAAAAACTTCCTGACTTTCAAATTTTTAACAAAGGGAATTTATGTTCATTACTGGAACAACCATTGGTTTTGCCTGTGCGATCGCTCTTTTACTTGCCGCTATCTTTTCAGCCCTTCTTGAACGAAAAGAAAAAAAACAGGGAAACACAGACAAATCCCGTTTTTTATCACGCCTCGCCCTGGTTCTTTTTTTGGTCTCATTTGTGGGAGGCACAGCCGTGGTCCTGCTCAGTGGAATTCAACCTCGTGATGCAGCTCGAGGAATAGGGATGGGAAAACCCATGGGAGAAGAAAGTGGAGCTCCTGCCTCTGATTCGAAAAGCACTATCGGACAGGTGAATGAAGAGGAATACAACGCCCTTAAAAAACACATCGAAGAAAATCCAAAAGATGTAAAAGCCCTGGAGCGTCTTGGTCATTTAAGTCTTCAGCTCAAAGATTTTGATGCCGTCATCGATCTTTCCGAAAAGGCCCTCACTATTAACCCAAAAAGTGCTGAATCACTCACCCATCTGGGAATGGCTTACTCTGCAATACAGGATCAGGATAAGGCCATGGAGATGTTCAATCAGGCTTTAAAAGCGGATCCAAAATTTACAGAAGCCCTCCTTTTTAAAGGGATTGTTCAGTTCCAGGAGCAGGATTTGAAAGGAGCTCAGGAAACCTGGAATACTTTCCTGAAAGTCGCCAAACCCAACGATCCAGGCAGGCATCGCGTCGAGATGTTTTTGAAAGCGATTGAGAAAAGCCTGGCCGACCAGAAACAAACTTCTTTAAAAAACTGATTACGGCGTTCCAAAGAGACTTTTCCTTTTCTAGTAAGAAAATAAAAAAGGACGGTTTATCAAAAACCGTCCTTTTGAAAACACTTCACTTCATCAAATTAAACCTAAAAACTCTTGTCGACCTTGATGCGATTGAGAAGTTGATCCAGATCCTGCTTAAATTCCAATTCTTCCATAATGGTATCAAATTCGTCCTGAAACAAAGGGCTACTATAATCTTTCGATTCAAAATCGAGTGGGTTTCTTAAATTATCTTTGAGGTTTTCGACGTATTTGTCGGGATTTTGCTTGATGATGTTGTCTACGTAGCGGTTAAGAGCTCGGAGGGATTTCTTCTTTTTCTCTTCACGGACTTTCTTCCAGCTTTTCAGATAGTGCAGACGGCAATATCCTTCGATAGTCTGCTCGCTCTTACAGCCGGCTTCTTTACAGATCTTTATTCTGGGTGACATATTTAATGAACTTAATTTACTAGCACAGGCTTATTTCGACTTACAATCCAAATTCTCTATTCCAAATCGAATTTCTTCAAAGCTTCCCGAAACTTCTCTTTTTTACGAATATTCTCCGCACGCTCCGCCTCGATTTCTTCTCTCACTTGTTTTGAAAACGTCTCACTGGTTTTTTTCTTAAGGTATTTTTCTTCTCTCGTTCGCAGATACACGAGCGCTCCCAAAACGCCTAACACGAGTAGAATCAAAACGGTAATTTCCAGATATGACATGACTTTCAAAGCTCGATAAGATTTTGAACCTAACAAAACAACCTATTCAAAAAATCCTTCTCCAAACACAAGATATCACTCCCCATCAATCACACGTATTAACTCTCCCTGAACACGTTTCAATTTTTCAACCTGGGTTACTTTCTGACCAAAAATATCCTTCACATAAAAGACATCCGCCACCTGATCGACCTTTGTGGAAATTTTGGAGACGTCGACATACAAGCCCAAAACGGAAAGAGCTGTCAGAATTTCATAAAGTAACCCTACCCGGTCGTGGGTATAGATATCCAGTACCGTATAGTAAGCCGAAACATCATTATCGACTTCGATTCGCGTCGGCATCGTGCGAGCTGGTTTTTTTTGGGACCACGCCGGCTTTTTTCTTGCCTCAATCAGGCTGGAAACCCGCATCTTGCCACCCAGTATTTTTAGCAAATCTTCTTTGAAGTTTTCAAAGCGCCTTTCTTCATAAACCATTTCACCCTTGGCATCGACAAATCGAACGGTAATGAGGGCCGAACCGGATTTTGAAACATATTGTTTGGCCTCCAGAATGTTAAAATCATGCACGGCCATGACTCCTGCGACCTTCGCCAAAAGCCCCGGGGTGGAGGTAACGTGAACCATCAATTCACTCAACTTCTCCTGCTCCAGCACGGAAAGATGAATAAGGATCGAATCGAAGCCTGTCTGCGAGATTGCTTTCAAATGAGTCGAAATCTCCTCCGGCGTATAGTTGAAATAATATTTCACCGGCATGTTTTTCAGATATTCATCCATCCTGTCTGGACTCACCTGTTTTTCTGACAGTGCCAGTACTTTTCTGCGAGACTCATCCACCCACAGATCGACTTTTTCCTTCGTGTAGTTCCCGGACTCGAGGATACGTCTGGTTCTTCTGTAAAGCTCGGCAAGCAAAGTTCCCTTCCAGGGAGTCCAGACATCTGGCCCAACGGCACGAATATCCGCCCAGGTTAAAAGAAAGAGCATATTCAGATGATCTAGGTGTTGCATCGATTTGGCAAACTGGATGATGAGATTCATGTCATCCAGATCGCGACGCTGCGAAAGATGCGGCATGAGCAGATGGCTCTTCACCAAAAACTCGACAACTTCCTGCTCTTTTTCAGAATATCCCAGACGCTCGGTAGCACGGACAGCCATTTCGGCTCCCACTACTGCGTGATTTTTTCCCCGGCCTTTTCCGATGTCATGAAAAAACACCCCCAGCGAGAGCAAGTCGTGACGAGAAATTTGTTGGAGGACTTCTTTAAAGACTGGAAATTCCTGATCGTAGGTGCCTTCTTTTAGCTTGCTCAGCTCTGATACGGCCATGATCGAGTGGGTATCCACGGTATAGATATGATAGGCATCGTGTTGTGGGCGATAAAGCACCTCGGCAAATTCCGCAATAATGCGATCCAAAAGACGCATCTCATGCATTAAATGCAGGACCCGTCCAAGACCTCTCAACTCACCAAAGCACTTTCGGATGATCTCTCGAACGGCTTCAGTTTCTATGAGTCGGGGCGAAAGGCGATCGAGATTTTCAGAGAGAAGATGACGGGTCTCCTGAGCCAAATCGGCCTCCTGCTCCTGGGCGATCCAGAAAACCTTGACCATCTGGATGGGGTCTTTTTTAAAGATCTCCGAATCGTTTAAATGAATTTTTCCTTCCCGAATCGAAAAATGGGCATCGTATGGGGCATTCTTGTTCAGGCGTTTTTTGGAATGGAGCAGAGAGTTTGCAAGGAGTTGCTCGATAGCCAAACCCGTGATTCGTTTGATTGAGGCGGTATGCTGGTAATAAGCCTGCATGAATTTCTCAACACCCAAAATCCCCACCTCATCTTCAAAACCAAATGCACTGGAAACCCATTCCTGTAATTCGAAAGTCAGCTGATCCTGTTTTTTACGGGTTTTCAAATGGAGAGCTGTACGCACATTCCAAAGAAAATCCCGCCCCCGAATCATTTCATCGAGGGCCTCGCTCGAGAGAATTTTATGGCTTACCAAATCATTCCACTGCTGAATTTTAAGCAAAACTTTTCCAAGCCAGAATAAGGTTTGAAGATCCCTCAAACCTCCCTCTCCTTCTTTGATCTGAGGTTCTAGAATGAAAATCGAACCTCCATAACGTTTTTTGCGGTCTTCGACTTCGAGGATTTTTCCTTCGATGAAATTCTGCAGAATGGAAGAAATACCGATCTGCTCCTGCATGAGTTTGAAAAAATCTCCAGCAACTTTGGGATCTCCAGCTAAAAACCGTGCATCGAGCATGCTGGTCAGGCTGACGATATCTTCGGCCATGATCTTGCGACAGTCTTTGAGGCTGCGAACGGCGGATCCGACCTCCAGGCCGCAATCCCAAAGAACATAAAGAATGGCATCGGTCAGACACGTCAGGTATTCCTCTGGCTTTTCGGAGTAGACGAACATGAGATCTACATCTGAGCACAAACTCATCTCACGACGGCCATAACCCCCAAGTGCCAGGAGGGTGCACTGACGGGATGCATTCGGACTGGTTTCCTGAAAAAGCCAATCTGCCCTTTCAAACAGGGTACGGACGAGATCATCGACATAAAGTGTATTGAGGCGGACGAGTTTTTCGCTGGATTCCTTCTGCTTTTGAAGGGCTTCTATTTTTTCAGCGCATTGAGCCAGATAGTCTTTGGCAGAGCTCACCACCGCATCGCCAATTTTAAAAGGGATACGATGTGCCGCCAACTCGTCGGGAATTTCCTCGAAGGAAACGAGGAGAGGTTTAGGATCCTGTCGTTTTTTTCTGAAGAGCATAGAGAAACTGTAATGCCTCCATCGGGCTTAAATGGTCGAGTGAAACTTTTCGAACTTCTTCTATCAAAGGAGATTCTGAAGAAGAAAAGAGCGGGAGCTGAGCCGTGGGATGAAAAGCCCCTTTGTGCGGAGGCTCTCCCGCCACTTCTTCGTTCTGCAACTCCTCAAGCACCTGTTTGGCACGTGCAATGACTTCGGAAGGAATTCCGGCAAGGGCTGCCACCTGAATTCCGTAACTGCGACTCGTCGCTCCAGGCAAAAGGCGATAGAGAAAAATAATTTCACCATTCCATTCCTTGACAGCAATATGAAAATTCTGAAGAGCCGGCTTTTCATCCGCCAGGCGCGTAAGCTCGTGATAATGGGTCGCAAATAGTGCTTTGGCACGAATGGAATCGTGAAGGTGTTCGGCCACTGCCCAGGCTACCGAAAGCCCGTCATAAGTGGATGTCCCACGCCCAATCTCATCCAGAACAATCAGACTGCGTGGCGTCGCAGATTTCAGAATCTGAGCGGTTTCTTCCATCTCTACCCAAAACGTCGATTGGTTTTTTGCCAGGTGATCGGAGGCGCCGATGCGGGTAAAAATCCGGTCGATTAATCCTAAACGCACGCGTTTTGCTGGCACATACGAACCCATATGCGCCATGAGCGCGATAAGGGCCACCTGCCGGAGGATGGTGGATTTTCCGGCCATGTTTGGACCCGTGAGAAGCATCAATCGGCAATCTTCCACACCAATCGTCACATCGTTCGGAATAAAACGGGAGGAAGGAAAAATCTTTTCGAGCACCGGATGCCTACCTTCTTCCATCACATATTCTTCTCCTGCGACAAATTCCGGACAGGCGTAATTGTTTTCCTGAGCCACACAGGCCAGCGACTGCAGGGCATCTAGATCTGCAATGCGGCCTGCCATCCTGGAAATCTCGAGGGCCATTTGTGCAACTTCAAAACGTAGATTTGAAAAATGCTCATACTCCAGCTGCCGAATGCGCTCTTCGGCCCCCAGGACCTTGTCTTCATAAACCTTTAGCTCGGGCGTGATATAACGCTCGGCATTGGCGAGCGTCTGTTTGCGGATGTAATCGGCGGGGACGGCTGCGATCCTGGCCTGAGGGACCTCGATATAATATCCAAACACACGGTTATATCTGATTTTCAGAGAGGTGATTCCTGTCTTTTTGCGCTCATTTTCTTCCATGCGCAAAAGGATGGTTTTTCCGTCCTGAGCAATCGCCCGAAGTTCATCGAGTTCGGGTAAAACTCCAGCACGGATCAGTCCTCCTTCTTTCAGAGCCAGCGGAGGGTCTTCACTTAAGGTCGAAACAATTTTGTCAGCCAGAAAATTCAGATCCGTCCAGTCGCTCAAAAGACGCTTAAAGAAAACACCCTTTAAAGGCTCAATCAAAGTTCTGAGCTGGGGAAGTTTTTGAAGGGAAAGTCCTAACGACAATAAATCGCGGGCATGGGCAATTTGAGTGGCAATTCGACCATTCTGTCTTTCCAGATCGACAATGAAATGAAGAGTGTCTTTAATTTTTCCAAAAAGGTCTGCGCGCTGGATGAGTTCACCAATCCCTTCCAGACGCGTCTGAATTTCATCCAGATCATTTAAAGGATACAGGACCCAGTTTTTTAATCGCCGCGTGCCCATCGTGGTTTGCGTGCGGTCCAGCACATAAAAAAGTGTCGCCCACGAACTTCCATCCTGCAAATTTCGAATGAGCTCCAGATTACGCACCGTGGTCGCATCGAGAAGTAAATGCCCTTTTTCCTGTCGCCAGGTAATACGACTTAAATGGTGGACCTCTTTTTTCAGGGTCTCACGAATATAATGCAGCAGGCGCAAAGCGGCCTGTTCCACCAGAGGAGCCGTGTTCTTGAGTGATAGCGAGGTCCAGGAATTCTGAAAATCTTTTGAGAAAAAGGACAGAAGGGTTGGAGCTGTCTCTTTCTGATCATGACCCTGCACCAAAAGTCGCGGATGATTTTTTATGATTTTTGAAAGGATGGGATGGGCGACATCTTCGGTTGCACATAAAAGCTCTCGCGGTTCGCGCCGACTGATCTCGGAAATCAGCGCTTCTTCATCTGCAAAAAAACCAACTCCCATTTCTCCGGTAGAAATATCCACCCAGGAAAAACCAAACTGTTGATGATGAGTCGCCAGCGAAACGAGGAAGTTATTATTTTTTGCCTCCAGCGATTCGGTCTCTAATACCAGGCCGGGTGTAATTACGCGAATGACTTCACGACGGACAATTCCTTTTGCTGCCGAAGGATCTTCGACCTGCTCACAAATCGCCACCTTATGGCCCGCCTGGATGAGCCGTGCAATGTAGGAGGACGCCGCATGGTGGGGTATTCCGCAAAAAGGAATGGAATCGCTTTCGCCCTTGTTGCGACTCGTGAGGGCAATTTCCAGAAGTTGGGAGCCAAGCTTCGCATCTTCGAAAAACATCTCATAGAAATCTCCCATGCGAAAAAAAAGGATGGCATCCTGATAGTTCTGCTTGATCTCCAGGTACTGGCGCATCATGGGAGTGAGTAGTTTTGGATTTTCGGTCATGGACAAAATGGAAAAAAGAGATGAATCGAAAATAGTGTCTTTTTATAAAGGTTAAAAAGGGGGAGCCCGTTTTCTAGAAAACTTTATAAAGTAATTTTGAGAGCCCTGTTTTTAAAATCCCAAATCCTTAAGGATACCTTCTTTTCGGGTCCAATCTTTCACCACTTTTACAAAAAGGGTCAAAAAGACTTTTCGACCGGTGAGTTTTTCAATCTCAATCCGGGAAAACTGACCGATCTTTTTTAGAAGAACGCCTCCCTTTCCGATGACGATGGGTTTTTGAGAATCTTTTTCTACGTAAATGGTTGCGCTAATACGATCCAGAGGCCGATCGGTCTCTTCGATAAATTCATCAATGACCACTGCCGTCGAATAAGGAATTTCCTGATGGGTCAGTTCAAAGAGTTTCTCACGAATGATTTCGGAACTTAAATACCTGAGATCACGATCGGTTAGCTGTTCATCCGGATAATAGGCCGGACCTTCAGGAAGAAAGGGAATGGAATGCTCGACGAGATCAGCAATTCCATCCTGTAAAGATGCGGCTGTAAAAAAGATTTCTTTGGGATGAGATTTTTTCTGCCAGGCCTCAACGACAGGAAGCAGTTTGGGCTTCGGAACCTGATCAATTTTATTAAAAATCAAAAAATAAGGGGTACCGCGTTTTTCGATCTCAGACAGATATTTCATCTCATCCTCGGAAGGACTTTGTCGAAATGGCTCTGTAACAAAATATACTAGATCGGCATCTTCAAGGGTGCCCAAGGCTTCCTGCACGATTCGGTAATTGAGAATCTTATCTGATGAATGCAGCCCGGCCGTATCCAAAAAAAGAAGCTGCGCTTTGGGAGTGTTATGAATTCCTAAAATCTTGTGACGGGTCGTTTGGGGTTTGCTGGATACAATCGAAATTTTTTCTCCCAAAATTGCATTGAGCAGGGTGGATTTTCCCACGTTGGGAAGGCCCAAAATGGCGATGTAACCGGATTTAAATGAGGTGTTTTTTTTCATTTCAGGCCTCAACCTCTCTTTCTGTTTTTCTGCCCTCGGCGATTGCCTTTAAAGCCTCCCGCGCCGCGAGCTGTTCGGCTTCTTTTTTATTCTTTCCTTTTCCCACACCGTAGGTTTCACCATTCAGGGTGAGCTGGACTGTAAACGTTTTGTCGTGATCCGGGCCTGTTTCATCGGCCAAATGATAGCGGGGAATGACCTTGAAAAGGTTTTGAGCGGTTTCCTGAAGTTTCGTTTTATAGTCACAATAAAATCCATCTTCGTTCATTCGCTCTAACAGATCATGCATGTGCTCGGTGACAACCTTAAAAGCCTTTTTAAATCCCCGATCCAGATACAAAGCGCCCAGCAAGGCTTCATAGGCATTCGCCAGCAGGGAATTCTTCTCGCGGCCTTGACCCATTTCCTCGCCTTTTCCCAAATAGAGCGACTGACCCAGCTCGAGTTTTCGTGCCAGATCGGACAAGGTTTTTTCATTCACCATGGCTGCACGTAACTTCGAAAGCTCACCTTCGGTGGAATCGGGAAATCGATCCATGAGCGTATGAGAGACGACAAGCTCTAAAACGGCATCGCCTAAAAACTCCAGGCGCTCATTGTGGTAAATGGCATCCCACTTTTTTTCATTGGCAAACGACTTGTGGGTAAAAGCCCGTCTTAAAAGCTCACGGTTCCAAAAACGCACCCCGAGTCTTTTTTCTAGAACTTTTAATTTCTTTTTTTCATCGCGCGTGAGTTTTTCCAAAAACGTATCCTCCTTCCATGTGAGTCACTTCGACGAAATACAGGCTCGAATCGTGAATCGAATCTTTAAGAAGATGAATGGGAATGTAATTCTCACTCATTCCTTTCACATATCCTTCCAGATGAGAAGAATCTTTCTCCTCAAGGATCACTTCGAATTTCCTTCCGATTGCCTGTTGGTAAAAAGCATTCCTTTTCGTTTGAGAAAGCTCCATCAACCGAGCGACCCGCTCACGTTTGACTAAAGCCGGCACCTGGCCGGACATCTTGGCCGCACGGGTTTTTTGTTTGGAGGAGTAGGGAAATACATGCAGATAATCGAGTGGAGAATTTTTGACGAGTTGATAGCTCTTCTCAAACCGCTCCTCGTCTTCTTGAGGAAAACCTACCATCACATCAGTTCCTAAACAGATTTTGGGGATCCTGGTTTTAAGACGCTCTGCCAGTGATAGAAATTCAGCACCCGAATAGCGCCGTCGCATGAGTTTTAGAATTTCATCCTCTCCACTTTGAACCGGAATAT
>JBPOIC010000019.1:0-37688 GCA_052034865.1 Myxococcota bacterium | reverse complement strand
GGATCCCATCAAATATTTTTCTTCCCGAACAAACTACCTTATTTTTTGTATATCTGTCTTTTATCCTTTGAATAAAGCCTGTGAAGTCTTTTCTTTCTCAAAACGATAACTGCCTGGTGCTGAGGAGGTTTGAGAGGAAGCATATCCTTCCTTCAAGAGAGTTTCGAGCACTCCTACAAACTCCTGTCCAAATGAAGCGAGAGAAGCAGGAGGTGCTTGAGTATTCTCGGATGGATTTACAGGTGAAGAGTCAAAGCTGTGAATAATCGCCTGTGCTGCATCACTGATATTATTTTGCTTGGAAGATTCTCCTTTTTTGCTTGCTTCTTTAGGAGGTGCCTTTTCTGGAGGAAATGAATGAGGAGGGTGAGATTGGGTTGGAAAATGAATGCCATGCGACATAGGGGCCTTTCTGGATCTGCATCTTATTTCTTATGTTTAAGATCCTGAGGGATCTCGTATGAGAGCAGTTTTGAATTTGAAAAATCATCTTTCCCATTCATAACCTTTTTTACTTTATTTTCTTATCGTCATTCGTTGGAGCTTAAGTTTCCCGTTCTGTTGTGACTCAAATTTCCTGTTCAAAGATCTACAAATTTAAATGAAAATGGAATGGCAAAATCATTTTCGCTCATGAGTTTGTCATTGACTTCACCTACCAGACTTGTAAGATGCACCTGCATTTGCCGTCGGTGGCGACAGCATTTTCAGATCCCAAGAGCAAATCCCGATCATTCAATTCTGGCGTTTCAAACAGTTTCATTTTTATTAACTATCCGCTCTGCGGATTATTCCCAAAAGGAGGGAGAAAAATGACTAAAGCAGATCTTATCGCCCAAGTGGCAAAAGAAGCAAAACTTTCCAAGGCCAGCGCAGAGCAGGCAATCAATTCATTAACTGGTGCAATCACCAAGTGCCTGAAGAAAAAAGATAAGATCACTCTCACCGGTTTTGGAACCTTCCTGGTCACCAAGAGAAAAGCCAGAAAAGGTCGTAACCCCCAGACTGGGGCCGAAATCAACATTAAGGCCGCCAACCTTCCTCGCTTTAAGGCAGGAAAGCAGTTAAAGGATTCCTGTAAGTAAGATTTTCTGATCATTTTTTCCAAAACCCCTTTGGTAAATCAAAGGGGTTTTTTTATTGATAGTGTTATGAGGCGTCAGCGAATACCACCTCTCAGTTGATTTTATAAATTTTTCACCTTTTAAACTTTCAGTTTTATTCCTCTTAACTCCCTTTTTATCTCATGCCTTTTCATAAAAATACCAATTAATTTCAAATAGATAACCACTTCTTTCTCTCCGTTTCTTTTTTCTTTAAAAAGTGACAACAAAAAATGACGCAACTTCATCTTGAGAGTGCCGAGAATAAGGGTCAATGGGACTGCGCCCGTATTTTTTGTCAAAATCATTTTTATGACTTCATAATCAGTCTCGTTATGACAAACTGCCTTGAGTTGCGTTGACGAAAAGGGCTATTTCTGTTACATGTGCGAGCCCTTCTAAGGTATTTAATTGCGCCACAAATAGACGACTTTTTAACCATTCAATCCTTATAACAAGGAAGGAAGGTATTATATGTCCAAGGCCCTCGCTAAAGCTGAAAAGCTCAGAGAAAAACTCCCGTTTAAGGTAGGAGATATGGCTGTTTATCCTGCCCATGGGGTGGGAGAAGTGAAGAGCATTGAGAGCCGCGAAATTCTCGGAAGCAAGCAGACCTTCTATGTCCTTCAAATTCTGGACAGTGGAATGAAAATCATGGTTCCCACAACAAATGTCACTGCTGTAGGACTCCGAGAAATTATTTCTGAGGCTGAAGTAAAAGAAGTCTACGCCATCCTTAAAGAACGTAATGTCAAAATCGACAATCAGACCTGGAATCGTCGTTACCGTGAATATATGGATAAGATCAAAACCGGTTCAGTGTACGAAATCGCCGAGGTCGTTCGTGATCTTTCCCTACTTAAGTTTGAGAAGGAGCTTTCGTTTGGTGAGAAGAAAATGCTTGATACAGCCAAGGGCTTACTCATGAAAGAATTAGCCATTTGCGAAGAACGTGAAGAAGAAGATATCGAAGAAGATCTCAACGATCTTTTTAAATCTTAGTTTAAACGATCATCTTGATTGCAAACGAAGGGCGGGCCACTGAAGTGGATACCGCCCTTCGTTTTATGATCCAGGGTCTTAGTCGATAAAGTCCAATCCTAATTTATGAGAACAGCCGCCCTTATCGTTGCAGGAGGTTCTGGATCTCGAGTGGGAGCACCTCTTCCCAAGCAGTTTCTTCCCCTATTAGGTCGCCCTTTGATCACTTATACTCTCAATACATTTGATCAATCTCCATCCATCCACGATATTTATCTCACCCTCCCTGAAAATTATCTTTCCTACTTTGACCAACAAATTCTTAAAAATCATTCTTACTCAAAATTAAGAAAAATATTACCTGGTGGAAAAACACGACAGGAATCCACTCAAAAGGGATTTGAAGCTATCTTGCCAAAAACCGATCTGGTTTTGATACATGATGGTGCCAGACCACTGGTCTCTATCAACTTGATAGAAAGCTGTGTTGAAGCCACCCATCGATACGGCGCGGCACTCGTAGCCCTTTCAGCCACGGATACGATCAAGGAAGTTCGTGAGGATGGTTTCCTGTCTCACACACACGATCGAAAAAAAATCTACCATGCCCAGACTCCGCAAGGATTTCGCTATGAAATTCTGAAGGAAGCAGTTGAGTGGGCTGAAAAAAAACAATTTACGGGAACCGATGAGGCCAGCCTGGTTGAAGCCTTGGGCAAGCCTGTCAAAATTGTTGACGGAGAAGCGACAAACCTGAAAATCACTTCGGCTCTGGATTTTACAATCGCAGAGGCCATCTTCCAATCAATAGTTCATCAGACTTCGAGATAAGGAATTTTTATGTTTCGCATTGGCATTGGATACGATGTTCATCCCCTGGTAGAAGGAAAAAAACTCATTCTTGGAGGCGTGGAGATTCCTCATTCAAAAGGACTAAAAGGCCATTCAGATGCCGATGCCTTGCTGCATGCCATTGCTGATGCACTTCTGGGAGCTTTGGCATTGGGTGATCTTGGACAACATTTTCCGGATACGGATCCCCAATATAAAGGAATCTCCAGCTTAAAACTTTTAGGAGCCGTGTACCAAAAGGTACTGGAAAAAGGATATCAACTCGCCAATCTCGATAGCGTGCTCATCGCAGAAAAACCCAAACTTGCTCCGCATCTTTCCCAAATGACTCAAAATATTGCTCAGTGTCTTCAGTGTGAGATCAGTCAGGTCAGTGTGAAAGCAACTCGGGAAGAAGGGCTTGGTTTTACCGGTCACGAAGAAGGAATGGCCGCAAAGGCTGTTGTGCTCTTAAGTCGAAAATAAGCACCTGTTGTCATCTTTATGGTTAGGATATCGCCCATGCCCCTTAAACTCTACAACACTCTCCATCATCAAAAAGAAAATTTTGAACCCATGACGCCTGGTAAAGTGAAGCTGTATGTGTGTGGAGTCACGGTTTACGATCGCTGTCATATCGGTCATGCGCGCGCTAACGTCGCGTTTGATGTACTTTATCGCCATCTCCAATTCAAAAAATTTGAAGTCACTTATGTGCGCAATTTTACGGATGTAGACGACAAGATTATCCGTCGATCGCAGGAGCTGAATGTATCCTGGCAGGACTTAACCCAGCGCTATATCGGAGAGTTTGATCAGGACATGCAAAGTCTGGGAAACTTAAAGCCCCAGATCGAACCAAAAGCGACAGATCATATTTCTCAAATGATTGCTGTGATTGAAAAATTGATTGCGAAAAATCTTGCCTACGTTTCTCAGGGAGATGTGTTTTTTAAGGTTCGAAATTTTAAGGAATACGGAAAACTTTCGAAAAAGAACATTGAGGATTTAGAGGCCGGAGCGCGGGTGGAAGTGATGGAAGCAAAATCGGATCCTCTGGATTTTGCCCTCTGGAAATCGGCCAAACCTGGTGAGCCTGCGTGGGATTCGCCTTGGGGAAAAGGCCGTCCGGGATGGCACATCGAGTGTTCTGCTATGAGCATGGAATATCTGGGAGAAAGTTTCGACATTCATGGCGGAGGACGGGATCTCATTTTTCCTCACCATGAAAATGAAATCGCTCAATCGGAAGGAGCCAGCGGAAAACCGTTTGTAAAATATTGGATGCATAACGGTTTTGTAAATATCAATGCGGATAAAATGAGCAAGTCGTTGGGTAATATTTTATCGATTCGAGAAGTGCTTGAAACACACGATTGGGAGGCAGTGCGCGCTTTTTTACTTTCGGTCCATTACCGATCTCCGATTGATTTTAGTGAAGAAAATCTTCACGAAGCAGCCCAATCTCTCACCCGTTATTATACGACCATCAAACGGGTTCAGGATTATCTGAAACATCCCACACCTTCTCCAGCAGTTCAAAACCTGAGCGATACTGAATCCATGGAAAAAATTCAGAAATTGCTCACTTTCTTTCAAGAAGCCATGGACGATGATTTAAATACCGCTATGGCGTTTGGTCACATTTTTGATGCCGTGCGGGCGATCAATAAATTGCTCGATCAATCGGTTTCATCTGAGCAGATGATCCCTCTTTGCGAAACCTATCTTCAAAATACCCAAACCATTTTTTCAGTATTAGGATGTTATGGCGATCAGGCCAAAAACTTTTTCGACAGGCAATCCGCCCGTGTGTTGGAAAAGAAAGGAATCGATGAAGTCCGGATCGCGGGGCTGATCGAAGAGCGCAAACAGGCCCGCTTGCAGAAAGATTTCAAACGATCGGATGCCATTCGTAATGAGTTACTTGCAAATAACATCGTGTTAAAAGATCGGCCGGATGGCACGACGGAGTGGAGTGTGAAGGAGTAAGCATCACCAAGTCTGACGGAACGGAACCTATCTTGACACCCCTTTCCCCGCTTCTATAGAGTCGGCCTCTATTTCAAGGAGATCCCCATGCCCAGCTTTCAGGAAGTCATTTCAAAAACCAAAAAAGAAATCTCGGAGATCAAGGCCGAGGAGTTAAAATCGTGGATTGATCAGAAAAAAAATATCACCCTGATTGATGTTCGTGAAAAAGAGGAGATGGAAAAAGGGGTGATCCCCAACGCCCTTTTGATTCCCAGGGGTTTTTTGGAATTAAAAATCGAAGATCAGCTCACCGATAAAAATCAGGAAGTCGTTTTGTATTGCGCTGGCGGAACGCGTTCTGCCCTGGCCGCCAAGTCCCTTCGAGAACTGGGCTATTCCAAGGTCCATTCTCTGATCGGCGGTTACTCTCAATGGGCCTCCAGTGGTTATCCCACCTATCAAAAGAAAAGCTTAAACAAAGAACAACTCGATCGTTACGCCCGCCACATTCTCATGCCTGAAGTAGGAGAAGCCGGCCAGATCAAGCTTTTAGAAAGCAAGGTGTTTTTGATTGGAGCTGGTGGATTAGGATGCCCAGCCGCATTTTATCTGGCTGCGGCAGGGGTTGGAACTCTAGGGATCATTGATAGCGACGTCGTTGATCGCAGCAATCTTCAACGCCAGATCCTCCATAACGAAGAGCGCATTGGTGAGCCCAAAGTTGAATCCGCAAAACAAACCTTAAAAGCCTTAAATCCCGACATCAACATCATAACCTACCGGGAAAAACTCGATCGCACCAATGTGATGGAGATTATCAAAGACTATGACATCATCGTGAATGGCTGTGATAATTTCCCCACCCGTTATTTAATTAACGATGCCTGTGTATTTACCAAAAAGCCTTTAATCGATGGCAGTATCTTTCGTTTCGAAGGCCAGGTCTGCGTGTTCGATGCGCAACAGGGTCCGTGCTACCGTTGTCTTTATCCCGAACCTCCCCCTCCCGAAATGGCCCCTTCCTGCCAGGAAGCCGGCGTCTTTGGTGCTCTTCCCGGAATTGTCGGAACCGCTCAGGCGATTGAAGTCATCAAACTGATCTTGAATAAAGGGACTCCTCTGATCGGGCGTCTGCTCACCTTCGATGCCTTGAGCATGAAGTTTAAAGAGCTGAAGATCCGCAAAGACAAGGCCTGCCCGGTTTGCAGCGAAAAGCCCACAATCACGGAACTAATCGACTATGAATGGTTTTGTGCCTATAGCGGTGGAGATCCTTTAAAAAGCGCTTAACTGAAATTAACAGCTCTTGTCTTTGATCTACAGCTCTTATTCAAAGATTGCTGCAACGAGACTTAAACCATCCTAAAATCTTGGCCATTGCCTTTGTTTGCGTTGATTAACAGACATTTCAGATTTAAACATTAAGGCAATGTTCTATCCATCATTTCCACTCTCAAAACGGAGTCCCCTTATGAAAATAAAATCATCCTTTTTACTTTTGATCGTTTTTGTCCTTTGTTCTCTCGCGATATCTTGTGGAGGTGGCGGAGGCCCTGACTTGGGAGTGACAAATCCCATTTGTGGAGATGGAACCCTTCATGCCACAACTGAAGAGTGTGATGACGGAAACACCGTCAATGGGGATGGCTGTTCCTCCCTTTGCAAAAATGAAAATTCCAATCCTGGAACCTCTACTCCTGTTTGCGGCGATGGAGCTCTAGGTTCTGCAGAGCTCTGCGATGATGGAAATACAAATGATAACGATGGATGTAGTTCAACCTGTACCTTAGAAGCAGGTTATGCCTGCTCAGGCTCTCCTTCGACATGCACCCCCGTCTGTGGAAATGGCATCCTAACAGGATCTGAAACCTGTGATGACGGCGACACCGCTGCTGGCGATGGTTGCAGTTCAACCTGTTCGCAGGAAATAGGTTACCTTTGTAGCGGAGCTCCCAGTGTTTGTATCAAATCCGGCTCCCAGGTTTGGATCCATCAGCTTGGAGAAACATCAGGCACTGGCACTCAACGAGTGATGGATGTCGCCACAGATAGCAATGGAGATATTTATGTCACGGGTTCATTCCAGGGAACGGTCGATTTTGGGAATGGCACACTGGTTTCCAGCAATGCCAATAGCGAAGATTTGTTTGTCGCTAAGTATAATGCTGCTGGAGCATACCAGTGGGCCTATGCTTTTGGCGATTCTCAGAGTCAAATTGGCATGCAAATCGCCATTGATTCGCCAGCCTTGTATGTCATGGGAAAATTTTCAGGATCGATTACTTCCGGAAATAAGACGATCACCAGCTCAGGTGGAGATGTTTTTTTTCTAAAATTTGAAACGAACGGAAAACCTGCTTCATTCAAAAAATTCACCGTTTCCGCCTTAGGACAAGCCTATCCTTCCGACCTTGCAGTTGATTCGAGTGGCAATGTCATTGCCATTGGTTATTTTGCAGGCACTTCGATTAATTGTGGTGATGGAACTCAATCTTTCCCAGTAATATCCATCCGATCATTTGTCACTCAAATGGGCACTTCTCAATGGACTAAAGTTTTTGGGGTGGACCAAATGAACATAATCCGTGGAGTGGCTATCGATCCTGTCAGTAACGATCTTTTTCTTGCAGGTTCATTCCAGGGTCACACCAACTTTGGAGCAGGTTCCACTCCCAGCAGTGATCTGGGTTTAAATTTCGACACCTATCTTTTGAAACTGAATTCATCAGGCACTTACCAGTCAGTAAAAACCTTTGGGAGTACCGCCAAAACTAACTTTGTAGAAGCCTTTGCAATTAACTTAGACAGCAATCAAAATATCCTTCTTTCAGGTAACCTGATAGGATCAACGGACTTTGGGGGAGGGACGCTTACCTCCACAGGAACAGTTGAAGATATCTTTGTTGCGAAATTAGATGCGAGTGGCAATCACCTGTGGTCAAAACTTTATGGAGATGGCAGTGCCCAGAAAGTTTCGGCTCAAGCCCTCACCTCTACAGGAGATCTTTTGCTCACGGGTTCTTTCACTGGAAATCTTGATTTCGGAAATGGGGCCCTTGCTTCTGCGGGCGGAAACGACATTTTTGTCGCCAAGCTTGCATCCGATGGAAAAACCACCTGGAGCATTCGGGCTGGGGGGACCGGCGATCAGATCAGCCGCAGTATTGCTGTAGACTCAACCAACCATTCCATCGTGGTTGGAGAATTTGATGGAATCCTTGGCTTTGGAGGAGGAGATTTGACGGCAATAGGAATGGATGGGTTTTTCGTAAAACTGAATCCGTAAAATTTTCAGAAAACTCATGCTGATAAGACGCCCCTTTTTTCTTTTTTAAGGAAGAAACCAGAAATGGTTACTTTCTTAGAAAGAAAAGGGGCGTTTTTTTTAGCCATCCTTTAGGCCTTCCAGCCTCTATCGCTCCATAAAGCCCTCTTTTCTCCCCGACTCCTCTTCACCGATAGCCACAAAGCGTCATAAGTTAGTAAAAATAAGGGATTTAAGAAGCTCTACAGATTGACTTCGAACACCTCTCGCCGTAATCGTCTCTTATCCCATTCAACAAACCCTTTTTTGGAGCCAACTCATGAAAATCAGAGTGTGCCTGCTATCTCTCTTTGTCTTTGGACTTAGCCTTTTTTCCATTTCCTGTAGTGGTGGTGGCGGAGTGGTCCAGGACGGCTTACACGTTCCCCCTCCACTCTGCGGGGATGGAGCTATCAACCAGACGAGTGAAGCATGTGATGATGGGAATCTAGCTGATGGCGACGGTTGTTCTTCTATATGCTCACAGGAATCACCTGCAGAAGAAAACCCTAATCCTATACCGACTTCTTTATGCGGAAATGGCGTCATCACCGACAATGAAGCCTGTGATGATCACAACACGAGCGCTGGTGATGGTTGTAGCGCCACCTGTACTTTAGAGCCTGGCTTTAGCTGTGCGGCAAATCCTTCGGCTTGCACCACAATCTGTGGAGATGGAATTATCGCTGGCGCTGAGTCCTGTGATGATGAAAACACCGATAGCACCGATGGATGTAGCAGCGCCTGCGCCATTGAGACGGGTTATCTTTGCTCGGGAACCCCAAGTACCTGTGTACAATCGGGGAGCGAAATGTGGCGTCGTCAATTTGGAGAAATCGCCGCCGCAAATAGCCAGAAAGTCTATTCGGTTGCAACCGATGCCAAGGACAACGTGATTGTGACTGGCTCTTTTCAGGGAAGTGTCGACTTTGGGGATGGGTTACCTCTTGTAAGCGCGAACGGCAACGGCACGAACGACAACGAGGATATTTTTCTAGCCAAATATGGCCCGACTGGAAATCTGATTTGGGCAAATAAATACGGAGACTCTCAATCTCAATTCGGAAAATCAGTCACCGTCGATGATCAGGGTAATATTTATTTGATGGGAAATTTTCGTGGGGAGATTCAAATCGGAACCAAATTAATCACCGCCCAAGGAAATGACATTTTTATCATGAAGCTGGATGAGAATGGGAAAACGACTTGGCTGAAGCAGTTTCAGGTTCCAGCGAGTGGATATACTTCTAAAATTGTCGTCGACAAGAACGGAAACGTTATTACCACCGGTTTTATTTTAGGAACCATAATCAACTTTGGCGGGGGAATACAATCTGCTGCAGGAATCTACAACGGCTTCGCTGCAAAACTTGATGGCTCTGGAAATTTAGTCTGGGGAAAAGTTTATGGCCTATCCGGTATAAGCTACATGCTGGCTGGTGACATAGATCCTGCAGACAACAGTATTTTCCTAACAGGTGAGTTCAAAGGAAATACAGATTTAGGAAATGGACCTTTAAACAGCAGCAATGGGGGTCAGAATACCGACGCCTTTATTTTGAAACTCGATGCGAACGGTGACTACCAGTGGTCCAAGACCTTTGGAAACTCAAGCTCAGGGAACAAAGTAGAAGGGATCGACATCGCCATCGATTCAACCCAAAAAATCATTCTGACGGGCAATTTAAAGGGAGCCACCAATTTTGGGAAAGGCCCCCTGACTTCGGCAGAAAGTTCAGATGATGTTTTTGTGGCCCAATTCGACACCAATGGAAACGCCCTTTGGTCTAAAAATTTTGGAGATGCCTTAGAACAAACTGCCTCCAGCCTTGTCACCACCTCTTCGGGTGATATTTTACTCACCGGTAATTTTGCAGGCTCGATTGATTTTGGAAATGGCCCTCTTGCATCTGTGGGAGCCACAGATCTCTTCGTTACAAAACTCAATAATTCTGGAAGTTCTTTATGGTCTACCAGTGCAGGTGGATCTGCAGACCAGTACGCTCGGGATATTGCCATTGATTCAGGAAATCATCCTATTCTCGTAGGGGAGTTTGATGGCGTTCTTAATTTCGGCGGGGAAGATTTAACCGCCTTGGGGACGGATGGATTTTTGGTGAAACTGAACCCGTAATTCAGATTTTAACATGTATTTTTCGCTAATTTTTCAATGGGTTAGTATGTGTGCGATGATAGAATCTTAACTTTCACGCAACTAAAAAAAAGAGACGACGATAACCTCAGTAAGAAAGACATCATCCACCTTTATTAGATCCATTTGAATTTATGAGTCACCCTAATGTAACAGACCGTTCCGATATCGTCGATCTACGACTAGCATTTGAAAAGAAAACGAAGGAGTTTCATGACGCTCGCGAGAAACTCGAGTTAAGCCGAAGCTTACATATCTCTCCTGCCACCTATCAAAATGATGAAGAAAGATATCTAAGCGCTCAAAAAGAGCTGTATGCCCATTATGAGAAGCTATCAGGGCTTTTAAAACTTAAGGCAGGAAATAGCACTCAAGGGGAAACCCTCAAGTTAAAGGGGTACCTTGCTTCGGCTAACAAAAAGTTAAAAAGTTACCCGCTTGATCTTTTATCTAACGATCAGAAAATTGAGCTTGCTTTTTTGGATGCCAACAATCTGATTTTAGCCCGCGTTCATGCCTACCTTTACCGCACTGAGTGGAATAAAATTCAGGAAAATCCTGAGATATATACCCCAGCAGAAATGGCTTTTGCCTATCATCGGGCGCTCAAAACCACCACTCTCCTTCTCAATTTACTCTCAGGAAAAAACCAAACTATTCCCAGTTCTAATTCGAAAGGGATCGATCCTTTTAAAGGGAGTCGACTCTAAATTTTTCCTTTGAATTTCCACCCCTTCCTCGCCGTATCAATAAAAATAAGACACGCTAAAATCATAATCACTCCTGTTAAAGTCATATCCACCCACCCCTGAAAAACCTGTGAGGGAATATCACTTTGCGTGAGAGGATAGAAAATATCGGTGATACTGATCCAGGCTGCGGTGAGCGTCGTGATTCCCACAAATAAAAGTGGGATGAGAGTCACCCAGATGTAGCGCTTCTTTCCGGATTTTAGCAGCCACACCGTTGCCACACTCAAGGCCACCGCCGCCAAAAGTTGATTGGAAATTCCAAACATCGGCCAGATCGTCGCGATACTCCCGGTATAAATAAAATAGGACCAGCATACGACGATGATGCCCGTCGATAAAATCGTGCCCGGCATCCAATCGGTTTGTTCAAATTTTTTAGAAAATAATCCTGCGAACTCCTGCAAAATAAATCGCGCAACCCTCGTTCCGGTATCTATCGTGGTGAGGATGAACAAGGCCTCAAACATGATCGCAAAGTGATACCAGTAATCCATGAGGTGACGCATACCCGGGATCCCTGAAAAAATCTGCGCCATGCCTACAGCCAGCGAAACCGCCCCGCCCGGCCGTCCGGCAATCTCTTCGCCAACTTGCCTGGAAAGATCAGGAAGATTCACGATTTCCATTCCCAGTTTTGAAAATTTCTCAGGTGAGACATTAATCGCAAAATAATCGGCGGGAAATAAAGACGCTGCCGCAATCAGCGCCATAATCCCCACAAAACTTTCCAATAACATCGCTCCATACGCAATCGGGCGGGCGTGAGATTCCCGCGATAGCATTTTTGGCGTGGTGCCAGAGGCGACCAATCCATGAAAACCCGAAATCGCCCCACACGCGATGGTGATGAAGACGAACGGAAAAAGCTTGCCCGGAACGATGGGACCATTGCCGTAGATGAATTCGGTTGTGGCAGGCATTTTTAAATCGGGATGAACAAAAATCACCGCAATCGCCAGGGCGGCGATGGTTCCCAACTTCATGTAAGAAGAAAGATAATCGCGTGGACAAAGCAAAAGCCAGACCGGAAGCACACTCGCAATAAAACCGTAAGCCGCAATCGCAAAGGTGATCTGATTTTTGGAGAGAATGAAATAAGGAGCCCACGCGCTTTGAGTAATGTCTTTTCCAATAATGACGGCGGCGAGGAGGCCAATCACGCCAAGGATCGTCGCCTCGACAATCTTTCCTTTACGGATACGATACATGTACAGGCCCATGAACAATGCGAGCGGCACGGTCATCCCAATCGTGAAAGTTCCCCAGGCGCTTTCCTTGAGGGCATTCACAACGGCCAGACCTAAGCCCGAGAGGGCGATAACGATGATAAAGAGGATGGCAATCGAGCAGATGATGCCCGACATCGGTCCCAGCTCTTCGCGAGCCATCTGAGCAAGCGATCGTCCGCGGTGACGAATGGATGCGGTCAGGATGATAAAATCATGCACGGCCCCACCAATCACCACACCAATGATCAGCCACAAAAGCCCGGGTAAAAATCCGAACTGGGCTGCCAGTACAGGGCCGATCAAAGGTCCTGCCCCAGTGATGGCAGCAAAGTGGTGACCAAACAAAACCCATTTATTAGTGGGATGATAGTTGTGGCCGTCTTCGTATGTGTACGCGGGCGTTTCACGCGTGTCATCGAGGGCTAAAAGTTTAGCGGCGATAAAGCCGGAATAGTAGCGGTAGGCGATGATGAAGAGACAGAGACTGCCGATGACAATGGGAAGGGCATTCATGATTTAAGAAAGCAGTTGATTGGATAAGTTTTGGTAAATGGTTGAACAGTGTTCAACAATCAGGATGAATATATCGTTCTGTTTTTATCATCAATTTCATAAATCACTCGGTAATCCTGATAAACATCTTGGTAAAAGAGGTTGGCTATCAAACTCCATCTGCTTGAGAAGTTTCAGCAAATTTTTCTTAACCGTGGTGACTAGCAAAATATTTTTCATGGAAAACATAAAGATCTTCTTAAAGGGTCTTTGAAATTTACCCGTCTCAAAGTCGACGTCAAGATCCGACCTGTTCGCCCGCCGCTATCTATCCTCCCAAATAGGCCTTTTTCACTTCAGGATTTCGGATCAGCTCCTGGCCAGATCCTGCCAGAACAATCTTTCCCGCCTCCAGCACATATCCTCGATGAGCGGTTTCAAGAGCCAGACAGGCATCCTGCTCGACTAAAAGGATGGTCGTGCCCTGCCGGTTGATTTCACGCAAGGTGGCAAAAATCTGCTGAACCAAAGCGGGCGCAATTCCTAACGAAGGTTCATCGAGCAGTAGCAGAACGGGTTTTGCCATCAAGGCCCGACTGATCGCAAGCATCTGTTGTTCTCCTCCCGACAGGGTCCCGGCATTTTGATTGAGTCGTTCTTTCAGGCGCGGAAAAAGTCTGAAAATAGAATCGAGTTCTTCTTCGAAACACACCTCACGCCAACGTGAATAAGCCCCTAGCTCGAGGTTTTCTCGAACGGTAAGATTGCCGAACACCTGGCGTCCTTCAGGAGATTGGGCAATGCCGGCGGAAACAATTTGATGAGATGCCATCTGGTGGAGAGGAAAGTTCTTTTGGTGATGAAAATGCATTGTTCCGGAGGTTGGCTTCAGGATGCCAGAAAGCGATCTTAATAATGTGCTTTTTCCCGCACCGTTGGAACCGATCAGAGTGACGATCTCACCGGTGCGCACGTCGAGACTAATCCCTTTGAGCGCATGAATGACACCATAGTGCACATTCAGGTCCTGAATCGAAAGCATCGGATGCTGAGAAAGTGAAGTAGATCCGCTCATGACTGAAACGAGCCTCCCAGATAGGCCTCAATCACCTGAGGATTTCTTCGAATCTGATCCGGAGATCCGGTCGCAATCGTTAATCCATAATCGAGAACGATAATACGTGGACACAGGGTCATCACTACGTTCATGTCATGTTCGATGAGAATCATCGACAACCGAAACTCCTCCTGAATCTGACGAATGAGTTGGATCAATTCTTTCTTTTCGGTGGGATTCATCCCTGCTGCCGGCTCATCGAGCAGAAGCACTCGAGGAGAAGTAGCCAGCGCGCGCACAATCTCGAGTTTGCGCTGATCGCCGTAGGCAAGATTTTTGGCCAACTCAAACCGTTTTTCCAAAAGGCCAAACAGCTCAAGAAGATCAAAGGCTTTTTTCTGAATTCGGGCTTCTTCCCGCTCCACACTTTTCATGCACAAAATGGTTTTCCAGAGTGGAGAATGGATTTGATGGTGATAGGCTATGAGGACGTTTTCCTGAACGGATAAATTCTGAAACAACCGGATATTCTGAAAGGTGCGCGACAATCCTAAACGATTGATCTGATAAGAAGACAGCCCTTTAAGAGATCTGTTTTGTAAAAAAAATTCCCCTTCATCCGGAACATAAATTCCTGTCAAAAGATTAAAAAGCGTGGTTTTCCCGGCTCCATTGGGACCAATAATTCCCAACAACTCTCCTTCGCTCAGCAAGGCCGAGAATCGGGTGAGGGCCTTGATCCCACCAAAAGAAATCGAACAGTTTTGAATCTGAAGAAGCATGGGACTTACCTTTTCAAAAACCGGATTTCCCTGGATCCTAAAATTCCCTGAGGCCGAATCAGCATCATGACGACGAGGAGGAGAGAATACAATACCATCCGCCATTGATTCATCCCACGCAACACTTCGGGAAGAAGGGTCAATACAATAACTGAAAGGATGGATCCGGTTAGTGATCCCATTCCCCCCAGCACCACCATGACAATCAACTCGATGGATTTCAGAAAACTAAAACTATCCGGAGTGATATAGCTGAAGATGTGCGCCAAAAGGCCACCTCCGATCCCCGCAAAAAAAGCACCGATGGCGAAGGCGATTACTTTATAACGTGCGGTGTCGATCCCAACCGATTCTGCAGCAATTTCATCCTCCCGAATGGCAAGCAGGGCACTTCCTTTATAGGAACGAGTGAGATTGCGGATGAAAAGAAGGGTGAGAATCACGAACAGGTAAATCCAGAAAAAATTTGAGGAGCGGGGAATATTGTCCAGTCCCAATGCTCCCCCCAGCGACTTGATATTTACAATAACCACACGAATGATTTCTCCAAATCCCAATGTTGCAATAGCCAGGTAATCCCCTTTTAATCGCAGGGTGGGAATTCCAACAATAAGACCGGCAAAACAGGCAAGGAAACCTCCCGAAAGCAAAGCGATCAAAAAGACAAAAACTTCACCCAGGGAAGTTGGAAGCCAAAAAAGAACAGTGTTTAAGAGGGTCTCTTTAAAATGAAGACTTACCATGGCAGAACCGTAAGCCCCGACCGCCATAAAGCCGGCATGGCCAATGGAGAACTGCCCGGTGATTCCGTTTATGAGATTGAGACTCAAGACCAGGATCAGGTTAATCCCAATCATTAACAGCAGGTGAGTACGATAGGATCCCAATAAATCAGGAAGAACCTTGTTTAAAAGGACGAGTAAAAAAAGAATAAAAATGAATTTGAGAGGTTGGGAAAAACGCACGGGGAGTCTCTAACAAGTCGGTTTTAAACCCGCAATCTTTAGTTGAGGAAACTAAAACTCCATCACAGGAAATCACCTCTTCGCTCTCTCTCTCCACGTACGAATCGCCAGTGGAAGGACAGAAAAGAAAACAATTCCCAGCACCACGACTTCGAAATTTTTCTTCACAAAGGGGATATTTCCAAACAGGTAACCCAACATTAAAAAGGTAAAAACCCATAAAACTCCACCTACCACATTAAACATCGAAAAATGCACATAACGCATTTTTCCAATCCCGGCCACAAAGGGAGCAAACGTCCGGATAATCGGCAAAAAACGGGCGAGGATAATGGTTTTCCCCCCGTGCCTGGCGTAAAACTGCTCTGTGGTTTCAAGATGTTTTCGGTTCAACCATCGATTTTTTTCGCCTTTAAGAATCTTAGGCCCAAAATAGCGGCCCAGAGAATAATTGGACGCATCGCCTAAAATGGCAGCGGCGATGAGAAGGGAAGCTAAAAGAGAAAGGGAAAGAGGACTTCCTTCAGTGGCGGAAAGAGCGCCGAGCGTAAACAGAAGTGAATCTCCGGGCAGAAAAGGAGTGACGACCAGGCCGGTTTCGCAAAAGATAATGGCAAATAAGAGTACATAAATCCAGGGCCCCAGCAGGATAATCCACTCATGCAGGTGCACATCGAGGTGTAAAAAAATATCGATCCATTCCATCATATTTTGCCTTTTACTTTTATGAAGCCCGGGTTTGTTATAAATCCCTTTTGACGATTTACAGAAGCATAATCCGTTAACAATCTTCCCTCTTCTCTTTTATAAAAGGAGGCTTTGATGCAACTTCTCCCTTTGCTTCACATGATGCTGGTTTTTATCTGGTTAGGTTTCGTTTTGATTGAAACGATCATCGAGTTCGGCGGAAGCTCTGATGCTGAAATTCAGCAGGCGACAAAACTGCATTACCGAATTGATCTGATGTTAGAAATGCCTATCGTGCTTTCGGTTTTGGGAACAGGAATCGCCCTCGCCTATCTGCGCTGGCCCCTCACTTCTACGCTGACTTTGAAAATGATTCTGGGACTCATCGCTATCTTCATCAATTTCTACTGCGCCATTCTGGTTATTCAAAGACATAAAAAACTCTCGGATGTAAATCAGGTGCGTGAAATTCGTCAGCGAATTTTAAAAACCTGGGTCGGAGTTCCTTTCGGGCTTTCCGCTCTCTACATCGGCATCAAGCATGCGCTCGGCCCTCTATCCTAAAGAAAATTTTGACAGCAATTGATTCGCTTCGGTAACAGATTTTTATCTTTTATTTATTCACCCACATTTAAGAGGGATTTTAAATCCCTCGACTTAAAACCTATGGCCTTTAAAAAACTCGACCATGTCGCAATTGCCGTTCCCAATCTGGATGAAGCTATCCAACTTTATAAAAGCTTTTTAGGAAAGGACCCCGAACACATCGAAGAAGTCGCCGATCAAAAAGTACGCGCCGCTTTTTTCGGTGTTGGCGATGTCAACCTCGAGCTTTTATTTCCAACCGCCCCCGAAAGTCCCATCAAAAACTTTTTGGAAAAAAATGCCAAAGGTGGACTGCACCATCTTTGTATCGAAGTGACCGATCTGGAAGGCCATCTGGAAACCCTGAAAAAACAAGGGGTCAAACTGATTGACGAAAAACCCCGCATCGGCGCCCATGGAAAGCGGATTGCGTTCATCCATCCCAAATCGACCCAAGGGGTGTTGATTGAATTGTCTGAGCCTGTGTGAGTTTATTGAGAGATAGGGAAAAGTGTGAGTGTGGGAGGAGCGTAACGACGAAGCAATCCAGTTTCTGAATTCTGACTTCTTGTATTCTTTGTAGAAATTTATCCCCTTGCGCGATTTTGGAAACCTGAATTAAAAGAGCATCCTTTAAAATCAGTTCCTTACTTTAAAACCCATATTTCATAAGCAGGAGACTCCCATGAGCAAGAACATCCATCCCAAACAGGCATTGTTTGAAGGCGAAAAACCCTTTCCGATCATCTCTTCCTGTGAGCACTTCGCAGGTTCTGAAAAACTGATCACCAAGGCCCTGGAGCTTCAGAATAAAAAAGGCGGCGTGTTTGATATCACGATGGATTGTGAAGACGGCGCTCAGAAGGGACGCGAAAAAGAGCATGCGCAGATGATCATTGATCTGCAAAAATCCGCCCTTAACCAGCACAAAATGAGTGGCGTTCGCATTCACGATTACACCAATGCCCATTGGAAAGACGACGTCGACCAGATCGTCCCCGCCATCGGCGATATCGTCGCCTACATCACCATTCCCAAACCCACCTCGGTCACCCAGGTGGAAGAAATGATTTCCTACATTCAGCAAACCGCCAAAAAAGCGAAGATCCAACGCGAAATTCCCATCCACGTCCTGGTCGAAACCCACGGGGCTTTAAAAGATGCCTTCGAAATCGCCGCCCTTCCCTGGATGCAAGTCCTAGATTTTGGCTTGATGGATTTCGTCTCTGGTCACCACGGAGCCATTCCAGAAAGTTGCATGAAATCACCTGGCCAGTTTGAACATCGTCTGATTGCCCGCGCGAAATCGCAGGTCGTTGCCGCAGCCCTGGCGAATGGGATCATCCCCGCCCACAACGTGACCCTGGATTTAAAGGATCAATATAAAACCTATCAGGATGCTTCCCGTGCCCGAAATGAATTTGGGTTTTTGAGAATGTGGTCGATCTATCCCACTCAGATTGATTCAATCGTTGCTGCCATGACGCCTGACTATTCGCTCGTTAAAAAAGGTGCCGAGATTTTACTCGAGGCCCATCGCTGCGATTGGGGTCCTATTCAGTTCGCAGGTGATCTGCATGATCGCGCGACCTACCGCTACTACTGGGAGCTCATTCAGCGCGCGCACATCTCGGGGCTTAAATTACCCGAGGAAGCGGAAAAGGCGTTTTTTAGCTAAGCCTATTTTCATCCAAAAAGAAAAAGCCCTCATGGAAATTCCTGAGGGCTTTTTTGTTTTTTGTTGTTTGGAGTGATTTTGTTTTCTTCTGGGAAAAATTCTTCTGTCTTCTGATTTCTGGATTGCTTCGTTTCACTGCGTTCCGCTTGCAAAGATGAAAGATCGTCATTGCGAGGAGCGTAGCGACGAAGCAATCCAGTAGTTTTCTTCTGAATTCTTAAGGGCGACCCAGTGGGATCGCCCCTACTACAATATTGGATTCAAGGTTTTTTCTATCTCCTGACTTCTTCCTCCTAAACTCTGCTTTCCTTCCCCACCCTTTCCTCCTCCAACACCATCACTTTCACCGTCTCATCCCGCGGCAACTCCCCTAACTCAATGAGGGCTTCTTTCAGATCAGCATCGTGTTTGTGACTCTCAAAACGAGACATCAAACTATACGCGCAAGGAACCACAAACAGGGTGAGAAAGGTGGAGGTAAACACACCACCGATCACGACCAAAGCCATTGGAATCCGGGTTTCCGCACCAGGTCCCAAACCGAGAGCGGGAGGAAGGGCCCCGGCAATCGTGGCAATGGAGGTCATGAGGATGGGACGAAGACGAATGGGACAGGCCTCCAACAATGCCTCTTTCAAAGGGCGACCGGTTTTTCTCCGTTCATTAGTGAAATCGACCAGAAGAATGGAATTTTTCTTCACGATTCCCATCAAAAGAATAATTCCGATCATGCTGTAAATATTGAGAGACTGCTTTCCAATCTTCAAGGCAATGAGAGCCCCAATCAAACTGAAAGGAAGGGCCAGGAGGACCGTGAAGGGATGAATAAAGCTGTTAAACTGGGAGGCCAGCACCATGTACGCGACGAAGATTCCAAACAGGAGGGCGAACATCAGATCACTGTTGGACTCTTTAAACGTTTGGGCAGAGCCTGAAAAATAAAGCTTGTACTGAGAAGGAAGAATCTCTTTCTGAATTTGTTCGACCTCGCGAAGGGCATCGGCCTGAGAAACGTTGGGCCCCATGTTGGCGGTGATCGAAATCGCACGCTCGCGCATGCGACGGGTGATCGAGAGCAAGGTCGGCTTTTCCTGAACATCGACGAGCTCGGATAAAGCGACTTTTTCACCACGATTATTGCGCACCCAAATCTGAGTTAAATCTTCAGGCTGATTGCGATCTTCACTCACCAGCCGCGCACGAATGTCGTAGCGTTTTCCATTCTGTGTGTATTTTCCAACACGAATTCCTCCGATCATCGCATTGATCGTGTCTCCAATAGAAGCCACATTTACCCCGTGGGCCGCCGCCTTTTCGCGATTGGGTGTGATCTGCAACTCGGGCATGCCGAGCTTGTAATCGGTATCAACATCCACAAACACCGATTTGGAATTCTCCTGATTGGAGACAGAATTTTTCGAAAGCTCCGCACTTCCAAAACGTTTTTTGATAAAGGCCGTCACCCGCTGCCAGGCAGAAGGTTCTTCCAGCTGAATTTGATCTGTTTGAATCTGACTCATTTTTTCCCGGAAAGCATTCGCCAGTCTGGAAAGCTCTTCCCAATTCGATCCACGAATATTGAAGGAAACAGGAAAATTACCGCCCCCTCCACCCGGGGCTGAAAAGGCCGAAAGAGAAGGATCCTGAATCGCCACTCTGAAAATTCCCGGAATTTTCTTAGGACTTAACTCTTCACGCACCTGTTTCATGATCTCCATTTGCGTGGGAGGATGAGGGGGGGCACCGATAGGAGGACGATCCGCCAGAGGTTTTAAGGTGATAAAAAGCTGGGCGACGTTCACCTCACTCCCACCGAAACCACCAATCGCGACATAATATTGTTCAATCGCCGGATTTTGAGCGAGGACCTTCTCTATTTTCTGCACGACACTGTCAGTAAATTTCATGGAAGAACCGACCGGCGTTTGAATGCGGGCTAAAAAGCGACCCTGATCCTGAGCGGGAATCATTTCGCTGGGGATCAAGAGGAGAAGCACTAAAGAAAAGGCGAAGATCAGGGTTGAGCCCAAAAGCACGAGCCCACGGTGACGCAACGACCAACCCAAGGCCTTCGCATAGCCGCGAGTGAGTCCTTCCATGAATCGATCCATACCACGGGCGAGTAAGCTGGTACTGCCAACGGTGAGATATTGAGAGCAGCGCATGGGTGCGAGAGTCAGGGCCTCTAAAAGCGACAAAAGAACGGCCACACTCATCGTGATTCCGAACTGATAAAAGAATTTCCCCAAAATTCCTTTCATGAAAACGACGGGAATAAAAATCGCCAGAATCGCCACCGAGGCAGCCAGGGCAGCAAAGGTAATTTCACGCGCACCCACGAGGGCGGCACGCACGCGCGAAAAACCCTCTTCACGGTAGCGCACGATGTTTTCCAAAACCATGATGGCATCGTCGACGACAATTCCGATGGCGAGCGCCAGCCCCAACAAGGTGAAGGTATTGAGCGTAAATCCCATGAAATAAAGGATGAGAAACGAACCAATGATGGACGTGGGAATGGCCAAAAGGACATTGAGGGTCGAGCTTAAAGAGCCCAAAAATAAAAAGCAGACCAGGGAGGTAAGGATGGCCGAGAGGATGAGAGTGAAGACCATTTCATCGGTGGATTCTTCGATAAATTTTGTCGTATCGAATACCGGTTTCAGCTTTAATTTCGGGGGAAGGGTTTTGTTAATCTCTTCCACCTTTGCCTTCACCGCTTGTGCCACCGCAACGGCGTTGGATCCACGCTGTTTTTTTATCCCCAGGCCGACCGCGGGAATCTGTACGAGGCGTGAAATACGACGAACGTCGTTGAGCCCGTCTTCAACCTCGGCCACATCTTTTAAGCGAAACGTCTTCCAGATCGCAGCTCCACCTCGCTGGGTAATGGCAAGATTTTTAAAAGATTCGACATCAAACACCTCTCCCATCACCCGCACATTTTTCTCCTGCGTACCCGTATCGATATAACCGGCAGGGCTTTCCTGGTGCTGCATCTGAATCGTCGTCATCACGTCTTGAACGGACAGCTCTTTTTCATCCATTTTTTTGGCATTGAGCCACACCCGCAGATTCGGTTCGACATAACCACCCAAAAAAATCTCGGCCACCCCCGGCACGGCAGTGAGCTGATCTTTCAAAACATCATGTGTGTAACTCATGAGCTCTCGCAGAGGCACATCGCCCGAGAGCGAAACCCACATAATCGGCTGATCTTCGGGATTGGATTTCGTCACGACAGGTGGATCGATTTCCTTAGGCAGGTTTTTCTGGGCCTGGGCGATTTTGGTTTGTACCTCCTGGAGAGCGACATCGATATCTCGGTTGAGCTCAAACTCGATCGTGATGTTTGCCTGACCCTGTCGCGAAGAGGACGAAACATCGCGAATACCCTGCACGCTCATGATGGCATCTTCGATGACATCGGTGACTTGGGTTTCGATGATTTCAGGCGCGGCTCCTTCGAGCGTAACATTGATATTCACAACCGGAAAATCGACATCAGGCAACTGGCTGATTCCCATCCCACGAAACCCAATCCAGCCAAACACAATGAGACCCACCATGAGCATCCATGCAAACACAGGCCGTTTAATCGAAAGATCGGATAACGTCATAAAGATCCCCCTGCACTAATCTGTAAAACCACCCAATCCGCCCAGGCCTTGATGCGTGCCTGATCGTACAGCTGCAAGGCATTCAACCAGGTTTGTTGTGATTGCAGCACCTGCAGATTGTTGATCAAATCGAATTTAAAATCCGAGACCTGTTGCCGGTAACTCGCCTCTGCTTTTTGAGTGGCCGTGCGATATTTTTGATACTGCCTGAAAGAAGATTGAAACTGGGCGTAGGATTCGCGCACTTCTTTTTCTGCCACCCGATCGGCCTGAACGGCCTGAATTTCGGACTGTTTGAGCTTGGATTTGGATTCTTTTAAAGTACCGTAATTGCCCCACTGAAAGATCGGAACCTGCAGTTGCAGGGTCGTATCCCAATTCACTTCTTTTTGGGTCCCTTCACGGTAAGGATAAAGGTTGGCCTCCAGATCGAGACGGGGAAGCAAGGCCCCGCGGTCGTGTCGAACCTGGGCTTGTGATAAGGCGATGGCCTGCTGGGCTGCCAACACATCGGGTCGTTGATGGATTTTTTGGACAAAAAAATCAAGAGAGGGAATTTTTTCAGAAAGAGGATCTTTCATCGCAATCGGCGGCTGGGGATTTAAGCCGGTCAAAAAAGAAAGAATTTCATAACCTACCCGAAGATCGCCCTGATCTTTTTCCAGATCGGCCTCCAAAAGGCTGATACTCGCTTCCTGGGCCAACCGCTCACTCTCGCGAGATTTGCCAAGGCGTATCCTTTCGTTGAGCTCAGCCAACTGACTTTTCAAGACGGAGAGGATTTTTTGATGGGTGTTTTTTTGCCACTGTGCATGCGTGATCACATAGTAGGCCGTCGCTACATCTTTCAGGAGGAGCCGCTTGGCCTCAGCAATACGATGTTGCTGCTGGGCCTCCCCCGCGCGCGAGGCCTTCAGGGCATTGAATTCCCGAAATCCCTGAAACAAAGGCTGGTTGAGTCGCAAGGCAAGCTCGGTACGGCTCATCGAGTTGGAATTGGTAAAACCAGCGGCCGAGGTTTTTTCCTGCAACACTTCCTTGGCCAAAAAACTAAGCTGAGGGAGAGCGGTTCCCAAGGCCTGCATCGAGCGGGCGCGGGCCTGATTGAGCGCTTCTTCGGAAATCGCCACGGTTTCACTGCGCTTTAAGGCAAGTTGATAAGCCTCTTCGAGTGTCATCGCCTGTCCCTTCCTCGATCCGGTACTTTGAAAGATGGATGAAGAAGGATGGGATTTAACGGATTCCGCACTGAACAAAAGACGGGGGTCCATCATGAAAAAGATCAGCAGAACAAGAAGGATCCACTTCATAAAAATAATTTCCTGAATTGTAAGTTTAGGTTCAAAAGTGAGGACTTTCTTTTTGGGATCCTTCACTAAGACGATGGGAAAGCCTTGAAGAGGAAAAAAAAACGGGTTTCAACGATGGATGAAGGAAGCAGAACAATCAGGAAGTCCTTTTAGGAAGAGATCCTTAGGACGATTTTCAAAACTGCGTCAACCGCTCTCATGGATAAAAGAGGAATGGAAAAAAGAAAAGGACCAGCAGGAAGATTATCGATCAACGAAAATGGGACAATGTTCCTGCCACAGGCAGTATTCGGTGGTACTTCCTAAAAGAAAATCCACAATGCCACGATGCCCACGCGCCCCTAGAATCAGAAGATCGTGCTGGTGATTTTTTGCAAACAGGGGAATTTGCTGGCGAGGAGCGCCCGAGGCCCATTCGTACTTCACTTGTAGTGAATAGGCTTCTAAATACTCGCGGGCCTCATCCAGAACCCTTTTTCCTTCTTCGATATTTTCGCTCACATGAAGAACCGTGAGCGGCAACTGAAGTTCGGTCAGCAGGCGCACTGAAGAAACCATGGCTTCCCGAGATGCCTGAGATCCATCATAAGCAAGAAGAGGAGTTTTAAAATTTTGAAATTCATGCGGAACAACCAGTATAGGTGCAGAGGTTTTACGAATGACCCGATCGGCGGTAGATCCCATAAAATCCCGATCGAGCTTGTAGTTGAGTCCACGCCGCCCCATGATTGTGAGATCATGCAGCTGAGCCTTATCGGTGATCTTTCGATGTACAACCCCTTCTTCCAGATGCACATGGCAGGGAATGGATTCTTTCTGACAGCGGGCTTCAAAAGCCGAAAGAATGGTTTTTCCGCGTTCTTCCAAAATTTTTCGGGTTTCAGTAATGAGGTTCATCTGCGGAACAAAAGCCAGTGAGCCGGAAATATCGTAGAGCAAAGGACCTTCCAGGGCGATGATATCTTTGACATGCAATCCATGAAGGATCGCTCCCAACGACCTGGCAAGGGCAATGGAACAGTCAATTAAAGCGTCATCCTGAGATGATCCATCCAGACAAACCAGTAAGGTTTTAAACATAATCCCTCCAATGCTTGTTCAAACTTATCGTTCGTTTTCCTAAAGCCTTTCAGGATGCAAAAACCTGATCAGGAAAAGCAACCAAGATCACACTTTGTTCTTGTCAAACACTTCAATCAAATTTACTTCGTTTTTTTAAGGAACACTCCTAATTCTGAATTTTCTGGCACTTTCCATTAAAAGAGAATCTCGTGAAAAAAAACCCGGATCCCATTCGCGATTTTGGACTTTATATCAACGGCCGCCGCATTCAGGAGGAAGGATTGAATTTAAAAATCAATCCCCACAGCGGCCGAGTGATCGGGCGCGCTTTTTTAAGCTCTCTTGAAAGCCTCTTATTCAACGATCATACCCCAACCATTGACGAAGAATTGCCCTCCGCCTCTTTCAGGTCTGACGACGCTTAAAACCCAGCATCATCCGTTACGGGTGTCTCTGTCTTGCGAATCACATCACTAACGCCAGCTCATTCATCTATTCAACCTTAACAAATTCCAGTTCCTCTTTCAGATTCTGACGTCCTTTGAGGACAACCTGATCACCTTCGACCAAACCACTTTTCACCTCAACCCGATCTTCTTTGCGATTTCCCAATTCGACTTCCCGACGTTGAGCGATTTTATCCTGCACCAGATAAACATACTGTTTTTTGCCATCGGTAAACAAACAATCCCAGGGAATCATGAGTCCTTTACGGGTTTTGTTCAGGGAGACAAGGAGCTGACCGGTCATTCCCGCTTTGATTTTGGTCTGTGGATTGGGGAGGGCAATCTTTATTTCGTATTTTTTACTTTGAGGATCCGGTTCAGGACTTTCAAAAACAATCTCTCCTGAAAAACCTTCTCCAGGGATATTGTCTGCCACTACCTGGACCTTATCCTCTTTTTTAAAATGAGTGATCGAATCTTCTCCAACCTCAATGGAAAACAGGACTGGATCCATCCTGATGATCTGAAACAGAATATCTCCCAGGACCACGACGCTGCCTTCGGTAATGTTTCGTTTGGCAACCATCCCTTCAATTCCTGAGGTGACGTTGGCGGCTTCTATCTTTTTTTCAAGCAATGCAATCTCAGATCGGATGCGATCTGCTGAGGTTTGGTTCACTCGCATCAAGGTTTCTGCCCTATCTGAGTGATCTTTATCGACAATCTGATTGTTTGCAGAAGGATTAAGATTATTGACAGAAGAAGGAGGGGTTGAAGGAGGGGATGGAGGAGGAGGGGGTGGCATTTCTTCTCCGACTTCATCCAGATTTCTCTCTTTTTCGGCTTCAGAATTTTGAGTGGGAGGTTCCTGTCTTTCAGGAGTTGGATGTGAATTCTCGGCAGGATTTCGATCGGGTTGGGGAGAAAAAGAGTTTTCAACCCCATCTACTGTAATTCCTGCGTCAATTTTTGCCTCGATTTCTTTCAATTCCCGTCGACTTTTTTCGAGCGTCAACTGAAGGATCTCAGGATTTAATACAGCCAGGGCCTCCCCTGATGTCACTGTCTGACCTTCATTAACCGCTACCGAGACAACCTTTCCATCCGCCTCAGCCCTCACATCCAGCTTATCCGTCGGAATAAAGTTCCCTTTAAACTCGAGGGCCTCCTGAATTTCTTCGGATTTTGCCTTGAAAACAGAAACTGTCGACACCTTATCGCCGGCCTGGGGGGCCTTTTTTTTCAGATTGGGTTTACAGGCGAGATTCAGAAAAAGGAGGGGAAGAACTAAACTGCACAGCGCAAACGATCGAAGTGGGTTCGTCATGGGCGTTTTGGGATTAAAACAGCAAGGTTTTTGTCGATTTTGAACAGTGAATTCTTGAACACAACGTGGGGGAAAAGCAATCGAAAAATCCGTGAGCTATCAGCAGGTTAAATCTTTTTAAATGTCGGCCAGGAGCGCTAAAAACAGGGGTTTTTATCTTGACCCTGAAATAGACCAGATGCTAGCTGGGACCACTTTAAAATCAACCGTTGCCCGGAGTCAGTTGTCCGTTCCCAGTGCTCAAAAACGCATCCCTTAAACCTCATTTTCCATCCAGCGACTGAACACTGACAACTGAAACCTTTATTTATGGACATGGACAAAATCGTCAGCTTAGCCAGAAGACGCGGCTTTATTTTTCAATCCAGTGAAATCTACGGTGGGATCAACGGGTTTTGGGATTATGGCCCCCTTGGAGTTGAGCTCAAGCGCAACCTTAAAAACGCGTGGTGGGAAGACATCATCCATCAGGAACTATTGGGCCCCGATGGAAAACCCGTCGATATTGTGGGACTCGATTCGACGATCATCATGAATCCAAAAGTCTGGATCGCCAGTGGACACGTCGGTGGATTTAGCGACCCCATGTCCACCTGTCGCAAATGCAAAAAACTTTTCAGGGCCGATCATGTCTGGAACCTGCTTCAGGAATCTGAATGGGTGCAATCTTTCCTGGAGCACGCCTGTGAAACCAAAGGATTAAAAGATACAGTTTCTTTTTCTCAAGGACGCATCCAAGGATGGGCCAAAGGACGCGGCAAAAAACTCGCTTCCGGTCTTGCCGCTGTTCGAAACCCTGAGACAACACTTGCCTGGATCAGTGACGAAATCACCTCCAATCCTTCTTTAAATCTCACTCCTGCCCTTTTACTCGAATTTCTTGCCACCGAATCGAAAAACACGGCCGGACTACAAACTCCCTGCCCAAACTGTGGCGGCGACCTCACCGAACCCCGTCAGTTTAACTTAATGTTTCAAACCTATGTGGGCGCAGTGGTCGATGAAGATTCCAAAGCCTATCTTCGGCCTGAAACCGCTCAAGGAATTTTTGCGAACTTTCATAATGTGGTCGATACTTCCCGCGTGCGTATCCCATTCGGAATTGCCCAGATCGGAAAGGCCTTTCGGAATGAAGTCACTCCCCGCAATTTTACCTTTCGCTCGCGCGAATTTGAGCAGATGGAAATCGAGTTCTTCATCCATCCAAGTGAAGCCAAAACCTGGTATGAATTCTGGCGAAAAAGCCGGTTTGAATGGTGGAAATCGATTGGTCTTTCCGGAGAAAACCTAAGACTGCGCGATCACGACAAAGACGAGCTTTCCCATTACGCCAAAGAAGGAGCCGGCGTTTGCGATGTCGAGTATCGCTTCCCCTTCACCGCTCCCGATTTCGGAGAGCTGGAAGGCGTGGCTCATCGTTCGGATTTTGATTTACGTCAACATGCCACCCATTGCGGTCTGGGTGATAAAATGAAGTATTTTGATCAGGAAAGAAACGAGCGTTATTTTCCGCACGTGATCGAGCCCTCGGCCGGGGCCGACCGTGGAACGCTGGCCCTTTTGTGCGAAGCCTACCGTGAGGATGAAACCCGCCCAAGCAAGGTCTACATGAAGCTACACCCTCGCATCGCCCCGGTGAAGGCGGCCATTTTTCCACTGGTCAATAAAGACGGCATGCCCGAGGTAGCCGAAAAAATTTACAAAGAGGTGCGCAGGGAATTCGTGTGCGAATTTGATGTCAAACAATCGATCGGCAAACGCTACGCCCGCATGGATGAAATCGGCACGCTCTATTGCTTTACGGTCGACAGCCAAACCCTGCAGGATCAAACCGTCACGGTTCGTCATCGCGATACCATGCACCAAGAAAGAATTTCGGTAGATAAGGTGAAGGAATTTTTGAAAGAGAAAATTTGAAGACATGCTTTCTAGCTGTCTAATTCACATCTTGAAATCATGATCGATCCCTTTTTAGAGAGATCTGTCATTAAATTGATCGAACATCCTTAAGCAAGAGATAGGAATCTTATGTCGAAACTCGTCTATTTTTTCGGAAACGGCCATGCCGATGGTCAGTCTAATCTTAAAAACCTCTTGGGTGGAAAAGGCGCCAATCTGGCGGAAATGACCCAGATGGGCATCCCCGTTCCCGCCGGATTTACGATCACCACCGAGGTGTGTACCGCCTACTATCGCGACAATGAAAATTATCCTACCGATCTTGAAAATCAGGTGCGCGAAAATTTAAAAAAGGTGGAAGAGATCATGGGACGTCAGTTCGGCGATCCGGCCAAGCCTCTGCTGGTTTCCGTGAGATCGGGAGCTCGAGCGAGCATGCCAGGGATGATGGATACGATTTTGAATCTAGGCTTAAACGAAAAAACGGTGGCCGGTATTATTAAAGATTCGGGCAATGAACGTTTTGGCTACGATAGCTACCGCCGCTTTATCCAGATGTATTCGGATGTCGTACTGGGCGTAAAACGCATCCAGTTTGAGCATCGCATTGATGCCTTAAAAGAGAAAAAGAAGGTCAAGCTCGACACCGACTTGAGTGCGGAAGATCTCAAGAATCTCACCACCGAGTTCAAGCAGATCGTCTTGAATGAAACAGGCAAGGCGTTTCCGGAAGATCCGTGGGAGCAGTTATGGGGCGCGATCGGTGCCGTGTTCAAATCCTGGATGAATAAACGCGCGATCGAATACCGCCGCATCCATGCGATTCCTGCCGAATGGGGAACGGCCGTCAATGTTCAGGCGATGGTGTTTGGAAATATGGGTGATGATTGCGCCACCGGCGTTGCCTTCACCCGCGATCCCTCAACGGGAGAAAGAATTTTCTTTGGTGAATTTTTGGTCAATGCCCAGGGTGAAGACGTTGTCGCCGGCATTCGCACTCCACAACCCATCAATATCGCTGGTAAAAAACGCGGGAGCTCAGACCTTCCGTCCATGGAAGAGGTTCTGCCCGAGTGCTACAAAACCCTCGAGACAATCTATCAAAAATTGGAAAAACACTACCGCGACATGCAGGACATCGAGTTTACGATCGAGCGCAACAAGGTCTGGATGCTCCAGACCCGTAACGGCAAACGCACCGCTCGTGCGGCGATTAAAATGGCTGCCGATATGGTCGCCGAAGGTCTGATTCAAAAAGATGAGGCCCTGCTTCGCATTGAGCCGCAACATCTCGATCAGCTCCTCCATCCTACCCTTGATCCCAAAGCCAAGAAGACAGTTCTTGGGAAAGGCCTCCCCGCTTCTCCGGGAGCGGCCGGTGGTAAGGTCATTTTTACCGCCGAAGAAGCCGAGAAATGGGCCCACCAAAAAGAAAAGGTGATTTTGGTCCGCATGGAAACCTCACCCGAAGACATTCATGGCATGAACGTCGCCGAAGGAATTCTCACCGCTCGGGGTGGAATGACCTCGCACGCTGCGGTTGTTGCGCGCGGGATGGGAAAATGTTGCGTGACGGGTTGTGGAGACATGCAGATTCATTCTGAAAGGCAGGAATTTGAGCTGGGGGGGAAAGTGATTAAGAAAGGGGATTGGATTACCCTAGATGGTTCGACCGGAGAAGTGATCTTAGGTGAAGTCTCCACGATCAAACCCACCCTCTCGGGTGATTTTGGAAAAATCATGCAGTGGGTCGATGAGGTCAGGAATCTCAAAGTGCGCACGAATGCGGATACCCCTCTGGATGCGAAAGTCGCGCGCGAATTCGGCGCTGAAGGAATCGGACTTTGCCGCACCGAGCACATGTTTTTTGCAGCCGAAAGAATTGAAGCAGTTCGTGAAATGATTTTAGCTGAAGACCGCGAAGGCCGTGAAAAAGCCTTAAAGAAAATCCTGCCGATGCAAAAAGGGGATTTTAAAGGCATCTTCCGCGAAATGAAGGGTTATCCCGTCACAATCCGTTTGCTCGATCCGCCCCTGCATGAATTTCTTCCACACACTCAAGACGAAATCGCTCATCTCTCCAAGGTGATGAATCTTTCGGTGGAACGACTGGAGCAAAAAATCGAAAGCTTGAAAGAGTTCAATCCCATGCTCGGTCATCGTGGCTGTCGTTTAGGCATCACCTTCCCGGAAATTTATGAAATGCAGGTGCGAGCGATTATTGAGGCGGCCTGTGAGTTAAATCAGGAAGAAAAATTTGAGATCATCCCGGAAATCATGATCCCGCTGGTCGCCGATGCTCGTGAATTGGCCCTGATGCGTGAGATTACCGAAAAAACCTGCGAGACAGTTTTTAAAGAAAAAGGGATCGTCCTGAAATACCTGGTAGGTACCATGATCGAGCTTCCACGTGCGGCCTTAACCGCCGATGAAGTTGCAAAACATGCCGATTTCTTTTCGTTTGGCACCAACGATCTCACCCAAACCACGTTCGGACTATCGCGAGACGATGCTGGAAAATTTTTACCCTTCTATGTTGAGAAAAAGATTTTTGCAGACGACCCTTTCGTTGTGCTTGATCAAAACGGCGTCGGCCGCCTGATCAAAATGGCAGTCAGTCTGGGCCGTCAAACCCAGGTGAAATTGAAAGTCGGCATCTGCGGCGAGCACGGCGGTGATCCCAAATCAGTTGAGTTCTGTCATCAAAACGGTCTGGATTATGTCAGTTGTTCACCCTACCGCGTGCCCATTGCCCGACTTTCTGCTGCTCAGGCCGCTCTGAAAGGAAAAGGGTTGCAAGGCTCTTCGACAAGCTGATGTTTTTTTGAAATGGAGTTCATCCTTCGATCGTTGAACTCTTCGACAGGCTCAGAACAAGGGATATGGTTATCCTACAGAGGCGGACTTGGCCCGCCGAACCATGTCCCCTAAAATCTAAAACACATTCTCAAAATCAACTCAGGGGCCAATCCCCTTTTTCCAAGCCAGACTCTGACTGAAAACACTCTCATGAATAAACTCCTTCAATCGTTTGTTATCCTTTTTTTCATCCTCACCCTCGGTGGCTGCGCGGGAAATTCCATTTTTCAACCCATCTCCTTGAGCACCACCTCTCCAACCGTTTCCAGCCCGATCTTTTTTGCGATCGACGAAACCAATGCTCGTGGTTATCTGATCAACTCAGACAACGCGTTCAATTATTCTGATGGATCCTTGCTGATCCTCAATCTTTCGACACCCGAGGCCCCCACGGTTGTGGCCGCTACTTCCCTCAAACATTTTTGCGGGCAAGCCGTCCTCGATTCCACGGCTAAAAAACTTTATGTAACCAATCGATTAAGCGATAACGCCAACGATAAAAATGATCACCTGCTGCGCGTGGACGTCGATGAGACCTCATCCACCTTCCTCCAAATCGAAGAGTTCGATGGCGATGACAATCCATTCGGAATTGTTTCGAATGGCTCTCACCTTTTTGTCGCCAATCAGGAATCCCTGAATAGCTATAACGTCCTGGACTTAACCCACCGGACTCAAGTCAAGCTTCAGCTCGAAACCGATCAGAACAATGTCTTAAACACGAAAAATACCCGCGAGCTGACCCTTTCTCCTTCTGGGAATTTACTCTTTGTAACCAATCGGGGTGACCGGATGTTTTTGGTCAATGTGAACGAAATTCCGGAGCCCGATACTGCTCTGGATCTCACTGTCGCCGGAGCCGATCCTGTCGACTATGTGTTAAAAAACACTTCTTCAACGCGAGGGATCACGACCGATGGGCAATGGATCTATGTAGTGGAAGGAAATCCTCCAGCGCTGAAAATTCTTTCGGAGCAGAATGCGCCCCCTGTTTCCGGTAATCCTCAAGAGATTCTGATCTCGACTTTGGCCATTGCCGAAATCCCGCTGGGAGAAGATCCCAGCGAAGTCGTCGTTGATGCCGCCCATCACCGCGCCTATGTCACGATCTCCAAAGGAAACGAAGTGGCCGTTATTGATACCGAACACCTGGTAGAAATCGCGCGCCTTTCGACCAAAGATTCGCTCCCTGCCGGCATCGATTCCGGGGAAGCGCCTTTCGCCATCAGTCTGTTTCAATCGGGCGGAACTCCCTATATTTACGTGCTCAATCAGACGACCCATAATATCTCGATTCTGAATGGATCGACCCTACAGTGGGTTGGCAATTTTCCCTGATCTCAACCTCTCCCTTAAATCCGGATCCTTTATATGAAAAAACTGCTACCTCTTTTTATTCTGCTTGTTTCTTTCGCCTGCACTTCGAAGAACTCGGTTCCCAATATTCTGTTACATCCGAAAGTTCTATCGATCGATGCAACCGCTCAGCGCCTTTTTGTCGCGGACGCCGAAGATAACAATCTTTCTCTCATTGATCTGACCACTCATAAGATTGTGACGGAGAAAACCCTCCTCAACAAAGACAGCGCAATTCGCATTCCTGCTCTCCCCACCGACCTGGCAGCTGTTTCAATGGGAAATGGCGTGACACGACTTTTTCTCATTGGCAATGGAACCGCTCCCCGCAATCAGATCGTGGTTCTCGATTACAATTCGACGAATGGGCTCAGCGTTGCCGGATTTTCTCCAATAAAAGTTGAAGCTGGGGCTGGGCTGGATGATGAAGATATTTTGGGAGGACTTGTTTTTGATGAAACGACGCAGCTGCTCTTTGTCAGCAACACCAGCGATGATTTGGTCCGTGCCTATTCGATCACCGATGGGACGGAGGTTGCAGGCTCGCCCCTGGCCGTCAATTCTGGTCCTATTCAGATTTCACTGGACCCTGCCAGTCGCCGCCTGTTTGTTTCTTCTTCCGAAGGTAATTTGATTTCAATTCTTCAGCCCGACGATCTGACAATCCCTGCCACTTCATTCGATGTGGGGCTCACGACCACTTCAGTGGCTGGAGCTACCAACGCAACGGGCACTGCCCTGTTTGCTTTAAGTTCACAAAACAATGAGATTCGGGTGTTTCATCTGAATCTTTCCGATCTCACCGTAATCACTCCGATTGGAAACCCGATCACCGCCCCTGCCATTGGCGCGAGCGTGGATGCTACCAATGTTTTAACCGGCGCCGGTGCTCAGATCACTGCCGCGCCCCTGGCCACAGGAGGGATTGCGGGCGTGTTGACGCAGTCGACGGGAGATCTCGGCTATATCGATGTTTCAGCCGACCTTACTGCTCTTTTGACTGGCAACATCACCGTCCTGAATGGTCAAAACGCCCTTGATCTGGATATATTGAAAGATGCCTCTGGCAATGTGACTCAGGTTTATTTTGCCGCCCCTGGCGGAAGTGCCGTAAGCTATGTCGATCCCACGACCCATCTTTATGTAGGGCAGGTGTTATAGGATGGAATGTGGATTGGATGTCTGATGTCTTCGGAAAAATCCAATTGCCTCTTCTGAATCAAAATCCTGAATGAGGGTTTTAAGGAATCAAGCACAGGTTCTCATGAATTTTCTGCATCCCATTTCGAAGGACCAAAATCTCCTGGAAATTCTGGAGAATCGCGCCCGCTCGAATGCAGGAGAAGTTCTTTACACCTTTCTTAATGATGGTGAAGAAGAGGCCCTGACTCTTACCTACGATCAGCTCCTTCAGAAAACCCTTCAGATTGCATCCAGGTTACATTCCTTTAATGCCAGAAAAGATCGCGCCCTGCTGCTCTATCCTCCTGGACTCGATTATATCGCCGCTTTTTTTGGCTGCCTGTACGCAGAAGTCATCGCAGTTCCGGCCTATCCACCCGATCCCTATCGTCTTTCGCGAACACTTCCACGCCTGCTTTCCATCATTCAGGATTCCAATGCCCGCTTTGTCCTGACTACCCGCGCCATCCAGGCGATGGCTCCTCTGATTTTTGAGCAGGCCCCTGAGCTTGAAAAACTTACCTGGATTGCAACCGATGAAATTGCTGAGGATCCTGATCCTAAATCCCTTCCACCCCGACCGGTGATCTCCCCCAACAGTCTGGCGTTTTTGCAGTACACCTCCGGCTCTACCGGCCAACCCCAAGAGGTCATGCTCACGCATGGAAATCTTTTGCACAACCTCCATCAGATCGAAGAAAAATTCGCTCATCCCAGCAAAGCGCGCGGGGTGATCTGGCTTCCCCCTTACCATGACATGGGATTGATTGGAGGAATTCTCCAACCACTGTTTGCAGAAATTCCGACGGTTCTGATGTCACCGCTGCATTTTCTTCAAAAACCCTTTCGTTGGCTCAAGGCCATCTCAGACTATCGCGGCACGACGAGCGGAGGACCGAACTTTGCGTATGAACTTTGCTTAAGAAAAATCACACCCGAACAACGAAAAGAGCTCGACCTTTCTTCCTGGTGTCTGGCCTTTACCGGGGCAGAGCCTATCCGCGCAGAAACCCTGGCGCGCTTCTACGAAGGCTTTGGGTCATGCGGATTCAGGCGCGAAGCCTTCTATCCCTGTTACGGCCTGGCCGAAGCGACGTTGATGGTCTCAGGAGGTGAACGCGCTCAAATCCCTCCAACACTGTCTCTTTCCAAAGAAGGGTTAAAGCAGCACCAGATCCGTCCTTCGAAGTCAGATGAAGATCAGGAAATTTTTGTAAGCTGTGGTACGGCGGTAAGCGATCTGAATGTAAAAATCATCCATCCTGATACCCTGACACCCTGTCTTCCCGATGAAGTCGGTGAAATCTGGATTTGCGGTCCCAGCATCGCCCAGGGCTATTGGGAAAAACACGATCTTACAGTAAGCGTTTTTCAGGCAAAACCTGGAGGGGTTTTTGAAAATGAGAACCTTTCCTATTTAAGGACAGGCGATTTGGGTTTTTTACAGAACGGTGAGCTTTTCATTACTGGGCGTTTAAAAGATGTTCTGATCATTAGGGGTCAGAATCACTACCCGCAGGATCTGGAAGCGACGATTGAGAAGGTGGACGGAAATTTAAGGCCGGGATGTGGGGCCGCATTTTCCATCACAGGTAGTGAAGGTGAAGAAGCGGTCATCGTGCACGAAATCGATCCTGTTCCTCAAGACGAGGCAAACGCACAGAGCCTGCTTCAGTCGATCCATCAGGCCATTCTCAAGGCCCATGAGCTCGAGCCGGCAGCCCTCGTGTTGATTCCAAAAGGGGCCATCGCCAAAACCTCGAGTGGAAAGATTTCACGCCATTTGTGTCGCGAAGAATATCTGGAAGGAAAACTCCCTATTCTTTTTCAATGGAAGAAAAAAGCCCGCCCAGGGCGAATTGCCTTTTCACCGGTTGACTCGACCCCTCCCTCTTCCCAGAAATCCAGGGATGAAATCGCGAGCTGGCTCACTTCGCAAATTTCTCTCATCACGGGTTTAAATCCTGAAGAAATCGATCCGCATCGTTCACTCATAGATTATGGGCTCGATTCCAAAGATGCGATCAATCTGTCAGGCGATCTGGAAAACTTCCTGGGAGAGCATTTCCCGCCCACCCTTCTCTGGAAATACCCAACCCTCGATGCCCTGGCAGAGGCCCTGGTTCAAAAAAAATAAAATTACCGAAAAGCTCGCTTCCATGGATAAAACCACTTCTCCCCTTCTCACTCCGTGGATCGCACGCTACCGTAAAGTGCCGCATGAGCGGGTGCGCCTTTTTTGCTTTCCGTACGCCGGAGGCTCGGCGGCTTTCTATCGCCCCTGGGCCCTTGCCCTGCCCGATTTTGTTGAGCTTTGTGCGATTGAGCTTCCCGGTCGCGGCAGACGATTTGATGAAAAACCGTTCACGAAACTTTCAGAACTGATCGAAACCCTCGTTCCACTTTTTGAAAACCTTCAGGATCTTCCGTTCAGTTTTTTTGGTCATAGCCTGGGCGGACTCATTGCTTTCGAGCTTGCGCGGGCTCTTGAGAAAAAATCATTTTTAACTCCTCAAAATCTTCTGATCTCCGCCAGTCGTGCACCTCACCTTCACGTTCAAAGAATCCATCGCTACCATCTTTTCAGCGACGACGCTCTTATCGAAAAAATCCGACAGTTGGGAGGAACACCCGCGGCAGTGCTCGATTATCCGGAACTGCTCAAGCTTTTTCTCCCAACCCTGCGTGCCGATCTGCAGATGCTCGAAACCTACGCTTGTTCTGATTTTAGTCCGGTTGGCTGTGCAATTGAGGTTTGGGGTGGAGAAGAGGATTTGGAAATGACTGAAAATGATTTGAAAGAATGGGAAAAATTTACGACAAAAGATTTCAGGGTCAGGTTATTTTCAGGAGGTCACTTCTTTATCCGAACCCATCAAAAAAAAATGATCCGGTTAGTTGAACAAATGATCACGGTCGGATAAAAACCTAATGATCCGACAATCCATTTTAAAAAATCACCTTAATGCAAAAAGGATTTACCCGTGCCCTACGATAAAATCTCTGATGCCCTGATCTGGTATCTGATCTTTCTTTTTTCCACCGTGTTTCATGAAGCAGCGCACGCCTGGACAGCCTCGCGCCTGGGAGATCAAACGGCATCACGACAGGGCCTGGTCACGCTCGACCCAACCCGCCACATTCAGCGAGAACCGTTTGGAATGGTAATCATTCCTTTGATTTCATTTTATTTTGGAGGATGGATGATTGGCTGGGCAAGTACGCCTTACAGCCCTCATTGGGCAATGCAATATCCGAAACGTTCGGCCACCATGTCAGTGGCAGGGCCTATTGCCAATTTTATTCTGGTGGGCGCTATGGTCCTTGTGATCAAACTGGGACTTCTCTTCCATTTCTTCGATCTTCCGGCTTTTCCACGATTTTCCCAACTCGTACTTCCCCTGGGTCCTGATTACATGGATTACATTGCCAAAGTCGTGAGCATTACCTTTTCGCTCAATCTGCTACTGGGAGTTTTTAATCTGCTTCCTGTCCCTCCCCTCGACGGCTGCAGCCTGCCTCTTTTTTTCTTAAATTCCGAGCTTACGGAACGCTATCGCAGCTTCATCTACAACCCAACTTTCAACTATGTTGGAATTCTTATTGCCTGGAAATTGGTTGGAGGAATTTTTCATCCGATCTATCGGGCTGTGGTGGGTTGGGTAATCTTTTAAGCCGAAATCCGACTCTCCCCTCCCATGTAGGGTTTTAGCACTTCCGGAATTTCTACCGATCCATCGGCCTGCTGATAATTTTCCAAAATCGCCATTAAGGTTCTTCCAATCGCCAAACCCGATCCATTTAGGGTGTGCACCAGCCTGTTTTTTCCATCCTGAGATTTATAGCGAATCCGTGCACGCCGGGCCTGAAAATCCTCAAAGTTCGAGCAGGAAGAAATTTCGCGGTAAGCATTTTGTCCGGGCAGCCAGACTTCCAGATCATAGGTTTTGGCTGATGAAAATCCGATATCGCCAGTGCACAGGGTGATCACTCGGTACGGAAGTTTTAATTTCTGAAGAATGGTTTCTGCGTGTTGTGTCAACTGTTCTAAGGCT
>JBPOIC010000045.1:0-18310 GCA_052034865.1 Myxococcota bacterium | reverse complement strand
TCTTCTGATTGTTTTTACTTCCCTCCTTTTGGAGGGGTGCCCATCAGGGCGGGGTGGTTCTACCGAGAAATTGAATTTAAGGTTTTCTTTTTTCTTCTGGAGTCTGAATTCTGCATTCCGTCATCTTCCATCATCCCATCTCCACTCTTCCCTTGCATTCTGAGAAAATCACCCATACCTTTATTCGCTTACCCCATAAACAAATAAACATCTTTCATTATGAACTACCGCTTTTCTATATTCCTTTTTTTTCTGTTCATCAGCTTTTCCTCGTGGAGTAGCGAACGCATTGAAACTCCTGAACAGATCGCTTCCAGAATCGATCAGAATTTCGATCTCAAACTCGCCCAGGAAAACACCCGGATGGCCGAGGCGGCTCTGAATAAAATTCTTGGAAACCTATATATTCCTTCCATCAATGCCCAGACGGGTTATCAGGAGGATCAGCGTCAACCTACCAATCCTTTTCAGCCAGCGAAGCGAACAGATTATCTTGAAAGCTTCAGTCTCGAATCCAAAACTCCAGTGGGCGCTTCCATTACTGTTGGAAACAAACTTTTACGAACCTACCTTGACCAGTCAGAACCTCCCAATCCCGCACTCCCATATCCGGCCACTTACTACCAACCCGAGCTTTTTTTGAAAGCAAACATCAGTCTCCTTCAGGATCTTTTGGGATTTATCACCCGTCGCCAGATCGATATTGCCAGGATTGATCTAATGGGTGGAAAGCTCAAGGAGGTCGTACTCAAACATCAACTGAAACTCGTCGTCTTGCAGCTATTTTATCAAATCCCTGTTCTGGAACGCATTCGAGATCTATCGGAAAAGGCAATCGGAGATTTTAAATCTCTCTCCGAATCGGTTTCCAGGCAGCTTGAGCATTCTTTGGTAGAAAAAAGTGATTTTTATAATGTGCAAACCCTGATTGCCCAGCAGCAGGCAACTCTTCAGGACACCGATCGTGCAATCGTCGAGATCAAAAATACCATTGCCCGCCTACTGGGAGACCCAAGTCTATTGATTCAACCACGACTTTCCACATCATCGGTGAATCAGGCGATTCGTTCCTGTGAAGCCAAAATCCTAAAAACTTCCTTTACACCCCAATTCTCTCAGCAGTTTGATCTGCTCAAAGGACAAAAGATAAAAGCCGAAAAGCAGGCCAAGCTGTATGAGCGAATGATCTTGCCTGAAGTAGGCCTGTCGACGGCCGTTACCGCCACCGGGACGGATAACCACTTTGGCTCGAGTGTGAAAGAAATGGGAAGTCTCAACCGCCCGGTATACGAAGTAGGGCTTCAGTTTTCCTGGCATCCGGCCCCCAAGCGCTTCAAATCTGCACGTCAATCCGCAATGGCGGCCCGAAATGCTGCCCAGCTGGAAGAAGAGAAAAAAGTACAGGAAGATAAAAGTCTGTGGGATTTGACCCAGAAAAAAATCGGGTTACTGCGCCAAAAACAATCCAGCCTCGAATCTGCAACCCTTGCTTCCGAAAATCAGATCATCGATTTGAATCAGCAATATGAAAAAGGTCGCAAAACCCTGTTTGAGCTCACTCAACAAAGGATCAATCTTTTGCGGATTCGCATGGATCTTGAATCTGTCAAAAGACAACGGCTTGAAAATCTTCTGGAACCACTCCAGCAATTTGATCAATTTCAATGTGCGCTCATCCCCTAATTCATAAGGGCAGGATTTTCTATAATACAGGATGAGATACGATCCTCTTACACGTTTAGATAACAGTTAGGGACACCCCTATCCTTCCAACCACACCATCTTCTCTGATTTCCTGCCCAAGGGTGAATCCGTGAAGATGGATTATTGAGAAATCCTAAAGGACCTCCATGAGTCTTCCAGGCCTATCGATCAAACGCCCCATCTTTGTGACCTGCGTTTTTTTGCTCGTCATGATTTTAGGATATCTTTCGCTTAAGAAAATGCCGGTCGATCTTTTTCCGGATATTGCGTTTCCCATCGTGACCGTAAACACGATTTATCCCGGGGCTTCACCCCGCGAGATTGAAACCCTGATTTCCAAACCGCTTGAAGATGAAATCAGCACCATTGCTGGCATCAAGAAATTAAGCTCGGTCAATAAAGAAGGGGTCAGTGTCATCATCGCTGAATTCACCTTAAAAACCGACATTCGCGATGCCGAACAGCAGATTCGCAATCATCTTTCGGTTGTCCGCAACAAGCTCCCTGACGATATCAAAGAACCCATCGTTGCCCGTATTGACCCAGCCAGCCTGCCTATTCTCCAAGTCACCTTGTCGGCTCCTCTCCCCGAAGGGGCACTCTACGATCTGGCCGATGAAGTGATTCGTCCGCAGCTACAACAGGTCCCACAAGTCGGACTGGTTGAAATCCTGGGCGGACGCAAACGTGAAATCCACGTCAAACTCGATCTGGATAAATTGCGCACGTATGAAATTTCTGCCTCGCAGATCAGCCGCCAGCTCAGTCTTTCCGGAAAAAACATTCCCATCGGAAAAATCGATCTCACCCATCAGGAAAAAGTGTTCCGCCTCATCGGTGAATACCCCTCCATCAAAGAAATCGAAAATACCCTGATTCGATTTACGGGAAATGAAAACCCCATCAAGATTTCTGATTTAGGGTCCGTGGAAGATACTTTGGAGGATGAAAAGGCGCGCACCTTTGTGAATGGGGAAAAAGCCCTGATCTTAAATGTCTTCAAGCAATCCAAAACGAACACGGTGGCTGTCGCCACGGATGTTCAGAAGAAAGTCGAAAATATCCAGAAAGAGCTTGAGCAAAAACATCCCGGCCTCAAACTCAGCATCATGCAGGACACGTCGATCCCGATTCGCGACAACGTCGACGATGTGAAAGAATCCATTTTTTTGGGAATCGCACTCACCGTCGTGGTCGTTTTTTTCTTTTTGGGAAATTTCAGATCGACGATCATCACGGGCCTTGCCCTGCCAAACTCACTCCTCGGCGCTTTTATCCTGATGAGTGTCGCAGGTTTTTCGATCAATATGATGAGCCTGCTCTCCTTGAGCTTAGCCGTGGGCCTTTTGATCGACGATGCCATCGTCGTGCGAGAAAACATCTTTCGCCACATCGAACTGGGCGCACCTCCTGCACGCGCGGCCCTCGAAGGCACGCAAGAAGTTCTATTGGCAGTCGTCGCGACTTCTTTCACCATTCTGGCAGTCTTTGGTCCGATTGCATTTTTGCAAGGTATGGTGGGTCAGTTTTTCAAAGAGTTCGGTCTGACGATCTGTTTTGCGATGGTCATCAGCCTTCTCGATGCCATCACCATGGCACCCATGCTCTCGGCTTATTTTGCTGGGAAGGCTCATGAAGCGGGAATTAAAAAACATTTTTTGCTTTTTCGACCCTTCTATTTTCTGGTCGATCTTTTTAACCGTTTTCAAAACGGCTTGGAGTGGATGTATGAAAACCTCCTCAAAAAAGTCACTCGTCACCCTCTCCTTTCTCTCTTCTTAAGTACACTCATTTTCGCCTCGAGCCTTTTCATCACACGCTGGATTCCCAAGACCTTTCTTCCCCCTCAAGACTTCGGCGAATTCATGATCTATCTCGAAGATCTCCCCGGCACCAGCCTTGATCGCATGGATGAAAAGGCCCAAGAGATTTATGCCCTGCTTCTAAAAAACCCCGAGGTGGAAAAAACGATTTTGACGATCGGCGATAAAGATGGGCAATCCAATCTTGCTTCAATTTATGTGCATCTCGTGCCGCGCGCACAGCGAACGGACAACACCAGCGAGTTTAAAGAAAAGGTCCGCACTCAGCTTGCCAGCTACACTGCTCTCAATCCACGTGTTACCGATGTCGATATGCTGGGCATTGGCGCACGTCCGTTTAATCTCATGTTGATAGGAGAAGATCTGGAGATCCTCGAAAATTATACCCAGCAGGTTTTTGAGCGTTTAAAAAATCATCCTGTCTTGCAGGATCCAGAGATCAGTCACAAGCCCGGCAAGCCAGAAGTACAGGTCGCTATCCATAAAAAAAGTGCGGAGGATTTTGGGCTGACAAGCGATATGGTCGGGCTGGAGATTAGAACTTTAGTGGAAGGGACAACCCCTGCCGTTTATCGTGAAAACGGGCTGGAATACGACATTCGCGTGCGCGCAAAAGAAAACCAGCGCAATCTGGAAGAAAGTTTTTCAAAAATTCTGGTGCCCAACACGAACTTCACTCAAGTGCCTTTAAGCAAGCTTGCCACCCTGGAGCCCAAGCAAAGTCCGGTCACCATCAATCGTCAGAATCGCGGACGCTATATTCAGATCTCTGGTGATATCCGCCCAGATAGCGCGGGAATGGGAGGCCTCATCACCGATATCCGTCAGCTTTTAGATAAGGATCTCCCCTTACCCCCAGGTGTGACCTACACCTTTGTCGGCCAGGCCGAAAATTTCGAAGAGCTCTTGGAGAGCATGGTCATCGCCATTGGATTGGGCATCATCTTTATCTACTTTGTGTTAGCCAGCCTCTACGAATCTTTCATCACCCCTTTCACCATCATGCTCGTTTTACCCCTGGCGGCCTGCGGGGCCTTTTTTGCTCTCCTGGTAACTCGACAATCGCTCGATATCTATTCGATGATTGGATGTGTGATGCTCATGGGCGTTGCGACCAAGAATTCCATTCTATTAGTCGATTACACCCATCGTCTGATGGAAGAAGGGATGGAGCGCACCCAGGCGATCATCACCGCCGGTAAAACAAGACTGCGCCCGATTTTAATGACCAGCGTCGCCCTGATTGCCGGAATGATTCCCGTCGCCATCGGTCTGAATGAAGCCGCCAAACAGCGCGTGAGCATGGGGATCTCCGTGATCGGCGGTGTGATTAGCTCCACCCTCTTAACCCTCATCGTCATCCCCGCCGCCTTTTCTTACATCGATCGATTCAACCGCTGGATTATAGGATTTTTCAGACGCAAGACAGGTGTTTGAGGTGGAGATGAGGACAAGTCGAAAGCCTGAGAATTTCAACTTATTTATTTGAAGGCGAGGCATGCCTCGCCACTACAAGAAAATTGAATTCAGGGTAACCCCTCTATTAGGAGGGGTCCCCGTCAGGGCGAGGTTGGTCCTGTAAACCCACAAGAAGATTGATTCTAGAAGTTTTTCTTCTTTCTTCGGACTCCTCAATTCTGAATTCTTCCCCCACAATCTCTCCCTTTTCTTAGGCAACTGCCTTTCTTTTAAGCACATCCCCAACATCCTGATTTTTCACTCCTCTATAATATCAATGAGTTAGCCCATCAAAATTTTGGCACTTGGGTTGCTTACTCTTCATATTGAAAGATCTTAATTTTTAAACTGTGAGAAAACTATGACACCTCCATTATCGACCCGACTGAGCGAACATGCCCAAGGATTTTTTGGAGCCAGCTTATCCAATACCTTTTCAAGTAAAGCCAACGGAAGCACGACCCTCAATGAGGGATTTTTGGGAACGTTAGTAACGGGAGTTACTTTAGTTGCTCCAGAAGAAGTGAAGTTTGACTCCAGCACTCCCCCCGTTCCGCGCAATGAATACTCTGCTTCTATAGCGGGCTCTCTCTTTGGCACCTATTCCTCACCCTCCACTCCCTCGTTCATCCTGAATGGATCGCTCGGTTACAAGCGCGTGTTTACTGACTCGCTTTCCCTCTCGGTCACCTTTGGGGGAGGAGCCATGTGGAAAAATACATTCTTTTTGAAAAGTGGGAATACAAAGGTAAAAGAGAAGAAGCCAAATCCCGCGTACGACATCTGGAAAGCAAAGAGTGAAAAATTCGATGCCTACAATAAACAATATGCGGAGAAATTAGCCGCGTTTAAAGCAGCAAATGAAGAGCGAGTTAAAAATGGTTTACCCCCTATCCCTGATGAGAAATTTGATTCCGGACTGGGTAAGCCTCCCGCCGACCCTGGTAAGGCCCCGACGGATCAAATTACGGTTACGCATCTGGTTAAAGGAAAACCCGTCGCCGATGAAGATAGACACCAACTCGATCGTGGTGCCTGGCTCTTCCATGGGGTAGCTTTACTCATCGGTATTCATGATTATGTAAAAGTAAATATCGCTGCTGGAATGAATGCCCAGCTCTATCCAAATCATCCTGAAAAACCCAATGAGCTTCAAAATAACGGGCAAACCGTTGAGTTTGCACTCACGCCCCAACTCGCCGTTCAACTTCCTGGCCCACTCAAAGGCAAAGTCGAATTTGTGGGTACGATTGGTTACGCCGCCAACTGGCACAGCAATGCCCCATGGTCTCATCACTTGATTGGGGGCTTTGGTGTGCAAACTCCTTTTTAACTTTAAGGATCCTATCTTATGAATAAATCCGCTTATTTCCTCAAAACCTTCTGTGCCATTTCACTTGCCTTAATGAGTCTTGGATCCTCTTTTCCTGCGCACGCAGGGAGCTCCACTCTCACTCAGGACACCTGCACCATTGGAATTTCTGCCAGCAGTGGAGATGGTTCGTTAAGCCAGTTTGTGGGCTATTCAAACAAAGGAAGCTACTGCAAATACAACATCCTTTTTTCTGAAGCGATGACGATTAAACTCAATGCTCCCTTAAGCGTAAATGCCACGGGGCTGTTTTTGACCGGTGAAGATGTAATCAATCACAAACCCTTCGGCGTTGTCCTTGATGGATCAGCCATGGGGCCTTCCAGAGCTTCAGGAACCTCGGGTGGAAAAATCTCTCTCATCGATCCGCCCTGTGTCGTCACTGTCAAAGACCCAGCCAATACAGTCGTCGACTCCTTATCGATTATCGTCAAAGAAGGTGGCAAACCCGCGATTTGCAATCCAAAGGGAGAATCCATCCTCGATCCCAACAGCCCGGCATATAATTCTCACTATGATATTGAAGTTCTGGTCGTGAAACCCGCCCCTGTGCCCATTACCTGTACCGATACCGATTCGGATAGTTTGTGCGATGATAAAGACGCCGATACCGATGGCGTGCTGAACATCGATGATCTTTGCCCGAATGAAAAAGGAGATGTGGGAAGCCTGAAAGGCTGTCCCTCCGATACTTACTGTTTGAATGATCAGGGCGATGTAGAACCCAAGTCATCGAACCATTGTGCAACAGAACCAACGACGGATGATGGCGATGGCGATGGGATTCTGGACGCCGACGATGCCTGCCCTGCCGTAGCAGGAGATGGCAGCCTGAAAGGTTGCCCTGCGGATCAATACTGCGAAGCAAACGATGGACAGGTGGTTTCGAAAACTGACAACGATGCAGATACAAATGGAATCAATGATGCGTGCGAAGAGGACTCTGCTCTTGGAGGAAATCCGAATCCAACCCTCAATGTCGCTACAGGTTGCAGCCTGAATCCGACAGACGCTGCATCGATCTCTCCAATGTTTACGCTCTTTCTTCTCTCGGGAATTCTGCCGGTGATGGCCTACTCAACCTTGCTGTTCAGGGCTCACCGATCGGGGATAAAAAAATAACTCCGGATAAAACATTTCAGCGGATTTTTTTCAAAGGAGTCACTCCTTCTTGGAATAAAAAACAGTTTCCATTCCCTCCTTTAGGCGTCTAAAACCCCAAACATTAGGCGCCTTTTTTTATTTCCAATTCGCTTTTGAGCTCACATAAACCTTTCCAAAAAGATGAAATGCTGGCGACTTAAGAATGCGCCTGAGGTAGAATATTCGTTTTAAGAAGATCAGTGCCATGTAGGTAATAGAAGAGAGATGATCTTAATCCATGGATCTTAAAACCTATCTTGAAAATCGTCGCCTCACCGCAGAACAGGCTCTTCAAAAAAGAGAAATCTGCACGCGTTGTTTTCAGCCTCACTTTACCTGCTATTGCCACCTGGTTGTCCCCTTCGATCCCAAAATCAAATTCGTCATTCTTATTCATCCCATCGAAGATCGGCGACGCATCGCCTCGGGTCGCATGTCGCATTTGTGTTTAATCGATTCTGAGCTGATTTTGGGCGTGGATTATTCCAACCATCCTCAGGTGAATGCCATCCTCAAAAATCCTGTCTACCATCCCCTCCTTCTTTATCCTGGCCCTCAGGCCATTAATTTATCAAAGCTGTCTCTCGGCGAAAAAACAATGCTATGTCCTTCGGATAAAAAACCCGTCGTCTTTGTGATCGATGGAACCTGGAACACAGCCCGCAAAACCCTCCGATTAAGCACGAATCTTCAGGCCCTTCCGCGAATCTCATTTTCTGCAAATCTAAAATCAAATTTTCGCGTGCGCTCCCAACCCGATCCACACTGTTTTTCTACGCTGGAGGCGATCCATCAAACGATTGAGCTTTTGGGAAAATCACAGAACTTTGAAACAGAAAATCGTGCCCACGACGCGTTGCTGAAAGTTTTTGATCATCTTGTGGAGGATCAGCTGGAGCGCCGGCGCACGATCCCTTTATGTCCACGCAGAAAAATTTCAAAAAAGAAAACCCCTTCGGCTGAGAGCGTGTTTAAAATCGAAACAAAATGAACTTCTGACGAGCCATTGACATTTAAGCTCGGCCGTATGAAGTCGGTCTCATTCCTATCCACTCATCCCTGGAGAATTTTATGCCTCTTAAATCAAAAACCGTTTTTCAACTCGTCCTTTTTGGCTCTCTCTCTTTGGCTTTTTCCTTTTCTTCGTTCGCCAAACCGCCTTCCTGGGCCCCCGCCCATGGGTATCACAAAAAACATCACGACAGAGATCATTACAAACATGATAATGATCGCAATGAAACCGCCCGCCCCGTTGTCGTTGAAAAAATAGTTCACCAATACGTTTATTATCCAGCTCAACAGGTTTATTACTGCCCTCAGCAAAACAAATATTACTGGCTCCAACAGGGATTGTGGAAAATCGGATCCAAACTCCCTCCAGCCATTCAGTTAGGAGCGCAAAAAGTTGATGTCACACTGGACACGCTCAAGCCCTACACCGAACATGCCCAAACCCTCGCCAGAATTGCGGGGCAAGTCGTGAAACCTTAAGTGGTTTTTATTTTTATACCTTTCCCTTTGAGAACCTGAGCCGTTCATCACAGCTCAGGTTTTTTTATTTCTTCTGCCTCCTCCATCCCTTGCCCCACCGAAAGAATCTGCACTAGCTGTAAGAGACGAAATAGTTGGGGCGCATCATGGTGATGTGCTTGATAAAAAAAGGAGGCGTATATGAACTGGGATCAAATCGAAGGAAACTGGAAACAATTTAAAGGCAAGGTAAAAGAAAAATGGGGCAAGCTGACCGATGACGAGCTGGATGTCATCCAGGGGAAAAAAGACAAGCTCTCAGGCAAGCTCCAGGAAAAATACGGAATGGCCAAGGAAGATGCAGACCGTGAAGTAGAGCAGTTTAGCACTCAGGGTCGAAAAGATAAATATTCCTGAAGTTTTTCTTTTTCTGAATCCTTTTAGATTTTTTTACTCATGAAAAAAAACCAATGGAGAAAATCTGAAGAAGGAAGAATGGGCTACATTCTTGCTTGGTTGATTGGAGTTCCAATTCCCATCCTTGTGGTGATCTATCTGTTGCGCGGCTGCACTTAATCTTACCTTCCAAAAAAACCTTGGGTCAGGAGCCCCTTCCTCCTTTTTTAGAAGACAGGAGGAATGTTTATGCAAACCCAGGAAACCATCAACTTGCTCAAAGAACTTTTTCACCTCGATGTCGATGCCATCGCCGCTTATGAACAGGCCCTGGATCATATTGATGATCCAGAAATCCACCGACAGATTAAAGAATTCAGACAGGATCACATTCGCCACGTTTCCACACTGCGCGATGAAATCCGCAGGATGGGAGGCGTGTCTCCTGATCCCAAACCGGATCTGAAAGGAATTTTGATTGGTGGATTTACGGCCTTGAGAAGTCTGACAGGAACCGAAGGTGCGTTAAAAGCAATGAAGGGAAATGAAGAAATTACCAATAAAACCTACCGCGCGGCCCTGGCAAAAGAGCTTCCCAAAGAACTGATGAAGGTCATCCGATCTCATTACGAAGACGAACAGCGCCACCTGCAATATATCGAGCGCACGCTTGAATCAAAGCCTTGGGAAGCAGCAATGAGACAGGCGGGAAAAACCAGAACAGAATCGAGTCGTCCAAGGGCTCACTAAGGGGAAGAAGATAGAAGTCAGAATTTAGAAAAACGAAGAAAACCCTGAATTTAATTTTCCTGTAGGTCTGCCGGAGACGAATTGAATGAAGTTCGTTCCATCACCTGTAGGGGCGTATTGCAATACGCCCTTCGACGGGGCAAAGACGGGCTAATTTTCCTACGGCAGACTTAGCCCCCCGAAGGGCGAACAGAAAACTATCATCCCCGATTATATCCTCAATCACTTCCCAAATTCTTTGTCAGCTTCCCCATAATCCCCAACAGTAAAAACGTCGGCGCCCACTCTCCGATAAAAAGCGCATCTTTATCTCTCCCAATCAACTTCATTGCCAGGGATCCAATAATCGATGCCCCTGCAGCCCACATAAAACTATCGACGGGAAGTTTTGCCGTTTGACGCTCCATCATGCTTTTAGCCTGATGAACGGTTTCCTGAATCGGTGAATTGACATTCATACGAGCTCCTTTCTGATCATAAAGAGGGTGAATCTATTCTCCATAGGTGGCTCAAGACCGATAAGAATTTCAACCGTGTGAAAAAAATTTATGAGGTGGTTCACTCCTTTTGAAAGTTATCGTATGTCTTTCCATCCAACTGAAGAAAGGATTCTCTATGAAAGCTCTCGTACTCAATGAAACCGGAGGAATTAAAAAGTTAACCTATCAGGAAGTCATCGATCCAAAGCCTCAGAAGGGTGAAGTATTGATCCAATTGAAAGCTGCCGCCTTAAACCATCGGGATCTCTGGATCTGTCGCGGCCAATATGCCGGGATTAAAGTCCCTATTATTTTGGGATCCGATGGAGCCGGTATCGTTGTCGAAACTGGAGAGGGAGTGGATGTCAGCTGGAAAGGCCAGGAATGCCTGATCAATCCGAGTCTGGATTGGGGAAAAGATGAGAGGGTCCAGCAGAAAAATTACCGAATTTTAGGTTTGCCCGACAATGGCACCTTTGCCGAGCTGATCACTCTTCCCGTAACCAATATCTCTCCAAAGCCGGCGATTCTCACATGGGAAGAGGCCGCAGCCATTCCTTTAGCAGGGCTGACTGCCTATCGCGCGGTCATCACACGCGCACGTGTCGCGCGTGGAGAAATCGTTTTGGTGACGGGAATTGGTGGAGGCGTTGCGACCTTTGCTCTGCAATTTGCAAAACATCTGGGAGCAAAAGTTTTTGTAACTTCAGGAAATGATGAAAAATTAAGTCACGCCCAAAAGCTGGGCGCTGTGGGAGGAGTGAGCTACCGAAATCCGAACTGGGTCGAAGAACTTGCTGCGCTGGGCTGTCACCCGGATGTCATTATCGATAGTGCAGGAGGAAACTCGCTGGAAAAATCCGTTGAGCTTGTAAAACCCGGCGGACGTATCGCCTTTTACGGTGCGACCACCGGCCTCGCGCCAAACCTTGATCTGCGACGCATCTTTTTCAAACAACTCGATATCCTGGGTTCCACGATGGGAAACCCGCGCGAGTTTGGCGAGATGATTCATCTGTTTGAAAATGGAAATCTGAAACCGGTGATCGACAAGGTATTTTCGCTCTCTCAGGCCACTCAAGCTTTTGAAAGAATGGAAGATGCAGAACAGTTTTGTAAGTTGGTGTTAAGGATGGATTAGTTCAAACAAATACATCCTAATAATTACTCGCCTTACATCCCCACTCTCCGGTCACTCGGATTGTGCTCTTGCTGGTATCGCTCGAGGTAAGCAAGGCATCGATCGATCCCGAGTGCTGGTCCGAATCGACAACGATAGTTCCAGGTTGAGAGGTATTTTTACTCGACCAACTGTTCCCTCCCGACTGATCGGTTAATGTGATGACGGGTGCTCCCTCTGTCACTCCTGTGATGTAATTTCCAGGGCCAGTATAGCGAGTGGGAATGATCTCCAAGAGATAGATCTTGTTGTTGATATTTTCTGTCCACACCCCTTTCAGATAATCGGTATATTTGGTGCAACTTCCTTCACTTCTCACTGCACCCTGGATAGCACCCGCGAGACTTAGATCAGAAGAGTGACCCGTCAGTTCACTCAACGCATCTGATCCCCCACAGCTTAGGGGTCCGTAAAGAAGCGATGACGCCAAAACAGGAAGGATCCAAAATCGCTTATTCATATCAGCCTCCAATGATTGTCTATCTGTTCAACTTAGAGCATCGTTTGTCTTTTCAAATTAACTGCAACTTAAAAGAAGAGCACAAGAGCGAGACCCATGTTTCTTGTCTGGAAAACAATGAACAATTTTAAACATCGGAATTTAATCATTTGGGAGTCTTTGAATGCGTTCCAGGAAAAATAAAACCTATGAGTTATTAGAAACCGCAGGGGCGCCCATTAAAGCCTGGACCCACGGAGTGTCGATTGAAGATGAAGCCCTGCGCCAACTCAAGAATGTATCGCAAATGCCTTTCATTCATCATCATGTAGCAGTCATGCCCGATGTTCATTGGGGAAAAGGGGCCACCGTTGGAAGTGTGATTTGTTCGTCAGGTGCGATTATCCCGGCAGCGGTGGGAGTGGATATTGGTTGTGGAATGATGGCCGTCCAGACGTCTTTAACTGCCAACGATCTTCCTGACAGCCTGAAAGAAATCCGCTCCAACATCGAACGTGCTGTCCCCCACGGTCGAACTCACAATGGTGGGCCAGGAGACCGAGGCGCTTGGGAAAATATTCCAGAAACTCAGGCAAGGATGTGGAAGGAGTTATCGAAGGGATTCGAAGCGATCGCCGCAAAGCATCCCAAGATTTCTCAGCGTCATCCCAACCACATCAACCATTTGGGCACCTTGGGAACGGGAAATCATTTCATCGAAATCTGTCTGGATGAAGAAGATCAGGTCTGGTTCATGCTTCATAGCGGATCACGCGGGATCGGCAATCGTATCGGAAGTTATTTTATCGAACTGGCCAAAGAGGACATGCGAAGGCATTTTATTCACCTTCCGGATGTTGATCTTTCTTACTTAAACGAAGGAACAGAATATTTTAATGATTACGTTGAGGCGGTCGAATGGGCTCAGCAGTTCGCACGCACCAATCGCGAGCTGATGATGCAGGCGGTGATTACTGCCGTCAGTCAAAGCGAAAAAATTCCACCCTTCAAAGCCGAGCTTACAGCCATCAACTGCCACCACAACTACGTCGCCCGTGAGCATCACTTTGGAAAAAACGTTTTAGTCACCCGAAAAGGCGCTGTTCGCGCACGTCTGGGAGATCTGGGAATTATTCCGGGAAGTATGGGCACGCGTTCTTACATTGTAAAAGGTTTGGGAAATCCGGAAAGCTTTCACAGCTGCAGCCACGGCGCGGGTCGCGCGATGTCGCGCAATGCCGCCAAAAAGCGGTTTAGTCTGGAGGATCATGCAAAAGCAACCAAAGGCATTGAATGTCGCAAAGACAAAGACGTGATCGATGAAACCCCTGGCGCGTACAAACCGATTGACGATGTCATGAAAGCCCAGGCCGATCTAGTGGAGATCGTACACACATTAAGGCAGGTGGTGTGTGTGAAGGGGTAAGTGCTTGAAGATCACTAACCTTGGCTTTTGAGATTAGAATCAAAAATCCATATAAAAAGAGCACTGAAAGTAGTTCTTCAGTACCCATCCATATAAATCGGGGCGATCCTGATTTGCATCGGGACGATCTCCAGCTCCCAAAACTTTTTGAGGCAAAATTTGGAAAAACAGCAGTTTTATTCGCTCTTTCACTAACAATTAAAATCAATCACTTACCGCCATGCTTTTCCGAGAACGACCGACTATTTCCTACTATTCCTGAACCTCTTACTCCGAATTAACCCTGAAAATGATATTTTCAAGTTGTGACTTTTAGCCCTTCAAGCGTTTCTAAATGATGCCTCATTGTTAGACAGTGCTGATTGTATATTCAGATTGCTTGGATTGAAATGAGGCTTCTCGCGGCAAGCGTCCCAGTTGCAAACCTGCTAATAAAATAAATTCAAACACAGTTTGTTATTATGTTAACGTCGATTCACGAACAGCCAAGACAAGATCTGCAAGTTTCTGGATGAAAATATCTTTGGCACCCTTCAAGTAGAGGATGGCGTTGAATTGAAAGAAATCGAAGGAGAACCTTGATTCATTCTGAAATGGATTACCCGGGTGTAAGGATTGCCTGCCCCTTTTTCTTTGGAAGGATGAAAGGCCATGGTCCGAATGGACATGGCATTGGGCGACGTAGCGGGCCCAGTGCTTACGCCCCTGAAGCGGATACAATACAAAGATCAGCCTTTCTTCGCTGAGTCCTTCTCACTGCCTGTTTATCCTTCAGAAACCGTCTTCGCCAAAAAGCTGTAAATCGCCTTAAAAAAAGTATCTCCCGTGACTTGGAATGATTGGATCTTTCCTGAAATATCTCTAACCCCTCTCTTCCTTGTCTGCCCATCATAAGAGTTCACCACCCACCCTCAGCAGTTCCGTTACATCTACCATCTGGGGATAAAATTTCACCTCGAACCATTCTCGAAGTGGAAGGCGAACTGAAAATTTAAAACAGCGTAAGGCTTTTAAAAGAGATCGAACTGGTCCCATAAAATGGAAACAAAACCGGAATGGCTCCTTTTATCCTTATTTGGAGTATTTAGGGAGCGAGTCCTTAACTATAAGACAGGTTCTAATAAGATACCTTGAGTTTCAGGTTGTTGAAGGATGAAATGAAAGAAGAAAAAAACCTTTTCGATCCCAAATTGAAAACGCTCTTGGAAAGGCGGTTCTCCGCCTTCATGTCGCCGCTAGAGGCCTTCATTCACAGACAGACGACGGCCGGCATCCTTCTGATTATTTTTTCGTTAGTCGCGCTGCTTTTGGCCAACTCACCCTGGAAAGGCATCCTCCAAGAGGTATCGCATATGGAACTGGGCCTCGTCTTGGGCCGGTGGCACTTCGCTCTTTCCATCGGCGAATGGATCAACCAGGGATTGATGGCTTTATTCTTCTTCCTAACGGGTCTCGAAATGAAACGGGAGATCATGGCGGGAGAATTGAGGCATTTTCACGAAGTGGTTCTCATTATCTTTGCTGCGGTCGGCGGCATCGTCGTGCCCGCGCTTGTGTATCATTTTATTAACGCCGGTGGACCTGGTCAGCGTGGCTGGGGAATCCCCACCGCCACAGATACAGCTTTTGCCCTGGGCATCCTGGCGTTGATGGCAAAGCGGGTCTCGATCAGTATGACCATCTTTCTCACTGCCCTGTCTTTGTTCGATGACATCGGAGCTGTTTTAGTCATGTCAATTTTTTATTCTCATGCCCTCGATTTCAGCTCCATGGGGGTTTGCGTCTTTCTGCTGATGTCCCTTTTTTTGGCAAACCGGCTCGGCATACGAAATTTCTGGGTTTACGGGGTGTTGGGTGTTCTATTGTGGGTATTCGTCTATCAAGCAAGGATCCACGGGACATTTGCGGGCATTCTCCTGGCAGTCACAATCCCGGTGAAAACATCCATCAGTCAGCACGGCTTCATCCGCAACATAAAAAAGCTTGTGGGGAAATTCGAGGAAAGTCCTGCCCGAAATGTTGAGATGCTCGGATCGCTAGGGCAACATTCTATTCTCTCTGAAATAAACAAGAACGTTTCTGCCGCCTCGACACCACTTCAAAGATGGGAGACTGCCTTAATCGCCCCTGTAGCCGTGATCGTTCTACCGCTTTTCGCCTTATTCAATGCCGGAATTCCCTTAAGTGCAGATCTTCTCCTGAAGGCGGCAAGCTCTCCTGTCAGTTTAGGCATTATCTTCGGACTGGTTGTTGGCAAACCTTTGGGCATTCTTGTTTTCGTCTTTGCAGGGGTAAAGCTAAAAATGGGAAAGTTGCCGCAGGGAATCAGTTGGAATGCGATTATAGGTGCTGCAGTGCTTGCTGGCATTGGCTTTACCATGTCTTTATTTTTTACAACCCTCGGTTTCAAATCCATGCCTGAGCTTGTGGAAGCGGCAAAACTAGGTATTCTGATTTCTTCTCTTCTGGCCGCAGCCCTGGGGAGCGCTTGGATCTATTTTAGATTTCCTTCTACCCGTGCTTAATGTTTTTCTCGACCGGAACCGGCATCTTTTTTTTGCCCGCAGACCCTTTCAAAGGGTTGATGAGCTTTTCTTTAGAATGCGTATTCCCTTCTGCATCCATCCCTTCTTGCCCTCGCCGGATGTCTTCTTTTTCTTCATCCCTAGAGTCTTTTTTTAATAACCGGTCTTGTTTATTTTGAACGGTTTGCTCGTTTTTCTGTCTCATGTATCTTCCTCCTGTTTAGGACACATCTTAATTATACGAGGGGGAATAGAGCGTTGACTATGGGAGACAATATGATTTTGGGGTAAGATCTCCCTTTCCAGCGAGTTTTTCGGAAGCAAAGTCGATATAAGGTGGGGTTCCTTTTACAACGGAGCCATCTCCGTAAAAAAATTGGCCAATTCTTCAGGGAGTTTGAAGGTTCTTAGATGATATTTCACATACGGTGAGCTCAGGGGGGCTCGTGATGGGACAAGCGCTCTTACTCCATCGATCGGTGTAGTCAGGAGCGAAGCAGCGGCAGGCGATGCCGACTTAGCTTACACCTCCCAGATCTTAACGGGATCTTTCCTCGAGTTGGGCGATTAAAACTCAAGGTCAAGATGGGCCAATTGTTTCCAAAAATCGATTGGCGGAAACAGCTGACCCGTTGAAACCCCAAGCGTCGGGCCAGCTGGGCTTATCTATCAACCAATCATTACTTTTGAGTAAAAGGATAAATAACGACGAAAGAAAGCGACTCGTACAACTCCCATGGCATGAGAAAACTGGTGGTACCGAGTGAACGTGGGAAAAGTTGAGGAATTGGGAAGTAGGGAACCTATTGAATATAAATCGGGGCGGCGAGATTTGAACTCGCGGCCTCTTGCTCCCGAAGCAAGCGCTCCACCGGGCTGAGCTACGCCCCGATTCTTTACCAAATTTTAATTCTGACTTCTTGTTTCCGATTCGCCTGCGGCAGACTTGTCCGCCTTTAGAGGACCATCGGGCTTAAGCTACGCCTTCTCACCTGCGCGGAGGCGACCTTATGACACAAACTATTTTCTGCTGACAAGCCTCCATCCACTTCAATCTGCAAAGAATGTCAAACGCTTCTCAGTTAAAAAAATGAGATCCAGAAAAACTCAGGAAAGACCTTGATCCTTCCGACTTCTCCATCTAAGGTAAAATAAGACAATCCGGGGGCGAACTAGGCTCGACGGGGCTTCTAAGGTGCCGTGTGGCAGGCCGAGCAAGCTTGTAGCTCGTCAAACTCAGGCAAAAACACAATTGCCGAAGACAACTTCGCAATGGCTGCTTAATTGTCAGCCACGTTTTCTATTCTTTCTCCCGCGGGGGATAGCGAACGTTAACTAGTGGGATAGTCGGAATGATGTCTGATAAATTCCGGCGAAATTAATCAGGCTGGCGGTTTTGAGATCGTGCCCATTCGAGCAAGAAACCGCGAGACTTAAAAGATGGGATATGCCTGTAGAAGCCGACGCCAAAGAGTTTCGGACGGGGGTGCGATTCCCCCCGCCTCCACCATTTAGAAAAGACAAACCCGTCTCTCTGGGGTCATTCTCCGGGGTGACGGGTTTTCTTTTTCCCCTTGTTTCTAAAGGGTTTGCGCCCGTTTCACATCTTTCCAAAGCACCTCTCCACACCATCGATTCTCCCCATCCTCCAGCCTTTCTTTCTCTGTTTGGCCCCTGATTCTCTGTTTTCTCCGGACCAAGTCCGAAGCTCGTCCGGAAAGCTACATCCTTGATTGATATGGGTTTGCGGCTGGTTGCCGTTTTTGGCGGTTGTCTTAGGTCATCGCCCGATGCCGCAACCGGACGTTTTTTTCGAAATCACCCGCTTTGCCCATGAAAAGAAACGTGGTCAACTCCGGTTTCCTGCCCCCCAAAGTAGAAAAGCCGACGCTGATGGTCGGCTCTCTGGGGTGGTCTCAGGTCCGGTCGTCAGTCGGTGGCGAAGCCGAACTGGCGGCGCTGCTCGGTCCAGTCCTCGGGAAAGGTCTGGGTAAGCTTCGCCAGCGAGAGCCCGTTGGGTTCCTCGCCGTTGATCAGGGCTTCGACGATGTCGGGGGCCAGGGTCGTCAGCTTGAGAATGCGGGCCACATACGAGCCATCGACGTCGAGGGTACGGGCAAGCTCGCTGATGGACTTGATCTGGCC
>JBPOIC010000029.1:0-76747 GCA_052034865.1 Myxococcota bacterium | reverse complement strand
TTTATCAAAAACTGGAAATCATCAATGGCGACTTCACCCAAGGCCCTGTCATCGTCCGCGCTACCGGAGTGCTGGATGTCTATGACTATATCCAAACCTCCATCATTGTCCCCTTTGCGAAAATTGCCAAAAATGGCATCAGCCTTTTCTTTCCCGATCAATACAATGATGTTCTCGATCCATTCGAAAATGTCGCTTCTTTGAAAAATGTCTCCACCACGATTGTCACCGATTATGTCTTAAGGTCAGACAAGACCTACGTCATCATCCAAACCCACCTGATGAATAGTGGAAAGGATCCTGTGCCGATGCCCATTGGAGACTGGGTCAATGGTTCTGGCACTTTAGAAACCTTCTTTCCCAAAACCGGTTTTAGCGGCCAGGGTCTCTACTATGACGTTCCCGCTATTGTTTACACCGGTCTTGAAACCAACACGGGTGTTTCCTATGGTTTCTTCCACGATCCCACCTTATTCAAAAATGCGGATGAAACCTTAAGATCCACCGATGTCTTAACTGTTTCAGGTGTGAGCATCATGGGTTATGGCGAAAAGATCGCACCTGGACTGATTCCTTTCTCCAGTTCTCCCACTCCCAAAATCAACTTTTCGCTTCCTGCGGGGGAAACCATTTACACTCGGTATTTTGCAGTAGGAAACGGCGATGCCAGCTCGGTGTTACAAGGGGGGGTTCAGGCTCTGGGTGTTCCAACCTATCCATTGGCTGGAAAGGTAGTCGATGCCCAAAATCAACCCGTTACCCAGGCTCGTGTATTACTGATTGATAAAGGCAGTAAAAAACCCGTCACCATGTTGTACTCAGATCCAAATGGCAATTTCACAGGCAATGTGAGCAGTGGATCTGATGAAAAAGCCAAACTATTTGGCTCGGGCCAGTACACGGTTGAAGTTTATAAAGAAGGCTACCTCTCATCTTACGCCTGGGCGGATGGAACCCTTGAAGCAAAAAACAAGGCCGGCACCTGTGACACCTCAGGAGGATTGGACAAAATTCAGTGTACTCTTGGCTCTTCGGGTCTCGTGCAAATTTCTGCGAAAGATGAAAACGGAAATCCCGTTCCGGCACGCATCGCGATTGCCGGTTTCGATCCGAGCCCATACCACAAACTACCGGTCAACGATGTTCCTGCCGATGACAGCCCCATTGCCGATCTCAATTTTCAGGGAAATCTTTACGGCTATATCGACACCCTCTTTTTGGATCCCGCTGGTAAATTATCCAACTCGGGAAATCCACGTTACGTAAGCCCGAACATCTTCCGTCTGGAGCCGGGAAATTATGAAATCTTTGTGATGCGTGGGCCCGAATATAACCTCCATGCCCAACGGATCACTGTAGCCCCAGGTGGGACAAACACGGTTCAGGCAACCTTGAAAAAGGTGGTGCAAACTCCTGGCTATGTCTCGGCAGATTTTCATGTCCATGGCATTCGCTCTCCAGACTCACCTTATGGTTTGGAGGCCCGTGTGCATTTTGCCTTGGCAGAAGGGCTGGATATTATCAGCTCCTCCGATCATGATGCCGTAACCGACTATAGCGACACGATCAAAACTCTGGGGGCGACTCAGCTGATTGCAAATATTACCGGAGACGAAATCACTCCGATGGCCATTGGTCATCTCATCGCTTTTCCGCTCGCTTATGACCCGAACGACCCGACGGGCGGGGCCTTCGATTACACGAACAAGGCCGGTTTTAGCCCGGGCCCGAATCACCATGAAATGCTTTCACCCGATGAAGTTTTCACACATCTCGAGGAGAAAAATCCCGGCGAGCAGGTTTTGCAGGTGGCCCATATTATGGACAACCTGCTTGGCAATTTTTCCTTAAGCCGCTTGGTAACTACCACGAAATTTGATGGAGTGCCGGCCCTTGCAAGTTATGCGGATCCGGTTGACTTCAGACTTCCTCCCAACACGAATTCATCAGGCGGTTTCAAACCTCCCTTTCCTTTGGGCACCAGCGCATTGGTCTCAGAGAAATTTACCGCCATGGAGCTTTCGATCGGCGATACTCCCTTGAGTGTTCTTTTCGACACGGCCATTCCCACCTGGTTTAATTTTTTGAATCTGGGAAAAAGTGTTGCCGCCACAGCGAACTCTGATAGCCATCGTCAAATCATTTCTCCAATCGGAGGATTCAGAAATTATGTCCTTTCCAAAGCAGATCCTCGGGACGGGACGGGCAGCTTTGCCGGAATTGATCCTCAGGAAATTGCCCACAATGTAAATCGCCAGCATGTGGTTGTTTCCAGCGGACCTTTCCTCTCCGTGCAGGCAATCAGTGCGGGGGTTTCTCAAATCGCACAAGTCGGAGATACTCTCGCACTCTCGGGCGGGGGAGCCAAAGACGTTACCTTAAGCATTCATGTGGAAAGCCCGGATTGGGTGGATTGGGACACAGTTGAAATTTACGCAAATAGCGATCCCACACCGGCCAAAGATGACCTGTCCGGTCCATGGGATAAGTCTGCGGATGAGTTTGTCACGGTGACAGTGGACTCTTCAAAAAACATCAACCACCTCTACCCGAAATATCTTTATTCTCCTGTCTCAAGCTTTAAGCGGGGCGGCGGAGGATCTTCTCAAACTCTCACTCAATCGGTTTCTCCCAATGGACTGCGTGCGACAGACATTCAGACAACCCTCAACCTTTCGGAAGACACCTGGCTCGTGGTGATTGTGAAGGGTTCTTCTACAACACACACTCTCTTTCCTTATATTCCCAGTTTTGTGAATACCACCGACGCTGCCGTTCAGCCCGACAAGTTTTTGGATACCCTCGACACCGAACGGACTACCGAAGGCATCACCAGCAAAATCGGCGGCAACCGCGCCTTTGCCCTCACCAATCCGATTTATATCGATATCGATGGCAATGGTTACCAGGCAAAGTACGTTCGGGAAGGAAAATCACCTTTCTGAAATGGCTTTTATCCGGGGTGGGGAATATCCCCGCCTTTTTTATTAGGAAGAGAGAATCCACTTTTCTCCAAACCCACTTTCAGGCATCTCTATTTACATACTCTTTTCAGGAACCTCTTAAAAAACCCAGTGGCAAGGCGCCCGCAAACCCGCGACTGAGGCCTACTGAGTGTAGGTCGCAGGGAAAGGGTGAAGCGGGGAACACAGCCAATGAGGAATTTTTAGAGGTTCCCTTTCGAGGATTGACCCCTACCTACCGCTTCAGTAATCTCGTTTTTATGACACATCCCTGGAACATCGCCTGGATCGGCATTGGATCAAATTTGGGAGACCGCATTCGCTTAAGCTCGCTTGCCATCCAGCGTATTCATCAACATCCCAAGTGCGAAGTCTTGAGGACTTCTTCTTTCTACGAAACCGAACCGCTTGCAAAAACCACTTCGGCGTCGATGGGCTGGTACGTCAACAGCGTGATCCGAATCAAAACACGGCTGAGTGCTGCCGGCTTATTGCAATTGCTGCTTGAGCTGGAACTCGAGCTAGGACGCGATCCTCATCATTCCAAATGGTCCTCTCGCACGATTGATCTGGATATTCTTTTTTTCAATGACGAGATCATCCGTTCTCAGCCCCTCACCGTGCCCCATCCCGAGCTTCACAAAAGACGTTTTGTACTCGAACCCCTGGCCGAGATTTCTCCGGATCTAAAACATCCCATCAAGGCCAAAACGATTGAGACCTTGCTGAAACAATTGATCGATAATAAGAAAATCACACCCCTGTTTCGATTTTACTTAAGCCGCAATTATTCCGAGGGATGGAAGCAGGTATAACTTCAGGATAATCACCGTGTTTTTTCAAACCCTTCTTTTTATTTTTTTAATTTACCTGTTCGTGAAGATTTTTTTTCCCTCTTCTAAAAAAAGTTCACGACCTAAAAACTCGCGCTTTCGCTCAACACCCCCTCCTCCTTTTTCTAAAGTTCGACCCGAGAAAAAACCCGAAGAAAAAATTGTGGATGAAATGAAACGCTGTCCGGTGTGTGGAACCTATAATCCTAAAACTTTTGCCCGAGTGCATCGGGGAGAATATTTTTGCGATGAAAGTTGTGTATTTCAATGGAAGGAAACCTGAGGGTTGATCTGGGATACTAAAAAATTCCTGCTTGTATTTTTCATCGTTAGGAAGATTGTCGCTCGTATCCTCTATGAAATCCAACACCGCCAAACATCTTATCTTTTTTTTAGGGATTATTTTTTCCCTGATTCTTTTCTCAGCAAATTCTCTTTGTGCCAACAAACCTGGAGATCCAAAAATTAAAGAACCTGAGGTGAAGATTTATAAAGATGAAAATTCTGCCGGATGGATGGAGAAGCTGAATGACGTTGCCTTTGTGATTGAAGTGTCGGGATGCAAACTCCAATGGAATGCGATCGAATTCAAACCCGACGATGGCGAAAAAAATTCTCACCGCGATCTTGTCGTCAAACGCTCATGCGAACTTCCGTTCGCTGAACAACTCCCCTACCACCGCCAGATCCTCAAAAAAATTGCGATGCGCTGGGATCTGAAAAATTTTAGTCACCTAAGTTGGGGATCTTTTACCAATAGAAATGATTTTTCCTGGAATATCCCCGTTGCCCTGGCCTCCTGGAAATCGGCCGATTATCAGGATTATCGCAAACATTATCCCCACTCGAAAATCAAAGGCCTCAATCTGCTCTTCGTCGAACTTGCAAACCAAACCCAGGCCTACGATCCGCTTGCAAAACTCTTTTTGGAATTTGGAATATCGATTGAACTGGAGAGTGTTGAAAAAGTGTTTACTTCAAAAGTGAGTGACTGGTCTTACTCTCTACAACTTAAGACTACCGGCATCCCCGCTTCTGTCCGTTTGATCACCGACGTTGGAGAGAGTGCCTTCAGCATCAAACCAAACACAATAGAGTCGAATCCATACAAATAGGTCCGTATCTATATAAAGACACTCAAAACCAGCTGTCACAAATCCGCTGTTTTTTGCACTTTGCTAGAGTGGTAACATTCACGTTCAATATTAAAATCCTACAACGGAGGAAATTCTATGATTCATGAAGCATTTCAAAACATGGGTTGGGCCGCGATCTTCGCTATTCTTGGAGGAGTAATCGGCATGATGCTGATCCTCATCTCAATGCGATTTATTCCCAACCTCATTGCCCGCCTCACGCCCCACCTGGATGAAGAAAAGGAAATGGCTCGTGGCAATCTTGCCGTAGCGACTTATTTTGGAAAAGTTGTTGCTGCCACCATTCTGGGAATCAGTCTGATTATTGCTGCAGCGGTGTTAGGTGGGATCCTTGCCGGACTTCATTAATTGAAATCGGACAAACATGACTTTTAAAAAAATCCTTTTTCCACTTTTCTTTTTCCTCACACTCCTCTCTTCGCATCCGCTCTGGGCGCGCGGGGGCGGGGGTTGTTTTCTTGCGGAGACTTTAATTTCAAGAGAAGACGGCCCGCCGGTGACGATTGATCAGATCCAGGTGGGAGATCGCGTTTTAAGTTTTGACGATCAGGAAAAACGGAGGCCCTCCGAAGTCGTCTCGATCACTCAACATGAGGTCGAAGCCTACTATCTTCTGACGACGGCATCCGCGCAGGTACGAGTCACCGGCGAGCATCCTTTTTATGTTGGAAAGGGAATGTTCAAAACCATCGAGGCTTTAAACGAGGGCGATACGATCTACTCGCTAAATGCTGAAGGGCTTCATCCAGATCTCATTCTCAAGCGAGAGCTCATTTCAGAAAAAGTTACTGTCTACAATTTAGAAACTGATCCCACCCATACTTACTTTGCAAACAACTACGCCGTTCATAATAAGGGAGGTGGTGGTAGCAGCGGAGGAGGTAGCGGGGGTTTTAGTAGTAGTAGTTCAAGCCGAGGATATAGTAGCAGCAAAAGTGGGAACTCAAAAGATAATGGTTTTTTTGTCCTTTTTTTGATTATTTTCTCTCTTGTTTTTATTTATTACAAGTACTCTCCCGCCCGTTCGAATCAAGACCTGGATTTCCTTTATCCGCCTAAAGCCATCAAGAAAAAATCCCGCAAGACACGGGTGCTCCTCGAATTCATTGCCAAAACAGATCCTGATTTCTCACCGGATCCCCTTACCGAAATAACACGCAACACCTTTTTAAAACTGCAGACCTGCTGGCAGGCCCGCGATTACGCTCCCATGCAGCCTTTGATGATGGCCGATCTTTATGCCCAGCATTTATTCCAGATTAACGGAATGATTCGAAATCATGAGATCAATAAAATTGAAGGTCTGGAGATTAAGGAGATCAATCTCGTGAATGTGCGCTACACGCATTTAAAAAACCAGCGGGAATTCACGGCCCTCATCACAGCTCAAGCGATGGATTATTATATCGATGATCGATCACGAAGCCGCTTGAGGGGCGATCGTGAACCGGCACGATTTCAGGAATTCTGGACCTTTCAATGGCAGGATTCAGGTTGGCGCTTGCGTGAAATCGAGCAAACAAAAGAATCGGATGCCCTTAAAGACGAGAATTTTTTCGAGCCTTTTACATCCGATAAACTTCAGCAGCTTTATGCAGAATCAGCGGGAGCTTCAGGCCCTTCTGGCCCCTGGCTGGAGAAAGAAACTGAAAAGAAGGCCAATAAAATTGAGCGCCTGCTTCAATTTTTATCTCAGACAGACAAGCTTTGGAATCGTCAGCTGATGCTCGAGCGGGCAAGAGCCATTTTCACGAAAGTCCATATGGCCCGCGAATCTGCAAATCCAGAGACTGTCCCGAATGAGGATCTTTTTCCTTCGGTCGCTCAGGAGCTGAAACAGGATCTTCAAACCGATCAGCAACAGGGCCTTTCTGTAGAATTCCGAAACTTCTGTATTCGAAAAGTCGAGCTGATTTTGGTCCGCAATTTTTCAGACAATCAAAATGATGAATTTACCGTTCGCATCAGCGCCCATGCCCAGAAAATTCGGAAGAAAAAGGGTGCCATCCTTTCTGAAGATCCAGATGTAAGACCCTTTACCGAGTACTGGACCTTGGGCCGCTTTCAAAACTCCTGGCGCTTAAAAGAAATCCGCCACCCTGCTCAAGGCACAGGACTGATCCATCAGGAAAATATCGACCAGGACAGTAGCCCCGATCAGCTCCAGTGGTATTACCAAAAGGAGCGCTCTTAAAACCATTGTGTGCCTGGCTCCAAAGGTTAAATGGATGGGATTATACTGCAAGCGCAATGGAAATGGCCAAATGATCGGAGTGTGAGATGGAAAGAGAGATTTTTTGAATCCCTGATTCTTCGGCAATTTTTCTCGGATGGCCATGTAAGGCAACGAGGGGAGCCTCTGAGGGAGATGAAAGAATTTCAATTTCAATCAGCGGAGCCGACATCCCTAGAGTTGTTTTTAGATAATAGGGTTTGAAGCTGGAAATTGCCTTTACCACTGCTTCTTTTGCCGTCCATCGTCCGGCAAAAGAAGCAAGAGGGTTTGGGCTTCGTTCGCAATAATCGATCTCTGCAAGGGTATAGTTTCTCGCCAGAAAAAGAGGGTCGCGACTTCTTTTTTCCCAGTCTTTGAGCTCTTCGATATCGATTCCAATTCCAACATCTGAATCGATCCCCATTATTTTGGTACTCGCCTCCAGCTCTTGAATGAGAGTGGTTTTCAAAGTCATTTATTGGTCACCCACTACTTTTTTTCCAGGTTCCTGAACTCCATCACCTACTGAGTGATTGGGCTTTATCATCCAGGTCTTTTTCTCAGGGTCATATTGGGCTCGGACGCCTGGATCTACATAAACCCTTGTTTCATCTTCTTTTGAATAAGGGGCATGTTTTTTCACCTGAACCAATGGGTTCTTAGCGAAGAGTGCTTGCTGGGTGTAGCGGCCCGCCTTAGCCATGCGCGGCTTAACACGCTTGGCATAGTCATCAAACCTCTCTCTTTCAAGGGTGGCAAACAGATAGTCTGGATGAATTACAAGGATCTCTCCTCCCGCCTGACCAAAACCAAAACTCTTGAGCAACCCCGCTTTCATACTCCGTCCCAGGTGGATGGATTGATTGGTAAATACCAGTTGATCAAAGTCTTTAAAGTTCGGATCGATATTATCGGCATTTTTATTTCCTGGGACAATACCGGTTAGCATGCTCTGCACCAGACCATTGAACATCCAGGCAGCGGCAGCTCCTTTCGGATGGCCGGTGAGCCATTTCTGCCAGATCGTAAAGAGCGGGTTTCCTTTTTGACGATCCAGGTGATCCATCTGCTGCTGATTCACATGGCTTTCATTTTTATCATTGGCTGGTGTGGAAGTTCCGTGATTCGAGGCAATTTCAATATCATCGGGCGTGAGTCCATAAACCGCCAGAGCTCCTCTTAAAGGAGAAATATTCGGATTGTTGACCCAAAATCCCTGACCGTAAATCTGATAGGCAGCCTCTATCATTTTATCTGCCTCGCGAGTGGCAGCCTGATCTCTCGCCTGTCGATAGATCGTCGCAGCTTCTATCCCTTCATTACTCTCTATTCTCTTTGCATCCTTTTCTATGTTTCTTAATTCTGCTGTTTTCCACACATTCACACGGGCATTTTCCTGACGAAGTCTCCTCTGACGATAGTTGATATCAATGCTTGGGTCGTTTTTCCATCCTCCTCTAATTTCACGGACAGTCGTTAAGATTCCTTGTCCGGGAGCCGGAACAGAGTTTCCCTGTTTATCTGTTGCCGTATTGGTGAGAGCGACGATCCCATAGACAGGAACTCCCATCTTGAGCGCAATATCTGCTGTCATCAGAACCTGAACCCCAGCACCGTAAGCCTCCATAAAACCTGCACGGCTGGATGTGGCGGGTCTGGAATGCTCACTGGGCTCTCGCCCTTGAGCTATCTGATCTGCCGAATTACTGGTCGCCTGCATATTTTTGAATTCGGTCGATCCTTCTTCACCGAAATCATCATACCCACCGACCAAAACAATTTTGGCTTTCCCTGACTGTAAGGTGTCCACCCCCAGCTCCACAGAATGTGCGGCTGTCGCACAAGCTCCCACAGGAATTTTGATCGGACCTGATGAGCTCATTAAAAGCATGTTGATCCAGGCGGGCATGACGTTGATCAATTGCTCCTGAAGGATATCTCCCTGAACTTGCTTGCCCAACATTCTCTCACGGAAACTTCGGCGAATACTGCGCATGCCACCCATACCACCGCCGGTGGTGTTTCCAACTTCTGAGACGTGGACGTACTGGAAGAACTCCCACGGATCGGTAATGCCCGAGGACACCAAGGCTTCGACCGTCGAAACCAGGGTGTAGAGGGTCGTGGGATCGACTTGTTTGATGATATCTTCGGGAACTCCGTAACGACGAGGATCCCAACCTGTCGGGAGCTGGCCCGCCACAAATCGATCCGATTTAAGGGCCCGAGGAAGCATCATTTTCGCTCCCGCCTTGGGCACGACGTACCAGAGGCCTGCATTATCCTGATAAACATGACAATGCTCACCCATCTCTTCTTTCACAGCCTGGGCTTCTTCATGGGTACTCATCTGAACAGGCGGGAAATCCATGGTTAAAACGACCTCACGGAGTGCGAGCTTATGATTGGGATCGTAACCATTCACCATTTCAGGCTCAATAATCCGAATGCCGCTATGTTCGATGATATCCGCTTCATAGCGATCTTTAACCTCATGATCAGGCACGGGCTCATTGGTTTTGGTGTCAACCCAGCCCGTGTAACTCTTCAGTTCTCCCAAAGGACCGTTGTGATACTTGATTCGCCCTGTCATCCAGGCCAGCTCAATCACTCCCTCCATCGAAAACGTGCCATGGGCCTCCATTTCCCAACGGGTTCTGGCATTTCCCCAAGGGCCAACTTCACCGAAACCGGTGACGACCACGACCTTGTTGAGATCGACCATTCCCTGAAGATGCTTGAGAGACTCCAGGCGCTCTTTGGAAGGTAAGAAGGGAAGGTCCTGGTTAAAATTCGCCTTGGGATGAATTTTTTTAGATTCTTTTGGAGTCTTTCCGGACACTTTCAGATCGGCTTCCAGATCGTCTTTGACCGCTTTGTTAACTTTTCGGTGAGCTTCCACCTCTTTGCGTCTTTTGCCTGCCAGTTCAGAAAGGTTTGAAAGATACTGCAACCCGCCATTGAAATCTGCCCAAACCGGTTTCTTCTGAGCCTCCTGAACAAGTTCGGGGTGCATGAGGGCAAACAGATTCCATCCCATTTCACGCTGATTGAAAGTACGGAATCCGCGCTCTTCGAACTCCACCGAAACAACATCGTTGTCTTTCATGAGATTCGTGCCACGCGTCCAACCGATCACAGCCCCTGCGACACTTAAATAATCGCTCCATCCTTCCGAGCGCCATTTATTCATCATGGCTTCCAGCCCCAGCTTCGATTCGGCATAGAGACCATCAAATCCAAAGACTCCATGGTTTGGAGACAGGGGAAGGACGACATGGGCAGGCTTGGTCGTAATTTTTCGCGCAGCCTTCGCATTTTTGATTTCTCCCAGGAGCCGGACAGTATTTGTGAGCATAATCCGATGATTAACTTCAGACACCTCTCCTATTCCTCCGATATCCATCCCCTGCTCAGGAATACCGGCAAAGGGAAGGACATAATCGACATCAAGACCTAAACCATTTTTAGGATCATACACATATTCCACGAGACTTTTTACGTCCTGGACCGAGGCCTGATTGAATGGCACCACTACCAGCTCAGCACCTTTGGCTCCGTAATCTTCATAAATCTTGCGGAAGAAATCCGTACGATCTTGACTATAGTTCGAGGTGGTCACAACCACACGCCCACCTGCCTTGAGCATATTTTTTACGACCTCAATCCCCGCAGAGCCAGGTCCGGCGCCAGTGATCAGGGCTGTTTTCCCTTCCATACTGACTCCGTCTTTAGCCATTAATTGCATGACCTGATAGAATTTATCGGTACGCTGATCATCGGCTATCCGTTGAGCGGTATCGAGTGGACTTTCGGTACGGATAAACAAAAAGGGCGATCGCCGCTTTCCGGTAAGCCAGGCGGTTAAATCAGCCAGTGTCTGCCTGATTCCCGAGACAACAGCTGGAGCGACATCCTGAACTTTTTGCAATCCGTCGAGTGTGGCTTTTGTTTTTCTGATCAAGCTCTGAAGGTTTTTTGGCTTCCGGAGGGCTTCTGGAACTTCTTCTACGGGAAACTCACCGCCTTTTTGCATTTCATTGACGTAGTCTTTTGCGGTCGTGACTCCAGGACGCGGGTCTTCAGAAAAGCGGACTGATCCATCGGGCAAGGTTTCCACTTGGGGTTTGGTGGAGGGTTCCATCATCCGGGCAACAGGAGCAGCTTCAAGATGTCCCCTCACTTCATTTGCCAGGTTTACATAAAAACGAGCGATCTTGAGGTGTTTTTCCGAACGGGCTTTCTTTGCGTAAAACTCCACGACCTCCAGGACTTTTGCATCCGATCGGTTTACCAGGTGATAGGTTCGATTGGAGAGAGAGGGGTTCTCCAGTTGAATTTTACCTGTAGCGAGCTCGTAATAGAGGGAAATGGCGTCCTGACGGGCCCAATTCCAGGATGAATTATACTCCCTGAATTTTTTCGAGGTGAAAATCGGCTGGATTTTTTCGAAATATTTTTTACCGTGTTCCTTTTCCCAACCCTGAATTTCCTGCTCTGCCTTCTCACGCAGGTCTTTTTCCATTTGGGCCATTTTTTCCGCTTTGTGCGGATCTTTATCCAACACTTCGGCGTAGGCCTTAATCATCTCTTCAATCAGCGTGTTTTGTTTGGCTCGGTAAGCCTCAAAATCTCCCCGAAGCTTGGGATCACTCCCTCCTCCAGACTGGGATTTATTCTGCATCTGTGAGGCACGAGGAATGGTAATCCCCTTGGAGGTCGCATAGGTATCGACCACTTGATCCAGCCAGCTCAATGCCGCCGCCTTGTCCGCCAGGCGAGCCGCTGGGGGAAGAGAAAGGGCGTGAAGCAAAACGCCATCCATACGACCCGGCCCTAACAGGCGCTCTTTTTCCAGATGCTCACGCAACTGAAGAATTCCCACTCCTTTGGGCATATTCCCGCCAAGGAGGGCTCCAATTTGTGAATTTAGAAAATTACCCGGCCGAGTATAGCCTGGGTACTGTTTTGCCAATGCATTGAGTGGGATTTCAGCACCTCCATCGCTATTTCCAAGCTCACTATTGAGCTCACCCGCCAACTCATTTGCCTTGGCTGATTTACCTCCACTCTTTTCCTTGATGGTGTCCTCATCTGACACCTCAGAAAGTTTAAGCCCAAACTTTAAGGCCACCAACATCTTGATCGTTTCCAAAGCGCTTAAAGAGACGTCTGCAACTTTGTCACTTTGCAAGACGGCATCGCTCGAATGACCACCGGCAGGGGGGCTCGGCTCGACAGCAGCTGGAACAGGAGGCTCCTCCACTTTTGGGGGAGCACTTTTTTGAGCCGCGGGTGGAGCTGCCTTGGCGTCCCTTTGTGCCAGAGTGTTTGCTTTTTCTTCTGCCGCTTTTTTCGCAGCCAGGGCGAAATCCCGCGCATTGGGATAGTCTTTTGCAATGAGATAGTCTGCAGCTTCAGCTTGAGCTCCATAGAAGAGAGTTTGATCCTGACCAAGCGTGCCCTGCTTTTTCTGCATCGAGATCGTTTGCTTGGCCATGGTATCGAGGGTGGCCTGGTGACCAAACTCGAGAAAGCGTCCCACTCCAGCATGCAGAACATGCTCTTGCGTCTCCACCCACTTCACTGGAGAGGCGAATTGGTACGCCAGCAACTCAATCAACAAGGCCCGACCCAGTTTTTCAGGACTTTTTGAAATTCCATCCCAATCTCTCAATACCTGACCAAGTACCGGACTCTTTGTCAGATCGTAAACTTCCTGAACAAAGTCCTTCTTTAAAGAAAAAGGTTTCGCAACCAGGTTGGGAATGTAGCGACCTACCAGCTTATGAATATCGTGCATTTCTTTAGGATAGCGCTGATCTAAAACTTCCCGGAATGCACCGACTCCTGGGAGCAACTGTTTGGAATGGAAGGGGACGTCGACTGGCAGACCCACGAAGTGATCATTGTTGACCTTGGTGACATCGAGATAACCCCCTTCAGACTTTAAAGCCTCTCCTTTAGCTTCTTTCAGAGAAGCTTCAATCAAGGCAGAAATTTTATCCGGAGAAGCTTCGGTGGGATTTTTTGCAATTTTGGACAAGGCGATATTAAAGGCCACGAGAGACACTCGATCCCCTGCCAATACATATTGCCTTCCGCGAACATTGTAATTGACCACTTCCAAAAGCCTGGCTCCGTTGGCTTCGAAGGCCTGGGCGAGTTGGGTCAGGTGATCCTGGGTAAAACCTTTGGTCACCTTGTGAGGCTTAATCGCAGCCAGGGCATATGGAGAGCGCCCCTGGGCATCCCGCGGCACGGACTGTTGCATGGTGATGCCACGCATAAAGGTAATTTCGGCAATGTCTTCAACACTCAAACTTCCGGCACTCGTCACTTTCAGATCGTGCCAACGCTCGTAGTTTTCACCCAAAACTGCCGCAAGAGCGCCATATTCTCCCAGGCTATGGCCCGCAAACAGGGCCTCGGGATTTGCCCGACCGTTTGCGCGTCGATCCTCAAAAAACGCCTTTTCATGGATGAGAACAATTGGCTGTGTGAACTGGGTTGCGAAATTCAAGCCATTTGGATCTTTGAACGTATACGAATCGGTGTTTTCGTGAATGTCTGGAAAGACGGGCACATACAAAACCTTGCCCGCCGCATCTTTTTGGTAAACAGGCTCTTTGGTGCCAGGATGATAAACAACATTGCCTTGGGCATCTTTTTGAATCGCTGGAGTTTTTAAAGCCCGGTAGTTTTCCCGAATCCTGCGACCTTTCTCTCCACCAAAATGGATCGTCAGTTCTTTTGGATTTCCCTGGGCAATTTCAAAAAGAGAGAATCCAAACTTTTCATTCAAGTGATGATCGGCACGATCCCAGATTTTTCTGGCAACTTCAGATTTTGCGTATAACTCGGGTACAACTTTAATGATTGGAGAGGCATCTCCCTGACCGGTAAAGGCGTTAAACTCAGCTTCTTGGGCCACCACGGCGGCGGCCTTCAGGACCGTTTCACCGTCCTGATTGACACTGACCACCTCAAGCACTTTTTTTCCGCCCCGCATGGCGACATGACGCACCTGCGTAAACAGCTGATCGCCCCCTTGAACCATTCCTTCAAAGTCCACTTTGTATTCCTCAACGAACCCTGTGCGATTGCGGCAGACGTGCTGCTCCACCACCCGTCGTCCGTTGGCGGAGGTGTTCATGCCATGTCGGGGAGGCGTTGGAAGGCCCGCCAGATCGACAATAAAAGGATTGTCATGGATGGGATTTAAATCGAAAGAAGCCCTACTATAATTGAGATTGGCGTCCTCGCCTAAAGGAACCTGTATAAGATCCGGCTCCGGCAAAAGATTAAAGGTTTTATCTTTTGGAAGTTCGATATCGGGAGCACGTTCCGGCTTTGCCACACGTGCAAAATAACCCGCCACTGAGTTTCCTGAAACATCTTGTTCAAGATAATCTATCTTCCCGATGGGTTCATTGTTTCTGTAGACGGTCCCCGTTGCTTTAGCAGAGGCTATCTTCTTTTTGTCTTTAGGACGATCGATCGTCTCCAGCTCGACACGCAACAAATCGTTGGGATGAATGACAACCCCTTCATACAACTGAAACCACTTTTTAGATTGGAGGACCGCACTCCCGGCTTCATCACGAATCGGAAGCAGGAAACCTTGCTGTGACTTCACAAAGGTATTTTCAAAATCTGCAAACTCGCCGCGAATGAAGAACTCGCTCTCGATCTCCATACAGGCCTTGCCCTGGCGACTCAGAGTTCCCTTAACACGCACCAGTTTCCCACCGTCCACATTCTGAACGGCCTGAATGCGCATCGAGGTGTCGATCTTATCACCTTCTTGTAACGGAGTAGGATCGAGTACTTTGAAATGATTGGACTTATGAAGAAGGTTAAAAATATTCGCATTAATCTCAGCTGGGAAAAGAGTTTGAACCAAAGGTTCCCAGGCAGCGACGATGGCCATATCCATCGGGGCTTCGAGTTTGGCCTGACCACGGTCAAGATAGACCTCATTGGTATTTTTGGGATCGACGGTCGCTTTGATAAAACGGGTGATGCCGGCACGATCCAGTCGAACGCTGGATTTGAATTCGGTATCGAGCGTGGGGACTTCTGCCATTGGCCTGTCAAACCATAACTCGGAGTAGAATTTTTTCACGCGCGCATTTAAATCGGGCATCGCCTCATGAATTGGAGCCCAACCTTTTGCCGGATGATACTCGTACGCGAGCTGCAGTTTGACGACTTTTGCGGGACCCCGGGAAGTCTCAGGGCGTGGATGATTGAAGGTGATCAGAATTTTTCCATCCTGATACTCAGCCCGTAAGGCGGGGGTCGCTTTTCCTGCAGATCCCAGGCGAGAGCTGATCGGATGATGCACTTCTACGGCTGCAATCTCACCTTTCTCATTCTTAAGAACCTTTACCGTGCTCCCCGCTCTCGGTCTCAACAAAGTGGGAAGAATGTTTTTAACTTTCAATTTTCCTTCAGGACGCACCACACGTGGGTTTGTCAGAAGGGCCTTGATCCAGGAAGGTTTTGCAGGCTCGGCAGCTGACAAATCCCCTCCCGAAAGAAGCTGCCACCAGGCGGCATTGCCTGGAAGCTCTTTCGCATCGGCAGCGATCGAAACTTCAAAAGTTTTCCCCTGATTGCTGCTGCTAACTTTGGCGCCTTTCAGATCCTCTGGTCTAAAGCCTTTAATCTCAGGCCCGCCAAGATATTCCACCTCAGGGATTGCGGATGCATCGTTCCCATAGACATCTGCCTTCACCTGTTCGATGAGATGGCGATTGATATCCCCCATGATCTTGCCAATAGGCTCTTCAGCCCCCGCAAACCGTACCGCAACAGGTCCTTGAAGGATAACGATACGCTGTACATCCTTGCCTGGCACCGCATCGACGTCTTCTGATTGCCATAGCGTGTCTTTCTTAAACCACGTCGACAATTCTTCATCGATGACAGGAATGAAATTGACCGGTTTTCCAGGGCGTTTGCATAGGCTAATAAAAAAATCGATGTCTTCAGGAGAGAGCGTTCCTTCTCTTTCAAGAGCTGCACGAGGGTATTTTTCAAAAAACTTTTTTATGACCTCGGCAGGATTTTTTTCAAGTTGTCCGCCTTGCTGCATCAGCGCGACGGCACCCTCGACACTCTCACGTTCATGATAGCGGGCTTCAATACGTGCCATGAAATCGAACAGACGATCGCGAAACGTGACGTCAATCCAACGTCCTGCTTTCCCTTCTTCGGGCGCCACATACATCAATTCAAGCATGCGGTGAGCAACTTCGGCGTAGGTCATTTCTTCAAGATCAACGACTTTTCCATTCGCCTTCTTGCCAAAATAAAGCTTGCACCAATCGCTGTTAATGCGACGGATGATTTCACCTTTGTCTCTGGCAATGGCTTCCCTGCGTCTTTTCTGGAAGGCCTCGCCAGACTCGCCAGGTCTTTGCACAAAGTAATTATCGTCAAATTCTTTCCATAATTTTATTCCACGGGTCGCGACATTATGGATCGGTTCCCCTAATTCAGAAATAACTGTCAGGATACCACCCGTCGGCTCTTGATAGGTTCCTTCCCATTGCCTTTGATCTTTCACCCCTTCGGCTTCCATCAGCAGGGCCTTTGCGCGAGGATCGGTTTTGGCCTCACGGGCTACCATCAGGCGTGATCCCAAAAGCACTCCATCAAAAGGCATGGCTGGATAACCCAGTTTTTCACTCCATTTCCCGCTCATCAATTCATAGGCCCCTGCCCCATCGCCGATACCACTTCCACCATCGAGAATGAGATTGGGCTGCTTGCGGATTTCTGCGTAGGTTTTAAGGATAGGATCATACATATCCTCAAAACTGTGGTGGCCACCGGCACGACCGCCCGTCCATTGGATAATAATGTTGGCTTCGGGACTTGCCTTCGCAATCCTGATGACTTCTTTGATGGATTCCACACTGCCCGGCTTGAAGGAAACATGTGAAAATCCGGCAGCCGAAAGTTTTTGGATATACTCCGTCGCTTTTTCAACACTGGGAACTCCGGCCGCAAATGTTGCCCCATCGATAGGCTCTCCTTCGTTACGGACCATGACTTCGATCACGGGGTACTGAAATCCAAACAAATGGGAATTCAAAAACAAAAGATTGAAATCAATACCATCCCCAGGCTCAATTTCCGCCTTGATCCCTTTTACCCTCTCACGCAGATAAGCCTCTGTGTGCTGCCCGCCTCCCGCGAGTTCTCCCCGATAACCTGCCCGGACAACAGCGGCCGCAAAACCTTCATTTGCCGAGGTCGGCGTCATCCCTGCCTGCAAAATCGGAGGTTTCCCGGTTAAGCGGGTGAGTTTGGTGTCGAGAACAATATCCCCAGCCAGGGTTCTCACTAGTTTCGGACCATACTGGCCTTTCCAATCCACAGCCCTTTTAACAGCTTTTGTATTTGTGTCGTAGAAAGCGGTCTTATCCTGAATACTTTCGGTACTTAGTAATGTTCCTGCCATCACGGCCTGAACACCCGTACCTTCCATATTCCGTGCGGTAATCGCTTCGATACTGACCGTCGGATCTCCGGGACCAAATCCCAAAAGATGGGTTACTCCATGCTTGCCATCCAGTTTTTCTGTCGCCTTCTGCCAATAAACAGGCTGAACACTTTGCATATCGATCAAGGCACGCAACAACGATCGAGAGGAATCTGTTTTTGATTTGTGATCCTGCAGATTGCTTCCATCAAAAGTGGAGTAAACGGGAACCTTCATCTGAGCGGGATCAAACTCAATTCCCAGGCGGTGCATATCAGCCGCAAGCTTTTCAGGAACCGAGGCCATGTATGTTTTCGTGTGGAAAGGAGCGCCGACCGGGAAGTAATTCCAGACCAGCTCCAGTTTTCTTTTGGAGTAGGGAATACGACTCTGGCTCTCATTTGCAGCGACTTCATCTTTTCGCAAGGCCTCACGGAGCAGATGCAGGCTCTCGGGGTGGCCAGAAACCGTCACAGCACGAGGTCCATTGACGAGTGAGACTTCAACTTTTCGGTCATTGGCTAGTTGGGCATTTACCTTCTGGACATATTTTTGGACTAGCTCTGGAGACAGCTTCAAAATTCCAGCCATGGCCGTAGGCGTTTTGTCGCCCTTTTGAATTGACTCGGAGATGACTTTTGAATCGATCGCCCGTGGTGGCCAGGCTTCCGTCATGCGAAGACCTTGCCAGAAAAGATAGCGAACAGCCTTGACTGAATTTTCAACAAACTCCGCTTCGGTTGAAGAGGAGGCCACCACCCACGCAGCCATTACCCCCTGGCTATGCCCTGTGGTTCCAGCCTCCATGTGCTCCAGTAATTTGGATGGAGAAACCCCAAGGGATTTTAAATTCTCATAGTAATGCGCTAACTGAGTGAGAAGAATGAGGGGTTGGCTGATATGGGAGCTCGCCAGATATTCACCACCCTGCGGGGGTTGATGTTCAAGCCAATGCATCAAATCGAAACCTTGAGTATAAAAACCGGTTTCCCGAGCTTCTTCGGATGCAACATCTTTTGAGATCGCTTCTGCAGCTTTTCGGATCAGATCATGCGTCGTCGGATAGGTTTCATATTTTGATTTCAATTCACCAAAATACAAGTTGGCCTGTCCTCCAAAAATAGCGCCAGGCTTTACTTCTCCTGATTCCATCTTTTCAACAAAGGCAGATTTCTTTGGAGCAGGAATATCTTTCAAATGACCTTCCCGAATTAATTCTGCCTGGGCCCGGTTGTAATCTCCAATGACGCGAAGTCGATCAGCTGAATTTTTAACCTGTCGGGTGGCGACATGGATATCGGCTTCCTCGAGTTTTTGCTGGAATTGTTCATAGACTACAGCCATGAGAGAAAGCCGTTGCTCATGAGAAAGGTTCTTGCCAACCCTTGCACCGACGACACTACCCAAATACGCTCCCAACCTTTCGATATCGGTCTCATAACTTTTTCCGTGATCAATCAAATTTTCAGCTTGAGGCAGCAAATTTTCAGGCACACGAATACTCAAACGACGGGGTCCTTCTCCCAAACCTAGCCAGGTCAACATTTGAGACGCACCTCCCGCAGATCCTTCACCCCCCACCATTGCATGCGAAGTCGGGGCCGCAACATCTTCAGCAACAGATGACATGGAAAGATCTCGAAGCTTTCCATTTGCTCCAGCCAAAGCAGGCTCCATCCCTAAAACCTCTGCAGCACTCTTCCCAAAAAGTTTTTGGGCGAGACCATCCACGGCATTCATGAAGGTGCCGTTATTTTTTGGATCCTTCTGCTTTCTCTCTTGCCTGCCAGCCAGCCACTCTTTGGCCGCGATTCGATGTCCTTCTGAGAGAAATACATTTTCGCCGCTTCTTTCGACCTCGAGGGCTTCCTCGAGAATAGTTTTTCGCACCCGGCGATTTTCAAGAGTCGATTGGGTCAAGCCAAAAATCTGTTTGGCAATAACCTGCGTGAGAGGATTTTCACTCACAGGACTCTGAAGCGCCTGAGTGAGCAGATTTTTCAGCAACTGGCGTCCTGTCACCAAATTGGCAAGCGATACCCCCAGGCCAGGTAGAGTTTCAGTTGGAAGGGTCATGCCGGTTTGCAGGCGAGAAATCAGAGGAGAGACTTGGGGACGCAATCCATCCAGACGCACCAAGGCCTCGGCTGGAGTTTCGCTTGTCACCCAGGCGCTCTGAAGTAAATGGGTTACCAGCGAAACGTCTTGAGGCAATTCGCCAAAGAGAGCTGTCAGAGTCTCTAGAAGGGCTTGAGCAGAGGCAGGTTTGAGCTGTTTCAGATCAGAAGAGGTAAAGCCTTTCAGCAAGGCTCCTTCTAAAAGACCTTTTTGGATGGGCAGGGACTGGGATTCGGGAAGCCCTGAAAAGATTGACTTCAGCCAGGCTGCATTTTCATCGAGTTGCGTCTTGAGCTCATCGGACTTCAATCCTTCTTTCACCCGATCAACCCATCCCTCTAATGAAGACGTCTCACCCTGAGATGCTCTCACCAGTGCTTCTTTCAAGAGCGCTGCTTCCTGCGTAAGGCCACCAGTGGCTTTTTCGTTAAGAAGCTCTCCAAAAGGATTTGCAGACTCCTGCCTTTGTCCTTGATCAAAGCTCTGCTCATTCATCTGACGCTTGAGGGCGATCTGCTCGGCTTCTACCGAAGTAAAAGCATGCACATGAAGCGCTGCTTTTTCCAATCGATCTTTCAGCTCGGCATTTCCCAACATCTGCAAACAAAGGGCACGCATCACCTCAGGAATTTTCAAGGTCTCCGGAACCTGCAAGGCATGTTGAGCCAGGCTGCCCACCAGGGCGCGACCTGCTTCAAAAGAGGTGAGACGAATCTGCAGACTTGCCTGCAGGGCATTCACGGCGGGCTCCATCGTATTTCCAAGCATCTGAATTCGCCCTGCCATCTCCTGCGCATCTGCTTTGCCAGAAAGAGTGGACCGTACAAGAGAAGCCTGAAATTCAAAGGCCTCAGAACTCTCACGATGTTCCTCCCCAAACACCGCTCGTGAAGCCTTCTCCAACCCTTCCTGAAAAGCTGAAACATGAGACGCTTCAGCACGTGCGAGCTGAGAAGGCTCTACTCCCATCATCAAAACACCACTCAGCACGGATGCCTGCAAAAGATAAATATTTTCGGGCGATCCCTTCATTCCCTGAGTCAGAGTCTCGAGATGGGAAATCATTTTTCCCGCACTCTCGACCCATCCAGCATCCCCCTGTTCAGCTTTTGCTTCTGCATAGGCTATCAAGGCCGCCCGTAAATCTTCTTCATGCTGCCTGGTCAGCTCATTCTGCAGATCTTTTTCGACTGTACGATTGGAACGTAAATTGTTGATGAGTTGATGAAGGTCCTGAGCGATCTCCTCGACACGTTCCTTGACTGGGCTAAGGTCGTTTGATTCCCCCGCGCGATGCATCAGCGCACGAATGGCGTTTTGAGCCCCAGATCCAAACTCGCCGGTTTCATGAGGTTGAAAACCTAACTTGACCACACTCGGCAGCATTTGATGCTGAAAATTGACTTCCTGATCCAGGGCCGCTCCCCGCTGAATCACTCCATGCGCAACCGCATTGGAAAGATGAGTCCCCAACTTCATGCAACCATCTTCGACAAAACTTTTGAGCAGGACTTTTTGCCAATCCTGATGCCAGGCATTTTCACCCGGCGCCACCTGAATCCCAAATGTATCGCGCAGAACATGATGGACCAGGGGCTGGACATATTTTGCGGTAAAGAAGGATCCCACCTGTGCAAAATACGAAAAGACTTCATTGAGTTTGTGTTTTTGGGCGAGATGAGCAAAATGATGACCCAAGCCGAAGGTCACCATCATATTACAAAACTTTGTGACAAAATTATCGACAGAGACGTCTTTGAACGACTGATGCTTCATGGCATCCACACCCAGTTCCGCCATGGCAATCGAGGCCGCCTTGCTGGCCATCGTCAATCCTTCTGATCCGCGGGCCATCCATTTGGCACGCATGGCAATCGAGGTCGCCTGCTCAACCGTAAGTCCTGCCTTCATCGCTTTTTCAACACTCATTCCGGCTTCAGCCGCAATCTCGGCAACCCGGGCGGCTTCAAGCACCTGATTCGCTTTCAGGGTTGCTCGAATCGTTCGCTCTACGAGGGCGGCTCTCCGGGCAGCCAAAACTCCCTTGGTCACACCTCCAACGATTTCACCCACTCCAAATGTTAAAACCTGAGTCGCCAACTCCATCGTCGCGGTGTCGACATCTTCCGCAAAAAGAACACTCGAGTTTCGAATCATCTGAAACATCTCATGCTCGAAAATCTTTTGTGGCAATTCCACCAAAAATCCTGCCGCCACTTCACCTACATACTGATCACCTTTCAGAAACTGGGCCATCTGCGAAGCTGCGGTAAAATTACCCGCCGAAGAAAACGTCTTCACGGTTCCATAAAGTGCCCAGGAGTAGTCTTGTGTGGTTGAAAAGCGGGTGGATCCATCTAAAACTCCACGAATCGCTTGTCGCACCGAGACCATATTTTTGGATGATCCATCAATTTTTGAAGAGATAAGGGAGGCAAAACCATTTGTGCGGGATTCGTCGTGAGTTGCAAAAAACGTATTCCAGATCGCCTGATAATGAGGGTGCTTCTTCAAACGTGAAAGTGCCTGAGAAAGAGAGACCTCTTCCCCACTGGCAAACAGGCGGCGGAGCTCGGCCGTAAAGGAATGAATCGATTCTGCATTCACAGAGGCATCGAGTTTTCCCTCCTGCAGAGCACCGGTCATGATCGACTCAATGGCGCGCAAGGCGTGTAAAGAACGCGCAGCAGAGTCGTTGGCCCCGTTTTTCTCATCAAGGGGCTTTGCCATCTCCAACCCCTTCAACACCTCAGCGGCGGTTTTATGTTGAGGAATCGAGCTGAAGTATTTCTTGGCACCTTCCAGATCTTTGGCATCCATTGCCAACAAACCCCTGGCAAACACGATCTCTTCTTTAATTTCCGAGCTCAAGTTGGAGCAATCCAAGGCCACGAGTGATTGTAAAGCCTGGTTTCTCTGCTCTTGCATCCCTGCCATCCCATACACTTGCGCAAGAACACCCAACACATTCGCACGGAAAGCAGGAGGTATCCGTTTTTGCTCAAGCAAATTCTGCAAAGGAGATAGCGCCTGAGAAACTTTTTCTTTGATTCCTAATTTGGCGAAGCCTTGAGCTGCCAGCAGGTAGTATTGAAGCGGATTCTGACCTCCGAGAGCCGCTTTTAGCAGATGCTGATTTGCCTGATCATAATCTTTACAATAAGTGCGGACAGAGTCCGTGCCAAAACCGGCAATGGCAGAAAGATCCTGTGTTTGAATTGCCTGATCAAACTGCTTCAAAAAATGATTTACAATTTCATCCCTTTGTTGTGCTTGCATGGCCAACATGCCATCGCCTGACTGAATCGACTCATAAACAGTGTTTCGAAGAAGATTTTCCAATGCATTTCTAGTCAGCGCGATCCGCGAGAAAAAGAACTGACGCTGCTCAACGTATTCATCTTTAGCCGTAGGGTTTGCGTTCTGCGGATATAGGGTTTGTCCGATGACCATCGCGTGCAGGAGACCCTGGGCAAATTTCGTCACGCCCTCAGGCCCTACCTGCAAGGATGTTTCAGAATTTTTAAGTTTTTCAACCCATGCAATCGCCATCGATGAGAGGGCTTTTACCTGATCCTGCCAGACGGCAGGATCAATCATTGCACTTTTGCCTTCGGCAAGAGGGGCATACTGCCTTGAAAACTCGGCCAGCCTTGCAAGTTCGATCAGCTTTTCTTCCGGGCTTAAAGAAGCTGCGTCATCAATTTTTGCTTTCCATGATTGAAGTCCATCCAGAAGACGGGCACCCATTTCTTTCGCATCAACCTCTTCTCCCTCTGGCTTATCCGATCCATCCGATAGCGCAAAATCAATTTGGCAACGAATGGCAGCTTTTTGAATGCGTGCTTTCGCTTCCTCACTATTCAGACTTGTGGCCAGTACTGCTTCAGGATTTTTCTCGCTAGATTTGACAAGCGCGCTTAGCTTCGACGCGGCGAGCTTTACCCCTGGCAAATCTCCTGAAGCCTTGCAGAAGGCCAGCACTTGCAAGAGAGGATCCGCATGTTTTGAAAAAGCTTCGGATGATTTGAGTGCATCTTCGGATGCACCTTTAAGAAAACCTCGCGCCAGAGAAACCGATTGATCATTGATCCGCTGGGCCATCGCAAGATCGGCATCTTTCAACTGTCCCAACAAATGAGCGTAAAGCCCAAGGCGCTGGCTCTCTCCAAGCCCTTTCTCCATTTCTTCGATGACACGAGTAATTCTTTCGGGATCTCGCAACTGAATGGCGAGTTTCAGGTGAGAGTCCAGTTGCGCTTTTCGTTTTTCAGGATCCTGATTTTTTTCAAGAGCCGCCCATCCCTGATCGACCTCGGCAGAAAGCCTGGCATAATCAGCCATTTTCTCTGAATTTAAAAAGCGGGAAATCTGGACATCATTTCCATCGATAATCTGTTGAAGAAGTTTAGGAAGTACCGACTCGACTTCTGGGAGGTTTAATGAAGTTGCAATCGTAGTGAGATAAGCAGCAACGTCGCGCGCATGGCGGGTCAGCTCATGCTGATCAAGGTCTGCATTAGATCTCAATCGAGCAGTTTGACGAATGATTTCACAGCCCATCTCAAACCGTTCTTTAACAGAGATTGCTTGAGCGGGTAGATCTTTGAGCTGCTTAAACTGCTCGGAAAGAAAACGCGCCTGAGCATTTGTATCTCCGCGCTCAACACTGATCTGCAAGGCTACTTGCACATATTTGAGTCGGTCCACGGCAGAAACAACCTTGGCTTCAACTGCTTCATCACCTTTCTGCCCTGCAACCATCGAAGGAGAATGATTTATCGATAGTTCCCGAGATAAATTGAATGCCTCATTTTGCAATGCCTTCATGCTCTGATGAAGCGTATCCAGCTTTTCTTTTAATCCACCCAGGAGAACATTATAGATCGGTTCGGAGTATCCGGGAGCATGGCCCTCCCAAAATTCGATTGAGCTTTTATAAAAGCGCGCTAGCTTTTGCTGATCTGACCAATGCCGTGAAAGATCTTTTCGATCATTTTTTAAAAAGCGCTCCGCTACAACTGACAGAAAAACACATAGGCGCCTTGCCTCGCCTGTATTGATCGCGCTGATTTTTTCAAAACGGGACAAGCCTTCTTCAAATACTGCGCGTGTTGTTTTAAGGTCTGCTGGATTGAGATCCATCATCCGCGTTAAAAGAATGCGATAATTCTCCGCAGCTTTAAAATCTCCACGCTCCACCCATCCGCTTTGCTCCAGATGACTTTTGGCACTTTCTAAAAGTTTTTGTACCTTATTTTTATCACCCTCCTGCTGTGCCATTTCACTTAAGGTTTTGTAGATCGAAGTAATCTCACCGTGCAGTTCAGAATTCCTAGGATCGAGCTTGATTGCTTTTTCATAAAGCCAGGCGCCCCAGGCGAGATCTTTTTTATTCTGTGGCACACTCGAAGCCAAAACTCTGAGTGCATGCGCAAAGCGCTGATTCCTGTTCAGCTTCTGGGCGGCATCCAGGATTTGTTTTTCCTGACTCTCAAGAATTTCGCTGGATGAAAGTAATTCACGCAGGGTGGAATCATGTAACACCTGTCGAATCTGAGAAGATGAAAGCAATATGAGGCGGGTGTTGTTTTTCAGAAAATCAAGAATGGCTCTTCGGTATGGAGGGGTCTTCGGAGTTATCCTGTTCATCGATTCAGAGCTCAGAAAAGCCCGCAGCGCCTTGTGGATTTGGGCTATCTCTTCCTGGACTCGCACCCCATCGCTAATTTTTCCATCGGCGTCTAAAGCGCTCAAACCGGTTTCCAAACGGTTTAAAGGGTCTTCCTTCATCAACTGAAGAATTGAGAAATTCTCAACTCCACTTTCTGCCGCTTTTAAGGCTGATTGTTGTGAGTCGAATTGATCTTGAGCCCTGGGGGAAGACTGTGACGGACCCTTCACCTGATCTAAAGGAATTGATGAAGCTGAAGTAGAGGAGCTTGCCTGGACATCTGAAGACACACGTACAACCACATCGTTCGAGACTGTTGACACAAATACCTCCCTTGAATTTGTTGAACAACCTGCCTGTGAATGAATGATTTTAATTGTAGCGGGATAGATTTTAAGGAAATGCAGTGAAGGTTCTAAAAATATCTTCCTGATTTTTTCAATCATTTTTACTCAACACAAGCAGCACCTCATTTAATTTCAGACGTGATTTTTACTGAATTTAATTTCTCAATCACCCCCAGAGCTCTGATCTAATTACATCTGAAGAATTGGCTCGCGAACTTAACGCGTCGCACTACAATGAAAAAATATTTTTTAAAATTGGGGTTAAAAACTGATGCCTCAGTTCCCTTTCGGATGAAATCTGTTTCGAAATTATGTTGGAGAGAAAACTGAGGAGAGAAATTTCATTGAGGATATTTTGCAAATGGAATGCAAAATTAAACGTCAGAACCCAAACTCATAAAAACAACCCTCAACCGGGCAAAACCTATATAAACGAACTTTCCCTGGATTTGATCAAATCATGATTCTTATTTCTTCTTCGGCCGATAGACATGAAGTCCCATCCCGCTGATCCCTTCCGCTGCTTCCATTAATGTTTCTGAGAGCGTGGGATGTGGATGAATGCTTAAAGCAAGATCTTCAGCCGTTGCGCCCATTTCAATCGCAAGCACGCCTTCTGCAATCAACTCGCCGGCATTGGGGCCAACCAGGCCCATTCCCAAAATGCGTTGGGTAGATGGATCTGTGAGGATTTTTGTCATTCCTTCAGAAGCATTGAGCGTTGTTGCACGTCCCGAGGCAGACCAGGGAAAGCGGGAGATCTGAACCTCGATCTTTTCTTTTTTAGCCTGTGCCTCGTTCAACCCACACCAGGCGATTTCAGGATCGGTGTAGATGACGGCAGGAATGGCTCGAGGATCGAAGATAGAGGATTTTCCGGCAATCACCTCAGCCGCCACGATCCCCTCGTGAGTGGCTTTATGGGCAAGCATCGGCTGGCCCGTGATATCGCCAATCGCAAAAAGATGCGGGATGTTCGTGCGTCGCTGAAGATCGACCGACACAAAACCGCGATCATTTTTCAGAACCCCAGTCGTCGAAATTCCAAGACCACTCGAGTTGGGCACGCGGCCAATCGACACCAAAACCTTCTCAAAAATTTTCTCTTCTTTTCCCTGCTCATTTTCCATCGCGACCTTCAAGCCCACCTCCACCTCTTCTACCTGGATGACTTTCGTGTTTGTGTGAACCTGAGTAAAAATTTTTCCTGTTTTTTTAATCAACACACGCGCCAGATCTTCATCCGCTTCGGGAAGCAGACGGGAAGCCATCTCTACAACCGTCACTTCGGTCCCAAGAGAAGCAAACACCGAGCCCAACTCCAAACCGATGTATCCTCCTCCGATCACCAGCAGAGTTTTAGGAATGACTTCCAGATTCAGAGCCCGCGTGGAGCTCCAGAGATTCGGACTCTCAATGGCAAATTCGGGAGGAATGAGAGGACGTGAACCCGGCGCAATAATCGCAGACTCAAAGGAGAGGCGGATAGGTTCCGCAAGCGTAGATGCATCGACATTTAAATGATGGGCGTCGGTAAAACTCGCGCGGCCCTGAATCCAGTTGATTTTGCGTGCTTTGCAAAGCGCACCCAGACCTTCGGTCATTTTTTGAACTACCGATTCTTTCCACGCGCGGATCCGATCGAGATTCAACTCTGGTTGCTGAAAATAAATCCCCATCTCCTGGGCTGATTTGGCCTCCTGAATGATTTTGGAAACATGCAGCAGGGCTTTCGAAGGAATACATCCCTTGTACAAACAAACACCGCCCGGATTTTTTTCCAGATCGATGAGGGTGACCTGAAGCCCTAAGTCCGCGGCTCGAAATGCAGCCGCATATCCACCTGGGCCCGCACCAAGAATGGCAAGTTGAGTAGAAGAGGTCGGATGATTCATGAATGGAAATCTCCTGATGTTGAATCGATTAAAAGAATGAAATTAAGACTTTTGAAACCCTTTAAGGAGAAGCAACTTCCACTGCAATCTTCATCCTTCCAGATCCATCAGAAACGGCTGTTGCACGCCATCTGCCAGCCAGCGCAAAAACCTGGCTCCATCGGCTCCATCGACAAGGCGATGATCATAGGAAAGCGAGAGAGGTAAAATCAGCCTGGCCTCGAGTTTGCCTTCGACATAAACCGGCTGAACCTTTCCACGTCCCACTCCCAGGATTGCGACCTGAGGCCACGGAATGATCGGTGTAAAATGCGTACCGCCAATACTTCCCAGATTGGTAATCGTAAACGAAGCCCCTTCCATCTGCTCACGCCCCAGTTTTCTCTCGCGCGCTTTTTGCGAAAGATCCTGTAGCTCGCGTGCGATCTCCAGAATGTTTTTTTCATCGACATTACGTAAGACCGGCACCAGAAGCCCCCGGTCCGTATCGACCGCCACCCCAATATGGACCTCATTTTTATAAATAATCTCTTTAGTCTCAAGATCGAGACTCGCATTCAGTTGAGGAAAAACCTTCAGGGCCGTCGCGGCCACCTTGAGAATAATCGCCGTCAACGTGAGTTTCCCACCTGCCTTTTCAGCGCGACTGGCAAAGCGTTTACGCAAGTCTTCAAGCTCGGTGATGTCGGCCTCATCGAATTGTGTCACATGAGGAATCTGACTCCACGAAACCCGCATCGCCTCCGCCGTCGCCTCACGAATATTGCTCATGGGTTTGCGCTCGATCTTTCCCCACTTCGAAAAATCAGGCAAGGCTGGTGTCGTTGGAATGACGTGAGAGGGAGGAGAAGAATCTGGCGCTGAGGTCAGACGATCCAGGTCTTGTAAGCTAATCCGTCCGCTTGGATCGGCAGGATGGATTTGATTTAAATCAATTCCGCGCTCACGGGCCTGGCGCCTGACGGAAGGCGAGGCATAGACAGCCCCAGAAGTTTTCTGAGGAGCAGGCGACTCTGCGATCACGGAGGAAGTCTTTTGAGGAGGAGTTTGGGCTGTTTTTTCTATCGGAGGAAGGGGCGCTTTTTCTGCTTCGGGTGCCGGAGCAGCTTTTCTCTCTTCCCGATTAGGCTCCACAGGTTGTGGAGCTTGCTGGGTCTGATCGACCACACCTTCGAGCGTGAAAACCACCTGTCCGACTTTGATCTTATCTCCTTTTTTAACATGTACCTCCTGCACTACACCCGAAACGGTCGAGGGCAACTCAAACACCGCCTTGTTTGTCTCGAGCTCCAGTACCGTTTGATCTTTTTGGATTTGGGCCCCAGGAGATACCATCACCTGAATCACATCGGCGGTTTTGATATTTTCTCCCAACTCGGGAAGCTTGAATTCAATGGGCATAAAATCTCCGTAGCAAAAATGAGGACTTTCTTAAGAGAAAGCAGAATCCAGAATTCAGAAGTTAGAAGTCAGAAGAAAAACCTGGATTCAAATTTCCTGTTGGGGCGGGGATCCTCCCGCCCTTACCGGTGCGCAAATACAATCTTTATTTTCCAAACAAAACGAAATGATTTGTAGGGGCGATGCATGCCTCGCCCTCAACCCTCCTGCCCTTGATGGGCAAGTTTAGATAAATGAAACATCCTGAGCCCTTCGAAGGATGTCCAGGGTTCGACAAGCTCACCATGTCCCTCTTCTTTAGCTGAGAAATCCTGAGTCGTGAGTTCTATCGAACGGTCGAAGGACGGATACTTCGTCCCATAAAAGGAAGAAGGGAAAAAACAGTATTCAGAATCAGGTCTCCAAATTCTCAATCAAAGCTGAGTCATCCTTCATCATTTCAGAGCCAGAATTCAGAAGAGAGATCCTCACACACATCCTAACTCTTTTCCTGCCTGACTCACCTGCGTCGCCTCTATTTTTCCCTCCCGCGCCAAGGCAACAAGGGTTGCATAGACAATCCATTCACCACTCACCCGAAAATGTTTACGGAGCGAGGCCCGCGATTCACTTAAGCCAAAACCATCGGTTCCCAAAATCACCGGGGCTTTGGGAAACCATTTTGAAATACTTTCAGGAAGCGCACGCACGTAATCGGAGGCAGCCACAAAAACCCCTTCTGCGTTTTCCAGGCATTCCCGCACATAAGGCTTACGTAAAGGTTGAGCAGGATTTAAAAGATTGAATTCCTCGGTAGAAATCGCATCACGGTAGAGTTCTTTATAGCTCGTCACGCTCCACACATCGCAGTCAACCTGGTAGCGTTCTTCCAGAATTTTAGCCGCCCGCAAGGTTTCATTCAGGATCGCCCCACTCCCAAAAAGATTCGCATTCAGGCTCTGAACCACTTTTGATTTTGAAGAGGATGAAACCGGCTGAGAAGATTCGGGCCTTTCAGATTTTCGAAAACAATACATCCCTTTTAAGATCCCTTCCTGAATGCCCGCAGGCATTTTGGGCATGGGGTAATTTTCGTTCATCAGCGTGATGTAATAGAAAATATCTTCCTCATTCTGAAGCATACGCAGAATCCCATCTTCGATAATCACCGCCAACTCAAAGGCATACGCCGGATCGTAGGCTTTACAATTGGGAAATGGATAGGCAAGCAGATGACTTTGCCCATCCTGATGCTGCAATCCTTCACCGGAAAGCGTCGTGCGTCCACTCGTGGCCCCGAGCAAAAATCCGCGCGTGCGCATATCCCCCGCCGCCCAGATCAGATCACCCACACGCTGAAAGCCGAACATCGAATAAAAAATAAAAAATGGAAGCATGGAAAACTGGTGCGTGGCGTAGGAAGTTCCTGCTGCAATAAAAGAGGAGAGCGATCCGGCCTCGGTGATGCCTTCTTCAAGGATCTGCCCGTCTTTTGTTTCTTTGTAATAAAGCAAACTGGCGGCATCAACAGGTTCGTAGAGTTGACCGAGGGAAGAATAAATACCGAGCTGACGAAAGAGCGATTCCATCCCGAAGGTGCGAGCCTCATCCGAAACGATCGGCACGAGGCGTTTGCCAAACTCGGGGTGTCTGAGAAGTTTGGAGAGCAGGCGAACAAAGGCCATAGTGGTTGAAACCGCACGATCTTCAGTTCCTTCATAAAATTCTTCGTACAAGTCTTTTGAAGGAATGGAGAGAGGGTTTGAAATTACCTGGCGCCTTGGAAGAAAGCCGCCCAGGACATTCCGCCTTTCCTGAAGATATTGGATTTCAGCGCTTTGCTCGGCGGGGCGATAAAAAGGTGCGGTGGCGACCTCTTCATCGGAGATGGGAATTCCAAAGCGCGTACGAAATTCCCGCAGTTCATCTTCATTCATTTTCTTTTGCTGATGGGTAACATTTTTCCCTTCACCGGCTTCGCCCAGACCATATCCTTTAATGGTTTTTGCCAGGATGACGGTCGGCGCGCCCGTGTGGTGAACGGCCTCATGATAAGCTGCATAGACTTTATTTGGATCATGTCCACCGCGACTCAAGCGGCGCAGCTGCTCATCGGTGTAATCTGCTACCATCGCTTTTAGCTCTGGATGAGTCCCAAAAAAATGTTCTCGGATGTAAGCTCCAGAAGAAACCGAATATTTTTGATACTGCCCATCGCACACCTCGTTCATGCGCTGGCGCAAAAGCCCATTGTGATCGCGTGCGAGCAGCGGATCCCAATCCGAGCCCCAGATCACCTTAATGACATTCCAACCCGCGCCGGAAAAAAGTCCTTCCAGCTCCTGAATGATTTTTCCATTTCCACGTACCGGCCCATCGAGGCGTTGAAGATTGCAGTTGATGACAAAAATGAGATTGTCGAGTTTTTCGCGACCCGCAAGCGAAATGCCAGCCGTGGATTCGGGCTCATCCATCTCTCCATCGCCCAAAAAGGCCCACACCTTGGCGTTGGAGGGTTTTTGAAGCCCGCGATTTTCAAGATAGCGATTAAACCGCGCCTGATAAACAGCCATGAGTGGACCCAATCCCATCGAAACAGTAGGAAACTGCCAGAAATCGGGCATTCCCCAGGGGTGAGGGTAAGAAGAAAGTCCTCCACCTGCTTTTAATTCGCGTCTGAAATTCGTAAGCTTTTCGCGCGACAGGCGACCTTCGAGAAAGGCTCGCGCATAAATCCCGGGCGCCGCATGGCCCTGAAAGTAAACCTGATCGCCTGGATGATTTTCGGATTTTGCGTGAAAGAAATGATGATAACCGACTTCGTAGAGAGTCGCTGCAGAGGCAAAGGTGGAGATGTGACCGCCAATACCTTCTTCGGCGCGGTTGGCGCGAACCACCATCGCCATGGCATTCCAGCGGATGAGGCTGCGGATGCGCCATTCGACGGCATGATCACCGGCATAAGGCACCTGAGCTTCAGGAGAAATCGAGTTCAGATAAGGAGTTTGATGGGCACTGGGTGCAATGAGGCCCTGGCGCAAGGCATGCTGCTGAAGTTTCTCCAGCAACTCCCTTGCCCGATGAGGCCCTCGCTCTTGCAAAATCGCCTCGAGTGAATCGACCCATTCTTGATCTTCAATCTTGTCCAACTCGTGATTGCCTGCTTTCACAGCCCATCCCCCTTTCGACAAGTTTAATCAATTCGATGATTCTACAACAAGGGGTAGAGATTCACCTAATTGAAATTGGGTAAATTTGCAGACGGAGGTATGGTTTTGATGAAGACGGAGGAAAAAGTTCTGAAAAGATTTGCAGACGGAGGTTCGATTTTCAGACGGTAGATTGGACTTTTTACAGATTTTGGATTTCCGTCTGAAAGTTGAAAAACCTTATCTTTATTTTTGAAGGAGCACTCCATGAAATCCAAAGAAGATCTTAAAAAAATCCTCACCCCCGAGCAGTATCATGTCACCCAGGAAGAAGGCACAGAGCCGCCTTTTCGAAATGCGTACTGGAACAATCATGAAGTTGGAATTTATGTAGATGTCGTGACAGGCAAGCCCCTTTTTACCTCTCAGGACAAATTCGACTCCGGCTGTGGTTGGCCGAGTTTTACCAGGCCGATGAGCTCGGATCTTATTGAGGAGCGTCAGGACCATCGCTACGGGATGATCCGCGTCGAGGTGCGATCGAAAAACAGCGATTCACACCTGGGTCATGTATTTAAAGACGGACCTGCTCCGGATGGACTGCGCTATTGTATCAACTCGGCGGCCCTGCGCTTTGTGCCTTATGATCAGCTCGAGGAGGAAGGGCTGGGCGAGTATAAAAAGCTGTTTGAGAAGTAAGGAAGGAAGACGGAGGAAAAATTCCAAACAATCTTGAGGAGATAGATTCCTCCGTCTGCAACAAAAAAAATCCACCCCTCTTCCCTACTTCAAATCTAATCCTGACAACTTGATTTAAAATCCTTTCTTGATCTGTACCTGAAAGTGAAAGGAGCTGACTTTCATGGGCACTCAAGAAGATTTACGAACAGAGCTCGCCGCCGAGCGAACCCTTCTTGCCTGGATACGCACCGGCCTTGCCTCGATGGGCTTTGGCTTTGTGGTGGCGCGGTTTGGACTTTTTCTCAAAGAAATCGCTAGCCTTAAATCTCTTCAAGACACGCACTCCCACGGTTTTTCTCTGATGATTGGATCGGTGCTGGTAGCCGCAGGGGTGGTGATTACATGCGTCGCAGCCTTCGAACAAATCCGCTTTAATCAACGACTCAGTGTAAAACCGAGAAGGACCTCGCGATTGGGAGTTTGGATCGCCTTCCTCTTCGCCGCCTTAGGACTGGGAATGATGGGCTATCTTTTTTGGGTGCAACTCGGGTGAGGTATCGGTTTGAAGACGGAGGTGGAATTTGAAGACGGAGGTAATTTTTGTGAAGACGGAGGTGATTTTTGAAAATGCAAAAATCATCCTCTTGATAACTTCGAAAGTAATAATGGTTTCTTTTGATTTTAAGGAAAGTGAATCAGGAGGAAGGGTTTTTAAATAACTGGGATAGGATGCTTCAACCTGGAAACGGCAGCTGTTCGACGTTTTTAGGCTCAATAAAGACGGAAGGCCAAGAAAAATAGAAGCTCTACGGAATATCCTCCCCATCTTTATCTGCCTCTTCTTCTACTTTTAAAAAGACAAGATACTCGTCGCGAAGCTCTTTAAAACGGGGATGATTCCAGGAAACGCGGCTTTCTTTTTTGACGTCTCGAAGATTGAGCGCAATAAACTCATCGGATGGATCGACCTCGCCATTGAGGTTGTGATCAATCACGACCACTTCGTTTTGCCAGCGATTAAATCCTTTGACGTCGATGACAGACATAAGCCTCCGTTGATGAACCCAATCGATTAAACATCCTAGAGCGTATTTTGAAAGCATCGCGAACGGCCAGATGGCGACATTGCACAACATCTTTCCAAACACGCTCTTATATCAATTCGTAAAACCGCTCAAAAACTTCCTGCATTTTCTCTGGGGATGAACCTCCCGCCTGTGCCATATCGGGCCGTCCTCCACCCGAGCCACCAATCAAAGCCGCCAGAGGCTTGATCAATTCACCTGCCTTAAACTGCGGGATTAAATCTTTCGCCACCCGTAAGATAAGAGTCACTTTTCCATCCTGAACACCACCGACCAACGCGATTCCTTTTCCAAGTTTATGAATGACCTGATCGGATAAATCCCGCAAATCATTCACACTACTCATCTCGATTTGCGTGGCCAGAAGTCTAACGCCCTGTTTTTCACGCATCCCTTTGAGTAAGTCTTCTCCCCCTCCGCCTGAAAGGAGCTTGGATTTCAGTTGGGCAATTTCTTTTTCAAATTTTTTGGTTTGCTCCGTCAGTTTTTCAATACGTTGGGGAATTTGATCGACGCCGACTTTCAGTTGATAGGAGAGCTGTTTTAAGTTTTTCTCAAGCTTTCGGCAGTAGGCAAGTGCGGCAGCGCCCGTCACCGCCTCGATACGACGAATGCCTGCAGCGATCGAGCTTTCCTGCACAATCTTAAAAAATCCGATTTCACCGGTACGATCGGCGTGAGTGCCTCCGCACAACTCGGTAGAGAAGGTATCGATAGTGAGCACGCGAACAAGGTCGCCATACTTTTCACCAAACAAAGCCATCGCGCCCTTTTTTAGAGCCTCATCGTAGGCCATCTCGGATTTTTGGACGATAAAATCTTCGCGGATTTTTTCATTTACGATCGATTCGATCTGCTCAAGATTTTCATCGGTGATCGGCTCGAAATGACTGAAATCAAATCGAAGCCTTTCGGGAGCAACGAGAGATCCTGCCTGTCGAACATGCTCACCCAAAACCTGCCTTAAAGCAGCATGTAGAAGATGGGTCGCCGTATGATTGATCCGCGTGGGAAGGCGGTGACAAGAATCAACCTCGAGTTTGACTTCATCTCCTACCTTAATACTACCTTTTTTAACGAGCCCCACATGAGCCACCAAATTGGCAACAGGCCTCAGCGCATCCTTCACTTCCATTTTAAAGTGAGGGTCTAAAATCCAGCCTCGATCGCCGACTTGACCTCCAGACTCTCCGTAGAAAGGCGTTTTTTCAGCAATCAACTGGATTTCTTCTCCTTCGCGTACATCTTTGACGAGTTCTCCATTGCGAATCAGGGCGATGACCTTGGCACTCGTCTTTAATGTTTCATATCCTAAAAACTGAGTCGCAAATCCCTTTTGGGCCAGCTCCTGATAAACCGTCGCCACCCGCTCTTGTCCGGATCCTTTCCAGGACTTACGGGCAGTTTCTTTTTGATCGAGCATGGCATTTTCAAATCCTTCCATGTCGACACTGAAATTTTCTTCTTCGGCTATGTTTTGGATGAGATCGACAGGAAAACCAAATGTATCGTAGAGTTTGAAAACAACTTCGCCCGGAATACATTGACTTTGTTTTTTGCGCTGAAGGGAAATCTCGGCCTGAATCATCTCCAGCCCTTTTTCGAGGGTTTCTAAAAAGCGCGTCTCTTCAGCCTGGATGACCGATTGGATAAAATGCTGATGTTTTTTAAGCTCCGGGTAAGCCCCGTGCATCTGATCGATGACAACGTCGGCCAGTTGATAAAAGAAAGGCTCGCGCATGCCAAGCAAACGTCCATGTCGAATGGCACGGCGTAAAATGCGACGGAGCACATACCCGCGACCTTCGTTAGAAGGCTGAACACCATCTCCAATGAGAAAAACACAGGCACGGATATGATCGGCCAGCACGCGAATGGAGATATTGGTGTTTTCATCCTGGCCGTATGATTTGCCGATCTTTTTTTCAATCGCGCGAATGATCGGAGTAAAAAGATCGCTGTCGTAATTGGAAAATACCCCCTGAGCCACACTCGCCAAACGCTCAAGCCCCATCCCTGTATCGACACTGGGTTTGGGAAGCGGCGTCATCTCACCGCCCAAACTGCGGTTAAACTGCATGAAGACCAGATTCCAGATTTCCATATAGCGCCCGCAGTCGCAACCCACCTGACATTCGGGTTTCTGGCAACCCACGTGTGGTCCTTGATCGAAATGAATTTCCGAGCAAGGACCACAGGGGCCTTCTTCGCCCATGCTCCAAAAATTATCTTTTTCATCCAGACGCACAATGCGCTCGGGCACGATGCCGATTTTTTTCTCCCAGATCTCAGCAGCTTCATCGTCTTCTCTAAAAACCGTGATCCAAAGCTTGCTCTTATCGAGCTTCATTTCATCGATCAAAAACTCCCACGCAAACTCGATTGCCCCTTGTTTGAAATAATCTCCAAACGAAAAATTTCCGAGCATTTCAAAAAACGTATGATGTCGGTGGGTGCGCCCAACGTTTTCCAAATCGTTGTGTTTGCCGGACACACGCATGCATTTTTGTGAAGTCGTCGCGCGCGGACTGGAAGATTTTTCCTGACCCAAAAAGATGTTTTTAAACTGGACCATTCCCGCGTTGGTAAAAAACAGCGTGGGATCGGATTCGGGAATAAGCGAAGAGCTGCGAACACGCTTGTGCCCTTTGGATTCGAAGTAGCTTAGAAACTTTTCGCGGATTTGATTGGATTGCATAGGATTCGGTTGTGCTTCAGTCATGATTTAAGAGGCAGCCTTCTTCTTCTCTTTCACTTCGCCTTTATCTTCTTTCTTAACAATTCCATAATTTTCGAGCACCTGGGTTTCGATGGTTTTGGCAACGGTCGGATTATCTTTGAGATATTGCTTCGCATTCTCACGCCCCTGACCCAATCGTTCAGCCTGATACGTAAACCAGGCCCCACTTTTTTCGATAATGCCAGAGTTGGAAGCGAGATCGAGCAAATCGCCTTCGCGAGAAACACCTTCGCCATAGATGATATCGAACTCCACTTCTTTGAATGGAGGAGAAACCTTGTTTTTGACCACTTTCACCTTGGTACGATTTCCGATCACCTGATCACCTGTTTTGATCGCTCCGATGCGACGGACATCGAGGCGGACAGAGGCATAGAACTTGAGGGCGTTTCCACCGGTTGTGGTTTCGGGATTTCCGAACATCACGCCGATTTTCATACGGATCTGATTGATAAAAATAAGGAGGGTCTTGCTTTTGGAAACAAGGGCCGCCAGTTTTCGCAGGGCCTGACTCATCAAGCGGGCCTGGGCGCCCATCTGTGCATCACCCATTTCACCTTCGAGCTCGGATTTAGGAACGAGGGCGGCAACCGAGTCGATGACGATGGCATCGATGGCGTTAGATCTCACCAGCGATTCTGCGATCTCAAGGGCCTGCTCACCGGTGTCGGGCTGAGAAATCAAAAGATCTTCGATTTTCACTCCGAGTTTTCGAGCATAATTCACATCAAGGGCATGTTCGGCATCGATAAAGGCAACAACACCACCCGTTTTTTGAGCCTGAGCGATGGCATGCAGGGAAAGTGTTGTTTTACCACTAGATTCCGGTCCGTAGATCTCAACAATTCTTCCTCGGGGATAGCCGCCAATTCCTAAAGCAAGATCAAGGGAAATTGATCCGGTAGAGATCGCCTCAATCTCGGCCTGCGCAATTTCTTTTTCACCCAGACGCATGATGGCGCCTTTTCCAAACTGCTTTTCAATCGATTGCAGGGCCAGTTGGATGGCTTTGTCTTTTTCAACATGATTGGATTCCATAAGTTCCTCCATTTTGTTTTTTAAGGATATTGCATGTCCAATTCAGGAGGTTTTTGATTTCTCTCTGACAGGCAAGCAGCGAGTTAAAATCCATTGAACAGACAGGGAGAGCGGCCATCTTTTTCAAAACTGCCGCTTCGCTTTCAAATCGAGCCAAGATAGGCAAAAACAGGAATAAGAAGCAAGAGAAGTTGTGGGAGACTTTTAACAGGATCTTCGGATTCTTTTAGAGCACCATGAATTTCCTGATAAAGTTTTTTCTCCTAGCACAATCATTCCAAATTTTTGAGGGAGAGAAATCACGCGAACACGTTGGATAAGTGGAGAAATATTTATGAAGATATTTTTCAGGCCCTATAAGGGCTTCAAGGGAGTAGGACATAATAAAAGCGAAAGATTCTAATTCCGATTTTCTAAGATTTAATTTTGAAGATTTTTTATTTAGATCCAATGGAGGGCCCCGTTTTCCTTTCACCCATAACTTGACACCTGATTCTTCAGCTCGCTTTAAAAGTTGAGGGCTTATAATTGAAATATCCCAATCACTTACTCTTCCGACGTCAAATGAAATTTTAGTTTTCCAACTCACCCCTATCACAGAGCTCCCCTTAATAAAAACTTTAGCATCTTCAATTCCCATTCTTTTAATTCCATTGTTCAAGACACTTCCAATCTGATTGAGCTGAAACACATCTCGTACTCACAATGGATCTGCACCAGGTAGCGATCTTTGTATTTGAGCAAAAGTTGATAGTAGAGCTTTTTGGCCCAGTCTTTTTTTAAGAGCCATTTTTGGTTGTGGCATTGCCAGGTGACATGGAAGGTGGAGTGATCATCTAAGAGTGCTGAGCGTGGGTAAGAGGCCATGACCAGGAAAAAGCAAGGGCTAGGCCAGAAGATGAGAGGATGAGAAATCAAGGAGTTAGCAGAGAAGACGTTAATGAAGGGTTCGAAAATCAGACAGGATAAGATTGAGAAAAGTCCGGGAATCAAACCTTCGCCTGGGTTGATAGTCTTGGAATTGGACCTCCGTCTGAAAAAAACACCTCCGTCTGCAACTCAACTCACCCCTTCTTCCCCAGACGCGACAACATCTCATCAAAATAAGGCCGATCGCGAAGGTTCATGTATTCGGCGGGAAATACTACCATCTCAATCAACGCAATTTTGCGCATCGGATCGACATTTCGTAAGACGAAGGAAAAGCGGCTGCCATCCATCAGCTTGGTATTATTCATAAAAGGAGTGTCGAAATAGGAAACTCCAAACTCAATCGTCTTAAAATTAAAACTCTCATCCGCTGAGCTTACCCGCACCTGCACCCCCGCACTACTCACATCCTGAAGCCGAACCGAAAAGGGATAGCTGCGCTCCTTTCCTTTCATGGAAAAAGTATCCATCCGCTTACAAGACTCATTTTCTTCCATACAAAGGCTCATCTGCGTCGGCACGTTTTCGGGTTTGGTCAAAAGATTGACCTGCTTATCGATCACCGATCGCGCAATCGCCTGAAGTCGCAAGCGCTGACTTTCATCCACCCGTTTGTTTAAGTCTTCAAACAGTGGACGCGCATCGAAGAACTCCTGAAAATTGAGGGTCAGCAGGTGCAGATACATGATTTGTTCTTCGGGATTTTTAATGATGTCTTTGCCAAAGTACGAACCAATGAGGGCATTAAACATCTGCGAGCGGAGGGCACTATCGGATTGCTCGCGCTGGGTCATTATCTGCACATAAAGCTGGGTTTCGCGATTTTTTTCCTGATTGTAATTGATGGCGATCGGAATAAAAACGCCAGCCAGCAAGGCCCCAATCGCTGTGATGATTTTTGTGACCAATTCCAGGCGTAATCCGGGGGATTTATCAGCATCCATTGTTTACTCCAGTTTGAAATTTTTTTCGGTGTCTTGGGGGAAGAGATTAATTTTTTCCTGCCGGGAAGAGCCGTCGGGAAGTTTGATGACGAGGACATGCTCGCCTGGATCTAGATTGACCGAGTAATAGCCGATGTCGTTGGTTTTTGTTTTTTTATCCTGGATGGTGATTTCAGCATTTTTGAGAGGTTGGCCTTTATAGCTAATCTTGCCAAAAAGCTCGGAGGCCAAGGCTGAGACAGGAAGGGCGAGACTAAGAGCGGTTGTCGCTAAAAATAAATACTTTTTCATAAAATCTCCTTTCATTAAATCGGAGGCAACGGCTTCTATCTGCTCTGGATCTGAGGATTTCTTTAGCAGTGAAAGAGATTCGGAATCAAGCAGGCAGGAGAATTGGCAGACGGAGGAACTTTTTAAGGGATGGAAAAGGATTGGCATCGCAGGGTTAAACATTCTCCTTTTGCAGACGGAGGAAAAAGTTTTTGAAGACGGAGGAAGAAGCTCGCTCGGCCTTAGAATTTTACCTCCGTCTGAAAAGCTTTGAAAATTTGGTCCTCCGTCTGCAAGTGAGCCCCTGAATTGACAAGCACTGTCCTCCTTGTTACCAGCAGCCATGGAAAAAAAACTTCTTCACCTGGCACACAGCCCAGATCCCGATGACGCCTTTATGTTTTGGGCCCTAGCTACCGGAAAACTCGACAGTGGTCCCTACGAATTCAAACACGTCCTGTCGGATATCCAAACCCTCAACGAAAAAGCAAAACAGGGCGTTTATGAAATTAGTGCGATTTCATTCTATGCCTATCCTTTTGTTTCAGATCGCTATGCCCTGCTTCCCTGTGGCTCGAGCATGGGAAATAACTATGGCCCCATGGTTGTCGCTCACGGAGAGACTCTGAAAAAAAATCTTTCTGACGTTCTGCTCGCGATTCCTGGCGAGAGAACGACGGCCTATCTCGCTCTTCAACTCTATCAACCCAAGCTAAAAACGGTCGTCATGCCTTTCGATGAGATTATCGAAGCGGTGGCGGAAGGAAAGGTCGAAGCCGGCCTCATCATTCATGAGGGGCAACTCACTTATCAAAAGGCAGGACTTCAAAAATGGGTGGATCTCGGGGAGTGGTGGTATCAGCGGCACCAGCTTCCTCTCCCCTTGGGTGGCAATATCATTCGCAAGGATTTGGGACTTCCTGCCATGAAGGAGATCAATGCCTTGCTTAAGAAAAGCATTGAGATGAGTCTCACACACCGAGCCGAAGCGGTTCGTTACGCCCTGGAATTTGGACGAGGATTGGATCTGGATCTTGCCGATCGTTTTATTGGCATGTATGTCAACGAGCTTACGGTGGATTATGGTGAAAAGGGACGCAAGGCTTTGCGGACTCTCTTCGAAGAGGCCCATCAGGCGGGGTTGATTCCGCATACCCAAGTAGAATTTGTAGAGTAAATCCAATTCAAGCCAGGGTTGCTAATGCCGAATTTAGGATGAATAAAGTTGACGCTAGCAGAAAAAATCCCATAGCTAGTTAGCCCACATTTTAAAGGTTTTTTTCAGTACGTCTCCACGATTAAACCCAATTGCTTTTTAAGACACGGTGGCAGAGTACTGGATCAATTTTGGAGGAGAAAAAAAATGGCAACCAAAGAAGATAAACTTGCCAATCAGCCGGCTGGAAAATTCTACGTCGACAGTCAATGCATTGATTGTAATCTTTGTCGTGAGACGGCACCCGATAATTTTAAACGCGATGATGACAAGGGTTACTCCTACGTATACAAACAGCCATCAATCCCTGACGAAGAAAAGCTCTCACAAGAAGCTTTGGAAGCCTGTCCCGTAGAAGCCATCGGAAATGATGGGGAGTAACATTCGAACGAATTGAAAATGGAAAAAAGCGATTTGCTGACGATAAGCCGCAAAACTTGAATTTTGCGGCTTATTTTTCCTGGTCAATAACCATATCTACCTGCTCCGCACCTGCCCGAACTGGATTTTTCTTATACTCACCGATCAGCTCTGTTTTTCTTTCCAAGCCAGATCCCAACTCTCTTTTGATTTTCACCCTCATAATCAGATCCCCTTCAAAGTGCTGCTCCGGAAAAAGTGTGTCCTGTTGGGAGAGCTGATATTGAACCGGAAAAAGAACCGGCGCGATTTTTTTAACGGCAATAGGTGCTGTTTCGGGAAGTACAGCCGAAGTCGTTTCGGGAGACGGAGTCAGTGGATAAGCAAACACATACAGGGCATCGGATGGACCTACTTTCGAGCTTAAAGTCTGGGTGATCGTGATCCGACCCTGAATTGTTTTTTGCGTACTCTGAACAGAGCAGTGACTGAAAAAAATCAGACTGAGTAAAATTAAAAGTAGGTGAGAAGAATTTCTCATACGTGAGTTTCTCTTCAGGATCTTGAGGATCGGAGATAGCAAAGTTCTCCAGAATCGGTTGTTTTGAGCAACTCGGTGAAAGCTACATAATCATGAGTTTAAAATCCATGATAAATCAGTGGGGACTGGACCTCGGCTTTGAGCGGATGGGCGCTGCTCGTCTTAAGGGCGAATCTGAAGGAGCACATCGATTTAAAGAATGGATTGATAAGGGTCATGCCGGAGAAATGGCTTATCTGAAGCGTGGTGTTGAAAAAAGAATGTATCCAGACCTTGTCTTAAGCAATGCAAGCTCCATCCTTCTTTTTGCCTGGGATTATGGAAAGGATACGCTTGCGAGATGCAAAATTTCATCTCCACGATACTCTCCCGCTCTCGCCCGTTACGCTTGGCTTGAGGATTATCATTCAAGACTAGGAAACAAGCTGAAACAGCTCGAAGAAAAACTGCAGGCAAATTTTCCCACTCACCATTTCAAAAGCTACGTCGACACCGGTCCTGTTCAGGAAAAATACTGGGCTTCTCAAACTTCGTTGGGTTGGATTGGAAAAAACACCAATCTCATCCATCCCAAAGAAGGCTCCTTTTTTTTGCTCGCCTGCATTCTGACGGATTTGGAGCTGGAACCCGACACGCCCCAAAAAAACCATTGTGGAGGCTGCAAATCCTGCATCGATGTTTGTCCTACGCAGGCCATTGTTGCTCCGTACGCGCTGGATGCCAGACGTTGCATTTCCTATCTGACCATCGAGCTGAAAGGACCCATTCCCAAAGAGTTTCGAAAAGGAATTGGAACGCATGTTTTTGGTTGTGATGATTGCCAACAGGTCTGCCCCTGGAATCATCGAGCGCGATTACCCGAAGAAAAGCTGAAAAACATTCAATTGGAAGATCTTCTTTATTTTCTTTCACTTTCCAAAAATGAGTTTCAATCAATTTTTAAAGACAGTCCTATCCTTCGATCAAAACGGCGTGGATTTTTAAGAAATGTCTGTGTCGTCCTTGGAAATTTAAAAGACGCGCGCAGCCTGCCTGCTTTGGCAAAAGCACTGGAGGATGAGGAAGATCTCATTCGTGCTCACGCCGCCTGGGCCCTGGGCCAGTTTGAAAATGGAAAAGGGCATCCTTTCCTGAAAGAGCGACAGCCAAAGGAAAAAACAGATTGGGTAAAAAACGAAATCCATGAAGCGCTTCTGGAAAAATCATTTTCTAGAAAAAATGGAATTTGAGGGACAAGAAAATGGAATCGAAGTGGATCGCAAAGGCCTCTGGAGGCTTTGATTGTAGGATCTTATATCGTAAGGTCGACCTCTCCGCCAGTTGACAGCCTTCGCAAAAATCGAGTTTAGTCTCAAAAATTCATTTCTTAAGGAGGCTTACTTGCCAAATTTAAAACTGGAAAATCTCATTCGAGAGCTCTTGAAAGAGCTTGGTGAAAATCCGGACCGTGAAGGATTAGTGATGACCCCTTCGCGCGTCGCTAAATCCCTTCGTTTCCTCACTCAAGGCTACGATCAATCGCCTCAGGAAATTATCAATGGCGCCAAATTTACCGAAAAATACACAGAGATGATCGTCGTGAAAGACATCGCTCTCTACAGTTTATGCGAGCACCATCTGCTTCCATTCTGGGGCCATGCCCACGTCGCCTATATACCCAATAAAAAAATTATCGGCCTCTCAAAGATAGCCCGCCTGGTTGAAGTTTATGCCAGACGCCTGCAGGTACAAGAGCGTATGACAACCCAGATTGCGGAAACGCTGAAGGATTCTTTAAAGCCCTTGGGGGTTGGTGTCGTGATCGAGGCCGAGCATTTGTGCATGCAAATGCGCGGGGTACAAAAGCGCGGCTCCCGCGCGGTGACTTCGGCCATGCTCGGATGCTTTGAAAAAAATATCGCCACCCGACAGGAATTCATGCACCTCATTCAACAAAAAGGAGAATGTTGAAAAAGGATTTTCTTTTTTATAATTTTCCTTTTCCTTCCCTAATCAGGATCCGAAAGAGAAAAAAACCCGTAAAACTCAAGACATCCTGGATCATTTCACATTGGATAAATCATAAATCTTATGACCCCTGAACTTCAGAAAATTAAAAATAAAGTCCTTGCCACCGAACGCATCAGTGATGCCGATGCCCTTACTCTTTACGCTTCACCCGATCTGATTGCCGTCGGAGAAATTGCCAATCTGGTACGCGAGAAAAAAAATGGTAAAAAGGTTTTTTATAACATCAACCGCCACCTGAATTATTCAAACGTCTGTTATGTGGACTGTAAATTCTGCGAATTTGGTCAGCCGAAAAAATCAGAGAAAGCCTATGAACTTTCGTTGGAAGAGATGAAAAAAACAGCGGCCCAGGCTGCTTCTGAGGGAGCGAGCGAGCTTCACATCGTGGGCGGACTCCATCCGGATTTTAAAATCGATTATTACGAAAATCTTTTAAGAGAGCTTAAAAAAACAGCGCCAACTTTACATCTGAAGGCTTTCACGGCGGTTGAAATCGATTATTTTGCCAAGATCAGTCACCTGCCTGTCGAAGATACCCTTGCTCGCTTACGCGAAGCAGGGTTGAGTTCAATGCCCGGCGGAGGGGCAGAAATTCTGGGCGAGCGCGTTCGCAAGGAAATCTGTCCTAACAAAATCAAGGGAGATCGCTGGCTGGAAATTCATCGCATCGCTCATAAAATGGGAATTCAATCCAATGCGACGATGCTTTATGGCCATATTGAAAATGATGAAGATCGCGTAGAGCATCTGCGTTTACTGAGAGATTTACAGGATGAAACCCACGGCTTTATGGCTTTTATCCCGTTAAGTTTTATCCCCTTCGACACTCCTATGGCCCATCTGCCAGAGCCAACAGGCTTTACCGACCTCAAGCAGATCGCGGTCAGCCGGATCTATCTGGATAATTTTGATCACATCAAAGTTTACTGGATCATGACCGGTTTAAAAGTTGCCCAACTCGCCCTTTGCTTCGGAGCCGATGATCTGGATGGCACTGTCACTCAGGAGCGCATCGTCCACATGGCTGGAGCCAAAACGCCCGAATCCCTCTCGGTCGGATATATTCAAAAACTCATTACCGAAACCGGCCACGTCCCCGTAGAGCGCGACACGATTTATCAAACGCGTTAACGCCTTCGGTAAGTCTGAAGGCAAAACCTCCTGTCCGAAACGAAAGTCCTGCCCGAAAACCCATTCATCCTGAAATCTGAGCATCAAGCTCTGAAAGAAGCTGCCAAACCTGCTCGAGAATTTTTTCGGGGAAAGATTCTTTTTGAGGCGTGATCCATTTAAAATCTTGAGTGAGTTGATAGTTTTTTGGATCTTTCTTCATTTTTTTAAGCAGAATTTCTGGAGAGAGCGCGGTCTTGGGATGAAACTTATAGATCATGCGGGCCTGTTCCTGATGGATGGATTCAATCAGCAAACGTTTCGCCAACAGCCGAATGCGCATGAGCATCAGCAAATGATTTGCAGGATCGGGTAACGGACCAAATCGATCGTTAATTTCTTCTTTGAGCTCATCGAGGCCTTGTGCATCCGTGGCCTGGGAAATCCTTTTATAAAGACCCAAACGCAAGGAGGGTTCAGGTACATAGGTTTCCGGGAGCGAAGCGGGAACCTTGAAATTCAGTTCCGGATCCACTTCGATTTCTTTAATCTCTCCTTTCAGTTCCTGAATCGCCTGCTCCAAAAGCCGCAGATACATTTCATAACCCACCGCGGTGATATTGCCGTGCTGCTGAACTCCCAAAAGATTTCCTGCTCCGCGGATTTCCATATCGTGAGCGGCAATTTTGAATCCACTGCCAAGTTCGGTAAAACGTTGCAAAACGTTCAGGCGAGTGCGCGCTTCAGGCGTGATTGCGACTTCGGGAGGCGTGAGGAGATAGCAAAAAGCGCGCAGGTTGGAGCGCCCCACGCGTCCACGGAGCTGATAGAGCTGAGCCAAACCGAAGGTATCGGCACGATTGATGAGAATGGTGTTCGCTGAAGGAAAATCCAGTCCTGATTCGACAATGGCCGTCGATAAAAGCAGGTTGGATTTTTTTTGCAGAAACTGAAGCATCGCTTCTTCAAGCTCTTCATCTTCCATCTGACCATGAGCGACAGAAATATTTGCCTCGGGAACAAGGAGTCTGAGCCGATTGACCATCTCCTGAATGGTTTGCACGCGGTTGTGAACGAAGAATACCTGACCCCCTCGATGAAACTCGCGCAGGATGGCATCGCGGATCAGGGTTTCATCAAAATGAGCGACGTAGGTTCGTACGGCCATCCGATCGGGCGGGGGCGTATTGATGACCGAAAGATCGCGGATACCGAATAAGGAGATATTGAGCGTACGCGGAATGGGAGTGGCGGTGAGAGTCAGGACATCAACCCTGTTTTTCAATTTTTTGATCTTTTCTTTCTGGATGACTCCGAAGCGATGTTCTTCATCGATGACTAAAAGACCTAGGTTTTTAAACGGCATCCTGGCCTGTAAAAGTCGATGAGTTCCAACCACCACATCGATCTCTCCTTTTCCCAACCGGTCAATAATTTCTTTCTGTTCTTTCGGATTTCTAAATCGCGAAAGCATTTCAACCTTAAGTCCAAAGTGTTTCAGACGTTTCTGAAAGGTTTCAAAATGCTGAAAGGCCAGAATCGTTGTGGGGACCAAAACCGCTACCTGTTTGCCATCCATAGCCGCAATGAAAGCAGCACGCAAAGCGACTTCGGTTTTTCCAAAGCCGACGTCACCACAGACCAGCCGATCCATCGGTCGATCCTTTTCGAGATCTTTTAAAACGTCATGAATAGCGTTTTCTTGATCGATGGTTTCTTCATAAGGAAAAGTGGCTTCAAACTCTTCAAACAAATCCATTGTCATGGAATACGGAACCCGTCTCTCGGTAGCCCTCGCCGCACAGACCTTGAGGATCTCTCCCGCAATCGTGCGGACCGTTTTTTTCACTTTCTCCTGAGTCTTCAGCCACTGGGTCCCTCCCAGGCGATCGAGCTCAGGCACGTAGCCTTCATCTCCCGAATAGCGCTGAATGAGATGAAGCCTGTAAACCGGCAAGTAGAGTTTATCGCCTCCCAGATATTCCAGGAGCAAAAACTCTCCTCCCACTTCTCCCAGCTTAAGTGCTGTCAGCCCCTTAAACAGACCGATGCCATGATCCTGGTGAACGATCGTATCGCCGGCCTTGAGATCTTCAAAAGTATTGAAAATTGTGGAAACCGTTGGAGCTTTTCGTATCCGGCGAGTTTTGGATCCGAAAATTTCCTCGTCGGTAACGAAATAAAATCCGTCTCCTGCGATTTGAAAACCCTGAGAAAGATGACCTTGCGTGAGATAAATCCTTCCAGGATCGGAAGATAAAAGAGAAATAGGCGCAAGAGCCGTCTCATGGAGATTGAGATCCAGACGCGAAAGCAGATCCTTGAGTCGTAAATATTGAGATTCGCTTCCTGCAACCAAAATGAGCCTGCTGCCGAGCTCGATCTGTTCGCGAAAATGCAAGGCAAGAGGCTCGAGCATTTTCCCGCCACTGGAAGGTGGAAGAATTTTTGTTCTTAGGATTTCATTGGTTTCGGTTTTAAAAACAGAAATCGTCTTTTCGGAGGATGGAGACAAAAAAGCTTCCAGAGTGAAGCATCGAAAGGATTTACTCTTTTGCAAAAGCTCTTCGGATGAAAAATACATCGCATCGACCGGAACAATTCTTTCCGGACTGGTTGCGTGCTGGCGGGCATCGACAAGTTCTTCCTTCAGCTTTGTTTCATGCGGAGAGGCAGCCTCTGGATCGAGATAAAACACCGAGGCGTCCGGTTTCAGATAATCATAAAACGAGGCCGTTTGATCATAGAAATAAGGCAAAAAACTTTCCAGGCCCGGAAAGGGAAGCCGGTTTTTAAGCGGAGTTAAAATCTCTTCCCGCTCCGATTTGGAAAGTCCCCAGTCATCAAAAACAGGGCGCAAACGGGAAATGGCGAGAGCAATGGTTTTTTCGTTGAGGATGACCTCGCGCGATGGAAGAAGCACCAACTCCTCCACTTCCTGCAAACTGCGCTGCGTGCTTGGCTCAAACAGGCGGATGGATTCAACGAGATCGCCAAAGAGCTCAACGCGATACGGATATTGAGAATGCGGAGGAAAGACATCGAGAATTCCACCTCGCACCGAAAAGGTTCCGGCATCTTCCACCAGGGGAACCGAAAGATATCCCGCCTCGACAAGTTTGGAGAGAAACTGCTCCCGATCGATTTCTTCTTTGCTTACCAGATAGTCCGTATAAGTCTGAAAAATCGTTTTGGGGGGAAGCCTGCGTAAGGTCGCCGAATGGGAGGAGATGATTACCGCCGGTTTTCTGGAAGAGCTCATCTCAAAAAGACATCCCAGACGCTCGGTCAGAAGATCAGGATGTGGAGAAAGCTGAAAATAAGGCAAGACATCCAGATTCGGAAAATAAAGAACAGGGGCCTGCTTACCCAAAAAGAAGTTCAAATCCTCGCGCAATAATTCTGCTTCGGTTGTCGTGGGTGCGATGAGGGCAAGGGTTTTTTGTGTTTTCTGAAAAAACCTGGCGAGCAAATAAGCCGCAGACGACGGGGTTAAGCCCGTCAGAACTTGAGAGGTAAGATTGCTATTAATAAGAGAGCCAAGGAGGTGATCGAAGGACATAGTAACTTAGAAATTAATCATACATCCCGCCTGATACCGGTTTGCGGGGAGTAGTTTGCGTAGGAGCAGAAGACCGAGCTGGTGCCGGAGCTGGAGCAATTGTAGAAGCAGAAGGAGAAGGAGAAATGGGATTGACCGAAGAAACAGGAGGAAACGTCGGCGAAGAGGGAGGCGTGGGAGCAACACCCGGTGCCGATTCGGGAGGAAGAGTGGCCTGGATACGATCGATCTCCTTGAGCTTGGCCAGGGCCTTGGAAGATTCGAGGGTATTTGGATAGCTGGCGACGACTTTTTCTAAAAAGGGTCGGGCTTCCGGATACATTCTCAATCCGAAAAACGCGTAGCCCTGTTTGAGCAGGGCCTGTTTGACCTTGGGAGACGCAGGAAATTTCTGGATCAGAACCTGATATTCTCCAATCGCTTTTTTAAGATCGTTTAAACTGTAAAAACATTCGGCCGTCCAGTACTGAACACTGTCACTCAAAGGACTTTTGGGATATTTCTGGGCAAAGGCCTGAAATCCAGCAAGGGCCTTGTTGTAATCTTCCGCATTGATCAGATCGAGCAGGCGTTGGAATTCACGCGTTTGAACTTCGTCGGCCGCGAGGGTTTTCGGACTTGCCGAACCGTCTCGTACTTCCTTGAGCAAATTCATCAAAATGCTGATCTTGTCTTCCAGCGCTGAGATACGCTGATCGTACTCTCGTAAGGCTCGAGTCTGTTCCTCTGCATAGTGATTGCTGCTCTCCAGAGCCCCGCGCACCGAAGCAAATTCCTGCTGCATTTGAGCCAAACGGTTGAGGGCCTCTGCCAGCTGGGCATTGGTATTTTCGACATTTCCTTTTAAATACTGAACCTCACTTTTGAGCTGATCGATCTCTCCTGCTGCCCAGACTGAAGATACCGAAACAAGCTCAAAAGCACAAAAAAGGACAAAAATACGGATAAAAATTCGGTTCATAAGATCTCCTGCAACGAAATGATTGGAATTTTCAAAAATTACTCAAACTCCTCTTAGAGCATGTTTAGAAGGCGTAGCGAGCTGCCGGATGGCAAGGCGCGCGGGGCCTTAAAAATCTAAACGTATCTTATATAAATACGTGAGGATTTTTTAAGGCGCACAACTTAAGACCAGCAGATCGCGCAGCAGCTTTATAAACATGCTCTAAGCAAGAAATGGGATCTCGATTGGAAGAGCACGGCTTCTGAAGTGCAAGAGGACTGAAGCCCCTTCATTCTATGGATTTGCTGAATGCGAGAGTCAAAAAAAAACCACAGCTCAATGGTGATTAATCCATTTTTGCTGTGGTTTTCTAAAGCCAAAATAAATCCAGGCCAGAGGAAAATTACTTGCGGCCGACAAATTCTGCGCGTCGGTTCTGTGCCCAGGCACCTTCATCATGACCAGAATCGAGAGGTCTTTCCTCACCGAAGCTGACGGTAGAAACACGATCTGCACCAACCCCTAAATTGACAAGGTAATTCTTGGCAGAGTTCGCACGTCTTTCACCGAGAGCCATATTATATTCGTTGGTTCCTCTTTCATCACAGTGACCTTCCACGATGATTTTCACATTGGCATTCTCTTTAAGCCAGCCCGCATTTTCTTTTAAGGCAGGAACCGCATCGGTGCGCACATTGTATTTATCGAAATCAAAGTTGATTCTTTTAAGCTTGGCTATGGGAGTTGTATCCACCCCACCCCCTGTGGGACCTTTTTTCTTGCAGGCAGCTCCAAAAGAAGCGACCAGAATGAGTGCAGCCACTAAGGCAACCGATTTACTTTTCAACATAGGAAAATCCTCCTTAAATTGTGAATAAATGAGTGTATAAAAGCTTAAATAGAAAAAGACCTGTCCTTCTGTTGGGAGAAAGATGAAAAAATCGCCCTCAATGAATTTTAGGTGAGCAGTATTTATTATGTTTAATAATTCTTAATCAAGAATAATTTTGAAAAGCCATCTGATTACTCAATCTTATATTTCCTCATGGAACCAATCATTAAGGAAACTTTTATGAGCTCATCTCAAATTCATTTAGCCCTCATTCAGCTTAAAACCTATGAAAAGGATCCAGAAAGAACTTACCAGGAATTTTTAAAACACGCTCAAACCCTCCAAAAACCCGTCGATCTTATCATGCTTCCCGAGATGTGGCTTTCAGGATTTCAGCTTGAAAACAGCGAAGAAATTCTTCAGCAAACGCGACATTTCATCGATGCACTTCAAAAGTTTGCACAAACCGAGCGCACTCATGTGTTGGGCTCCTGCCTGGAGCAAGAAGATGGAAGATTCCACAACAGTGCCCAGTTGATTTCACCTGAAGGAAAAATCACGGCTACTTATCGTAAGGTTCATCTTTTTCAGATGGGAGATGAGGATAAGAAATTTCACTCGGGCGACAGGGCCGTTGTGGCATCGACAGATCTTGGAAAGTTGGGACTGGCGATCTGCTATGACATAAGATTTCCGGAGCTTTTGCGTGCTGAAATTTTAGGAGGGGCCCAGGTTCTTCTCATCCCATCCGCCTGGCCCAAAGCCCGCATCGATCATTATCTGAGCTTGCTAAAAGCACGCGCCATCGAGAATCTTGTCTATGTCGTGAGCACAAACAAGGTTGGAAAAAATCCGGAAGGAATTTTATATGGAGGACGTTCAAGTGTTTTTGATCCTTGGGGAAATTCTTTGGGAGAAATGGATGAGCATCCGGGAGTTTTGCAGGTGACGATCGATTTAGGCGAAGTGGAAAAAATCCGCGGATCCTTTCCTGTTTTTAAGGCCAGAAGGGAAGATGTTTACTCCAGACCAATCAGCGATGGGAAATATTGAGCACGCATCAAAATGAAGTCCGATTTTCGACTCATCGAATTTTATACTGGAATATTCAGTCAATTGATTTTAACCGGTACCCACATTTGTTAAGTGATTTAAAAACCCTCCCGTGAGGGCCCTTTTTTGAAACGTGGAGAGCAACATGAATCATCCCCAAAAAACAGTCACCCTCGGTCTCATTCAGACAACAGGTTTTGATCCTCCGGAAAAAAACCTGACGAGAACCCTCGAGCGCATCGCCGATGCTGCAGACAAAGGGGCTCAAATCATCTCGGTGCAGGAGCTTTTCAAATCTCCATATTTTTGCCAATCCGATGATCCGGTTTTTTTCAAACTGGCCGAAGCCGTTCCGGGAGAAACGACAGAAGCGTTTTCAAAACTTGCCCGCGATAAAAAAATTGTGCTGATCGCTTCTTTATTCGAGAAGGATCAAACTCATTTTTACAACACCGCCGCTGTCATTGATGCCGATGGATCCTACCTGGGAAAATACCGCAAGGTTCATATCCCGAATGACCCGCGCAATTATTATTCTGAAATGTATTATTTCAAACCCGGCGATCTGGGGATCAAACCCTTTCAGACCCGCTACGCCAAAATCGGCGTCCAGATCTGTTGGGACCAGTGGTATCCCGAAGGCGCTAGGGCCCTGGCCCTTCAAGGTGCCGAGATTCTTTTTTATCCGACAGCCATTGGATGGCAGGTTGGTGGAAACCCTGAGCTGGGTCGGGCCGAATACGATGCCTGGGTGACTGTTCAGAGAGGGCATGCGATCTCCAATACCGTTTTTGTAGCTGCTATCAACCGGATCGGCACGGAAGATCATCTAAAATTTTGGGGAGGATCTTTTGTGAGCGATCCTTTAGGACGCGTACTTCAAATGGCCTCGCATGAGCTTGAGGAAAACTTGATTGTCGCTTGCGATTTAGACCGTATTGAAGAAGTGAGAAAAGATTGGCCTTTTTTAACCTGTCGTCGGGATGAGGCTTATCGGTTGGAGAAATAAGACCCTGTCATTTCCCGGATTTAACTCATGCAAAAGCTCTCCTCTAAGAAAACAATCTGAGACCCACTCATGACCCATTCCAAACCTTCTCTCATCCCAACCGATTTCGCCATGCCCGCCGAATGGGAACCACATCAGGCCACATGGCTTTCCTGGCCAAAAGATCCCATCACCTGGCCCAACCGAGTGCCCAAGGCTCAGGAAGTTTTTGTCCAGATGATCGAGGCCCTGACCCCTCACGAACAGGTACACCTTTTGGTGAATGATGAAACGGCCCATCAGGAAGTTCAGAAAAAATTACAGGGTCGAAAAGTTAAGACCGAGAATCTTCTCATTCATTCGATTCCGACGGTCGACGCCTGGATCCGCGATTACGGCCCCATTTTTTTAAAGCGGGTTGACGACAACAAGACAACTTCCCCCTTATTGATGACGGACTGGATTTTTAATGCCTGGGGAAAAAAATATGAAGCTCTTCTCCCTGACGACATCATCCCTCAAAAAATCGCTCCACTTCTAGATCTACCGCTCCTTGAGCCTGGGTTTGTCCTGGAAGGCGGATCGATCGACGTCAACGGACGTGGAACGCTTCTTACCACCGAGCAGTGTCTGCTGAACAAAAACCGCAACCCGCAGTTAAGCCAAAAGGAAATAGAGAATGTTCTGAAAAAGTTTCTGGGAGTCCGTCACATTTTGTGGCTGGGCGAAGGGATTGTCGGAGATGATACCGATGGTCATATTGATGACATCACGCGATTTGTGAGGCCGGACACGATTTTGACTGCGCTAGAAGAAGATCCATCCGATCCAAACCATCATCCGCTTCAGGAAAATCTGAAACGCCTAAAACTCATGAAGGATCAAGACGGACGAGCCTTCAACATTCTGACTCTTCCCATGCCCCATCCCATCCTGGATGATGAAGGCAAGCGCCTGCCGGCCTCTTATGCCAATTTCTATATTGCCAATCGGGTCGTGCTGGCCCCCATTTTTGGAAATTCTCAGGATGAGAAGGCGATCCAAATTCTTCAAAGAGTTTTTCCTGATCGAAAGATCATTGGGATTAATTGTCAGGATCTGGTGTGGGGTTTGGGGGCTATCCACTGCGTGACTCAGCAGCAGCCAAAAATTCTTTAATGAAGAATTGGGATTGATGAGATTTCTCTGATAGCGGCGAGGGAAAAAGGAGTTTTCCAGGCGATGGAAAGCAAATTTTAAAAATTTAAACAGGAGATTTTATGAAACGTCTTCTTTCTTTTTTATTCATTCCTCTGCTTGCGATTTCGTTTTTAGCCTGTGAGCGAAATGAAAATGTCCTAAAGATTGGTCAGTTCGGAAGTCTGACCGGTGGAACAGCAACCTTCGGCAAATCCACTGACAATGGCGTCATGCTTGCCACTGATGAGATCAATGCCGCCGGCGGACTTTTGGGGAAAAAAGTCAAAATCATCACGGAAGATGATCAGGGAAAAACCGAAGAAGCCAAAACTGCGGTCCTCAAACTCATCCAGCAGGATCAGGTGAAGGCGATTATCGGTGAAGTCGCATCGGCCCGCAGCCTTGTTGCTGCTCCGGAATGCCAGCGATCTAAAATTCCAATGATCTCCCCGGCCTCTACCAATCCCAAAGTCACCGAAGTCGGCGATTATATTTTTCGCACCTGCTTTATCGATTCTTTCCAGGGCATGGCCATGGCGCGTTTTGCGTTTAACCAACTCAAACTCAAACGCATTGCAATTCTGCGCGACATTAAAAATGATTATTCCATTGGCCTTGCTGATTTTTTTATCAAAACTTTCAGGGAGCTGGGGGGAGAAATTATTGCGGATGAATCTTACTCGGAGAAAGATTCCGAATTTCGTGCCCAGCTTACTTCTATCAAACAGAAAAATCCGGACGGGATTTATCTGCCTGGATACTATACCGAAGTTGGGCTGATCGCACGTCAAGCCCGCGAGCTGGGAATTACGGTTCCCTTCATGGGCGGCGATGGATGGGATTCTTCAAAAACCCTGGAAATTGGCGAAAGTGCCGTGAACGGGTCGTACTACACAAACCACTATTCTCCGGAGGATCAGAATCCACTCGTTCAGGATTTTATCAAAAAATACAAAAACCGGTATGGGGAAACCCCGGACGCCATGGCTGTCTTAGGTTACGATGCCGCCCGCATTTTATTTGAAGCCATTCGTACAGCCAATTCCGAAGATCCTGCCAAAATACGGGATGCCCTGGCTCAAACAAAAAATTTCCCAGGAGTCTCGGGTGAAATTACGATGGATGCCAACCGAAACGCCCAGAAAAAAATCGTCATCTTAAAAATCAATGAAGGAAAAACGCAGTATGTGGATTCGGTAAATCCTTAACATTACCTTACTCAAACGCATGTCCGAATTTCTTCAACAACTGCTTAACGGAATTGCCTGGGGCTCCATTTATGCCCTCATCGCTTTGGGCTATACGATGGTTTATGGCGTATTGCGTTTTATCAATTTCGCTCATGGAGATGTTTACATGGTGGGCGCGATGGTTGGATTTTATACGGCCCGACTCATCTCCCCAGAGACCCCTATTCTCCGATTCGGACTGGTGCTTGGATCAGCCATGATGGTTTGTGCAGTATTGGGTGGCCTCATTGAGGCCATTGCCTATCGTCCACTTCGAAAAGCTCCCCGCCTTTCCGTATTAATCACTGCCATCGGCATTTCTCTCTTTTTGGAATACGGCGGCCAGCTGATCTTCGGGCCCGATCCAAAATTCTTCCCCACCCTTATTCCTCAAACCTCGGTGTTGGCCTGGAACGGAATCATTATAGGTAATCTCCAACTCCTCATCGTAACAGTAAGTATTTTACTGATGTTCGGCCTTTGGTTTTTTGTGATGAAAACCCGAATGGGAAAAGCCATGCGTGCGGTTTCTTACTCCTACACAGCCAGTCAATTGGTTGGAATTAACGTAAACTCCGTGGTGACCACCACTTTCCTGATGGGATCGGCCCTGGCTGGAGCTGCGGGCGTGCTGGTGGGAGTTTTCACTCCGCGAATCGACCCACTTATGGGAATTCTTTTCGGCCTCAAAGCTTTCGTCGCAGCCGTTTTGGGGGGCATTGGAAGTATTCCTGGAGCCCTGTTGGGAGGCTATTTGCTTGGCGTTTCCGAAACTTTCGTCACAGCCTACATTTCTTCGACCTACCGGGATGCGCTCGCTTTTGGAATTTTAATCCTGATCCTGATTTTAAAACCTGCAGGAATTTTGGGAAAAGCCGTAAAAGAAAAAGTGTAGATTCTCAAAATTTTGACACTTAAAGTTTTTGGAGTTCAAAGGAATCTCTTGAAATCCTTCCCCAACCTGATGCTAGAATTTCTGAATCTTGAACCTTCAAACTTCACAAACCGGCATTTACCAAAAAATCCTCAACTTCAAATCCCTCCCCCTCCTCATTCTTTTCGTCGGCTGGGGACTTTCTGCTTACCTTTTCTATTCTATAAAAAAACACGAACACGAATTCAATGCTGCCCACTTCGACACACTGGCCTTAAGCATCACCCATTCGATTCAAATGCACATGAATGATTTTAAAGATGTCCTCCAGGGAGGAGTGAGTCTTTATGCGGCATCTGAATCTGTTCAAAGATCCGAATGGAGAGCCTATACCAAAGCTTCTCATATTACCGAGCAACATCCGGGCGTGAATGGAATGGGAGTGATTCTTCCTGTTTACCCAAACGAAAAAGCTTCTTTTCTCGATCAAATCCGGGCAGATGAAGCCCCTGATTTTGAAATCCATCCTGTCCAGGAAATTCCGGTTTCTCAACGCCCTCCTGCCGACGTTCACTATGTGATCACCTATATCGAACCGGAAGCGCCTAACCGTGCAGCCTTAGGTCTGGATATCGCCTCGGAATGGAATCGCAGAAAAGCCGCAGAAGAATCACGAGATACAGGCGAGCTCATCATGAGTTCTCGCATTACCCTTGTACAGGATGAGGCCAAGAGACCTGCCTTTCTCATTTTCCTTCCGATTTACAATAAGGAAGTGGAGCTGACTACCCTGGAGCAAAGACGCCAGGCGCTGATCGGCTGGACCTATGCCCCATTTGTTACAGAAAATTTTTTATCCCGGATTCTCTCGGATACAACACATGAAATCTCACTTTTTCTTTTTGAAGGATCCACAATCGATTTTGAAAATCTGCTTTATACCAACCTCACGGCTCCCGAAAAATTTCCAGAATTTGAAAAAGTCTCTCAACTGAAATTGGCTGGAAAGACATTTACCATTGGATGGAGCCGATCTCCCAATTTTATCGGAACCAACACATCCGCTTCAATGTGGGTGGTCTTTTTTTCAGCACTAGTTTCCCTTCTTTTTTCCACCCTGATTTCAATTTTTCAGCGCCTGGAGCAAAGAGCCAGAATCCTCGTCGAAGAAAGGACCCAGGATCTTAAGGAAAGCGAAAAGAATCTGAAAGAATCGGAATTCATCCTGGAGCAGAAAATCAAGGAAGCCAACTATGCCCATGAAAACCTGATTCAGACACAGGAGCAGTTGCTGAAAGTTCAAAAGATGGAGTCCATCGGAAATCTGGCGGGAGGCATTGCCCATGATTTTAACAATATTCTTTCCGGCATTCTGGGCTACGCCTCGATCTTAAAAGAAAAATGGGCTCATGATCCCAAAACCTTAAGACAGCTGGAGGTCATAGAACGTTCTGCCAAACGAGGCGCCGAACTTACCAAACAGTTGCTGGGATTTGCCCGTAAGGAAAAATCAGAGAAAAAGATCTTTAAAATGAATGAAGTGATTCAGGAAGCCATTCGTTTACTCACTCCAACTTTGGGCGAGAAAGTCTCTCTTCATCATAAATTACAAAATGAGCTCTGGCCGATCGAAGGAGACTCCGGACAGATTCTTCAGGTCCTGGTCAATCTCGGAATTAATGCCCGCGACGCCATGCCTCAGGGCGGAGAAATTCACATCTCTTCTGAAAATTACGAATTATACCCGGATGAATCCTTGCGCCATGATCCCAATGCCATTCATTCAGGCTCTTATGTCCATGTCATTTTCCGGGATACGGGAACCGGCATTCCCAAGCATATCCAGGAGAAAATTTTTGATCCGTTCTTCAGCACCAAAGCGCCTGGCAAAGGGACCGGTCTAGGGCTTTCAATGGTTTATGGAATCATTCAAAATCATGATGGGATTTTGGGCCTGGAATCCGATGAAGGAAAAGGAACAATCTTCCATCTTTATTTTCCAGCAACCAAAGCGTCTTCCTTAAATCTGGATCTATCCAAATCGGGAAATAGAAACGCGCTGGGTCAGATCGAAAAAGAAAAAAGCTTTTGGAAAAACAAACTGATTCTGGTCGCTGATGATGAAGTAACATTGACAGACTTCTTGAGTGAAATTCTCTCCGGACTTGGAGCCAACGTTTTGTGTGCCAACAATGGAGTTGAAGCTATCAAAATTGCCAGAACCAACGAATCCAGTCTGGATCTGATTGTCCTGGATGCCATCATGCCTGTTCTGGATGGGCTTAAAGCCTTCCAGCAAATAGAAAAGCTGGACCGAAAAATTCCGGTCGTTTTTGCCAGTGGTTATTCGGAGGGCGAAACAATGTCGGAGTTGAGAAAAAAAACAGGGGTAGGTTTTATTCAAAAACCTTTTTCAAAAGAAGAAATCGTTAAAAAACTCAAGGATACCATCGAAAAGCAAAGCCTTATCTAAGCCCTTATAAGTAAGAAAGACTTAAGGTTCATTCGAGAAGTATTCTCACCAAAAGTGATTCAATCATAAAAAAAGCTCCCAGGGAAAACTCCCAGGGAGCTTTTTTATTGGAAATCGGAATAAAGTTACTTCACGACAATTCCAGAGATTGTTTTATCATTAACCTGAATCAGTGAGGCGGGGAGAGCTGAGTACTGAAGGGACTCCGCCATTTTCTGGCCATCGACCATTGCCCACTTCAGAAAATCAACGAGGGATTTGCCTTTGGTTCCGTCTTCCTGTGTTTTGTAAACTAGAAGATAGGTCACCGCTGAAATCGGGTAAGACCCCTCTCCATTCGCATCGGTAATCGAGTTGCGGATGTCTTTCAGCAACTCGCCAGTCATTGCTGAAGCAGCAGCGGTGGTTGCAGCAGGTGAAGGCTCGATAAATTTCTTTGCCTTGTTTTGAATGGACGCATAGGTCAGCTTATTCTGAATGGCATAGGCATACTCCACATAGCCCACAGCGCCTGGAATCTGTTTCACCTGGCCAGTCACGCCTTCATTACCCTTCGCTCCAATCCCTTCGGGCCAGTTGACCGATTTTCCACGACCAATGGTCCAATAAGAATCTGCATTCGCTTTGGCAAGATAATCGGTGAATACATATGTCGTCCCACTACCATCGGAGCGATGAACAACTGCGACCGGCATGTCTGGGAGATTCACACCAGGATTTTGAGAAGCGATTTTAGGATCATTCCATTTCTTGATTTTTCCCAGGAAAAGATCAGCCACGGCTTCGGAGGTGAGCTTCAGCCCTTTATCGACGCCAGGCAGGTTGTAAACGACGACCACAGATCCTGCCGTCATGGGAATCTGGGCGATCGGAGCGGGCATCGCCTTTTCTTCCTCCGCCGTTAAAGGAGCATCGGATGCTCCAAAATCAACGGTCTTGGCTTTAATCTGCTGAATACCACCACCACTCCCGATGGATTGATAGTTGATCTGAATCTCGGGTTTTAACTTGTGATACTCATTAAACCATTTGGAATAGAGGGGATAAGGAAAGGTCGCTCCGGCTCCATTTAAACGAATCGGATCGCTGAAGGCAGGGGAGGCAAATCCCGTGGCCATCAAAGCGGCTGCACAAAAAGCGAGTAAGGTTTTTTTCATATTATTCTCCGTACTTTTAAGGATGAGGTGGATGAAATTTTCCACCGTATTTCTTCAAATCACTTCACTCCGTCAAAGGATTTTTAGGAGGGGCGCGTTGGGGGCTTACCCCTCCCTCAAACCCAAGGAGAGAAAAAGCTTAAAACCAGGCCTGGAGTTGCAAGCGAAAACGATGATCGGCCAGATTACCTGAGGATTCCTGACGGGGCAGATAAGAGTAATCTCCCTGCAGTTTTAGATCATGACCGAAGAAGTAATAGTTCACCGCTCCGGTATATTCACTTTTATTGTTGCTTGCGCCTGCTTTCAAATATTGGGAGGCACGGGCTGCGATTTCCAGGTGATTGGGAATTACAAAATATCCCGCCTGAGCGTAGTAACCATGGTCTTTTGTACTTTTAGCAGTTCCGGTGGGATTGTTGTGTCTAAGAAAATACTCGGCCTGGAGTGAAGCACCTTTGTATTTGAAACCCAACTCGCCTCCTGCCTGCAGGATTTTGGTTTTGGTCACATCCTGGACATTATAGCCGCCGCTCGCTCCAATCATCAGGGCCGGATGCTCTGATCCTTCTACATCTGATTCAGAATATCCATATTGACCAAGCACATTCCAGACCAGACGGCCGGTATAGAGCAAATCTTTGTTGGCGTTGGTTCGATTTAAACCTGATCCATTCGTAAACGCCAGGTTATATTCGAGTTTTTTATTAAAGAGCTCTCCCTGGAACATGGCACCCAGATCGTAATGAAACTTGCGGGCGGTATCTTTATCGGAAGTACTTGCCGTTGCTCCCGACCCGCATGCAATCCCAACTCCCGCAACCGTTCCACCCCCCGGAAATGTACAGGTCGTCGTGGTAGCGCGATCGATGGTGGAGAATCGGAACTCATCCGAAGCAAGCGATCGATCTGGAAACTGCTGCCTTCCGGAAGAAGTGATCTGCTGGCGGTTGTAAGGAACTTTGAATTGACCGAAATTGAATTTAAACTCATCGGCCACCTTATAGGTCAAGGCCGCATCCTCAAGAAAATCTTCCGATTTACTCGCGGTGGGAACGATCTGAACTTTATAGCTTAAATTTTTGCTAAAAGCGTTTCCTTCCCAGGAAAATTTTAAACGTCTCATGCGAAAGGTAGAATCGTCGGCTTTATTGTCGTTGGCCGTATACTCATAGCGAGGCTGCATCCGAATGCGGGTCTTCATGGAAAACTTTTTATCTTTGGATTGGAAAAACAGACCCTTTTTCCAGCCAGTCTCAAACTTATCCGCCCAGGTTGAGGCTGGAGGGGGAAGGGTTACTGCTGGCTCAGCTGATTTTATTTCCTGAGAAGATTCAACTGCATTTTTATTTGTTTTTTTGGATGGGGTTGTACTCCAGGCGGAAGTGCTTCCGACCAGAATAAGAGAGGCCACACATAGACCTGTCAGAACTTTCTTCATATAACGATTTCTCCTTTCAATCATTTTTGTGAATTTGAACTCGAGGGGGGAGATAGAAGAGTTTTGTGACAATTCGATGAAGAAAAAAGCAAATCTCAGTGACATTTGAGGTGAGCATTTTTACGCGGGCGTCATACGATCTTCATGAAATCACTGTACGGTCCCTTTCTTAAAAAGGAGAAAAAAATGACCGAACTTAAAAAAGAAATTCTAATTGTAGAAGATGATCATGATTTAATGGATTTGGTCTCTTACAACCTTATTCAGGAAGGATATAAAATCCGTCGGGCAAGCTCAGGGCTCGAAGCCCTTTGGAGTGTTCAGCAGCAAGGACGTCCGCACTGCATCCTGCTTGATTTAAGAATTCCTTCCCCCAATGGTTATGAGCTTTGTGAATATTTAAAGACCTCCGAAGATCTAAGAGACATACCCCTCATTATTATTTCTGCAGATTCAGAGGGCGAAGGAATTGAAAAAGCCATGGAGGCTGGGGCTGACACCTATCTTCCAAAACCTTTCTCAATCTCAAGCCTTCTCCGATGTATTCAGCGATACACTTCGAGAGGATCCGGCATCAATTCCCGTTATGAGATTCGCTTTCCTCATGATTCTTCTTCCTTCCAGGATTTTCCTGAAAGATAGATTTCGAAGAATTGATTGAAATCCAACAGCGAAGCAGTCTAGAAGCTTCTGCATGAAAGATTTTCTCGAACTTGCCAAAAAAGCCTGTCTTCTCTCTGGCGAAATCCAAATGGCCAGCTTGGGTCATGTCCATGACATTCACTTCAAAGGGGAAATCAACCTCGTGACCGAAGTCGATCGCAAATGCGAGCACGAGATCGTTTCCCTGATTCAGGGGACCTTTCCCACCCACGACATTTTAGCCGAAGAAGGATCGGGTCAGCGAAAAGACTCCGAATACAAATGGATCATCGATCCCTTGGACGGAACTACCAACTACGCCCATGCCTATCCGCTTTTTTGCACCTCTATTGCCCTGGAATATAAAGGGGAGATCGTTCTCGGGGTGGTGTATGAGCCGAATCTTAAGGAATTGTTCCTGGCAGAAAAAGGGGCTGGAGCAACAATAAATGGTCAAAGGCTAAAAGTCTCTGAGACAGAAACTCTTAAAAGCTCTCTCTTAAGCACCGGCTTTGCCTACAATGTCGCAAAAGCAAAAGATAATAACCTCCAGCATTTTCAGGATTTTATCCTCAATGCTCAGGCCGTAAGGCGGGATGGTGTGGCTGCAGTTGATCTCTGCTATACCGCTGCCGGACGTTTTGATGGTTTTTGGGAATTGGACCTATTTCCCTGGGATGTAGCAGCAGGTTACCTGATGATCCAGGAAGCAGGAGGACAGGTGACTGATTTTCGTGGGCGCCCTTTTAGTGTTTATTCCAAGGAAATTCTTGCCTCGAACGGGAGAATCCATTCTGAAATGATCAAAATCATCCACTTGGAATCGTGATCTTTCTACCGATTTCCGATATCTTTTTGAACCCTCCCATTTCGATCATAACCTATGAAGAAAAAAACCAGAAAGAAATCCATGGATCAGCCCATTCACTCCGAAAGATTAACAAACGCCTTCGAATGGATCGGAAAAAAAAATACGGATGCCGCCGAGATGGAACTGAAGGCGGGTCTTCAAGAAGCTGAGACAATGAAAGATAAAACCCTTGAGGCGCTTTTTTACTCGGCCTGGGGTGTTTTATATAAACTGAAAAAAGACTACAAGGCTGCCTGGCGGGCTTATGAAAAAGCCGAAAAACTGCTCCCATCTGATCCTTCCTTAAAGCTGATTTTAGCCGAGCTTTTAACCGATCATTTCAATCAGTTCGATACAGCCGCGAAAAAGGCCGAGAAGGTCTTAAACCTAGCGAACGACATCCCCGCCTTTAAACACCGTGCTCTTACGACGTTAGGAATGATCACCTTGAGAAAAGGCCAAAAAAAACAGGCGATTCAATATCTGAATGAATCTGCCAAGGATAATTTTGAAGGAATGGTCACTGCCAAAAATATCGATCTAAAACTGATCGAAGCCCTCCTTAAAAAAGAAACTGGTTACGAAGAAATTAAAAGCTATCTTCAAAAAGCTCAGAGTTTTTCAGTTAAATGTGGTGAAGAAAGCTTCATTCAGATATTCAATCACCTTCTCAGCCTTCTTCCTTAAATCGAAACATTTATTAAAGATCTCTTTTTTGGGACTTCATTTCTGAGAAAAAACTCAGAACTGTATGGCCGAGTTAGAGCTTGAGTCTAAAAATAAAATTATGTTAGTATCCCAAACCTGATTTTGAAGTTCTTAACCTGGTGTTCCCACTGGAACCCACAAACCTAAGGAGAAAAAACAATGAAAAAACTACTCGCTTTAGTGCTTACCGCGGGTCTCATCTCTTCTGCTTCTGTTGCCTTCTCAAGTGAGCACGAAGCCAAGAAAGAAGAAGTTCATGCCACCAAGACCGAAGTAAAAACCACTGAAACCAAAAAAGCTGAAAGCAAGCCAGCCGAGACCAAAGCGGCTCCCAAAGAAGCAGAAAAAGCCCCTGCCAAAGCCGCCCACTAAGATCATCCATAAAAAATGGCTTAAGCTTAAAACCCCATCTCAAAAAGATGGGGTTTTTTTATACCTTAAGAAATCATTCTACCTTCACCAGTCGATTTCAACCAAGATAGCAATTTCTTTAGGGGGTGAGATAGAAGGCTTTAATTGCTTATGAAGTCCAAACGCACATAAAGACACATGAGGATTCTTGTCCGGAAATTCAACAATGCAGATTGCTAACTCAAGAAAGTCCCTGAGAAATGGACGTGCATTTTTCCTCAACAAAGGGCGTAATTTTTGTTGCAGGCTTTATTGGGTGTGTTAATCGTCACCTACAAATTTTTGAGCCGCTTGAACCAAGTTCGAGCGCTTCAGAACATTCTGCTATCAATCAAATTAAATTTTTTAGAGGAGATTTTATGGCTTACCTTGGTGACGAACGCGATGTCGAATTTACCTTATTCGAACACATCAAAATTCAGGATCTAAAAAAATACCCCGCCTTTGAAAATTTTGGAGAAGAAGATTTCCGTATCATCCTTAAAGAGGCCTTCAAGTTTGCCAACAAGGAAATATCCCCCTTAAATTCTACAAGCGACGAAAAAGGTGCCAAGCTCATCGATGGAGTCGTCGTCACTTCGCCAGGCTTTAAAGAGGCGTATGCCGCCTATGCCGCCAATGGTTTTATCGGGATCGATGCTTCCCCAGAGCATGGCGGACAAGGCCTTCCTGTTTCTTTAAGCATGGGAATTGGGGAATATTTTGGTGGCTCCTGCACCAGCTTCATGATGTTTCCGGGCTTAACCCACGGCGCCACTCAGGTCATTGAAGAGCTCGCCCCAAGAGAAATTGCCGATCTTTATTGTAAAAAAATGTACTCTGGAGAATGGACCGGCACGATGTGTTTGACAGAACCTCAAGCAGGTAGCGGTTTGGGTGATATTAAAACGACCGCTAAAAAAACGGACCAGGGCTATTTGATTAAAGGCGGGAAGATCTTCATCTCCTGCGGCGATAACGATTTTTCCTCCAACGTCGTCCACCTGGTTTTAGCTCGTGTGGAAGGCGACCCTGCCGGCACCAAAGGAATCAGTCTTTTTGTGGTTCCCAAGATTCGTGTGAATGCCGATGGAAGCCTGGGCGAGTCCAACGATGTCCGCATTGTGAATCTTGAGAAAAAGATGGGAATCCATGGTTCTCCAACCTGTACCATCGCCTTTGGAGATCACAATCAATGCTATGGAGTTATGATCGGCGAGCAACGCAAAGGGCTAGCCTATATGTTCCAAATGATGAACGAAGCCCGCCTGCTCACTGGAATGCAGGGCATGAGCATCGCCGGAAATGCACTGGGTCATGCCATCGCCTATTCCAAAGAACGCGTCCAGGGCGGAGATGTCATCATCAATTATCCAGACGTCAGACGCATGCTCATCACGATGAAGGCCTATGTCGAAGGTTTGCGTGCTCTGATTTATCAGGTGGGTTATTATATCGATTTGGAAAAGCATGAAACAGATCCTGAAAAGAAAGAATACTATCAGGGCTTTGTCGAATTACTGACCCCAATCTGTAAGTCCTTTGCTTCCGATAAAGGTTTTGATGTCGCCGTTCAGGCCATGCAAGTCTACGGGGGTTATGGCTATATTAGTGAATATCCCATCGAGCAGATGGTCCGCGATGCCAAGATCAGCTCGATTTATGAAGGGACCAATGGCATTCAGGCCATGGATCTTCTCGGTCGTAAACTCACAATGAAAGGCGGGCAACTTTTCAGAAATTTCTATGAAAAACTTGATCAATTCTCTCAATCGCATGCTTCAAACCCTGCCTTCGGAAAAGAATTCGAATCTTTCCGTAAATCTCTGGAGACCTTGGGGAAAACAGCCATGAAGCTGGCCGAATACGGAATGAGCGGGAATACCCAGGTAGCACTTCTTCAGGCGGTGCCTTTCTTGCAATTGACAAGTTACATCACCCTCGGCTGGTTGCTTTTGGAGCAAGCCCTCATTGCCCTTCCCAAACTGGAAGCCATTTGGGCCGATGCCAAGGCCGATACCGAAGAAAAGAAATCGGCCGTGTGCGAGAACAATCCGGAAGCCCGCTTTTATGAATCCAAAATCAAAACCGTGCGCTTTTACATCTGGAACATCCTTCCTCAGATCACCGGTTTTTCCAGGGGAATCCTAAGCGAAGACAGCTCGGCTTTGAAAATCCGCTTCTAATTTGCAGGATGAAAGATCCGCTTTAAAGCAAAACGGGGGCTCTGCAAAGAGCCCCCGTTTTTTTTTGCAAATCCGATCCTTTTTCGACAAGCGAAAAAACCTCAATCACTCTCATTAATATTTGAGAAAATTACATTCGGCAGAATCCATTCGCCTGCACCTGCTGAACGGGTAAAACGAAGGTCTGCACCTTACCCGACGCAGTTTTGACAAGCGCCTGCATTGCCTCGCCTTGGGAATTCAAAGCGATTTCCATCAAGCACCCTGACCGACTATCAAATAAGTAGCGCAGCTTGGGAAAAGAATGGGTTTCGTAGGTCATCTGCACTCCATACATTCCGCTGGCACTGAACACTCCGTAACTTTGAGGAAACTGCCCATAACAATTCACCAGGCTCTGATTTTGGGTGCAGGTGAACCCATTAGCGCTCACGACTGGAAGCTGAGCGTGGGCCAGGCTTGGGAGAAGAAACAGAAGTAGGAGGATAAAAAGTCGCATGAAAAATCCGGTTTTTATTTGGAAGTTTTTAATTCAGGAGAATCGAAAGTAAAGGGATCGACCTTTGGAGCCGATTTGGAAGTTTTTGATTTTGACGGAACTCCAGGAATTCCATCATCAAAGAAGGGAGCCACGAGTTGCATGTTGTAATAATCCTGTGCCGCCTGGGGATTATAGGGAGAAGAGCGCAATGCCTCTGCCTGAATCTGGTACTGCCGGGTCCGCGCCTGTTGATCTTTATACACATCGTGGAGATAAAGACCGCTGTTCATGGCCCCCAATCCGAGACCAATTCCAGTAGCAATCTTATCGGATGTGCTGCACCCTTTAAAACAACCTCCATAATAAGGCATATAACCAGGATAGAACTGAGCACGGGCAAGAGTTGAAAAGAGAAGAAAGGTGAACAATAGAAATGAAGTCATTACATAAGTCTTGTTAAATATCATAGATTTCTCCTTTGATTCTTCCTCTATCATTATCGGATAACCGAAGCAAAAGTTGCCTTCACAAGACCTTCTGTGAAGTTTAACCCTGAATCTTGATGAAAAAATCTATGCCCTCAAATCTAAAATTTAAAAAAGAGAATTCCTCGAAACGAGCTCAGAATATCAAATCTTTTATTGCCATGGATATCCTGGAAAAAGCCCAGGCAATGCAGCAGGCAGGAGAGGATGTCATTTCGCTTTCGATTGGTGAGCCCGATCTTCCCCCTCCCGCTTGCGCCAAAAAGGCCTGTCATGAGGCATTAGAGAAAGATTTTACCAAGTACACCCACTCACAAGGGCTTGTGGAGCTACGTGAAGCGATTGTCGATCATTATCAGAAAGATTACGGAGTGAAGATCGATCCGGAGCAGGTGATTGTCACTGCCGGAAGCTCTGCCGCCTTTTTTCTAGTTTTTGCTACCTTGCTCAATCCAGGGGATGAAGTCATTTTGTCAGATCCTCACTATCCCTGTTATTCAAATTTCGTGGAGTTTTTCGGAGGAAAACCCCGCTACGTGCGCGTACATGAAAAAAACCGGTTTCAATATCTTCCAAAAGAAGTTCAAAAAAAAATCTCCCGCAAAACAAAAGGCATTCTCATCAACTCTCCTTCAAACCCAACAGGATATTTAATTTCCTCTTCAACACTTGATGCGCTCTCAAAGCTAAAACCCCATCTTATTTCCGACGAGGTGTATCACGGTCTGGTTTATGAAGGAGAGCAGCGCTCTGCGCTGGAGTTTACCGACAGGGCCTTTGTCATCAATGGTTTTTCAAAATCCTATGCGATGACGGGATTTCGGTTAGGCTATCTCATCGCTCCCCGCGAATTCATTCGACCCATGCAAAAAATCCAGCAGAATTTTTCCATCTCGGTGAATCCTTTTGTGCAAAAGGCAGGAATCGCCGCCTTGAAAGAAGGAAGCGAGGACATAAAAAGAATTCGAAAGATTTTCGATGAGCGCAGAAAAGTAACACTGGATGCCTTAAAAAAAATTGGCCTCACACCCGCTTTTGAGCCTCAGGGAGCTTTTTACGTTTTTGTGAGCATTCGCAATTATACAAAGGATTCTTATCGCTTTGCCTTCGATTGTCTTGAAAAGGCGAAAGTCGGTATCACTCCCGGCATCGATTTTGGAAAAGGAGGCGAAGGATATATTCGTATTTCCTATGCAAATTCGGTCGAGAACATTCGGGAGGGAATTAGAAGGCTGGGTATGTATCTTGAATTTCTAAATAAATCAGCGAATCGCCTTTCTTGAAAAGGCCTTTATAGATTCCACCTTTGACTCAAGAGTCGATTTGTCCTCGAAATGCGATTTGCTTGATCGCTCTCATTCTCAAACAGGAAAGCATCAGGCGACCACCTGAGTTTTCTTTTTTTCTCTTTCAGGAGAAAGGGATGTGGGAAGTTCGACCGGAGATGGTTTTAAGATTTTTTCAATCCTCTGACGTAAGTCCCGTTGAATTTCTTCAATTCCTTTACGCGCATCGATTGTTTCGAATCCATACTCATCACTCATTCGATCATAAGCAGAAATCAGCAGGCGCTGGTATTTTTTAAAACTGTCAAAGATATTGTCAGCCAAATGCAGGTCCATGCCAGATTCCCAATAATTCATTCCACCAGAACCAATCACACGGGGAATCAAACGATTGACGTCTATTTTCAGGTAGCAAACCAGGTCAGGAATGGGAGCAAATCCAAAGACGTCCTTCACCCATTGAGTATTGCGGTTTCGAGCACTATCGCGTGCAAAAGCGGTATAAATATAGCGATCGGCAAGAACGACAAACCCAGATTTCAAAGCAGGTAAAATCTCATTTTCCAGTCGGTCAGCAAAATCCGTGGCATACAAAAGACTGAACGTCATGCGATCGAGCATGTTGCCGCTTTTCGCCATTTCGATCGTCCGACTCATCAGATTACTGCGGGTCCAGCCTGTCATCACGACTCCGAACCCCTGAATCTCAAGCCATTGCTTGAGTAATTCAATCTGGGTCGAGCGCCCCACTCCATCGGTTCCTTCAATCGCGATCAGCTTTCCTTTTAACTGAAGCCCTTTGAGATAAGGTAATCCGTCACCAAAAAATTTGATTGGTTTTTCCATAACGTCTCCTGCGTGGATGAAAACCCTCCAGGTGAGAGGCAGCTGCCTCACGGACGATTTTCTGCTGAGCCTGGATATCAAGCGCGGCATCGATGACTGTGAATCCAAATTCCGAAATCATGCTTTCATATTCCTTGAGAATCATGCCCTGGAACAGACGAAAAGATTCTTCAGGCTGAGAGGAAAGGTTCATATCCATCCCGGCCTCGTAGTATTTCAGCTTGGGACGACCTGATAAAATTCGATCAATGGCAACTTCCAGAGGCACGCGAAAATAAAGGGCCAAATCGGGCTGAATGGCGAACTGGTACATTTTTCGAATCCATTGACGATCTACTCCGCGAACCACATCTCTTGAGAAGGCCGTATATGCGTAACGATCTGCAAGCACGATCATTCCAGCTTTTAAAGGAGGAAGAATATGTTGAGAATGCCGATCCGCGAAGTCGGTTGCATGGAGTAAACTGAAGGTGGTGGGAGTGAGTGTCTTCTTTTTCTTTCCTTCTTTGGTTGTCTGTTTGACAAGATCGGAGCTGTTCCATTCGGTTAGAAAAACCGGATAGCCTTTTGCTTCCAGCCAGCTTTTTAAAAGCCGCAATTGAGTAGACTTCCCCGAGCCATCGATACCTTCTACAATAATCAGTTTACCGGAATAGGGGTTGGGATGCTGAAACATAAAGATCCTTCCAATGAAGCTTTCATGATTCGCGTGGGTTATTCATCTGACGGAACACAACTTCCAGCCCAGTCATTTTCGTTAGTAAATCGGATTTTCGGATTGCCTCCCAGACTTCATATTCTGAATCGTTTCCCGTTTTAAGCTGGAAGAGCAGCTTCTCAGATCTTTTGGAAATTCGGATAGATTTTACGACTGAAAAACGCGTGCGATCCAAAGCATCAGCCACTCTCAGAATGCTCGCTAGCCAGCAGATTCGATGGCGAACAGATTGTTCAAGACAGATAAATTCAGAATGACTGTTTTTAGGCAAGGACCTGCGATGGTAGCGGACCGTGTGCGCCAGGAGATTGATTTCTTCTTCCTGAAATCCATCCATCGACATGTTTTTGATGAGATAATACCCATGGTGATGGTGACGGTCGTAGCTGATGTGATAGCCGATATCATGGAGGAGAGCTGCATAACCCAACAGTTCTCGGTCTATCGCTGTCAGGTGATGAAATGGCTGTAACTGATCAAAGATTTGAATAGCAAGCCTTTTTGCCTGTTCAGCATGCTTTCGGTCATAGTCGCAACGGGTGGCTATTTTCAAAACATTCCTCAGCCGGACATTTGGAATTTCTAATTCGCTTTTCAGCCGCTTCTGATAACGCTCCATGAAATCATAAATCATCCCTTCACGCAGAGCCCGATCACAGTAATCCATCTCCTGGATTTTGAATGTTTTCATAAAAACATAGGCCACAGCGGCTCCTGCCTGAATGGAATCATTTCTTAAAGGATCCAGTCCTTTCATACGGACCCTTTGGTCAGACGTGCTTTTTTTAAGCAGGGTATAAAGCCACTTCAACTCTTTAAAGGAAAGAGTCAGAGCTTTGGATCGTGGATTGGCTCCCCGATAAAGACTGCCAGCCATTGTCGCCAGATTTTGAATCGTTCCTGAGGTCCCGATCACTTTTTGAAAACCAATTTTCTGAATGAGAGGAGACAGTTCTTTAAAGGTTTTCTCAAGAAAACGTTCTGTTGCCTTGAACTGGGCAGAGGTCCCCTTTTTAAGAAAAAGGTCTCGTACCCTTGCCGCTCCAAGCTTTAAGCTTTTGATTACGTAAATTTCTGACAGATCTGACAAAACAATTTCAACACTGCCCCCTCCGATATCGATCAGGAGATATTTTTCTCTTTTCCATTCCTTTGTATGGCGGACAGCCAGGTTGATAAGGCGACCTTCTTCTTCACCGGTAATCACTTTGACATCGATCCCTGTCTGATTGAGCACCGTTTCGATAAAATCTCCACCGTTTCTGGATTCGCGAACTGCCGAAGTTGCAACGGCCCAGATTTTCTGAACTCCTTTGCTACGAGCCAGGCGAGCAAATTTCATCAGTGTTTCAAGACCGCGTGCCATTACTTTTTGACTCAAACGCCCTGATGAAAGAGTCCCATCCCCCAAACGAACCATCTCTTTTTCTTTTCCGATGATTTCAAAGGTTGAGTTTGAAAGTACGTCCGCTATCAGCATGTGGATAGAGTTCGTTCCGATATCGATGACCGCAATGCGCACAACCACTCCTTGAAATGAAGATCAGAGTTTTGTTTCAGGAAGGAGAAGCAATTTAAATAATTTCTTGCCAAGGAATCATGGAAGAGATTCTGAAAGGATTTTTTCCGCCTCACCAATTAATGCCCGAGCTTCTTCCACTGTAGGTGCCTCCGCATAAAGCCGCAGTAGGGGTTCTGTGCCAGAAGGACGAATCAGAAGCCAGCTTCCATCCTCTAAAAAATATTTAAAACCATCGAGCAGATGCGGCCGTGCGATTTTTTTCCCAAGCAGATGAGTGGGAGGATTGGATTTGAGCTTTTCTTTCAGGGCGGCGATTTTATCTTCGGAGATGGTTAGATCGTTTCGCACGAAGTAAAGAGGGCCGGCTTCTTTTTGAAGATCGGATAGAATTTCCGACATTGGCTTTTGATGATGGGCCAAAATTTCAAGGAGCAGCAGCCCCGAAAGAATTCCATCGCGCTCGTAGACATGATCAGCGACGGCAATCCCGCCGGACTCTTCCCCACCGATGAGAGGATTAGTCTCCAGAAATTTCTGGCAGATGTACTTAAAGCCAATGGGTGTCTCAAAGATCTTTAATTGAAGCTTTTCACACAACCGGTTCACCATCTGTGTGGTGGAAACCGTCGTAATCACATCTCCCCGCTTGTTTTTCTGCGTGACCAGATGGCGCAAAAGTAACGAAAATATTTTATGACTATCGATGAAATTCCCTTTCTCATCAACCGCTCCAATCCGATCAGCATCGCCATCAGTTGCCAGACCTATATCGCACTGCTGTGTGCGAACCGTTTCGATGAGGGCCTGGATGTTTTTCTCGATTGGCTCCGGATTAACCCCACCAAAAGAAGGATTTTTTTCAGAGCGGATATTGATCACTTCTTGACCCAACACACTCTGAATATATCCTGAACCTGCGCCGTAAATTGGATCACTGGCGATTTTAAGATTGGCAGCGCGAATTTTTTCGACATCCACCATCAAACGCAACTGATTCACATACTCCTGATGAGGATCAAAAATCTGAATAAAACCATCCTCTTTGGCTTTTTGAAAAGAAATAATGGACGGAGTTTTTTTAGCCTGATCATTTTTTACGATCTGAGCCTCAATCTTTTTACAATATTCTGGAGAAGCGGAGCCACCGTAAGGCTCTTTGAATTTTACTCCATTCCATTGAAAAGGATTGTGAGAAGCCGTGATCACAATGCCCGCCAAAGCCCCGGTCGTTTTGGTCAGCCAGGACACACAGGGAGTCGGACAAAAATCTTTTGAGAGATGGACTGAGATCCCATTGGCAGCCAGCACTCCCGCAACCTCTTGCGCAAAAAGCTCAGAGCAAAACCGTCGATCGTAGCCCAGGATCACCCGTTTTTTATGGGTCTCTGCTTTATCTGAAGGATTTAAATTGGGAGAAACAATCACGCCCGAGGCGACCAAATCGCACCAGGCCTGAATCACCTTGCGCACATTTTCGTAGGTGTAGTCGCGCCCAATGATTGCGCGCCAGCCGTCAGTTCCGAATTGAATGGAGTTTTGTGACATATGTTATCCTATCGCTTTTGTGTAATGTTGATGAATTAGTCGGTCTTTAGTGACAAGAAGCGCCCGATGAAGTTTTCCATGGGCCACAATGAGGCGATTGAAGGGATCGCACGTCCATTTGAGCAAGGAGGCCTCAGAGATGACGTTGATCCAGGGATCGTTTGGAATTTCAATCGCCAGGGTTTGTTCCAATTTGGAAATAATGAACTGACCTTTGATAGCCGTTTTCTCAACCTCATGGAAAAAATCAATCTCAAGAACAACTATGGAAGAAACCAGTAGGTCTGCAGATTCGATCAGCTCCAGCGCCGGCTTTGACAAGGCTCCCATTTCTCCAAAATAAAGCCACATAGCCACATGCGTATCTATAAATACGGCTTCCATTCTTCCTCCCAGCTGATATCGACAAGCGCTTCCGGATCAACCAAAAGCCCTTTTCATTTCTTTAAATTCTGAAGTCGACTCTTCCTTTCGGGCGGAATGATCTTCAAGATCACTCCCTTGTGCTCAATCTGGACGGGTTGGCCTGTTTTGATGACTTCATCGAGAACGCGGTAGATGTTTTCCCTGAGTTTGCAGGGGTTAGTGTTTTCATAAAACATCCCGATTTGGCTTTGAAAGTATTTTCAAGGCGACTTCTCAAAGTTAAAGAAGCGTACGTTATCTATCAATGAGGCGTACGTCTTTTGCCAACCATCTCACAGGCAAGCTGAATGGCTGCAATCATGCTGGAAGGATCCGCCAGGTTTTTACCCGCAATATCGAAAGCAACTCCATGATCCGGAGAGGTCCGGATGATAGGAAGGCCCAAGGTGACGTTCACCCCGTCCTGAAAATGAAGCATCTTGAAAGGAATGAGCCCCTGATCGTGATACATGCACACCACCGCATCCCACTGCCCCGCGTGCGCCTGATGAAACACCGCATCCGGCACCATCGGTCCCGATACCCCATAACCGATTTTTCTTAACTGATTGAGAGCCGGCATAATGAGAGTTATTTCTTCATCTCCCAACACCCCTTCTTCGCCCGCATGCGGATTCAGTCCACACACGGCAACCCTGGGATGTGAAAGCCCCCAATATTTTTGAAGAGCTTCATAGGTAATGCGCACGGTATCGATGATTTTTTCAGGTGAGATCAGGAGAGGGACTTTTTTAAGCGGAACGTGGATGGTCACCAGGGTGACCTTGAGCGCGAAAGAGGCCATCATCATGACAAATTTCTGAGTCCCCGTACGCTCGGCCAGAAATTCGGTATGGCCCGGCCAGGGATAGCCGGCTTTTTGAAGATGAGCCTTGCAGATGGGAGCCGTGACAAGGGCATCGATCTTGCCCTCGATCGCATCGTGTACGGCGGCTTCCAAACAGGCAACGCTGGCATGACCGCAGCGGACTTCATTCCATTCTGAACCTGGATCGATCGCTGGATGAGAAATGTTATGAATGGTGGGGGGCTGTGCATTCCACTGAAAGGAGGAAAAAACGCGGGAGTCCCCGTACAGAACAAACTCGACCTCACGACCCCAAGAGTGCTGTCTGAGCGCTTTTTCAACAATTTCGGGACCGATTCCTTTGGGATCTCCCAGTGTAATGCCGATTCTCACAAATCACCCCTTCACGTCGATAAAGGCCTTCGACTTCAGCTGATCGGTATAGCGGCGTAATTCTTCCTGCACCTTCATTTCGTAAATCCGGTCACGAATCTGGGCTTTGAGTTCTTCGCTGCCACGCAGGGGAAGCTGTGGTTTTTCAATCAGCTTGACGAGCAGATAGCCGACTTCTGTTCTCACTGGTGGCGTTACACCGCCTACCTCCAAAGGTTGTAGAGCATTGGCTACCTGCGGACTTAAGCCCGAAAAAGGAACCTTCCCCAAATCTCCACTTCCAGCAGCTCCTTCTGTTTTCATCACCTGATCAAAATCGCCACCCTTTTGAATTTTGAGATAAACCTCTTCTGCTTTGGTCAGGGATTTTTTCAAGTCGTCATTGGACATGGATGCGAAAGGAATGACGATCTGGGCCAAATGCACATCCTGTCCTTGCTGCGAATGACCCGCATTTTGTTCATAGTAGGCCTGAACATCTTCTTCGTTTACCTTCACTTTGGAACCGATGGTTTGATTGATAAATCGCAGGCGCTTCAGCTGGGCCCTCAAGTCTTTTTTGTAAGCTTCCAAAGTCGATTTTTTCGCCGCCAGCTCTTTCCTGAGACCCTCCAGATTCATCTTGTTTCTTTGAAGGATTGAATCCATCGCTTTATTGACCTCTTCCTCAGTCACCTGGATTCCCAATTTTTCTACTTCCTGACTGACAAGAGATTCTTCGATCAGGTGATCCAAAGCCATCTGTTTCAAATCCCTGGCCTCCAGTTTTTTTCCTTTCATCGCCTCTGGATTCAGGTTTGCCATCACCTGTTCCAGATCGTAGCTCGTGATGGGCTCGCGATTGACGGTAACGAGAATCTTTTCAACCACCTCTGCTAAAACGGGAGCCGAAAGCAGAGGAAAAGCCAGAAAAGAAAACAGCATCACCTTTTTTTTGAAACTGAATCGAAGATTTAGATTTTTATTTTTTTGAGCATCCATTCCTGAACCTCCACCTGATAGTGTTGACGTAATTCCTGATATTTTTTTTCAAGCGCCTGCTGACGCCCTTCCTGTCTTAACCAGTCTTCTATTTGACCCCGAACCTCCTCAAAATCAAGGGTCTTTCGGGGTGCTTTTTCGATCAGCTTGAAAATATGAAAGCCATACAGACTGGGGATGATCTCGGAGACCTCACCCTCCTTCATTTCAAAACACCGGTCAAATTCGGGCGGCAAAATCCCGCGACTGATAAAACCCAGATCTCCTCCCTGCTTGCGATCCGGAGCAATCGAAAGCCTGCGGGCCAGATGGGCAAAGTTTTCTCCTTCTTTGATTTTCTGAAGGATGGATTCTGCTTTTTCACGAGTATCTGTGAGGATCTGTCGCGCACGAACCGATTCCGGACGGGTAAATTCTTCGAGATGATTTTGATAATATTCCCGAATTTTTTCTTCCGGAATCTCAAGCACAGGGACCAGTTTTTCTTCGACCCAGCGATCAATGAGAAAATTATCCCGTTTCACCTGCTTCCAGGTTTCATAATCAATTTTTCTGGCCTCCAGTTCTTTTTGGAAATCACCCTCGGTGTAGCGGGATTTGTATTTGCGTATTTCCTTTTCAACCTCTTCATTGCTCACAGAAACTCCCTGGCGAATCGCCTCTTTAACAAGAAGTTTTTTCTGGATCAGATCCTCAAGGAGTTTCTTTCGAATTAAAAGGATTCGGGATGAATCATGACTGGCCTGATCTCCAAACTTTTCTCCCTCCCGGAAGTAAGCCTGCCTCCAGTCACTGACCAAAATCGGCTCTCCATCCACACGAGCGATGACATCCCCTGGTTTGGGATTTTTACAAGAGACCAGAAAAAAAATAAAAATCAGCAAAAATCCCCGAGAAAAAACGTGGGATTTAAAATGAGGGATTGAATGTCGATAGATTGAGGAATTCACGGAAGAGAAGGCCCTAACAACTCCTGCAAACACTGGCAAGCTTCAGCATCTTTTTCAGGATGAGAAATCGAAAGAAGGAAGTTTTCAGAATTGTTTCCTGAAAGTCACAGAGTTTTCACATCTGCTTTTTATAGGTTAAGGAATGAAAACCTCCCTCACCTTCAAATCCTGTCTGCTTTTCGCCTTCACCCTCACTTTTTTTGCCTGTTCCGGAGGAGGAGGTGGGAGCAATCCTGCTCCGACGGATCTGTCGGTTTCAGGACCCACAACCTCAGGAGATCCGGCCGCATTTCGGGGAGCAGGCATCATTCAGGATCCCAAATACCTGATCGGGGGCCCATTGGCTCAAGGACGGGTCGGAGATATCCTGCTTCAAAATGACCACATTCGACTAGTCATCCAAAAACCCAAACGCAATGCCGGCGTCGCCCTATACGGCGGCAATATCATCGATGCCGATCTCACGCGGGGTGTGGGTCAGGCAGGCCAGGATAATTTTGGCACAACCTTTCCCATGATCAACATCTCCTGGACTCCCTTTTATCAAAAACTGGAAATCATCAATGGCGACTTCACCCAAGGCCCTGTCATCGTCCGCGCTACCGGAGTGCTGGATGTCTATGACTATATCCAAACCTCCATCATTGTCCCCTTTGCGAAAATTGC
>JBPOIC010000024.1:0-71469 GCA_052034865.1 Myxococcota bacterium | reverse complement strand
TGCGCTCGGAAAGACGACACGGACGTCATTATCCTGTCGTAGGGGCGTATGGGCCATACGCCCCTACTGAATCCTGAAGGGCGAGGCATTCCTCGCCCCTACAGGCAGATTAAATTTCAATGTTTTTCTTCTGTCTTCTGATTGTTTCCCCTCTCTTCTTCCCCTACATCTTGACCGACTTAACTGAACCGCACTTCTTGCGCAACCCGGATTATCGTCCATACAACCGCTTCAGCTCGTCCTCGAGAGGTTGAAGCGCAACACCGCGCTCGGTGATGATGCCGGTGATGAGCTCCTGCGGGGTCACATCAAAAGCGGGATTTCGAACCTTGATTCCTTCTGGCGCCGTGCGCTGTTTTTGAAAAAAAGTCACTTCTTCATCCGATCTTTCTTCAATGGGAATTTGAGAACCATCTTCCATCGACCAGTCGATCGTCGAAAAGGGAGCGGCGACATAAAATGGAATCCCATGGGCCTTGGCCGCCAGGGCAACGGAGTAGGTTCCAATCTTATTCGCTACATCACCATTCGCAGCAATACGATCGGCTCCCACAATAATTTTTTGGATCCATCCTTGCCGCATGAGAGAAGCCGCGGCGACATCGGGAATCAAGGTGACGTCGATGCCATTGCGCTTTAATTCCCACGCCGTGAGTCGGGCCCCTTGTAAAAACGGGCGGGTTTCATCGGCAAAGACCTGAACTTTTTTCCCTTGGGCTTTTGCTTCATAGATCGGACTTAAAGCCGTTCCCTGGCCCGCCGTCGCCAAAGCGCCTGCGTTGCAGTGGGTGAGAACGGTATCTCCATCGTTGATTAACATGCTGCCGTGTTTTCCGATCAGTTGACAAAGCTCGGCGTCTTCTTCACCAATCCCAATCGCTTCTTCAATCAACCGTTTTTTAAGATCTTCTAATGAAAGATCATGGTGCTCCAGATAAACCTTTTTCATCCGCAACACCCCCCAGGCCAAATTGACTGCCGTGGGGCGTGTGGAAATCAAAGTCTCACACACCTTTTCCATTTCTTTCACAAACTCGGCGTAATTTTTTGGCTGACTTTGAAGCGCCCCCAAAGCCACGCCCATGGCTCCCGTTACCCCAATCGCCGGCGCTCCCCGCACGACCATCTGCTGAATGGCTACCGCGAGGCTTTCGTAGTCGGTGTAGGATTCATAGATTTCTTCCAGTGGCAGTTTTCGCTGATCGATCAAGAGGACCTTGTTTTCTTTCCATTCGACAGTTTTGAAGTTCATGCGGATTTCCTTCTTTTTATTCTTAAGTCTTTTGATTTTGGATTGCGTCTCTCCACTTCGTTTCGCTCGTAAGACGACCCTTCGTCATTGCGAGGAGTCCGCCTACGGCGGACGACGCGGCAATCCATGGTAAAAGGGAATTTGCGGGCGATCCGCCTGAGGCGGACGCCCCTACAACTAAATTGAATCCAAGTTTTTCTCCTGAATTCTGACTTCTAAATTCTACCTTCTGCATGTTTCCCCTCTCTCGCGGGACGAAGTATCCGAAAGGTGGAAGATCCTGCCGCAGGCCGGGAGTGAGGGGGAATAGTTGAAAAATCAGATTCGCTCACTTTTGTAAAGCTCGAGCTTGAATGAGGAGGATGTAGGTTGTAATGAAGATCCATCAACCTTCCAATCGACAATGTTTTGACGACTCTCCCTCCAAAATGAGGGGTATAAACCCCATCTTTTCTAATAAATTACCTCTCACCCCCCCAATTTCGCCAATATCCTGACAGTCATCCAATAAAAAAAGGCATATTTTCCCTCTGTTTGGGAAAATGAATGAATCGGCATTCATTTTGCTAAGGTGTGTCATTAGGTGAATTAATAAAAAAATCTAATGTTGAGGTGGAAAATGGTTCTGTTCGATTTGATCAAACGGGAAATTTCCAGTTGGAGTGAAACCAGACAAAAAGGAGAGGAGCTTCAAAAGATTGTCGATCGAATGGTGAGGAGCTCTGGTTTGGATAAGTCAACAGGGAGACAGTTAGAGTATCAAGTAGAATACAAAGCTTGTGGTGAAGATAACTATTTCTCATCAGTAGATAACAAGATATGCCAAATCACCGCTTGCAAAGAAAATTTTTATAAAAAACCCATTCCTGGTAGTTCTTTCCAACCCATTACAGAAGATGAAGTTGCGTTTTCGTTGGGACATGAAATTGCACACTGTTTTTTTGCCCATTCCGAGATGAAATCGCTCTTAAGAAGATCTCTTGGGATTTATCTTAATTCTAACAGGGCGGTTGCAAATACTGATTCTGAGGGTGTTGAAGGTTATTGTGAATTCTCTCGTGAGTTGGAAGAAGAAGCAGATGTTATCTCGATGTCTCTGATGTTGGCAGCGGGATACAATACTTCGATAGTCCCAGAGTACTTCGATAATGAAGGAGAGGTAGATTTAAATCCTGGCAAATACGACACCCATCCCACAGCGCAGTACCGAGCAAATAATGCAAGAAACTTACTTTCTCTTCTGTAATAAATAAGGATTTTTCCACGGGTGTCTGGCGACTCCATCGTCCACTTAATCCTTCTTATCCACGATCAAGTTGACATACCACCCCGAACTCATTACACCCAACCCACCTTTGGGGCCTCATCCCCACTCATAGAAATACCCCAGCCAGGTTTGAATATTTTTAGGCGCGTAGCTCAGCTGGTTAGAGCGCTGCCCTCACATGGCAGAGGTCATCGGTTCAAGTCCGATCGCGCCTATTCCTTAACTCTCATCAAATCACACCATCCTTTAACAACCCCTTATAATTCTTAGTTTTTTCATCATCTTTAGACTTGTACTTGAGCTACGGCTTCTGATCTGTTGGAATAATATTATTCGAGGTTTTTGCATCGGCAAATTAGCCATCAGACTGTGTTTGCTGTCGCGGCAGAGATCTGATTCGCTTGATGCCTGGATTTGTGAAGGCAGACTTGTATTTATAATTGATATAGCTCGGTTTCAGGTGATATGGGACGGGGTCGTTCAACGCAGGCACGAGAAGAGATGAGAGACAAGCTTCCTCTGGCGGCATTAAGTATCAAGGATGATTTATGGCCCGGAATAAAATTAAAAAGAAGACTTCAGCACCTCGAGCAAAAAAACGACTTTCCAAAGAAATTCCTGTCGTGCGCTCAAAAATTTCTCCCCAATTGGGATGGATGTTTTCCTTTCTCATTAAGGCCAAACGCAAAATGCCTTCGCTGGTCCTTCCTAAACAGATTCGTCCTTTTAAACCTACCCATCAAAAAATCATGCGCGTGTTCGGGAATGTGTATTTTCATAACAAGGTGATCTCGATCGCGACCCACACTCAAGTGACTTACCTGAACCGAAAGGGAGAATTGAAGGTCAAACGAATCATTCGTCTTCCCAAATCACGCATGCTCGATACCCTGGCCCACGAACTGGCCCACCTTCGCTACCCCGATCACAATTATGAACATGAAGAATATACGCGAATGATTTTTAAAACCTTCAACTTAAAAGAGCGCTGTCCGCATTGTAAGGGGACGGGAAAGGTGGAGTTGGAGGGGAAGCCGTAGGAGTGAGAAGTAGACCACGATTGACATTTAAAGAACCATCATTATGATCGCCCCGTTTCGCAACTTAAAATCCGTCCCCAATCATTTATAAAACTTCCATTATTAAAGTTTTACACGGATGGATGTTTTTGAACTCAAGTCCTGTATTTATCCATTAAGGAGCCTGCATGTTTTTACCTGGAATCCTGCTTCAAGCAAACCCTGCTTCCCCTGGGGAGCCCGATGTGTTGCAACAGATGTTGCACGCCGATCCTGTCGTTCAATTCACCCTTCTGGTCCTTCTCACCTTTTCAGTGATTTCGTGGGCCATCATCCTCTATAAAGCCTTTCAGCTGAGCAAAGCCAAAAAACGCTCCCAGCAGTTTTTGAACCAATTCGAAAACAGTCCCGGAATCGACACCCTGCTTACCCAACCCCTTTCCGACACCGCGAACCCGCTCCACATGATTTTTAGCTCAGGCGTCTACGACATTATTCGCCACCGCCAATCCTATGCAAAAGATCCTTCCCGTACTCCCGCCCTCAATGCCGATCACATCCAGCGAGGGATCAACCGCGGCTTAAGCGATGAAATTGCACGATTGGAACAACTCACTCCGTTTTTGGCAACGACCGCCTCCGCATCCCCATTCATAGGACTTTTCGGAACCGTTTGGGGAATTCTCACCGCCTTCTGGAAAATCGGAAACGCGGGCTCTACTTCTCTAGCCGTGGTTGGTCCTCATATTTCCGAGGCGTTGATTGCTACAGCCATCGGACTTGCCGCCGCGATTCCTGCTGTCATTGCCTACAACTTCTTTGTCAGTAAGATTAAAATTTTAAGCAAAACCCTCGAGGATTTTTCGATGGATCTCATGCACCGGATTGAAAAGGAGTATTTTTAATGGCCTTTCAAACCTCTTCCGGAAGCAATCGACGTGGAAATCCTTCCACGCTCGCGGAAATCAATATCACGCCCTTGGTAGACGTCATGCTCGTCCTGCTCATCATTTTTATGGTGACCGCCCCTTTGATGATGGAAGGAATCGATGTCGATCTGCCGACAGCGACGACCCAATCAATCAAAACCAGTGAACAGGATGTCGTTCTTACGGTGGCGAAAAATGGAAACCTGTCGTTGCAGGGTGATAAGACGAAGGCCTTTAAGATCGAGCAGCTCACCGAAAAACTGGGGGTGCTCTATGCCAACAAACCCAAAAAAGAGATTTTCTTGAGAGCCGACAAATCCGTCCCTTACGGGCTTGTCGTTCAGGTGATGGCCGCTTGTAAAAATGCGGGCGTGGAGCGTATCGGCATGGTGACAGAGCCCGAAGCTCAACCAACCGAATTGCCCGCCGGAACTTGAATCTACTCTCAGCGAAGACCTGTTTCATGAAATCCCCTTCATCTTCCGATTCAAAACAGAATTTTCTTTTTTTCATCATTGCTTCGCTCGCGCTGCACGTGTGGGTTTTTGTCGGCTTTCTGGTTTTAAGGACTTTAAATCCCCTTCCCCCTCCCCCCGAAACACAAGTGACATGGGTGCGCCTGGGATCCGAACCCATCCACGAGGCAGGTCCAGCGCAAAATCCTGGAAATAATGAAACTCCCCAGGGAAATGACATCAAACCTGAGCCGCCTCCTGTTAAACCGGAACCTCCCAAAACTCCGACAGTCAAAACGACACCGACGGTAAATCCGAAAGACATCGTCATTCACAACAGAAACGATAAAAAGGATAAGCCCAAACCCACACCAGAAAAACCCCAGAAACCTATCAACACTCCTACGGCAAAACCCGGCCCGAAAACGCCCTCGGCGAATGATCTGAAAATGATGGATGCCTTGGCGAGAATCAACTCCGACTTGAAAAATGAACAGGCCGCAGCAAACACACAAGGAAGATCCGGAGGAGGCAATGGCGGCAGTGCCACGGGAAGTGTAGGAGGCTCCAATTCCGAATGCGGCTCTTATCGAGTGAGGATTAAGCAAAGGGCATTGGGGAACTGGAAGCCACCTTCTCTTGCTGAAAAACCCCCGCGTCCTCCAAAGATTTCATTCATGATCGGATCTTCCGGCCAAATCACCTCTGTTCGCTGGCTGCAAAAATCCGGCAACCAGGCCCTCGACACCTCGGCCCAGCAGGCAATCGACAGGATGGGTGCCGTTCCTGCCCCACCCACCAACTGTGAAGCGGCCTTGCGCGAGACGTTTGTCGTGCAATTCGGGAAATAGAAGTTTGATCTTGATGGCTGCCCTCTTGAAAAATTTATGTCTCATCCCCACTCCAGGAGCTTTCGCCACGACATCAAAAGCTTAAGAAAAATCTTAAGAAAAGAAGATCTACTTCCATCCAGTCCGGAAGAAGAATATGACAGCCTCATTCATCGAATTCTTTCCTCTTTGCAGCACGGCATTTCAAAAGAAGAGCTAGAGAAAATTCTGCACCAGCCTTTGGGAATTGAGGTGGAAAAAGGATGGGTCGATGAAAAGGTTTGTGAGATTCTGGAGTACTGGCGGGAGGGAAGAAGATAGGGAAATAAGATAGGATGCACAATTCAGAAGGAAAACCTTGAATTCAATTTCTCGGCAGGACCACCCCGCCCGGACGGCCTCTCCTCTAAAAGAGAGGAATTAAAACAATCAGAATCCAGAAACTCATTTGCCACAAAATCAAATTTTTCACGCAAATCAAAAGGAGATCTTTATGTTTAAAAAAATCAGCTGGATCGCATCCGTTCTTTTTTTAACGCTTAGTATTTCTTTTGCTCACGCACAAACTCCTGCGACGGATCAAACGGTCCTGGAGCTGATGAAGGTCACTGGGGCTTCGGAAATGGGAAAGCAGATGATGCAACAGATGATGCCTTCCTTAAAAAAAATGACGCCCCAGGTTCCTGAATCTTTCTGGACCGATTTTATGAAGGAAGTGAACCCGGATCAGATGACAGCTCTGGTTGTTCCCATTTATAAAAAACATTTCACCGAAGAAGATCTTCGGCAGATTATCCAGTTTTATAATTCCCCTGTGGGCAAAAAGACGATTCAGCAAATGCCTCAGATCATGCAGGAGAGTATTGCCGTGGGTCAGCAGTGGGGTCAGGAACTTGGGAAAAAGGTGATAGAGAAGGCGAGCAAGGTTAAGTAAGAGATAGGTTCTCAATTACAGATAATTCGAACAGAAAGGAAGTTTTCGTGAGTCAACGTTTGAAGCGCGTGCAACAGCTCATTGAGGCCTTAAGCCAACGCATCCTGGTTTTGGATGGAGCCATGGGTACAGCCTTGCAAGAAAAAAATCTCACTGCTCAGGATTTTGGAGGAGTGGACCTTGAAGGTTGCAATGAAAACCTGATTCTCACCCGACCTGACATCATCCGCTCTGTGCATGCTTCTTATTTGGAAGCTGGGGCAGACATTCTCGAAACCAATACGTTTGGATCCACCCCTCTTGTCCTGGGAGAATACGGCCTTTCAGAAAAGGCCAGCCAGATCAGTTTTGAAGGGGCTCGCCTGGCACGCGAAGTAGCAGATGCGTTTTCCACTCCAGAAAAAATCCGCTTTGTGGCAGGTTCGATGGGCCCAACCACCAAGGCTCTCTCGGTGACGGGAGGAATCACCTTCGATGGATTAATTGATAACTTCTACCTTCAGGCCAAAGGGCTTTATGAGGGGGGCGTTGATTATTTTCTTTTGGAAACATGCCAGGACACGCGCAATATCAAGGCGGGAATTTTAGGGATTCAAAAATTTTTAAGTGAAGTCTCCGATTCTTTGCCGATTGCTGTTTCGGTTACCATCGAGCCGATGGGCACCCTTCTCGCAGGTCAGTCCATCGAAGCCCTTGCCGCTTCTTTGGCGCACGTTGATCTTCTCTACCTGGGTTTGAATTGTGCCACTGGTCCAGAGTTCATGACAGATCATATCCGCACTCTTTCCTCCTTCACCACAACTCGTGTGGCCTGTGTTCCCAACGCAGGGCTTCCTGATGAAAATGGAAAATATCTAGAAACTCCCGAAATGATTGCGCGTGTGCTCGATCGCTTTATTCAGGCGGGATGGATCAATCTCGTGGGCGGTTGTTGCGGAACCACGGCCCCACACATTCGCGCGCTGAGTGAGATGGTAAAAGGAAAAAAACCGCGCGTTTCCAGATCGCAATCCCGTTCTTTTCTTTCCGGAATTGATTATCTGGAAATCACACCCGAGATGCGTCCGGTTCTAGTGGGTGAGCGCACGAACGTCATTGGAAGTCGCAAGTTCAAACAACTGATCGCTGAAGGAAAGTACGAAGAAGCCAGCGAGATCGGGCGCGCCCAGGTGAAGAAAGGGGCGCAGATCATCGATGTTTGTATGGCAGATCCGGATCGGGATGAGCTGACAGATATGACCCGGTTTTTGGAGCATCTCATTAAAAAAATCCGCGCACCTTTGATGATCGATTCCACCGATCCAGAAGTTTTTGAAAAGGCCCTTCCGTATTCTCAAGGAAAAGCGATTCTCAATTCGATCAATCTGGAAGAAGGCGAAGAGCGATTTGAAAAAGTCATTCCCATGGCAAAAAAGTTTGGTGCAGCTTTGGTGGTGGGTATGATCGATGAAGATAAAGTGCAGGGGATGGCGGTTACGCGCGAGCGTAAACTGGAAATTGCAATGCGTAGCTACCAGCTTTTGACTGAAAAATACGGGATGAAACCGGAAGATATTTATTGGGACTGTCTGGTTTTTCCAATCGGAACGGGGGATGCGAACTATGCCAACTCCGCTCAGGAAACTATCGCCGGCATTCGTTTGGTGAAAGAAGCTTTTCCGCTGACCAAAACCATTTTGGGCGTTTCGAATGTTTCGTTCGGTCTCCCACCCGCCGGACGCGAGGTGTTGAATTCAGTTTATCTTTATCACTGTGTTCAGGCTGGTCTTGATCTTGCGATTGTGAATGCTGAAAAACTCGAGCGCTATCCCACCATTCCCGACGAAGAAAAAAAACTCGCTGAAGATCTTCTTTTTCAACGGGGAGACGATCCCGTCAATGCCTTCGCCAATTACTTTCGCCAGAAAACTCCTCAGGTGAAAAAAGATCTGCAGTCGCTTCCTCTCAACCAACGCCTCCAGCGCTATATCATCGAAGGATCCAAAGATGGTTTGACTGCCGATCTGGACGAGGCCTTAAAAAATTTAAAACCCTTAGAAATCATCAATGGCCCCCTCATGCAGGGAATGGATGAAGTAGGGCGTCTGTTTAATAAAAATGAACTGATTGTTGCCGAGGTTCTTCAGAGTGCCGAAGCAATGAAAGCCGCGGTGGCCCATCTGGAGCCGCACATGGATAAAGCCGATACGGCTGTGCGTGGAAAAGTTTTGCTGGCGACAGTAAAAGGAGATGTTCACGATATCGGAAAAAATCTGGTGGATATCATTCTCAGTAACAATGGATTTCAGGTGATTAACCTGGGAATCAAAATTCCTCCTGAACAGATTATTGCTGCCATCAAGGAACATTGTCCAGATATGCTCGGTCTTTCTGGACTGCTCGTTAAATCTGCACAACAAATGGTTTTGACAGCAGAGGATTTAACCAAGGCCGGAATTTATTTGCCTATTTTGGTAGGTGGGGCGGCCCTGTCGCGCAATTTTACTGATTTCAAAATTGCCCCCGCTTATTCCGGATTGGTGGCCTATGCCTCGGATGCCATGGATGGATTGGAGTTGGCTAAAAAAATTCGTGATCCCGAAGGACTGAAAGAGTTGAAGGCTGCTTTGAAAGCACGGCAGGCGGCAAAAGCTCAAGAATCTGGCTTGGGTGTTCAGAAAAAGACGGAGGTTGTGAAGGCGCGCTCCTCCGAGGTTCAGATTTTAAATACGTCGGAAATTCCCTCTCCTCCCGATTTTGATCGGCATGTGATTCGCAATGTGCCTCTCGACCACCTTTGGCCGTTCATCAATCCGCTCATGCTCTATGGCCGCCATTTGGGACTTAAGGGAAAATCCATCAAACAACTTCAGGAATTTAAAAAGACCCCTCAATTTCTGGATGAAGAAGGCAAAAAGGCTTTGGAGGTTTTTCAAACTGTCGAAGAGGTCAAAGCCTACTGCCGTCAGGGACTGATGAAACCCGTGGCGATCTATCAGTATTTTAAAGCCACGAGCCATGAAAACTCGCTTCAGCTTTACGATACCCAGGGCTCTTTGCTCACGACGCTTGATTTTCCACGCCAACCTGAAGCCCCCCATCTTTGCCTGTCAGACTATACGGCTCCAGGACTTCAGCCGATCGATAATGTCTGTCTATTTGTCGTGAGTGCCGGGGAAGGGATTCGAGAGCTGGCAGAAAAATGGAAACAGGAAGGAAAATTCTTAAAATCCTTTGCCTTGCAGGCGCTTGCTTTGGAAACAGCGGAGGCATACGCAGAATACCTCCATGGAAAAATCCGAAACATGTGGGGATTTCCGGATGATCCTCAAATGCAGATGATGGATCGTTTTCAGGCCAAATATCGCGGCAAACGCTACTCTCCTGGATATCCGGCGTGTCCTCGCCTGGAAGATCAGGCCAATCTGTTTAAGCTACTTCGTCCAGAAGAGATTGAAGTTCATCTCACCGAAGGATTCATGATGGAGCCTGAGGCAAGCGTCTCGGCTTTTGTCTTTCATCATCCTCAGGCGAAGTATTTTAGCGCTTCTTCCTGATCTTTCGGTTGATTTCCTTCCTCTCCCTGGCAGCATTCCTCGTTCACCCGCTCCCTGCGACCAAATGGTAGGGGGTTATTGCAATAAGCCCTACGATAAGGTTTACGGACGACTTGCCACTCGTGTTTTCCGCAATGAAACCTGAAATGCTTACAAGCCAAAAAAAAACCCTCACAGGGGATGTGAGGGTTTTTGGGTCGGAAGTAATCAGGTTTTTAATTTGCCAGAGAGTCTTAGACTTTTTTTCTCAAACGAGCGATTCCGATAAAAAGTAATCCCGTCAGTGAATATCCGAACAAAGATAAGGAGGAGGATATTGGACCTGCTGTAAGGTTGCAGCCTCCACTCGCCCCATTGGAGAGATCAACTGGAAAGACAGGGACATTGTCCGAGTCGGGAGATTGTGTGTCAAGATCATCAGGTGATTGTGGACCTGCCACATCGTTAGGATCTGCCTGTTCAGGCGGAGGTGCAGAAGGAGGAGTGCCCGATTGGGTGCAGGCGCTCAATCCATTGGTTTCGCTACAGGTGTAACCGTCTTCAACTTTTGCGCAGTCAACGTCACAGCCATCTCCTGCGGTTGTGTTTTGATCATCACATTTTTCGGCTCCAGTTTTGACGCCATCTCCGCAGATAGTGATGCAAGAAGCGCCAGAACAATCGTAGCCACCTTCTGCGGCACAGGTGGCAGAACAACCATCTCCTGCCGTGGTGTTTCCATCGTCACAGGCTTCAGGAGCCTCTTTGGTGCCATCGCCACAGGTTGCTGTGCTGGTGCAAACACTGGGAGCACCTGTGCAAACATATCCATCTTCTGGCTGACAGGTGGCAGAGCATCCGTCCCCTGAGTTGGTATCTCCATCATCACAGGCTTCATTTGCTGAGATAATACCATCGCCACAAACGGTCGAGCAGGTGCTAGGGGTGTTGACATCTCCCGTACAGCTATAACCAGCCTCTACGAGGCAGGTAGAATTACAGCCATCGCCTGAAACTGTATTTCCATCGTCGCAGGTTTCCTGATTAAAGACATGGCCATCCCCACAGATATTGGGAGTTCCAATGCAGATATTGTAATACATTCCACCACTGGTTGTGCATTTGTCATGAAAGGTATTTGAGTTTCCGTCATTACAAGGAAGAAATTGAGTCGTATTGTTTATGGCACAGGTAAAAGTGAGACCGCCAATCGGACCGATCAGGGCATCAGAAACAAATGGGAAGAGAAAAAAAACGAGGGCAGGGATGGCGAAAGACAGTGGCCTACGTAGAATGAATTTTTTCATTTTCTCCTCCCTTGATTTGGTTTGTATAAGAAGATCTGAAAATTGTTTTTCAAAACCGAATTTAAAACCTGACCCTAAAAAAATTATCGGCGCGAATGGCCAGAAAGTTGCTTTTCTCTGTTTCTGCAGTTTGTGATGTTTTGTTGTGCGTGAAGATGTGCTGTCAGTGTTTTGCATTGACATCAATCTACCCTTCCTACTTATTGCTTTCACCATGCCGACAGATCAAGAGAAAACCCCCGACCTGGCGCGTCAATTCGATTACCCGGTGCGTCATATTCATTTGATTGCGATTTGCGGGACTGCCATGGGAACCCTGGCGGGAATGCTCAAGGCGAAAAGGTTTTTGGTGAGCGGAAGTGACGAGAATGTTTATCCACCGATGAGCACCCAACTTCAGTCGTGGGGAATTCAGATTTTTCCTCAGTTTAGTGCCCAGAATCTAAATCCAAAACCCGATCTGGTAATCGTTGGAAATGCCGTTTCGAAAACCAATCCCGAAGTAGAAGCCCTCCTGGATTCAAAAATTCCTTATCTTTCCCTTCCCCAGGCAATTTCTCAAATTTTTTTGGAGGATAAACTAAGTCTCGTTGTCGCAGGAACACACGGAAAAACGACGACGACTTCGCTCTTGGCATGGGTGCTTTTTTCTCTGGATCAGTCCCCGAGTTTTTTGGTGGGAGGGATTCCCAATAATTTCAACAGCTCATTTGGATTGGGAGATGGAAAGTATTTTGTAATCGAAGGAGATGAGTACGATACGGCCTTCTTTGATAAGGGTCCCAAGTTTTGGCACTACCGTCCTTTTCAGTCTATCGTGACCAGTCTCGAATTTGATCACGCCGATATTTATCGTGATCTGAATCATTTAAAAGAGTCCTTCCAAAAATTTGTCGAAAAAATTCCATCCGAAGGTCATCTTTATGTTTGTGGAGATCATCCTTCCACTCTTGAGCTTCAAAAGTTTGCAGCTTGCAGGTTCACCGCCTATGGTTTGAATTCGGCGTGTGCTCTTCATCCAGAAAAAATCCGATTTGACTCCGACGGGGTTCGCTTCGATCTGATTTTTAATCATGAAAATCTCGGCGAAATTTTTTCTCCGCTTTCGGGTCATCACAATCTGCAAAACACATTGGGGGTTTTGGCCTTGACGTTGGGTTTGGGGTTGCCTCTTGACAGGATCAAACAGGCAATCTCTTCTTTTAAAGGTGTAAAACGTCGGCAGGAAATTCGAGGGGTCGTTCGGGGAATCACTGTGATCGATGATTTTGCCCATCATCCTACAGCCGTATCCGAAACGATTAGTGCGATGCGCAACCGTTATCCGAATCAGAAAATCTGGGCGATTTTTGAGCCGCGTTCCAACACCAGCCGGCGTGCGGTGTTTCAGAAAGATTTTGCTAAGGCATTAAGTCTGGCCGACGAGATCCTCCTTGCCCATGTGCATATGCCGGAGAAGGTCAAAGGAGATGCCGTTTTAAATGAGGAAGAGCTCGTAAACGACATTCAGGCCACTGGCCGTGCGGCGCACGGGAATCTATCAGTTGATGAAATTATAGAATATGTGGGGGCTCATGCAGGGGTGGGAGATGTGTTGCTGGTCATGAGCAATGGAGGGTTTGGAAACATTCACCAACGTCTTCTAAGTCGGCTTGAGTAAGCATGAGTGGCGGTTTTGAAAAACTTAAGAGTCAGACTAATTGTAGGGGCGTATCGCAATCCGCCCTACTGCTTTCAAATCACTTTCTTCCTGAATAGCCTGTCCTGGAATCCAACTTGTGAAACCAAAAAACAAGAAACCCCCGATCAGTTTAAGAAGAAGACGGCTGCGGACCTATTTCATTCTTTTGTCCCTGTTGGGTGCCTTTCTGGGAGGATTTTATTTAAGCCTCCACACCGAACTTGGTTTTCGATGGACATGGGGACGATTGATCTCCTTCATTCCTGGCGATCTGAACTGGGATCGACTCGATCTCCAGCTTCTGCGGGGAACCCTTCATATCGAAGGTCTTCGCTATACCTCTCCTCAAGGGCAGCAGACAATTCAGGTCGACAGAATCGATGCGGGTTTGAAATTAAGCTCGCTCATTCGAATGCGTGCGATGATTAAAGATCTGAAAATCGAAAATGTTCAGATCGATCTTTCCAAACTTCCCCCGAAAAAAGGTCCATCCAAAGTGGCCAAGGTTCTTCGGCAGATTGCCCAGCGACTGGCCATTGAAAAGGGTGAAATCAATAATCTCTCTTTTCAGCTGAAAAACGGATCCTTCCAGACTCCCGAAATAAAACTCAGCTATTGGCCACGAATTTTTGGAAAAGACACGCTCAGCCTGGAAATTTCTCCCATTGAGGGTGAAATCCTGAATCGTCCGGTGCATGTCGATCGGGTTCGCTACGACGGAAATTTTGCCCTGCCCAATGCCCTTTCGCAGCTCGTATTCAAAGAAGCGACGGGGATGCTTACGGTCGAAAATATCCAGATTGCCACCTGGTCGCTTCCAAAAATTTCCACCGAAGCTCTTCTCGAAGAAGATGCGATCGATTTAAAGGATTTCACTTTTTCATTAGGAAAGAGCGCATTGCATTTAAAGTTAAAGGTCGCTCCTTTTGGTCAGGAAGCAAAAGGAGAGCTTTCCAGCGTTGGGTTGATTGATCCGAATGAAATTCCGGTGGCGGGGCCAAAAATCGGACGCGCATTTGAAAAGATGGAATTCAATCTTCCTTTTGAGATTAGCGGTTTTACTTTTTCCGAGATGGAAGGAAAGGCGGAGTTTCATGGACGTAGCGTGGGGAATGTGGCGAACACGGAGGTCCCCAACCATACCGTGAATCTTGTTTCAAAGATTCATCAGGGAAGAATTCACCTCGATCAATTTTTTCTCAAAAATGACAAAGGTCAGACAACGGGGCAGGGCTATGTCGATTTAAAAGACATGGCGATTGACACCCGCTTTTCAGGAAATGGTTTTGATTTAAGAACCTTGATGGCAATGATCTCGACACTGGAAATCTACGGATTGGTTGATTTTACCGGTACGATCAAAGGCCCTTTGAAGAGTCCTGATTTTCATTTTGAGGGATTGGCCAAAAAAACCGGTTATAAATTTCTAAGATTTGGCGAAATGACCGGCGTGTTCGATATCAAAAACGGTCAGATGCAATACCTCGGACATCCTTCAACAGGTTCAGAATTCACAGGTTCCGCCGATATTCGGGTGACGGATATCTTTAAAAAGGAAACACGTCGGGCAAAGCTTAACACGGTTTTTAACAAGCTGGATGTCGGGGTTCTTCTGGAAAATCCGGATGCGAAGGGAAAGATAGATGGCAGCTTCGAGATGGAATCCTTTCAAAAAACAAACTCCGGAAAGATCAAAGCCCATGTAGATGATTTTCGATTTTTTTCCTTTCGTTTTGGTGAGGTGAGTGGAGAAGGAAGTTTGCTCAATAACGTTTTTCAGATTCCCACTATTTTTTTCCATCCTCCTGGCATGGAGGTGCAAAAAATCCATCAGGGCCCCGTCTTTCGGGTGGATGAGAACGGGATGGATATGAAAGGCGCGCCGATCGAAGGGATGGAAGTCGAAGGGAGTTATCGCTACGCCCAGAAAAATGTTTTTCGTGGAAAAGCCCGCTGTCGTCACTGCTCGACTCAGCCCCTGCTCGCGGTTCTGGAATATCCTCCCATGGAAGGTTTTCTGGATGCAGAAGGATCCGGAGACATCATCATCGGAAATTTCGAGGCCTCCAAGATGGATTTTGCGATCAGTCGTCTGAAGATGCTGGTCGGCGAGGGAGAATTGTCAGAGAGCGGTGCCTTAAAAATTCACTATGCCCAGGGGGCTTATCATTTTGATCAGGTCAGCCTAAAGCTGAACGGTGAGAGTTTTAGAATTCAGGGAAGTTATGCCTCTGAAAAGCCCATGGATCTAAAAGTTCTGGGCCGAGTCGATCTGGCGTTGCTCGAGGAATGGAAAGCCTATTTTTTAAATGCTGAAGGCCCGGCCTCCCTCGATTTGCGAGTCCAGGGCAAATATGAAGATCCTACCATTACCGGACAAATTCGATTTGAGGGCAATGCCCTGAGGTTGCGCGCGTTTCCAAATACGATTGAAAATCTCAGAGGAAATCTTATTCTGGATCAGCAGAAAATTTCATCCAATCGTCTGCAGGGAAGTATTTCCGATGGTGATCTGATTATTTCCGGAGCGGTTTGGCACGATCATTTCACACTTAAAAAATCGGATCTGAAGATCGAGATGAAAGAAATAAGCTATGCGGAACCCGGAATCTATAAAATGTATCTTTCCGGAAAACTCGCGCTTACGGGTGAAGACCCGAATCTTTTGCTTGCTGGCAATGTCGATATCACCGAAGGACGTTACACAAAAAATTTTGAAATTCGGGATTACCTGATTACTCCGGCGCCAGCCGTCCCTTCCATCGATCGGGGAAATTTTCTGAGCCATATGCGTCTGGATTTAAGAATTCAAAGCCCTGGCGAATTGATGGTGAAAAACAACATCGCAGAGCTTTATTTAAAAAGTGATCTTCATGTGACCGGCACCAAGGAAAAGCCGGCCTTTCAGGGAGCCATTGAAGTGCTGGATGGGAAAATCCATTATTTCAAGATCAACTTTGAAAATGCAAAAGGTTATGTCGATTTTCGGGATCCCGCCAGGGGGGGGCCTTATATTGATGTGGCTGGGGAGAAGCTTTTTGAAAGGCTAACGGAAGACATTCAGGTGAATGCCCATGTAACAGGATTTACTGACAATCTACAGCTTTCGTTTAACTCCAATCCCCCGCTTGAAAAAAGGGAGGTTTTGGCTTTGCTATTAACCGGCGCCTTGCCTGAAGAAAGCCGACAGATTTCAGGAGCCAATATCGCAAGTTCCGTTCTGGCCAGTCAGTTTACCAGCGTTTTTGAAGGCCCGGTCACCGGCTTTACCCATCTCGATGTGTTTCGTCTGGAGGCTTCGGATCCGGACTCCAAAAGTCTTACGTCACTGGTTGTCGGAAAGAAAATCACCGAACGTCTTTCGCTGGAATTCAGAACGGATCTTTCCATCGACGAATCGGTGCGTAGCGTGCAGGCGGAATATCTGCTTTTCGATGATCTGCTTTTTAAGGCGGCCCGTAGCTCAAACGGGCGATACCGTCTGGACTTGACCTTCCGGTTCAAGAGCTATTGAGATTTATTAAAAAATCATTGTGAGGGATCTTTTTCTTCATGCGCTTTCCATTTTCCATCCTCCTGTATTTGATCCTTTTCTGGACGGCCGTCCCTGCCGGGGCTGAAACCCTTCGCTCCATTACCATCGAAAATCAGCAAACTGAAAAACAGGAAGAGATCGCGGCCGTCGTCAGAATGAAGCCGGGGGAGGAGTTCACACTTTCGCGCCTGGAGAATGCCATCAATGATCTTCGCAAGTGGGGCATTTTTCATAAGGTTGAAGCCCTGGTGAGACACGAAGACGATCAGGTGGATCTCACCTTTCAGCTCGAAGATGCCTACCTCATCAAGGATATCGAAATTTCGGGAAACTATCCGATCCTTGAGCGCAAAATCCGGCGTGCGATCTTTTTTTTTCCGGGGGATGTGTTTGAGGCAGATCGAATTCCCGAGCAGATCGATCGTCTGATTACTTTTTATGAAAATGAAGGTTATCCCAACACCTTCGTCTTGATTGAAACAGAAAAAAATGAAGGCCAGCGAACGATTACGCTCAAAATCAGAATCGAAAAAGGACGCGGCTATCGCATCGACAGAATAGCCGTGAAAGGAAATACGGTTTTTAAGGATAGCCGGATTACCAACAAGATTGGACGTTTGTTTGATTATAGCCCCAACCATCTTAAAAAAGATCTTCAGGATATCCAGAAGCTTTATTTTAATCAGGGCTATTATCATGCCCGTGTTCGCATTGAGAATCTGAAGTTTGATTCGGTCAAGCGGGGAGTTTCATTCACCTTAAGCATTCGCGAAGGAAAAAAGATCGAGATTCATTTTGTGGGTAATGCCCATCAACAGGCCGATCATCTTCGCAAAATATTGAGTCTCGTCGAATCGGGTGAGGCCGACGAATTTGAGCTGGAGAATTCCCGCAACCAGCTCATCGCCCATTACCGAAGTTTGGGTTACGAAGAGACAAAAGTAAGCGTTGAGAAAAAACCGCTTCCAGCACAGGGCAGCGAGGTGACGTTTACGATTGAAGAAGGTCCTCGCCGTGTCATCCGTTCGATTGATTTTGAAGGAAATTCCGCACTGTCTGACAGGGCGCTCAAAAAACAGATGCTCACGCAGGAACACTCGCTGAGCCAGAAAGGAATTTTTCTCAAAGAAATTTTCACGCAGGATTTGAGCTCAATAGAATCTTTTTATCAGCAACATGGATTTTTGGCGGCGAAGGTAGAAGACTGGAAGCGTCATCTGAATACCACTCTCGACAAATATCTCATTGAAATTCTAATCCACGAAGGAGACCAAACCCTTATCGATAACATCGATTTTAAAGGACTTCGTGTTTTCAAACCTTCGCAAATCGAGCGTGTTCTGAAGTTGAAATCCTCTTCTGCTTTTTCCTCGCGTCAGCTCGAAGAAGATGTTCGTGCCCTTCTCGTTTTCTATGCCAATCATGGCTACCCTTATGCCGAGGCCAAAACCACGCTGGAGAAAGTCGGCGATCATCTCATCCGCATTCACTATGAAGTGATTGAAGGCGACAGGGTGCATGTGGGTCGCATCCTTTTCGTTGGAAATCTCAAAACCAGGCCTCAGGCCATTCTGCAGGCCCTGCGCTTTCGCGAGGGAAGTCCTTTCAATCCCGAAGAAATCATTGAAAGTCAGACGAGCCTGCGCCGTTTGGGAATTTTTGATGGGCTCTCGCTGGAGACCTTGGGACTTCAGGGAAAAGAGCGCGAAGTCCATGTCGTTGTCCGGGTCGAAGAGAAAAAAGATCAAATCGTTGATTTTGGTCTTTCCTATGACACCGACACAAACCTGAAACTGAAAGTGAATGCCACCCGCCTCAATCTGCTCGGAAAGGCAAAAAAGTTCGACTTTCGCGTGACTGCAGGCCTGCAGCTGAATCGTGCAGAATTTCTCTATTCGGACCCAAGACTCTTCGGAAGTGATTGGCAATTTCTGGCGAACATCTTTGCACAACTCGAGCAGCGTCCTTACTTTCATGACGGTCAGGCCGGAGGATCCATCGTTCTCCTGCGCGATCTGACGCCACGCCTTTCCATGTTGATGCGCTACGAGATCGTGAATACGAATTTTCAGGAAAGCCACACTCGGTTTGATCTTTTGAAGCCTGGAAGTGGAGATAATACGACCGGTAAGCTCCAGTATTCGGCGACCTATGATCGCCGCGATAATTATGGCGATCCGCGCTCAGGCATTTACACCCTGGGAAAAGTGGATTTCGGGACCCAGTTTCAGGGTCGCACTTCCAACTTTTTAAAAGTGGGTGAGCGCTTCGGTCATTGGTGGTCGCCTTTCCGTTTTTTAACTTTGGCCAACACCCTGCGTACCGACTGGATCTTTCAGGTGACCGGTCCTGCGATCCCTACGCAGGAGCTGGTTTTTTCTGGCGGTGATGATAGCGTGCGCGGGTTTGAACAGGATGCGATCAATCCTTCGGGTGGAAAATTTGGTTTGATTCACAATCTTGAATTGCAGGTCCGTCTGTTAGGAGGACTTCAGGTGGCAGGTTTTCTCGATACGGGAACTGTGACTCAATCGCTTTGGGAAGTGAACGCTACGACGCTGAGACATTCGGCGGGCGTTAGTGTGCGCTATGTTACTCCGGTGGGGCCCATTCGACTGGATTATGGCTGGATTCTGGATCGCAAGACGGGTGAAAACTCAGGTCGTCTCCATTTCACCTTTGGATATTTCTTTTAAGATTTTCCTCAGCAGGTTATTGGTTTTTTCCTTTATTTCCGATTTCTTGTTTCATTTTCATGGAGGCGGGAGTTCTTCCTTTTTATCTGTGTCATCATGAGAACCTTCGGACGGGGCTTCTTCAGTTTTTTGGTCTTCTCCCTTGTCGGCTGTTTTTGACTCTTCCATCGAAGGTTCAGGATCTGCATTAGGCTCTGGATTCATTTCCTTTTGAAGATCTTTATTTCGAGCGGTGTCGATGGGAGCGCTTTCGGCAGGTTGGGATTCAGAATCCTCTTCGGATGTATTTTCCGGAGTTTCGGCCATTTGCAGGCGGTAGAAGGAACGTCCACGTTGCAGGGTTACTTCTCCGGCCCTGATCTCAATGATTTTGAAATCAGCCAGTTCATCTCCAAGCTCAAAGAGTTTGTTGTTGATGATGGCACTTGGGCGACTCGAGCCTGCCATGGTGGCTGTCAGTTTCAGCTCATGCAAAGACCAGACAGCCATTTCCCGAGGCTGAGCGGCAAAAGGTGTGCGCGCAGGACGGAAGGCATTGAGCTCCTGGAGCAAATCGATTCCAATATCCGATCGGGAGTATTCTGCATTCGAAGCCTGTACGGCCTGAGGCTCTCCAACGTATAAAACCGACTTCGCGACAAGCTCGACCTGATTGGCCTCTGGATTATCCAGTGGCTTCACCTCGATCGAGTCAACTTTCAGTAGATAGGGCAGTTGATGCACACGGCTGAGATAATCGGCAATACCATCGTATTTCCCCGTCAGTCTTAAATCGAGCCCGGTCTCCGTAAAGCCCAGCTGTTTTTTCTCTCCTGTTGAAGAAAATTTTCCAAGTAAGGCCGACTTGGCCCATTCGGGCTGTGTGAGGGCGCTCAGCATGTCCGAGACGACAACATCCGGAGCAAGATTGGTATTCTCAAAAGAATCTCTGACCTTGTCATGAATCTGTGTCAGGGCTGATCCACCAATTACCTTTGGAGCATTGGATGCATTGCTGCTTTTGTTTAGAAATTTTTTGTAAGCAGCCAGTTCGACGCTCTTGGTTTCAACCGATCCACGAACGGATTTTCTCTCATCCATCAAAGGCAAGATGAGCTGTTGAATAATAAAAATCGACAGGAATACAACGACACCGAGTCCCAGGGCCATTTCGCGGGGAGCTGCCGATTGACTCCATTTGAATTCCTTTTGCATGCGGGTCACCGTTTTTTTGTTTTGGCCAGCACCTTGAAGTGCAGGGGGGCATCGATATCCTTCCCGTTAGTTTCACTCGAAATCAGATCGATACGGGAAAATACATCATAGCTGCGCAGACGATCCAGAAAGCCGGGAACCCGTCTGGCCTGATAGGCAATCCCTTCGAGACTGATCTGGCCACCTTCGGCAGTGGTCTCTCCATGAATTTTTTCCAGCCAGATACTTCTATCGACAGACCTGGAGATCACCCTCAGCACCTCGGGCCATTGGGGTTCTTTGACCATCGATTGAAATACCGTCTCGATCGGGTTGATATCTTCTTTTTCCTGGGGCTTGATTCCCTGGGTGTTCTTGATTTTTTCAATTTCGGATTGAAGGGTTATAAGCTTATTTTGAGCCAGGTTTAATCGAAGCTTTTCAACTCCCCAGAAAGAAAAAACCAAGATCAGGATTCCAAAAGCAATCAGGGCAAGCTGCTGATAAGTTAAGCCCTCCCCCTGTTCTTCCAGAAAATTGATTCTCTGACTCATTGTTTGCCTCCGGGATGAATGCAAAGAGCCAGTTCAGGTGCAAATCGCAAGACGCGTTCGGCCATTCCTTCCTCTGCAAAGAGAAGTTTTTTGGAATTGGCCTCTCCCAGACGAAAAGTGGGAATACCAAAAAGGGTACTGAGTGTTTCTTCAGGATTGGGGGCGTCCCAGTCTCCAGCCAGATAGATTTCTTCGATTTTCTCCAGCGAGTTTTTGGAAAGAAAACTGTCGAGATAATCGTGGAATCGTACCCCAAGAGTGCTGACGGCAGGTCCCTCTCCAAGATGAAGCTCATAGGAGAAAGTAAAACTCTGCCAATCGAGGAGCTGGCTTCCTTTGAGCCCAACAAAGTCTCCTTGCCCTTCACGAAAATAAAGGATGGCCCGGACCTTGTAAGGATCGGGATTGAGAAAATCCAGCCATGCGGTTAGTGATATTGCCAGAGGTTCCGCGATTACGATTTTAAGTCCAATTTCCAGATAATGCTGTCGCAGTTTTTCAATCGTATCACTGGCCATGCCAAAGACAGAAAATTCGCGCTTTCCTGAAGTGGAGTTGGTTTTGGAGAAAGGAAAATAGCGGATTTCCAGATCTCCTTCGAGCTGGGGGAGATCTTCGAGCAACTGCCAGCGCAAAGCATCCTTGATGTCTTTGTTGGCCATGGTAGGCAGCACAATCTTTTTCCAGATGACGCCAGGATCTCGTAAAAGCATGGCCATGCGCTGATCCGCAGAGATCCCTGCTGTGTGAAGGGCTTTGCTGATATCAGGACGATCCTGTGAGAGGATCGGGATCTGTTCTAGATGATCAATCCGCAGCCGATCTTTTTCCCAGTGCGTGCAGGCCCATCGGGCTCCCTGAGTATCCAGAGAAATTCCCTGAACGTTGCTTTTGCGTTCTCCTTTTATACGGTCCATTAAACCCATTCAGATTTCCTCCTGAAGACGACGGATGCGTTCGCGTACCATCGCGGGACCTGCATGGCTGTCATTGTTCGGAATCGCCTTGAGATATTCCTGATAGGTATCGATGGCTTCCTGTGCCTGTCCTGCTTTTTCATAAGCCAGACCAAGGTTTAAATACGCGTCGGTGTAGGCAGGTTTTTTACGAAGGACTTCCTGAAGCCAGGCCTGAGCCATGATCGAATTTCCTGCTTGAATCTGATTCAGGGCCCTGTTGTTCCAGCATTCAAAACAGTTGGGATTATTCTGGAGGGCTTTTTGATAAATATTTTCAGCGTCGTCGTGACGCTTGGCCTTGCGGTAGGCAATCCCCATCTCCAGGAGCAGATCTTCTTCTTCTGGGTGTTCTAATACCGCTGCTTCCAAAAGTCCGATGGCCTCATGGGTTTTCTTGGTTAAAAGCAAAAGGTGCGCCTGGGTGATTACTTCTTTGACGTCATTGATATTGGCTTGCACCTGATTTTTAGAGGATGAAACCGGAGGATGATTTTTTTTGTAGTGGGTGTATGCATAAGCCCCAACTAGAATCAGGAGGAGAAAAGCGAGTACCAGAGTGCGTTTGTGAGAGGCTTGAGATGCCTGGGCAGGGGTGTCAGCCTCCTTTTTTTTAACAAGCTTCAGCGCACTTGAAAAATCCATGGGATCTCTCCTCCGCGGGACTTTAAAAAAGAAAGCCTTGGGTTTTTGATCGAGAAGAATAATTTTAACATACCCTTTTGGATTCCAAAGAAGGTTTTTCAATTATATTCAAAATTATGTGTTTTTTCTCAGGCAATGAGAAGAGAGCTTCTCGGCGAGAAGAGTAAAAAATCAGAGAATGTCGAGTAATCCTGTCGACAATTCCACTGTAAAGGATTCGCGAATATTCCCGTTTCCAATGGAAATGAAATAGGTGGATCCCGCACCCCGAGTTGGACTTCCATCCGGCCCAAATTCTATCCGGTAATTTGAATCTTCGAAAAAGGAGGTGCCATAATCCGTACCCAGTTCATAAATAAACGGGGTCTGGGTAGTTGGGTTTGTGATGGGATAATTCGGTTGCCACCGGTAGATTTCATAGCTGGTAGTGGTGATGGTTCTGAAGCCATAATAATCTCCACTCGAAAGAGCCAGCTGCTGTGCGTAGCGTATGTCACTCACGACCTTGAGGAGAGCTCCATGAGCCAAAGATCTCTCCTCGCTAAAGATATGGGGATTGATACTCATCACCATGAATCCCAAAATGGAGATGAGCATTATCAGCTCAATGAAAGTGAATCCCCGATGAGATTTTCTGAAAAAGTTTTTAAGAGAACAAAGAATGAATTTCATAAAAACTTATTCCAGGCTGTAAATGCGCTTCGGCCCATTCTTTTCCCTGCACATCAAAAAGAAACCTTACAAAGTTACTTGAGATTCATCCCTGGGCATTAACATAAATTCAACAGGCTTCCTTAATGCCCACAACCTCCTCCATGGTCATCTCCTCCGTGATGGTCATCTCCTCCGTGATGATCTCTTCCTCCTCTTGATCTTTCATCGGACGAAAAGGCGACTGACTTTTGGCTTCCATCCTTAAAATAGAGGGTGAGATTCATATTTTTGTCATTCATCCGACTCGAAAAGTTGAAGGCCAGATCTTGAGCAGTTCTATGAAGGGTGTAGTCCGTGATATCCAGCATCGAGCCTGAACGTTTCCCTCTCCGATCTCGAAAGAGGGTGTGCCATCCCTCAGAAATTTCATTAATCTCTTCATAGGATGAAGGGCTCCAGCTGACTTCCATTTTGGTTAAGATCGCATCGCCATGACAGGCATGGGATAAATTAAATCCTGAGATTAGATCTTCATGAGATTCTACATTCGAGGTATCGATCGAAACACAGCTGGAGCTTGTAGGAATCTGAATGAGATGGGTTGAGATTGAATTGCCGCTGCGCCCGGTGACGGTCAGGTTTCCTGTGGCGTTATCCAGGCTGGCATCAAAGTTGGAATTTCCGATTGATTTTCCAGACACTGTCGGAGATTCCCCTGAGTCGATCTTCTTTTTAGCCCACTCAATACCAGCAAGGGCTGCATAACGGGCACGCAAGTAGGCGGCCTCTTCTGTTCTTGTGGCATGTCCCGATGAGACGATGCCCATGACAGAGAGTCCCAACATGGCAAGCACCATCAGAAGGAAGGTGGTTGCCAGTACAACATATCCGTCCTGATTTTTGTTTTTATTGGAAGGTATCATAGTAGGTGCTCCTTAAATAAACGCTGCTTCGAATTCTGAAAGATCCTCCATTGATTTCCGGTGCCACAATTTCCCATTCAATCCTGCGGATACTCGCAGGTGTCGTGGTCGCATTTCCGTTGAGATCGTAATAATTGAAAGTCAGGGTGCTGACATTTTCTGCTAACTTGTAGTTCCCTCGTAAAATATCGATTCTTCCATTATTCGAGACCGTTCTAAAATTCGTGTCGCTATTTGTGGCATCGCGAAAATCAAACTGCTTGTTGGTTACCTGAAGGATATTTGCAATCGGAAGCCGCATGATTTCATATTCCATGCGTTGGGTGGCGAGACGCAGTTTGCTGAGAACTTCTTCGTGGCTCGAAATCTTTTCAATCGTGTTAACTCCCATATTTAATAAAACACCAATGGTCACAACCAGTAGAGACGTAATCACCAGCGTGAGAAGAAATTCAAAGAGCGTAAATCCATGATTTTGAATCCGGGTACCAAAACTTAGGTTTTCAGAATCTGACAGGGATTTTCCCAAGCCAATAAACCTGAATCGAAATGGGAGAAAAACCGGTTTCATAAAAGCCTGTCATAGAGAGTTGGTGAAAAGCGTCGTTAGCTGAACATTCTGGGGGTATGGAGTCGTGGTGGAAACGATCACTTTGACCCGCTTATACCCGGAGCCCACCTGAGGGGTATCAAGGTCTGTGCCATTGACTTCTTCCACGATAACGGAGCGGAAAAATGTAAATCCGTCGTATGAAATGGTTTGTGGGGAAGGATAGAGAGTGCTGATGATACCACTGTACCCAAGCCGTGCCCGATCAGCGGCCGCTTTTTCCAATTGTTCCTGGGCAAGATGTACTGCGATGGAGGAAACACCCTCCTGGGAATTCATGTAGACAGCGTTGCTAAACAGGTTGAGCAATCCCATGGCGCCGAAGACCAGCACCACGAGTGCAAACAGGACTTCAATAAATGTAAATCCTGATTGCTGTTTCTTGCAAAGATGAGAAAGCCGTTGTGACACGCCGAATGACCTCCTTCTTCGGGCTACACAAACGTTACTTTTTCAAAAGCCTTTACCCCAGGGGTAACCCTGGGGTGGGCTTGTGACAAAGGGAAGGATTCAAGCCATTAACATGCGAAAGCTCCCGTGGTTGCGTTGTAGGTACAGGTCGTTGTCGCAGTTCCCCCCACCGTAGGGGCCCAAGTATACGTGAGGGCAGCCGATTTTACCCATCGTCCCTCAAGGACCGGATCCTGAAGTACGCTTCCAAAACATGGAGCCGTGCTTGAGCAGGTGGTAGGGTAAGAAGCAATGGCATCAAGATCTGCAGGAACAAGAGGCGTTGTATTCGTCGTCAGAGCGTTGGCACGGAACATATTTATCCCCCCTCGCACTCCTCCAATAACTCCATCACGAGAACTGGCAGCCGCCTGACCACTAATGTCGAAGAAACTGGGCAGAGCCATGACGGCGAGAATTCCTAAAACGGTGATGACGAGAATTAACTCGATCATCGTAAAACCTTTAGACTTGGCTCTTGGACTTTTCGTTTTTTTCACTTTCTTTTTCATTTTCCCCTCCCTTTGTTTTAAGGCCGGTTTTCTGTCGCTCCATTGCAACAGCAAAAAAACCTTTCAGAATTAAAAACGGTATTTCCAGTTTTCAGCTTAAGCAAAAAGGATGATTCCATTAAGAATTTCTCAAAATATTCGTGAAGGCCGATTCTTGTTAAACCCAGCTCTGGAGAGCATTTCCAGTCATCTCTCAATGGCCTTGGACAGCTTTTGACATGTTCCACATGGGCAGGAAAATTCCGAGAGCCATGAGGGTCACCATGCCGAACATCATGGCAAGCAAGATGGGCTCAATGAGCGTGGTGAGGTTTTTTGTCATGTGACTGACTTCCAGATCAAAATGTCCCGCCATAGAAGAAAGCATTTGATCCAGACTTCCGGACTGTTCTCCAATCGCTGTCGATTCGATCATGATCGATGAAAAATTTTTAGCACGCCGCATGACTTCGGAAATGGTCTTTCCTTTCAGGATTCCTTCACGAAACTGATTTATCTCCAGAGCATAGGCTTCATTTCCAATCACCTGTGCCAGCACTTCAAAAATCCGCACGAGAGGAAGTCCGCTGCGGTAAAGAGCGGAGAACAGGTGACCAAAGCGAGCCATGGCAATTTTTTGGTGAATGACACCAAATACCGGCAGTTTGAGTTTTAGCGTGTCTGCCTTGAGTCTTCCGGAAGGAGTTTTAAGATATTTCCGAAGCAGGTAGGTTGTGATGCCGAGCCCGATAAAAACAAAATACCAGTAGTGGTTTGAGATATAACCCATCGCAATCAGAATTCGGGTGGGGAGTGGGAGAGTGGCTTTGAAATTGGCGTAGAAGGCTGAAAATTTCGGAATGATAAAGGTGACCATGGCGTAGAAAGAAAGGGCCATGACGCCAATGACAATTTTTGGATAAAGCGTAGCAGAGGCGACTTCGCGATGAAGACGATCATCCTTTTCCAGAACTTCACTCAGCTCACCCAGGGCCTGTTCCAGAATGCCAGCCTCTTCTCCGGCCATGATCATGTTGACATAGAGTTTACTGAAAATCTTCGGATGCTTTTCAAAAGCCTTGGCCAGCGACAGTCCATTCTGAACATCATCACTGATGACCTTCAGGGCATTTTTCAGGGCTTTGTTTTCAGCCTGACGGGTGAGGGTGCTTAAGAGCATTTCGAGACTGAGTCCGGCTTTGAAGAGGGTGTAGAACTGACGGGTGAATACGATGAGATCTTCATTGGGAACTTTCTGAAACTTCAGACTCCACTCTTCCCATTTTCTTTCCAATGTAGAAGTGGGGGCAGAAAGCTCAATCGGGACCAATCCCTTGCGTTTCAGATTGAAGATGACCTCGCGATCATTTTTTCCAAAGATGACCCCTGACTGGATCTTTCCTTTTGAATCATAGGCGCGGTAGGCACGTTCGCTCATGGCCAGCTCCTTTGACTTTAATGAACTTCAGTGACACGGACGACTTCGTCTGCGGTTGTCATTCCTTCCAGAACTTTTGTGCGACCATCCTGCATCATCGTTGTAAAACCTTCGCTGACCGCCTGGGCTAATATCACTTCGTCAGTTGCACCTTTCTCGCTTAGTGCTCTCAAATTCTGCGTGATCGTCAGAAGCTCATAAATGCCAACGCGGCCGGAGTATCCGGTTTGACGGCAATGTTCACAGCCTTTGCCTTTAAAAACCTTGTCACCCTTCATAAGCCCGATCGGATCTTCGCCTTCTGATTCAAAAAGGATTTCCTCAGTGCAATGGGAGCAGTTTTTACGAACCAGTCGCTGGCCCAAAACTCCAATCAGGGAAGAAGATAGAAGAAAGGGAGGAATTCCCAGATTGATCAGGCGGGAGATTGCACCCACGGCCGTGTTTGTGTGGAGCGTTGATAAAACAAGGTGACCCGTCAGGGCAGCCCGGATCGCCATCTCCGCAGTTTCGGCGTCGCGAATTTCTCCCACCATGATGACATCCGGATCCTGGCGCAACATACTTCGTAGCGCGGAAGCAAAAGTCATGTTGGCCTTATTATTCACCTGAGCCTGGTTAATGCCTGCGATTTCACTTTCGACCGGATCCTCAATCGATACGATGTTTCGTTCCGGAGAGTTGAGAAGCTGGAGCGCGGCATAAAGAGAAGTGGATTTTCCGGATCCTGTGGGGCCCGTAACGAGGATGAGCCCGTGTGGTCTGAAGATCCAGGATTTGAAACACTCGCAATCCTTGAGAGCCATTCCCGTCTGTTCCAGTCGTTTTAAATTTCCTTTCGAAAGAAGACGGATGACCACTTTCTCACCATAAACGGTCGGATAGCTGGAGGTGCGGCATTCCAGCGGAGTTCCATGAATGCGGGCCGTAAAGCGGCCATCCTGAGGCGCCCGTTTTTCCGCAATGTTCATTCCGGAAATGATCTTGATGCGTGAAATGATCGGAAGCAGCATCTTGATTGGCAGGATGTGTTTTTCTTCCAGTACCCCATCGATACGAAGTCGCACGCGAATGAATTTTTCCTGAGGTTCCAGATGAATGTCGCTCGCATGATCCTTGAATGCACTTTCCAGAATTGAATCGACTGCCGCGACGGTTCCCATCGATGAGGCCATTTCTTCCACTTTTTCTTTGGCATCCGATTGGGTCTTGTTGTCTCCCTGGACGATTTCCACCGAACTGGAGCTGGTCTTTCCCATTTTCTGAACCTGATAGAATTCCTGGATGGCCAGTTCAATCTGCTTGCGGGGCGCAATGACGAACCGGAACTCCTCGCCGGTAGGAATCTGGGAAAGTTCTTCTTTAAGCTGCGAAAAACTCAAAGGGTCCGAAATTGCCAGGGTGATGGTGTTTCCGTTTTGTTCGATAGGAATGAGTGTGTATTTCTGTACCAGATGGTAGGAAATACAGCGCATGAGGTTACGGTTCAGATTTTGTGCATCGATACGGGCTAAGGGCAGTTCGAGATGATCTGAGAAAAATTTCAGCAGGTCTGCTTCACGAATAAAGCCTTTTTGAACGAGGATGTTGGAAAGATCTCCTCCCAGATGCTGCTGGGTGACTTCGGCCACGGACCACTGGTCGCGGGTAATGAGCCCTCTTTCGACCATTTTGCTTCCGAAAGCTTCGAAGCATTTTAGCGATGTCTGTATTGCCTCCATGAGAAGTCCCTGAAGTCCTGTCCGGTTTTTTCTTCAGATCTTCGTAGTCGTGGCACTCTAACAACAGTCCGAAAGATTTCCTGCTTTGAGAAAATCAGAGGATAAGATTCCGGATGACAGGATCTTTTTCTTGCTTCCTGTTCAGGACTCTTTAGAATTCTGAAGATGAAATATGTCGTGATAAGAAAATTGTATCGAACGACTTTGAGGAATGTAAATAAAATCCGGTTTTTAAATCATGATCAAACCCGCGTCAGTGCTGAAATTGCCGACATCGATTAACAGGGCTTTTCAGTTTTTGCATACTTTTTAGAATTGCTTTCAGGCCTGCAGCTTCTTTTTCAGATGACTGCATCAATCGATTTTTTCAGGAAACTGAAGGCAACACGTTTCTGGTTTTGATAAAAATTAAAGGAGGGGATTATGACTGATGCCCGCACGCTGAGATCGCTGCTGATTGCCATGAACGAGAAAGGCGCTTCGGATCTTCATGTCTCTGCGGCTTCTCCTCCGATGGTGCGTATCGATGGTACGCTGCAGCGCCTGGATGAAACGCCTATCACTCCTGCCGAAGCGGAACTGCTCTGTTTTGAGTTCGCCTCTGATAAGCATCAGGCCCGGTTTCAGAAAGACCATGAAGTGGATTTTTCTTTTGGAGTGGAAGGGGTTTCGCGGTTTCGTGCGAATCTCTTTATGGAGAAAGAATCAATCGCCGGTGCTTTTCGAAGGCTTCCCTGGAAGGTGCCTTCTTTCGAATCCTTGGGCCTTCCTGAGCAGGTGAGGAATATCACAACCCGTCCGAATGGTCTGGTTCTGGTGACAGGGGCAACAGGATCCGGAAAATCAACAACCATCGCAGCTTTGCTGGACGAGATCAACCGGACACGGCATGAACATCTCATTACGATTGAAGATCCCATCGAATTTGTTTTTCAGCATGGAACCTGTATGGTTCATCAGCGCGAAGTCGGTACGCATACAGCCAGTTTTCTTTCGGCACTAAAATACATTCTCAGACAGGATCCCGATATCGTCCTCATCGGAGAAATGCGCGATCTCGAAACCATTCAGGCGGCGATCACCACCGCTGAAACAGGTCACCTGGTTTTTGCAACCTTGCATACGAATACGGCGGTCCAGACGCTGGATCGTATCCTCGACGTTTTTCCTCCTTCCCAGCAGCCGCAGGTGCGCTCCCAGCTTTCATTCATTCTGGAAGCGATTCTTTGCCAGCAACTGGTTCCTGTAAAAAATGGCGGACGTCGGCTGGCACTTGAAATGCTGTTTCCAAACTATGCGATTCGAAATCTTGTTCGGGAAGGAAAGACCCATCAGATTTACTCGCAGATGCAGACTGGGCAGGAAAAATCAGGTATGCGGACGATGACTCAGAGTTTGATGGATCTGATCCGCTCAGGACAGGTAGATCTGGCAACGGCCCTCGAATATGCCAATGATCCGGAAGAGCTAGAAACGTCCTATAAGAGGTTTCAGGGCAAGAGCGGCTTTTGAATAAAGCAGCTCCTGGGCGACAAAAGGCCAGAAGTAGATGAAAACGGTCGATAAAGTGTAGCGAAGGAGTTTTTGAATTGTGGCCTTCATAATCAGGTTATCGGGCCCTAGCAGAACCCGTTGCGTGATTTCGAGAAGATTTTTTCTTCGGATCGATATTTTTCGGCGGGAAGTTAGGCAAGACTTCACAAAGCTAAACACAGATATAAAATTCCGTTGTGTTATTTTAGGTGGATCTGCTAAGCCGCGATCTCATTGATTGCGCCCGTAGCTCAGCTGGATAGAGCATTGGTCTTCGAAACCAAGGGTCACATGTTCGAATCATGTCGGGCGCGTTTTTCCTACCCTCTTTATTCTAATGATCTGTTTCACTTCGAAGTGAAATCAGATTTTGACCCTTCAACAGGCGGATCTGTCCGCCTCTGGCCGGACATCCCTGCAAAAACTCATCATAAATACAGAAGGGTGTCTTCAATACATCGGTTGGAAATAACGAATCACGTCTGCTCTTGCTGGGTTCTCATCCCCTACAAAAATACGCCCCTTGAGTGGATACTGAGGTTTTTCCTTTTCGATTTCTTTCAGATAATCAGTGATCGATTCCACCCTGCTTTTCCAGAGAATGGATTCACAATCAGAAATGTTTGTTTGGGGTGGGACCATTACGATGGAGAGGTTTAAAGATGTGCGGCGAGTAAGAAGGTTCGCCAGATCATCCAGGGCTTTTTGCTGACGCGCGTTGAGTGTGTCACTGGCATCATCGAAGACAAAAATATTTATCAGCGATTTTTGCAACTCAGAGACCAGATTGGGATCGGAAATTGTCAACGCGCTCGTATCGAAACCCTTTTTTTCAAACTGGCGCTCCGGAGGTCTTTCAGGAAGAGGGGATCGTATCGAAGGGATTTTAAATGTCGGAGGGGTCTCTGCATCTCTTTGAGACTGTTTGAGAGCAGCCGCTTCGGGAGCACAGACACGGATTTTTTCTTTCAGTTTTTCAAGCTCAGAAGAGCTCAGAACTTTGGGAAGTTTTTCCCGGTAACGAGTCATCAAAATAGCTGTACCGTGTTTGGGGGCCAGATTGGAAAACGCAGAAAGATAAATTTTGCCATCGTTGGCGATCTCAACGCGTTTTGTATTTTGTGGAGGGGTCTTGATCTGGATCCTGCCGCTCTCATCTACCGACATTTCAGCGCTCTTCGCTTCTGATGAATTCAGGGGCACCGAAAAATTTTCGATTAGATGCTCAAGGGTTTTTTGAAGATAGGTGAGGCTGCTAAAGTCCATAATTTATTCACTCAACTTATATGAGCCTAGGACGTGATAGTAAGAACTCATCCTAAACCTCAGAATCACATCGGGTGGATGATTCAGTCGATAATCAAATTTCTCCTCTTTTCTTATCGGCAAGAAATACAAAAGATTGCGGATTTTATTTCCCAACCTAATTTTTTTAATCCTCGAAAGTAAACTCTCCCTTTCTGATCTCAATTTCATCCATTCCCTTGACGCTTCTCTGACGGCTGAGCTTTTTTGGGAGAAGGCCGTCCGTCTGGTAGCCGTGACCTTGCTTGCACGGGTCCTCATTAAATCTCGCAAAGCCTTCATTGCCTTCCGCTCCTCTTCTTTAGAGGAAGAACGAGAGATCGCTCATGATAGCCTTTCAATCCGTCACCCAAGAATACGCGGGTCACCCAGCACTTCGACATTTTAGCTTCGATTTTCCCGAAGGCCAAACCACTGCGATTATCGGTCCCAGTGGCTGTGGAAAGTCGACATTGCTGCGCCTGATTTTGGGGCTGATCCAGCCAACCGCTGGGGAAATTCAATTTGATGGAGTTTGGGTAAACCCCGCGACGGTTGGGATGATTCGCCGTTCCGTAGGTTATGTGATTCAGCAGGGAGGGCTTTTCCCACATTTGACGGCACAAAAAAATGTCACCTTACTTGCACGTTATCTGAAATGGCCGGAAGAAGAGATACAGTCACGATTGAATACTTTACTTCAACTGACTCATTTATCCCGCGAGGTATTGAACCGCTATCCTTCCGAGCTGAGTGGAGGGCAGCGCCAGCGAGTGGGGCTTATGCGAGCTCTGATGCTAAATCCCAAGGCCCTTCTTTTAGATGAACCGCTGGGAGCGCTCGATCCGATGGTGCGTGCAGAGCTGCAAACCGATCTCAAAGAGATCTTTCGTCAGTTTGGCCACACGGTTCTCTTGGTGACTCACGATATGGGGGAGGCTGCCTATCTGGGAGATCAGATCGTTTTGATGCGTGAGGGGAGCATTGTTCAAACCGGAACGCTGGAAGATTTTAAAGATCGACCCGTCAACGCTTTTGTCACCCAATTTCTCAATGCTCAGCGCTGTTTGGTGTCCTTATGAAGTTTCTCATCTTTTGGGGGATGATGTTTTTTTTCCTTCTGACACCGGCGCATTCAAAGGTAGTGATTGGGGCAAAGAAGTTTACTGAATCGAATGTCCTCGCAGAGATTGCGAGTGCACTTCTTGAAAAAGAAGGCATTCCAACTGAGGTAAAACAAAATCTCGGTTCCACCACCCTGTGTTGGCAGGCCTTAAGACAAGGCTCGATCGATATTTATCCCGAATACACAGGTACTCTCACACGCGAACTCCTCAAAAAATCTTCTAACCTCTCTGAGACAGAAATCCGTCAAGCCCTTCAGGCCTATGGGCTTGGCATGACAGAACCGCTGGGTTTCAACAACACCTACGCCCTGGTTCTTCTCAAAGATCGCGCAAAGACTTTGGGGATTTCAAAAATCAGTGAATTGATACGGCACCCAGAATTAAAAGCAGGGCCGACGCTTGAATTTTTGGGTCGTCAGGATGGATGGAAACCGATGGTTGCGCGCTACGGCCTGCATTTTCAAAGCGTGAGGGGGATGGAACACAAACTTGGATATCAAGCCCTTCAACAAAAGGAGATAGATCTAAAGGATGCTTATGCGACCGATGCAGACATTGCCCTTCAGAATCTACAAGTCTTGGAAGACGACCTGCATTTCTTTCCACAATATAGAGCTGTGTTTCTCTACCGTCTCGATGCACAAGCCGAGCTCTCTCCCATTTTAAAAGGGCTTGCTGGAAAGATCGATGAGCAAACCATGCTTGAGTTAAATGCAGAAACAGAAAAAACTAAAAATCCTCGAGCCGTCGCGCGGGAGTTTTTAAAAAAAATAGAGGGCTCCTCACTTGGTTTTCCCGAAATCACCAAAGAGCCTTGGTTGAAAGAGCTCGTGCACGACACGTGGGTCCATCTGAAGCTTGTGGGGATCTCGCTGACCTTCGCCGTTTTTTTAGGTCTTCCTCTGGGCATTTGGGCGAGTCGTCCTGGGATTGTGTCTTCTGTGATTTTATCGACGATCGGTTTGATTCAAACCATTCCTTCTTTGGCTCTATTTGCCGTACTGGTGCCTATTTCCTGGCTGGGGGCCAGTTTTAAAACGGCTGTCCTAGCCCTGTTTTTGTATAGTCTTTTGCCCATCGTTCGAAACACGGCGGCCGGTTTAAGATCGATTCCTCCAGAACTCAAAGAGTCTGCGGCGGCCCTTGGATTTAAATCCACCACGCGGCTTTTTAAAGTTGAGCTTCCTCTTGCCCTTCCCACCATTCTTTCAGGAATTCAAACCGCAGCAATCATCAATGTTGGAACCGCGGTGATTGCCGCTTTTATTGGGAGTGGAGGTTTAGGACAGCCTATTCAAACAGGGCTTGCGCTTGGAGATACGGCACGAATTCTTAGGGGTGCAGGATGTGCAGCTTTTCTTGCATTGATCGTTCAATTTTTTTTCGAGGGAATCGAAAGGGTCTTGATCCCTCAACACATGAGAGAAAGAAAAACATTTGAATAGGTTGAGCGGCTTTATTGCACTCGCCCTGTTCTTCTCTCTTCTCGAATCCTCTCGTCCGGACCGAAGGGGTGGCCTCCAAAGCCGTGGCGCATGAGTGCAATGGCACGGTTGCGATCCGGGTGTGAATCACGAGATGTAAAAAATTCCATCACGGCCTGGGCAATCACGGGGATGGGAATTACCATTATTTTTCTAACACGCTCTCAGTAGCACGCGCGCCGGAGCCCCATCCCCCCCTTTGATCTTAAGAGGAAAACAAAAGATTTCATAAAGGCCAGGGTTCACTCGTGACAGATCGAGCCCTTCTAAAATGCAGATTTTTTCCTTCAGTAAAATCTTATGTGTTTGGGCATTCTCCTCATCGCTTCCTCCTCCAATAGAGAGATAATCGATGCCCACCATGGCAAGTCTGGAAGCACTTAGTTTCTCAGCCCCATCGGGAGTGAGATAAACATAATCTTTAAAAAAGCTGTCCTCTTTCCAGTGTGTGGAATTTTCTGTTTTAAATAAAAGGCGCTCGCCTGGCTGAATCTCTAGATTATTAAGAAACGAGGCGTCGATCGTTCGCTGTTTTGTGGCGTCGACGACTCTAGCTGGACCGATGAGACGATCCCACGAGATCTCATCCACCCGTCCTCCGTCTGGAATAAAATGATAGGGTGGATCGACATGCGTGCCGGTGTGGCTGCCGAAAAAAAGACTTGAGAGATTGACAGAATGATCTCCCAGTACAGAATTCTGAGGTTGTATGCGGATGGGTGGATCGGTGGGCCAGTGAACCATCCCCGAATGGATGGGTATGGTGACATCGATCCACTTTTCATCCCTGCAAATCTGAATTTCTTTAAGAGGTTCCATGAAAGCCATTATTGTGCATCCGCAAGAAAAGGGAAACATCCGCCTGGAGGAAATTCCAGAAATTAAAGAGTTTAAAAATCAGGAAGAGGTCGTTCGGGTTAAGGTGTATGAAGTGGGGATTTGCGGGACGGATCGGTCGATCGTTGAAGGTTTTCACGCAAAAGCCCCTGAGGGTTTTGATTATCTTATCCTCGGTCATGAAAATCTGGGTCGAGTCCAGAGTGTCGGGAGAGAGGTGGAACAATACGGTTTTCATCCGGGCGACTGGGTGGTTTCAACAGTGCGTCGACCGGATGATTGCTCGAACTGTCTCGCGGGCGAGCCGGACATGTGTCGCAAAGGGAATTACACCGAGCGAGGGATTAAAGGACTCCATGGGTTTTTACGGGAATTTTATGAAGAACGTCCGGAGTATCTGATTCGGATCCCCCCGACATTCGCCTCGGTGGGGGTGTTGGTCGAGCCGTTGTCGGTCGTTGAGAAAGCAATTTCTCAGGCCTGGCAAATTCAGCAAAGACTGGAGTGGAATCCTCAGCTTGCCTTTGTGCTGGGAGCGGGTCCCGTTGGGCTTTTAGCTGCCCTGCTTTTGCGGCTGAAAAATTTACGAACGATCGTCTACTCGCGGGGTGAAAACGAGCGTCGAATCGCGATCCTTCAGGAAATCGGTTGTGAGTATGTGAGTACTCAAACCTGCACCCTCTCTCAACTGAAAGAAAAGTTTGGGCCTGCGGATTTTATTTTGGAAGCGACTGGAAATGGAAATGTCGCGATGCACGCGATGGATCTTTTGGAAAGAAACGGCGTGCTTAGTTTGATATCGATTTCTGAAGGAGACCGCTCGTTAATCATCTGCTCCGACTGTTTCAATCTTAATCTCGTGCTGGGCAATCGACTCCTCTTTGGATCGGTCAACGCCAATCGACGTGATTACGAACGCGCTGTCCACGACCTTGAAAAAATCCAGGAAAGACATCCCCAGGTTTTGGATCGATTGATTACACAACGATATTGTCTCAAAGATTTTAAGGAGGCATTAAAGCCCGGACCGGATGTGATCAAGTCCGTGATCCAGGTGAATGATCAGGAATAGTGGTGGCGGCGAAAAGTTCATGTTTTTGTTTTTTTACCCTCTCTCTTTAATGAGAGAATAAGGGCGAGGCATGCCTCGCCCCTAAAAAAAGATTGATTTCCAATGTTTCTCTTCTGTCTCCTGTCTTCACCCATCTCCCCTCTCTATCTTCCCATCCCTCCCTCATTTCTGTTTCTTTGATCCTGCGATCCCTTGTCGGTGCCTCTGTCATCGCCACCCGTTCCTCCAGTCCCTGTGCCTGCCCCCGTTCCTTCTGTTCCTTTTTTAGGCTTTGTTTCGTGGGTTGAATTATCTCTATCCATCCCGTCCCTTCCTTTCTCCATTCCATCCATCATTCCATCTTTCGATTTTTTAGGGTGTTTATTTTTGGTGGTGGGGTGTTTTTGGTCCTTATTGGTCTCTGTAGATTTTTGATTGTCGAATTTGAAAGGCTTAGGATTGGTTTCAGTCCCTGGGGTCATTCCTTGCTGAGTTGGATTTTCTTTGGGCGAATTGTCTTGCGGCTGAGAGCCGCGCGAGAATTGATAGCTCCAGGCAAAAGGGGAAGCGAGTGTGAGTCCGGCAATGAACAGAGGAATGAATACCCCTTTGCTGATGCTTTTGTGAGTGTTGAAATGAAATCTCATAAGTGTCTCCTTATGGTTTATTAAAAAGTTTACTCCAAATAGAGAGTGAGAATTGATCGAAGGCAATAGGCGGGCATAAATTTGAAAGCTTGCAGTTTAAATTCCGATGAAATTTCAAGGTGTGAAAAACCGGAGAGTAATCATGCTATCAGAGTGATGGATGAGGTTATGAGGACTGAAAACTTTTATGCAAGAGAAGCAGGCTTGTTATCAAACTTAACTCTACCAGAGCATCGAAAAGATAAACCGGAGCGATTCGTTTTCTTAAAACATAAAAAATATCGATGATCATGAGCCCCAGGGCAGAGCCAATGGCAAGAAGCAGGATTTCTGTTTGAAGGTTGTGTCGAAGGGCAGAAAGAACGAGGGTATATCCAATCACGCTGACTAATACTCCTACTGTTTTTACCAACCAATCATCGGTTTTTGATCCAGTGACAAAAACAAACGAAGGATAGTGAATCAAGGGCCAAAGACCCGTGATGAGAAAATAAGTGCCCTGGATGAGGACGACGAGTTCTTCGTAAGAAACTTTCATTGTTTCAATTCATGCTCCAACTCTTCATTTTCCTCAATGGGGCTGGCTGAAAATGATGCCTTTCTCATTGCTTTTTGAGAGAACGCGTCGTTTCGGAAGAAGATGGTATCTGGAGCGGACTTCCGCTCAGATAGAGAGGATTTAAAAGGGTGGGGATGACGATTCCTTCTTTATGATAGCGGCGGTGGAGTTTTTTGACGAACTCATGCTTGATCAGGTACTGATCCACAAATTCCTTGCCCCGTAAAATCACCGTAAACCTGATCGAAAAATCCCCAAAAGTATCGTAGCGGATGAATGGCTCAAAAGAAGGAACGCCGCCGGGGGTTGTCTGCATGATCTCCCGAGCGACCTCGACCGTGATTTTCTCCACTTTCTCCAAATCGCTCTCATACGCGACGCCGAGCGAAACCAGGACCGCCAGTTCGTGATCCAGCAAATCGTAGTTGGTGATGATTTTGGAGGTCAGCCGCTCGTTGGGAACAATGACAACATTATTTTGAAGCATGCGGATGTGGGTACTCCGCCAACCAATGGTCTCCACATAACCTTCTTCTCCGGATTCGATCCGGATATAATCTCCCACCCGAATCGGTTGATCGACGATAAGATAAAGGCCCGAAAACAGATTGGAGAGAGTTTCTTTCAGGGCAAAGGCGACGGCGATACTTCCTATACCCAAAGAAGCAATCAAGGGCGTGACTGAAATTCCGACCATATCCAAAAAGACCAGCAGGAGAATGCCATAAACAGTGACTTTGATCGCAAGCGAGCCCATCTGTGCGTAGGTTTTGAAGATTTTATGACGAAAGAGAAATTTTTCATAAAACTTCATCAGGACTTTTTGGGCAAACACACAGAGTCCCAAGATGATCAACAGACGAGAAAGCGGAGTCGCGATTTTTGAGAAGGTGAAAGGAATCTTGAAAAAAAGAGGGATCGAGCCGACTGCAATGGATAGAATGAAAAGGGTACAGGGGTATTTTAAAGGCTTGATAGCGGAATTATACCAGTCGGATTGATGGCGCTGTGACCAGTTCTTGAGAGATCTGAATAAGGCCCATTCGGCGAACAGGAGAGTGAGGATAATCCCAACAAACAGGATGGAGTTTATCCAGGGGGGAAGGACAGACAGGGGAGCGTAAGCTGGGTTTTTCTCAGTTAACAGGAGAAGGGACATGCCCTCAAATTAGTTTGAGAAAAATAGAGATTCAATGAGGGGGAGTTGGGGTGATCAGAATGGGAAGTAAAATGAATTTGCAAGTATTGTTCAGCTTCCTTTCTTTTGCTGGTCATACTCTTCCATCTCTCGGGCCTTATCGAAAATCTTTTTAAAGTCAGGGTCTTCTATCAGTTTATGTTTTTCGATTTTGCGGATGACGGCCTGGGGGGCATGATTTTTAAGATGCAAAATGCAGATTTCCTTGAGCAGGTGCAAGTCTTTGGGCCTTCTAAAAAAGATGTTTTCCAGAACCCCGATGAGCAAAGAAATCTGTTTTCCCCCTTTAACTTTCAGCTCATTGCCAATCTTTTCATATTCCTCGAGTGCCGCCTCCTGAAACCCCTGATTGTAATAAATCTCCGCCAGTCGCATCCGGTTTTGAATTTCAGCAGGGTCGACTGCGACCATTTTTTTGGCGGCCTCCAGGACTCTCTCTTTTTCCCCATGATTCTGAAAGTAGTTGATGACGATGAGGTATTGGTTGATCGCATCCTTGGTCATTCCGAGCTGATGGTAAACAGATGCCAGCTTTTCATTGAACTCCACAGCGCCAGGAGCAAAACGGATAATGTTTTTGTAAATGGCCACGGCCTTGAGAATGAAGCCCTCCTCGACATAGCTCTCAGCGACTTCCCGAAAAGCTTGGATCCCCAGAGGGATCTCCCGCCGTTTAAACCTAAGCTCTCCAAGCTTTACTTTTAATCGGAGATCCTGCGGGTTGGTGGAAATCTGGGACAGAAGCTCTTGCAGCTCTTTTTCATATTTTCCACGCACGAAAAATTTTTTGAAGGGATCGAGAAATTTCAGGAATGAGGGAAATGCGATTTTGATCATTTTTTAAATTTCCCAAAATGAGGGGTTTAAGAATTCAAAATCCCGACAGCGGCTTTTAGACCCAGAAGATAGCTCTCTTTTCCAAAGCCCGAGATTTGTCCTCGCGCAACGGGTGCAATATAGGAATGATGCCTGAATTCCTCGCGTTGGTAGATGTTGCTTAGATGAACTTCGATCACTGGAATCGAAATCGCTGCAATGGCGTCGCGAATGGCCACAGAGGTGTGTGTATAGGCGGCGGGGTTGAGGACGATCGCCTGATAGATTTTTCGCGCTTCCTGGATCTGATTGATGAGGTCGCCTTCACAATTGCTTTGAAAACAGCAGATCTCGACTTCCAGCTTTTGCGCTTCCTGCTTTAAAAGGCGATTGATCTCTTCGAGTGAGGTAGCTCCATAAACACCTGGTTCCCTTTCGCCCAGGAGGTTCAGGTTGGGGCCATGCAAGATCAAAATTTTTTTTGTTTTTTTAGGCATAAGGTTTTGGGGATATGGCTCGACTCTGGATTTTAACCAGCAAGGCCTCTAATTTGGAAATTTTTTCTGCGTTTTGGTAAGGAGGTCTGGAAATCCCGGGTGAATCTTCAGCCACAACAAGTTCAGTCGGAGCCATTCCGGGTTCCGTAGTTTCTTCTTGAACCGTTAAGTTCTTTTTCTCAAATTTGAAGGTGGGTTTGAGTTTTTCCAAAAGCTCACGAATGCGTGGATTGGATTCATCCTGGGAAAGGATTTTTTCGCAAAGCCGGTAGGCATGGTAGGTATGACCCTGGCCTTGCAGGATTTTAACGAAAGTTTCGGTATAAAACACCGGATCGATTTCAAAGCTCATGGTTTATCCCCTGGTTTCTCTAAGGGCTTTCAGCTCATTTTCAAGAAGCGCGCCGATCTGTTCAAGCTCAAGGCTTATGGCTTGCACCTGACCAATTTTCTTCAGGAGGACATATTGAATCTTTCCTGCTTTCGCCTTTTTATCACGAGACATTACTTCGAGGTAAGCATTTCTTGAAAATTCAGGAAGAGGATTCGCAAGGCCTGCGCGCTCAATCAGAATTTCCAATCGTCCCATGGTTTTTTGATCCGTTAGCCCCAGTGCTACAGAAAGTTTCGCGGCAAAACTCATCCCCATCGCAACACCGGCCCCATGACTGAAGCGCCTGTAACCTGAAAGGGTTTCGATCGCATGTCCCAGCGTATGGCCAAAGTTTAAAAACATCCGAAGCCCGAGGGTTTCTTTTTCATCTTTTTCAACGATCCCAGCCTTGATCTTCACGCAGGTGCGCACGATTTTTTCAACCAGGTTCAAATCAAGCTTTAAAAAATCATCGATTGATTTCTCAAGCAGCGTAAAAAGTTTTGGATCCTGAATCGCTCCGTACTTGATAACCTCGGCTGTTCCACAAAGGATTTCCCGCCGAGGCAGGGTTTTAAGCAGGCTCACATCGATAAATACCAAATGGGGCTGATAGAAAGATCCGACCAGGTTTTTTCCTTGAGGCAGATCCACTCCGGTTTTTCCTCCCACACTGGAGTCGACCTGGGCCAAAAGGGTGGTGGGAATCTGAATCAGTGGAATTCCTCTTAGATAGGTTGCAGCTGCAAAGCCGGCCACATCGCCTATCACTCCTCCTCCAAAGGCAATCAGCGGTGTATGACGATCAGCTTTCAGACGGGTGAGTTTTTGATAAATGCTTTCGGTCGTTTGAAGTGTTTTGTAGCGCTCACCGTCCGGAATCCGAATCCATTCAATTTTTCCCAACCCCTGAAGTTCGGATCGCAGAGCCTTGCCGTAGAGCTTGTCGAGGGTCGGGTTGGTGACGACAATAAAACGCGTCGCTTTGAAATGCTTTCGAATGACACGAACGAGGGTGTTTTGAATGCCGGTTGAGAAATAGATGGGGCAGCTGCGATCGCTCAATCGCAAGGTGATTTTTTGAGGCGTTGAGTTCATGACGAAATCCTTTGGATGATTTTCTGAACGACTTCATCGATGGCGAGTCCCGTGGTGTCGATTTGAATGGGAACTTTCGAGTAAATTTCAGAGCGTTCTTTTAAAAGTTTTTCGATCTTTTTTTTCCGATTCCCCCGCGAGAGGAGGGGCCTCTCATTATCATGACCCAATCGTCTGGTGATTTCATCGACGCTGGCTGTGAGGAGGACGACAACCCCTTTTTTGCTGAGCAGTTGAAGGATTTCCGGATCGAGAATCGCTCCCCCACCCACCGAGAGAATGAGGGGAGAGTTGTTGGCAAGTTTGAAGATCGTCTCTTTTTCAATTTTGCGAAAATACGGCTCCCCTTCTTTTTCAAAAATTTCCTGGATGCTTCTCCCTTCTTTGGCAGCGATGTCCCGATCGCTATCTGAAAAAAGATAATGGATCGTTCTTGCCAGGGATTGGCCAACGGCGGTTTTTCCGGTTCCCATGAAACCTGCCAAAGTAATGAGATGGGGATAAGTCATATTCAGAATGGAGGGGAGAAATGAGTTATTTGATGGAAACCGAAATGGAGGTCAGTGCCCAGTGAGGATGCTCATAAGTATAGTAAAACTCAAAATAAGGCATCGGGCCGGATTGAGGAAAGTAACCTTTTAGGAGCAGGCGATTTTCCGAATTAATGGCTGGTTTTTCGCTAAAGACAGGCATGCTTTGATTGTTGGTGAGGTCTATCTGCTTATCCATGAAGACCTGAAAGGCTTTGGCAATGCCGGCTGCGGTCATGTTGGTTTTCCATAACTGCGAGGTTTTTTGATAAAATGGCTCAAAGTTTTTGTTTTTTACAGCCCATGCGAAATCGCGAAAGGTCTCTATGGCCAGGCGACTTGATTCTTCATCTAAGGGAAGAGGAAGGGGAGGCAGGGAGGGAAAAACAAGGGGATAGGTTCTGATGAGCTCAATTCCATCTACGGTCATTTTCCAGAGATTTCCATCCAGGTGTGGTGGTGAATCCACCTTGAAAGTCGTGGTGAGAAACCAAATGCCTGCGACAAAATCATTTCCTTTGAATGCTTTTAACGGGCCTTTGAAGGTTTTGTTTACGGGCCCAATCCTTTCATAATTCACTCCCCCGTCCTGGGTGAGAGTGAGGGTCACTTCGTTGCTCTTCCAGGTGCCCACGTAATCTTTTTTATCTTCGGGCACCGGAAGTCTGGTGCAGGCTGTAAATGTGAGGAGGGCGAAGAGGAATGTCAGGGTGAATAGTTGAATTCTTTTCATAAGAGATAAGGACCAAAGGCTTTTAGAATCTGTTTCAAAGTGAGTTCTCACTCAATGGGACATGGATTTGACTCTTCGACCCTTCGTCAAGCTCATGATTTGACAAGCCAAGTCCGCCTTTGGATGACTTGGCTCTCTCGAAGGAGAAGTCTACCCCCCGTTTCATAAAATTTAGTAACTTTTTATCTGTTCAAGATATCCAGCCATATTTCTTTTGATCTCATTCAGACTATCCCCACCAAACTTTTCAAGAACGGCATTGGCCAATGTAAGAGCGACGACGTTTTCGGCAATGACGGCCGCGGCTGGGGCGGCGCAGGTGTCGGAGCGCTCAATGGAGGCCTGGAAGGATTCTTTGGTCAGAATATCTACCGAGCTTAAAGGCTTATATAAGGTAGAGATGGGTTTCATGGCCCCTCGAAGAACAAGAAGGGCACCGTTCGTCATCCCTCCTTCAATACCTCCAGCTCCATTGGTTTTTCTGAAGTATTCTTTTTTGGCAGGATCAAAAAAAATCTCATCATGGACTTCCGATCCAAACCGAATGGCGGAATCAAACCCCATTCCAAATTCAACTCCCTTGACGGCCTGAATACTTAAGATGGCCTGGGCCAATTGCCCATCGAGTTTTCTGTCCCATTGAACATGACTTCCCAAACCTGGAGGAAGACCGCGGACAGTCACTTCGAAGATTCCTCCCAAAGAATCTCCGTTTTTTTGAGCCAGATCAATTTGCTCAATCATTTTTTCAGCAGCTTTTTCATCGTAGGTTCGAACTGGGCTTTTCTCGGTGAGCTCTAAAAGTTTTTCGAAAGGAGGACGATTGGGATCGGCACTCACCGAACCTATCGAAAGGATGTATCCGACTATTTCAATTCCACATTCTTTCAAAAAGGATTTTGCCACGGCACCACAGGCGACACGGGCAGTCGTTTCCCGGGCCGAGGCCCTTTCTAAAATATTTCGAAGATCATGGTGATCGTATTTCATTCCTCCCGAGAGATCGGCATGACCTGGACGTGGCCGTGTGACTTCGCGCTTTAAATTTTCTGGTTCTCCCTCTACTGCCATTTCTTTCGACCACACAGCCCAGTCGCGGTTGAGAATTTGCAAGGTGATCGGAGAACCGAGGGTTTTTCCGAATCTGACGCCTGAAAGAATCTGGACTTCATCCTTTTCAATTTTCATGCGACCGCCACGACCATAACCTTGTTGTCGCCTGAATAGCTGATGATTGATAAATTCGGATGAGATGGGAACGTGTGAAGGCATGCCTTCTAAAATAACGGTGAGTGCCTGGCCGTGGGATTCGCCGGCAGTTAGATGTCGAAGCTGGGTCATAGATAGAAGTTTCTAAGTATAAATAAATGGGTGAAAAAAATGCCTAAGATCGGAATCACAATATAAAATTAAAAATTTATGTGATTTTAAAAATCGGCGCCGTCTTTGTTGTTTCTTAAGAGGTGTAATGATTAGGGAAACTTTGAGTGGAAGTAAAGATGAGACTCTCAGAGTTTTAAAGAGTCTGTTTTGAACTTCTCTAAAATTTAAAAAGAGATGTTTTTTAAATTAAGTGAAAATTTCAAATCAAATAGATGGGGTGATTTTTAAAAGGAAGGAGAGGAACAGCTTACTTTTTTGACTCTTCGGTCGGAGTTTCTTCGGAATCGGGAAAGACTTTATCTTTATCTGCAAGCTTAAGACCCAAGGCGAGTATGATTTTTCGTTTCGTGTCCATGCGACAGTTCATCCCACCTTCGATGCGATCGATCGTCAAAGCAGAAAGACCTGCTTTTCTTGCAAGCTCTGCCTTGCTCATCAAAAGTTCTTCGCGATATTTTCGAACGAAATTTTTAGTCAGTTCTTTTTGTGGATTCGTCATGGGCCTGAACCTACGCTGATGTGATGTTTAATTCAGTTTGGACGCTACATGAAAATAGCACAATGAGCAAGGAATGAAATAATTTTTGCTAAAATTCTTTATAATTAATAAAAATTATTTATAATTTTAATTAAATTATATTTAATTTTTATTCTTAAATGAGTAAATAGGGGAAAAATGGTGTCGAAGGATTGCGGATCTTAAAGTGAAAAATCCTTCATCCTTCATATGAAGAGTTAAACGTCGATCTATATATTGATGGATTGAGCTGGTTAGGAGTGAAGATCAAAGACGAGGTGGCGTAGAAAATAAAAATAGGATTCGAAAATTTGAGGCCCGTAAAAAAGTTGAAGGACGGCCGCAATCGATAAAAAAGGGCCGAAAGGAATTTCGGATTTAAATCCCAGTCTTTTAAAGAGCATGAGAAAAATTCCGATGAGAGAGCCCAGAAAAGAGGAGAGCATTAGAATCCATAGAATTGATTTCCATCCCAAAAAGGCACCAATCATTCCCAGGAGTTTAATGTCCCCTCCACCAATTCCTTCCTGTTTGCGAATAAGCTCGTAGGTTTTGTTGACCAACCAAAGGCTTCCTCCCCCTACAAAAACTCCCAAAACAGAATCCATAAAAACTGATGTCGAAAAATGAGGTGCGAGTACAATCCAGCGTGTGAGAAGTCCCAGGATTAAGAATGGAAGACTGAGAATGTCTGGAATATAGAACGTATCGTAGTCAATCCAGCTGATCACCAAAAGAGGACACAAAAAAAGAAAAAACCAGAAAGCGGCTGCTTCTAGGTGGCTGTACTGAAAGAGAGCTGGAGCGAATCCTGATCCAGAAATCTGGGCAACGCTTGAAAATTTCAAAACACAAAGAAGGGCTAAAATACCTGTTAAAATTTCGATAAGCGGGTATCGGAAGGAAATCTTTTCGTGGCAGGATCGACATTTTCCCCTAAGAAACAAAAAACTGAGGACAGGAATATTGTCATACCAGGCAATGAAGTGGTCACAGTGCGGGCAGTGGGAACGGGGATGGATAATCGATTCATCGTTGGGAATACGGGCAATGCAGACATTGAGAAACGAGCCGATGAGAAGACCCAGGAAAAAAATCAGTCCGTGTATGAGAGTAGGCGGAAAAGGAGTGACCATATGAGAATCCTTGGGATGTTCTCTTGAGTTTTTTAAAATTCCCGTGATATCCGGCGATCAATTACAAACCCACGGTCGAAAACGACCTGTCTTTAATAACCGAATTGCTCCAACGATTCTGGAGGATCCCTTTAAAAAATAAAAAAAGGGGAGCTAAAGATGGAAGAGTGAAAGAGAGCAAATCATAATCAAGAGGAACACTTTATGTCATCTTTTAAACATTTAACTCCTGAAGAAGAATATTTTGCCCGAGAGAGTCTGGCCAAGATCAATAAGATTGAGCACGATAAAAAGGTTAGGCTTGCGAAAGAAGATGCAGAAAAATTAAAGTCGTTGCACTGGATGCATTGTCCCAAGTGTGGGCACGATCTCCATTCGGTTCCTTTTCGGGGTCTCACGATCGACCGTTGTTTTTGCTGTGGTGGGGTTTTTCTGGATGCGGGAGAACTTGAAAAACTGGCAGGCAAAGAATCTCATTTTTTTGAATCTGTTTTAAGCCTGTTTAAAGCCAGCTGAAGGTGAGTTTTTTGTTGTCGAAGGATGCTCGTTTGCATTTAAATGAAAAACTTCCATTTCCCTTTTAACTCTCATTTTTATTTCCACCCTTTATGGTTACTAAAGAACAGGTTCTTAAAATTGCAAATCTTTCCCGATTAAAAATCGCCGAGAATGAACTTGATAAGTTTACCGGTCAGATGAATGGAATTCTTCAATTCATCGAGAGGCTTGATCAGCTCGACACTAAAGCGATCGAGCCCACATCTCATGCGGTCAAAATGACAAATGCCTTTCGAAAGGATGAAAGAATTCAAAACCGTGTGCAGGAAGATGTGCTTGCGCGTGCCCCAGAATCGGAAGCCAACTTTTTCAGAGTCCCAAAGGTCATCTAATGCAACTTCACGAACTCACGCTTTTCCAACTCCACGAAAAAATCAAAAAACGCGAAGTGAGCTGTGTGGAAATCACACAAGCTCAGCTTCATCGAATTCAGGTCCTCGATAAAAAGGTACAGTCTTATCTCACGATTTGTGAAGATCAGGCCCTTGCCCAGGCCCGTCAATGCGACAGCGACCTTCAAAAAGGCGGCTCTTTTTCTCCACTCAAAGGAATTCCTTTTGCGCTGAAAGACATCTTTTTAACCAAAGACATTCGAACGACCTGCGCCTCTCACATCCTTGAAAATTTTATCCCTCCCTATCAGGGAGCGGCCGTTCAAAAACTTTTGGATGCCGGCATCATCCTCCTTGGAAAATTAAATATGGATGAGTTTGCAATGGGCTCATCCACCGAAACCTCCAGCTTCAAAAAAACCCGAAACCCGTGGGATCTGGAGCGTATTCCAGGAGGGTCCAGCGGCGGAAGCTCGGCCGCAGTCGCTGCTGATCTTTGCTATGCAAGTTTGGGTACTGATACCGGGGGCTCCATTCGTCAGCCTGCTGCCCTCTGCTCGATTGTGGGCCTTAAACCCACTTATGGCCGTGTTTCGCGCTACGGAGTGATTGCCTTTGCCTCTTCGCTCGATCAGGTCGGGCCGATGACCAAAGACGTTCGCGATTGCGCCCTTGTTCTCAACACGATTGCAGGTCATGATCCGCACGATTCCACCTCCGTTCCCACACCTGTGCCCGATTACACCCAGGCCCTGACAGGAGAAGTAAAAGGGATGCGCATTGGAATCCCAAAAGAATATTTTGAAGGTGGGATGGATGGTGAGGTGGAGGCTGCCATTCAGGCGGCGATTGCGACTTATGAAAAGCTTGGGGCGATTTGTGAAGAGGTTTCACTGCCCCATACCGATTACGGTGTGCCGACCTATTACATTCTCGCTCCGGCTGAAGCGAGCTCCAATTTATCCCGCTATGATGGCGTGCGCTATGGGTTGCGCGAGAAAGAAGCGAAAGATCTGTACGAAATGTATGTAGAGAGTCGAACGAAAGGATTTGGAGCAGAAGTTAAACGGCGCATCATGCTTGGGACTTATGTTTTATCGGCCGGTTATTACGATGCGTACTATTTGAAGGCCCAAAAAGTACGCACTCTCATTCGTCGCGATTTTGAAAAGGCCTTTGAAAAATTCGATGTACTCTTGACTCCGGTCACTCCCACACCGGCCTTCAGGCTGGGAGAAAAATCAGAAGATCCCTTGCAGATGTATCTGTCCGATATTTTTACGATCAACGTGAACCTGGCAGGACTTCCGGCGATGAGTCTTCCGTGCGGATTTTCAAAATCAGATCTGCCGATCGGTCTTCAGCTGATCGGGAGTCATTTCCAGGAAGAAAAGATTTTTCGCGCGGCGTATGCCTTTGAGCAGAATACTGCCTGGCATCAGAAAAAGCCGGTTTTATAGATTTCCATCCCTTTAATCAAATGGGAGGTTAAATCCTCTCCCTTCAATGGATGCACTTATGAACTACGAAGCCGTCATTGGGCTGGAAGTCCATGCCCAGCTCCAGACACAATCCAAACTTTTTTGCAGCTGCTCGACCCAGTTCGGGGCAGCGCCAAATGAAAATACCTGCCCGGTTTGTCTGGCACTTCCAGGCACCTTGCCTGTCCTCAATCAGAAAGCCGTCGATTTTGCCATTCTCACGGGACTTGCCGTGGGAAGTGAAATCGCTCCGCTCAGTGTCTTTGCCCGCAAAAATTATTTTTATCCCGATCTTCCCAAGGGCTATCAGATTTCCCAATACGAATTGCCGATCTGTTTGGGAGGAGGAGTCGAGATAGAATTGGAAGGTCAAAAAAAGAAGGTGGGTCTCACCCGCATTCATATGGAAGAAGATGCCGGAAAATCAGTTCATGAGTTTGGCGATCCCGCTCATAGTCACGTCGATTTAAACCGCGCCGGAGTCCCCTTGATTGAAATCGTCAGCGACCCCGATATGCGTACTCCCGCGGAGGCGGCCGCTTATATGCGGAGGTTGCGGGATATTCTGGTTTATCTCGAAGTCTGCGATGGAAACATGGAGGAAGGTTCCTTGCGCTGCGATGCGAATGTGTCGATCCGTCCGGTGGGGGAGACAAAGCTCGGCACCAAGGTGGAACTAAAAAACATCAACTCCTTCCGCTTTGTCGAAAAGGCGATTGAGTATGAGATTAAACGCCAGCAGGCCCTGCTTGAAGATGGCAAAACCATCGCTCAGGAAACCCGGCTGTGGGATAGCGAGCGCAATGTGACCGAATCGATGCGCTCCAAGGAAGAAGCCCACGATTATCGTTATTTTCCCGATCCCGATCTTTTGCCTCTTGAAGTAAATGCCGAGTGGATCGAAGACGCCCGTAAACGTCTGCCAGAACTCGGTCATGAAAAGGCCGCACGCTTTGTGAGCCAGTACGGTATTCCCGAGTACGATGCCCAGGTGCTCACGGCCGAAAAACCGATTGCGGAGTATTTTGAAAAGGTCGCCGCTCTCAGCAAAGATCCAAAAAAATCGAGCAACCTCATCATGACAGAGTTTTTGGGACTAAAGGCCAGAGGAGAAGATCCCTTTGAAACAATTGCAGCCGAAGAATTGGGCAAGGCGATTGCGATGATGCTTGCGGGCACGATCAGTAGCAAGATGCTCAAGGAAGTTATCGCGAAGATGCACGAAACGCAGGAAGGGGCCGAGGTAGTTGCAGCCCGGATGGGAACCCAGCTTTCTGATACTTCGGCGATCGAGGTAATCATCGATCAGATTCTTTCCAAAAATCCTGACAATGTAGCCCTCTACAAATCAGGAAAAGACAAGCTGTTTGGATTTTTTGTCGGTTTGGTGATGAAAGAATCCAAAGGAAAAGCCAATCCTCAAATCGTCAATGAGCTTTTGAAAAAGAAATTGGGATGATCTGATTGCCCTCCCTTTATCTCCTGCACTCAATCAGAATTCTTCGACAGCCAAAAGTATGAAAAATCTTTTTCAGGCATTGGCAAAGTGCGAGGACAACCTCCCGGCCTTTAATGAAAAACATTTCTCATTACAATCTGGCGATCGATTGTGTCGATAAGCATGCAAACGTTTTGCAGAACAAACACAAAACGGCCCTTGTTTTTTTCTCAGAAGAAAATCCTAAACCCTTAAAGATCAGCTACACTTCTCTTCAGGCCCTCACGAATCGAATGGCCAACGGGTTCAGATCTTTGGGATTAAAACCCGAAGAGCGCATTCTTTTGCGCTTATCGAACACCCTCGAGTTTCCTTTAAGTTTTTTAGGCGCTGTCAAAGCGGGTCTGATTCCGATTCCCACTTCGCCTCAGCTGACCTTTCATGAACTTTCTTTTCTGATAAAAGACAGTGGGGCATCCGCCCTGATAACGAGCGAAACTCTCTTTCCCTTAAAGCTTTTAAACTCCGAAACTTTTGCACTCAAGCATTTCATCCTCTCACAGCCTAAGCCCTCCGATTTTTTGAAAGAGGTTCAGGATCAAACTTCCCTTCCGGTTCATCGCTGGCAGGATCTTCTGAAAAATGCTGCGGCCCATTTTCAGACAGAGTCCACTCGTCGCGATGCCCCTGCCTTTTGGCTCTACACCAGTGGAACTGAAGGTGAGCCGAAGGCGGTGATCCACGCCCATCAAAGCATTCCCGCCCACGATGCCCGTGCCCGTGATTGGCAGGATGTCAAAATGGGCGATGTGATTTTCAACACCAGTGCCTTAAACTGGAGCTATGCCTTGACGGGCGGTTTTCTCGATGTCTTGCGCCATGGGCTCACCAGCGTGATTTATCAGGGTGAGCTGCGTCCTCAGACACTCAGTCCCATTTTAAAAACCCTGGGAGTGACGATCTTCATGAGCGTTCCGGGAATTTATAAGCGTTGGGTTCAGGAGCCAAAGCTCACGCGGGAAGCTTTTGCCAAAGTGCGCGTGTGTTTGTCGGCAGGAGAAAAACTGGCTGAAGCGACAAGGCAGGATTTTTTAAATCAGACCGGTCTTGTGATTTATGAAGGATTGGGAATGACCGAGCATAGCGTTTATCTCATCCAACCTTACGGAGAACCCATTCCCGCAGAGGCTTGTGGCCGTCCGGTTTCAGGTCAGAAAATTTCGGTTTTGCGTGAAGATTTAAGTGAGGCGCCCGTTGGTGAGGTGGGTATTTTGGCAACCCATCGCTCTTGCCAGGGCTTGATGCTGGGCTATCACCATCGCCTCAAAGAACAGGCGCGGGTTTTTCAGGGAGAATGGTTTTTAAGTGATGATCTGGCCGTACGCGATGAGGCGGGAAATATTTTTTTTAAAGGACGACGTGATGATGTGATCACCTCGGGAGGGTACCGGATTTCGCCGCTGGAGGTGGAAGGGGTGCTCAACCAGTGTGAAGGGGTTTTGGAAACGGCCGTTGTCGAGCAGGAAGTTGCCCCAGGAAAACACGTTGTGGTCGCCTATTGGGTGATGAGAGAAGATGCGACCATTAGCGAGGACATGCTTTTAGAAAAGCTCAGGCGGTATGCGGTGCAGCATTTGGCGGCCTATAAACTCCCGCGCGATTTTTTTAAGGTGGCGGCACTTCCAAAAACTGAGAATGGAAAAATTCGTCGGAAGCTTTTGCGGCGGACAGGAGAATGAAATGGATTATGTTCTGAGAATCGTGGGCGGCTTCTGGATATTATTTACCTTCAAAGATAACTGGCTGCTTGTGCGCCGGATTTTTCACTATGGGCCTGCAATTAGCGTTGGGCTTCACGATTTGCTTTGGGCCCTTTTACTTGCGGGAGGAATCGGCCTGCTCGTTTCTTTAAGAGAATGGGCGCGCTGGATTCTTGTAGTCTGCTGCGCTTTAATTTTGGTCCTTAAGGTTTTGCCAGGATTTCAGATTCAGGCAATTTTATCCAATTTGCGTCCCATCCTTTTCTACGGATTTTTTATCGTTTTATTAATGCTTCCCCAGTCGCGTGGAGCGACGAGGAAGTGATTTCTATTCTTTGGATTCTGTCTCCTGCATTCTTCCTGTTTTTATTTTCCTCCTCTGGAGTCTAGCCAGGGCATTGTTAGCCCAGAAATTGAAATCAAGGTTTTCTTTTTCCCATCACCCATCACGTCTTTCCCTTTCATGGTTTGCTTTGCTCCACTTTGTTTTGCTCGCAAAGACGACCTCTCCTTTCACACCACCCGATTTCTTTTCTTTCCCAATTTAAAAGCCGCGATGTTTTTTGCGATCTCATCCAGCAAGCGTTGGCGGGATTCACGGCTCGCCCACGCTACGTGAGGTGTGATGAGTACCCGATCGCGAAGCGATTTTTTGAAAAAGGGATGATTTTTTGGAGGTGGTTCTTGTTGCAGCACATCGGTTGCATAGGCCTGCAGAGCGTCGTCCTCAAGGGCTTTGATAATTGCTTCTTCCTCCACAACGGCGCCGCGCGCAAGGTTTAACAAACAGGCGGTTTTCTTCATCCATTTCAGCGAGGAAAAATTGATCAGGTGATGCGTGCTGGGAGTGAGAGCGCAATGAAGGGTCACAAAATCCGAGCTCTTCAAAACCTCCTTTAAGGAAAGTCGCTTGTCATTGGGCGGGTAATTTCTTCCCGGAAGCCGGGCGATGAGCACATGCATTCCAATTTTTTTTGCAAGCAAGGCAACTTTTTTTCCGATGGTGCCATATCCCAAAATGCCCAAAGTTTTTCCGTTGAGATCAGCATAAGGAAAACAAAGATTGCTAAAATGAGGAGAACGACTCCAGGATCCGTCCCTGCTACTTCGCTCATGAAAAAGAATACGATGGCTTAAAGCGAGCAGAAAAAGCAGGGTGTGCTCGACAACGGTTTGGGTAGAGTAGCCTGCCACGTTTGTGACGGCGATTCCCAACTCATGGGCCGCTTTCAGATCGACATTGTTTGTTCCGGTCGCAGCCACGCATATCAGGCGGACATCTTTTAGCTTTTGAAGGAGAGATCGATTGAGCTCACATTTGTTTGTAATGAGAATGTCAGCCTCCTGAGCACGTTTTGAAATCTGCGCCGGTGTGGAGGTGGAATAAATCTTCAGTGGGCCTTGTTTGGAAAGTAAAGTTCGATCAATATCTCCCAGATCAACAGATCCTCCATCCAAAAAAACGAGTAATGGCTTTTTCATATTTGATTTCCTTTTTTGACAGATAACTGAATTCAGCCGGCCAATCTCGATCAAAATATTTTTGAGTTTCACACAGTTTTTTCAGGTATTGCTTTTATAAGAATGAACTCCGTACTGATGGAGAATAAAGAGAAGCAGCAAAACAATCCATTTTTAATATCTGTATGAAGGAGAAAGAATGGCTTCAATACAGGAAGGGAGCTTGGCTCCAAACTTTATCGCTCAGGATGAGAGTGGAAACTCCATTCAACTCACCGATTATTTCGGAAAGAAAAATGTCGTTCTCTATTTTTATCCAAAAGACGACACGCCAGGTTGTACCGTAGAGGCCTGTAATTTCCGCGATGATCTGGCGCGCTATCAATCAAAAGATACCGAAATCCTGGGGGTAAGCTTTGATGAGGCCTCCAGTCATCAGACCTTTAAATGGAAGTTTCAGCTTCCCTATCCTTTGCTGGTGGACCGTGATCACAAAATTGCTCAGGCGTTTGGCGTTGAAGGAGATGCCTATGCGAGTCGCGATACAATTCTCATCGACAAGCAGGGTCGCATTCAAAAAGTCTTTCGAAAAGTGGATCCGAAGAAGCATTCTTCCGAGCTATTAAATTTACTGAAATAAAAAGGAAGGTACGTATGGAAACACCCTTTTTTACGGATATTCAGGAGCTTCGCCGCAGGGCACGCCAACATCTGGATGAAGGTCCGATGACCCAAACCTACTTGCTGGATCCGACGAGGGTTGTTCAATTGCTAAACGATGCATTGGCCACAGAGCTTGTGTGCACGCTTCGCTACAAACGACATTATTATATGGCTCAGGGAATTCACGCCGAGCCGGTAGCCCAGGAATTTTTAGTACATGCCGCAGAAGAGCAGGAACATGCCGACCGAATTGCCGAACGGATCACGCAACTGAAAGGCGAGCCGGATTTTAATCCTCAAGGGCTTTTGATGCGCAGCCATTCGGAATATGTCGAGGGAAGTTCTCTGCTTGAGATGATTCAGGAAGATTTGGTTGCCGAGCGGATCGCGATCGATTCGTATCGTGAGATGGCGCAGTTTTTCGGAGAAAAAGATTCAACGAGTCGTATCTTGATAGAGGAGATTTTGGCCAAAGAAGAGGAGCATGCAGATGATTTGGCGAGTCTTCTTAAAACATTAAATCCTGAAGAGCGCGCCTGAATTCATCCTTCCTGAAATTTTTATCCATCCCTTTTAACTTCGAACGCTCTCTTGGTATAAAAGAAAGTTTGTCCTTCAAAATCTCAGCGTTTTTTTCTTGTCGTTCCAATTTTTTGCTCGCATAAATCCTTCCATTCAAATTCATCTCATCCTCTTTTTCAATTTTCGCCATGATTGATATTTTTGAAGGGTATCAGGATATTTTCAGCCACCGTGATCATTTTGGGGAGCTGGTCGGCTATCGACTTCTCGAAATAGAACCCGGTCGCGCCCGTACCTGTCTCACCGTTGCCGAAAAGCATATCAGTCCCTCCGGAGCGATGCATGGAGGCGTGCTTTCGACTTTTGTCGATTTTGCGATGGGGGCCTCGATCTTCAAGACCTTAAAGAAGGGTGAGCGCTGCTCCACGATTGAATTCAAGATCAATTATCTTTCTCCTGTAAAACTCAAAGAAACCATCCTGTGTGAGGCGAAGGTGAAGTTCATGGGAAAATCCCATGCGGTGACCGAAGCCCATGTCTTTCGGACCGAGGGAAAAGACATTGCCGTGGCGATTGGTACGTACAATATTTATCGGCAGAAGGTTTGAGGGAATCAGGGTGAGCTGGTAGGAGATTTTATTGTTTATTTAGATTGGCCTTGGGTGGGCAGGAATAGTCGAAGGGTTTTCATCCCCTTTATAAGGGGAGGCTAGGTGGGGTAGAAAATAAAACTTCGCTGAAATTGTTCTACCCTCCCTTACAAAAAGGAGGGAATATTAATTTCCATCTCCCTAACTCCTCTCCCGCCGTGTCTGGGACAAGCTTTGCAAAGGAGGGGACTCAGAATCCAGAAGACAGAAGAAAACCTTGAATTCAGTTTTCTGGATTGCGATTCGCCACCACGAATCAATTAAAAATAAAAAACCCACTGCTTCCAGATCGGAAGAGTGGGTTTTTTTTTGTGCATTCAATTGAGACTGCGCTTAGGCCTTGCGGGCTTCCTCGAGGGTTTTGATCCCCTGTTTCTTCGCATTGACCAAAATGGACATATTGCCGTGCGGGTGTTTGTTTTCGCGCATCAACTGATGGGCCTCGCCTGTCTGGCTGAATTCCCAAACACGGGAAAGGCAAGGATCCACTTTTTTATCAAGGACCAAATCGTTGAGTCCTTTGGCTTCATGGTCATTGGCAAAATGTGATCCCTGGAAACGTTTCTGCCGCATCCAGTGATAGCGCAGATCCAGCGTGGCATTATAGCCGGTCGTTCCTGCACAAATGACGACCATACCGCCGCTTTCACAGACAAAACCACTGGTAGGTACCGTCGACTCCCCAGGATGTTCGAAAACAATGCGTGGGCTTTTCTTTTCGCCGAGGGCATCCCAGATCGCCTTTCCGAAGGCACGCGCGCCCTTGAGCCACTCATTATATTTTTCGGAGTCTTCCCAGTGCGGCAACATTCCCCAATGGTTGAATTTGCGACGATCGATCACGCCAACAGCGCCCAGCTTTTTGCAGTAATCGATTTTATCTTCTCCAGAAACAACGGCGATGGGTTTCGCACCGGCTGCTTTACAGATCTGAATCGCCATGCTGCCCAGTCCACCCGCTCCTCCCCAGATGAGAACAACATCATCTTTTCTGACTTCATGTTCTTTCCAGCGGTTGAGCATCCGGTAAGCGGTAGCCCCGACGAGCATGTAAGCTGCAGATTCTTCCCAGGATAAGTGTTTGGGTTTGGGTAAACACTGGTGATCCTGGACTTTGGTGTATTGGGCAAAGCTTCCCCAGTTGCTTTCATAACCCCAGATACGAAAAGAATTATCGAACATTGGATCGACATTTTCAGGGACTTTTGGATCCCACTGGCCGCAGTGAATGACGACCTCATCGCCCACTTTCACGTTTTTCACTTCCGAGCCGACCTTCCAGACAATTCCGCTCGCATCGCTTCCACCGATATGAAAATCCTCTTTCTCTCCGGCTTTCTGACGAGCTCCAATGACGTTTACGGGGATGCCTAGGGCGGCCCAAACGTTGTTGTAGTTAATTCCGGCAGCCATGACATAGACCAAAACGTCTCGGGGGCCGATTTCCGGGACATCGATCTCTTCGGGTTGAAAGGCCGTTTTGGGCTCACCGAAGCGGGAGGGACGAATCAGTTGAGTGTGCATTTTTTTGGGAACTACCCCTAATTCGGGGATTTCACCCAGGGCATAAATTTCTTTGGACATGAATGGATGAAGCGTGAAGCGTAAAGCGTGAAGCGTTTTCGCAGGTTGAATTTTCACCCTGCGTCATCGATTCATTCACTCCACTCCGCAACTTCCCTGCAATGTGTTGGGTTTTGGATCGTACTGGTTTGACGATCAATACCACTGAAAGAAGGCTTTTCTGACAGGCCTCAGGGGATATCCAAGAATCAGATAAAGTTCAACCGGAGTTTATAGGATTCGGATTTCCGCTTTTGGACCGGTTTAGGCATTGGGATGAATCCAGAAAACCTCCTTTATCCCATAGCGCCATTCTGAGGTTTATTCTTCTTAAAGATTCGGGCGATAAGGCTTCCCAGGGCAACAGTTCCTATAAAAATAAATTTTTTGCCTGCCAAAAGAGCCACCCAGAGTCCTTTAAAAAATCCCATCTTGGCAGCAGCTCCCCCAGCGATCAAGGCAGCGATTCCATAGGTGGCGAGTTTATCGGTCGATGGATTGTAATCGGCATAGCGATTTCCCGGATTAAAATCGACCATTTGAAGGATTTCTGGGGTCTCGGCCTGGATTTCCTTGAGCTGATTCATTCCTCCAATGACATTAAGTTGGAGGACACCCCGCCTTCCCAAAATGCGCAGGTTGTAGTTCAGGGTATTATCAGGATCGTCCCCAAATTTGATTTCTTTGGCCCAGAAAAGCTTGTGGTTTGCCGCATCGTAACGTGGAGGAGTTGCCCAACCGATGATGTGGATGGGAGGAAAACCCTTTTTGATTCTCTCAGGGTTCTCTTTTTCGGCTCCCTCCTGCATTTCCTTTAAAAGCTTGGCGTAATCGATTTTTGTGGCTTCATCATCTTTTATATATCCCTCTTCTTCATAAGAGATTTCTATGCCCCAGCTGATTTCTGGAGATACGTTGGCGGGGAAAATCATTCCCAGACTTCTGGGTCCCTTCGGATTTCCCCAAAGCTCGACCAGGACCTTGTCGGAATCAACGGGATTTAGATAACGATATTTGGGAGAGAGCTTTACGGTGGCCAGGCCATTGTGGAGGTTGATGTCTCCTTGCTGAAAATTTAAGCTTTTGAGAATTTTTTCTGAAGGATCTTCTCCGGTAGCGGGTGTTGTCTGGGTATAAGCGGAGGGTGAAAAAACGAAAAAGATTAAAAGTGCCAGAAGGATTTTTTTCATGAAAGTCTCCGTAAGAAAGTGAAAAGTTTTTTCCGAAGGGGTTTTTAAGAAGATAAATTAAAAGAGGCGCTCATTGTCTGAATTAAGGTTGAAGCCAAAGCCGGTAGAGGGCCCCATAGCGAATCCCGCGGTCTGAAACGATCAGTTCCTTTATCTTCAATCGTTTTAAAATGGCCTCAAGGATGGCCGCTCCCGCCAGTAATACGTCGGCACGTTTGGGCTCCATGCCCAGGATCTTTTTCTTTTCTTCAAATGAAAGGATTTTAAGTTTCTCGATGATATTTTCCAGTGAAGATAGAGTGAGTGTTGCCCCCTGGATTTTTTCCGGATTGTAAGGATCGAGCTTTTGATCGATGGCCGCAAGGGTGGTGACGGTTCCTGCAAGTCCAATCAGATGAAAAGGAGAAGCGGGAGGAGTAAGCTCTTTCAGATCTTCATTTAGCCGGGCCTCGATGAATGCCTGAAGTGCTGCATATTCATCTTGAGTGGGTGGATCCTGTTTCAGGAACTTCTCGGTCAATCGAACCGAGCCCATTTTGATCGAAAGGGTTTGAAGTCTGAGACGATCTGCTGAAATACCATTTTGCCAGATGAGCTCGGTCGATCCTCCTCCGATATCCAGGACCACAAGGTTCTGGTAGGTTTCCGCAAAATCAATCATCGCCGAAAGATAGGCGAGTTCCGCCTCTTTGCTACCCGAGATGATCTCCAGATCAAAACCGCAATGTTTTTGAACTTTCTGAGCGAAAAGATTTGAGTTGTCTGCACGCCTCAGGGCCTCGGTTCCGATACAAACAATACGATCCACCTGATTTCGGTGACAGAGATCGGTGTATTTCAGAAGGACCTTCAAGGTACGTTTCATGGCCTCTGGATTTAGTGATCCCGTCTCGTCCAGTTTTTCACCCAGGCGCGTAATTTCGGCCTTCTCAATGAGAGGTTTGATTTTTCCATTCTCATCCCGAATGGCCAAAAGCAGCAAAACCGTGTTGCTGCCAATGTCGATGGAGGCGTATTTCATGAGAAAATCTGGAGATCTCAGGCGCAGAATGTCAGAGTTTTAAAAGAAATGAAAAATTAAAAAATGATTATTGAAGCCACGGGGACCAGTCGGGATTGACGCAATCTCCAGAATGAGAAATCTGGGTTTGGTTCGAGCCTTCCCAAAGCATAAGGTAAAGATCGGTCTTGTGATTTCGGGTATTGGAGTAAACGACGTAGCGTGCATCGGGGGAAAAGCTGGGGGCTTCACTACTGCCAGGGCCTGTCGTGAGGCGCTGCTGCATGCTCCCATCGACATTGATGCTGTAGATATCAAAAATCCCATGTTCACGGCTGGAATAAACCACTTTGTCTCCTTTGGGTGACCAATCGGCCTGATCGTTTTGAGAACCCACAAAGGTAATACGTTTCACATTGGCTCCGTGGCGATCCATCGAATAGAGCTGAAGATTTCCTCCACGCTCGGATGAAAAAATCAGATTTTGTGAATCGGGGGACCAGGTAGGTGAAAGATCGATTCCAAAGCTGTGGGTCATTTCTTCCAGTTTATTTCCCTGAGCATCGATCAGATAGATTTCAGGATCACCCGACATACTGCTCGATACGGCCAGCCCACTGCCATCGGGGGCAAAGGTGGGGGTGATGTTCATCGAATTGTTATAGGTCACTCGTTTGGGTTTTCCCTTGCCATCTGTTGATGCGATGAAGATTTCCGGAAAATATTTTTCATAGGAAGTGTAGGCAATCTGGGTGCCATCGGGCGACCAGACCGGTGAGACATTGACGGATTTATTTTTAGTGATGGGCGTGATGTTTTCTCCGTCGACATCCATGATCACAATTTCACGTTGGCCGATTTTTCCGCAGGCCGCCACAATGCGCGTCGAGAAAACGCCTTTTTCACCTGTCAGGGCGAGCATGATTTCATCCATGAAACGATGGGCGGCGGCACGGTAACTTTTTTTATCCACACGGTATTCTTTTCCGACCAGCATTTCTGACGTAATGGGATCAAACAAGCGGATCTGTATCACAATGTTTTTCCCGTCCAGACGCATTCCACCTTTTACCAGGGCGCGGGCCCCAGTTGATTTCCACTTCGAAAAATCGATTTCTTCGGTGGTAAGTCCCGTACCCGGATTTTCATGAAAACCTGTTTTATCCAGGACATTAAAATAGCCAGCGAGATTTAAATCGTTACGAATGACATCAGTAATTTTAACGGCAAAGTTATCGCGATCGCTGGTTTTATCCAGGTAAAGCAGGTCAGGAACCGCAATGGGAAATTTCTCTTCTATCGTTTTGGGAGGATGATCGAGAATAATGTAAAAACGCCCCAGCTTTTCCTCTTCGGCACTGGTGGTTGCCTGGGTTTCCTGAGAAAAAGCAGTGTGAGTGAAAGCAAGAATGAGAGCTGAGATGAAAAGTAAACCTTTAAAAAGGCGATTCATAAAGTCCTCGATAGATTCCAGTCAGAGAAATTTCCGACCGAGTTTTTTTAAGGTTCTTAATTCTTGTGAAAACACGGGAGAGGCTCTTTGGAAAAGGAGCAAACTAGCGAAAAATTCAATCAGTTCGTTCTTCTTTCATAAAGAAAAAAACGAGGCAAGGTTTTAGTCGGGGAAGAATGTCAGGAAAAACCTTCGATTTTCATCTAAAAATCCAACGGTGCGAGATGTCGCCTGAATTTTCTTTTCTTCTTCAAAAGTGGCTGACAAAATATTCTCTCTCCAGCTTGAGCTCCATTTCCTCTTAAAAAGGGTGTGTTCATGACACTTCTAGACTCCAATCTCAAAGCATTCGAAATCCGCTATCCTTCCCAGGCTTCTTTTCTCAAAAAAACCTCTCAGGAATTTAAGGGGTTATCCCGCCCACTGATCGATACACGCACATTGAAAGTCGACGAAAGTCTTCAGTTTACTCGTCTTGTGATTTTGTTCGGTATTGGAGATGGAGAATTTCTTTTTCAGCTTTCTCAAAAACGACATCCTCAAACCTATGTGATCGTGATCGAGCGATCCTCAGATGTTTTGCTGGAGATTTTTCGCAAGCGGGACTGTCAACCGCTGATTTCCCATCCTTTCATTTCCTGGTTTGTGGGAACTGAAGTCGATTATTTCAACAGCTTCTTTAATGCTTTCCATAATCTCGATCTTCTGGGGGCTGCTTCCGGATCCACATTCTTCCAGATGCCTTACACCCAGGAAGATCTGGCTGCTTACGAAAAAATCCAGAATATCATTGAATTTGCCGTGCAACGAAGGATGCGTGCGTTTGCAGCCTTACCTGAAGATAGCTATCGCGGGTTTTTAAATGTCGTTCGAAATTTGAACCGCATTCCTGAAATGTCTCTTCTGAATGAATGGAAAGATTCCTGTGCCAATCTTCCCGGAATAGTCGTTTCTGCGGGGCCTTCCCTCAATCGTTCGCTCGATCTTCTGAAAAAATATCAGGATCGGGTGGTTATTTTTTGTGTGGATGCAGTTTTTAAAGTGCTTTTAAACGAAGGGATCATGCCTGATTTTGTGGCCTGCCTTGAAAGAACGCCTGAGACGACACTGTTTTTTTCGGACCTTCCTGCGAACGTCACGACCTGTCTGGTAGGAAGCCCGCTACTTTCTCCAGAAACCCTCGATGTTTATCCGGGACTTAAGCGAATGCTTTTGCAAGGAGGATTTGGTCAGAATTTTTTCATGCCCGATTTTGAATATGCGGATCTGGGCGGCTGTTCCTCAACGATGGCTTACTGGGGGCTTCATCTTTTAGGATGCAATCCGATTTTGTTTTTAGGCCAGGATCTTGCCTATGATCGCCATTCGGATCGATCTCATGCCGATGGAGTACTGTCGTTCATCCAGGAAGAAGGAAAACGCAATTATGCAGAGATCAAAAAGAAAAGTGCGGAGCATCCCGCGTGCTGGACGGAAGGAAACGATGGACAGCCGATTTTGTCCAATGAGGTTTATATTACCTTCAAGGAAAGTTTTGAGCGCCTGATTGCAGCGAGCCAAAAAACCTGTGTGAATGCGATTGCACGCCAGGATGGTGCGCGGATTAAGGGAGCTTTTCAGGCAGAACCTTTTCAGGCCTTCGAAAGGTTTGTTGCTCCTGTCACGCAGGTCAAACCCAAACTTTCAGCCGATTTTATCAAAAAAACTGAAGCAAAATTATTAGAAAGCCTTAAGGCCCAGCGAATAAAGGGCCTGTTCTATCTTAACGATCAGTTGATCCCGTCCATTCTGAAGCAACTCAACACGATCTCGCTTTATTTTCAATATCACATGCCGATTCTCGATACCTCCGAGCTTAAAAAAGAATACACAAATTTTTTTCTTGAGCTTGAAGTTAAAGACTATGAACTGATTGGCCTGAATCCTTTCTTATTCGACACCCTCCTCACTCCTTTTATGTGCATGACTCGCATTCGCATGCGCGCCAGGTGTTTTGAGCTTCTGCAAACTCCTGGAGAATTTTTACCTAAAATCACTCCCTTGCTTATTCTTTATCAGGATTATTACCGCGATCTGATCTACTGGGCGATGCGCGTTCAGGATTTGCTTCATCAATCCGAAGAAGGGAGCTTTTCTTGAATTTTTATGGGTCAATTCATAGCCAGGGTCGAATGCCCCGGCGCTGATCGGTTTTCTTTTTCCAAAGGGTATTCGGATAAATGGAATTCGATTTTGAGGAGGGGGTGAGTGTGCAAACTCCCATGGGAGAATAAATGCAGCGGTTGGCCTTTCTTGAATAAGTGTATTTCATGCGTGGATCGTAGCGGTAGGTTTTGTGAATTTTCTGATTTTGATAATCAGGACGAATCGAAACGCTGACATTTGCCTGTGCTTTGGAAACCAATAGAAACGCAATCCCAAATCCCAAAATCAGAATTTTCATTTGCTGTTTCATGGAGTTTCCTTTCGTTTGCATTTCTATGGAAAGAGTTTTCAATCCACCTCAAAATCGATCGGGTTGGAAACCCCATCTCCCACCAGAACCATCAGGCTTTTGTTGCCAGAACCAAGATCCTCGGGAAGCTGAAAAGTAATTTCCTCGATACCTCTTTCTGCTTCCTCTATCAGTTCAAAAGTTAAACCCACGGTAGTCGATCCTTCCAGAAGAATGATGTTTTCATTGGGAATCGAGCTGAAGCCAGAACCCTGTAAACGAATGAAGGATCCTGCCGGAGCATGGTCCGGGATTGTGTTTAAAAGGATAGGTAGATCAGAGCTTGTATCCGGATTCGGGTTTGAGTTGCTGCTGTTGCAGGCGAAAAGGTTCATCCAAAGAAAAAACGCAAAAAAACAATACGAGAAAAATCGAAAGGGTAGGCGCGGTCTGTATTTTCGTTCAAAGAAAATCATAAGGAAACAAATGGGCTTACTCCTTAGGGTGTGGTTTTTCAGAAGCCAGCGTGGTTTTGGATCCGGCAGATTTTTGGGTCGTCACCAGTTTTTCTTCGCCCGTATACCACCGTTTTAAATAGCGTGCTGCCGGTTTGGAACGAGGGGTGTAGCTTCGATCGTCTTTCCCTCCTTTTCCCCACCAAACCCAAAAGTAGGCGCCAGCAAGGTCACTGGATTTTTTCCAGGTATCGATGAATGCCCGATAGCAAAGTGCCTGTTCTTCAACATCTGCCGGCCCTTCCAGAAAATAGTTCCATGGATACATGCTGGTGCCATCGGTACTGGGATAGCCAATCTCGGTGATCACCAGTTTTTTCTGAGGGACGTTTTTCTTTTTCCAGGTGATGAGATCCTGACGGATTTTTTTCCATTGGAGTTTGAGGTTCGCAAGCGTAGGAGTCTTTGTTTTGGAAATTTCATGGTAGGCCGTTACTCCTATGTAGTCGAGATCGTTCCAGAATTGAGGGTGTTGGTAATGATCCCAGTTGGCGCTGTAAATGAGCGGGCCGGAGTATATTTTGCGTACTTTTGCAATGAGTGTCTTCCAGTGCTCGGTTTCTGGTTCGCGGCTTAAAAGTTCGCTGCCAACCGAAAACATGTCGATATGATGGGCGGCGCCCAACTGGGCGTAATGCAGAATAAAGTTTTCGTAGCTTTTCCACCACGCTTCAACATCGGTCGGTTGAAGCACGCCCCGCCAGTCTTTATCTTTACGAATTTCCAACCTTAAGATCGGAAAAACCACGGCTTTCATCCCCAGGCGATGCGCCTGCTCAATGACTTCGATGAGTTTGGCATCTGGCAAGGTCATGACATCTTTTCCATCGTAATCTTTGGGAAGAATTTCGGTGGCCTGGACATCTTTTTGATACCACGAAACGACGAGTAAAATATCGCGGATGCCCAAGGCTTTCATTTCCTCAAGGTCTTTTTGATAAGAGTAATTTGCTTCCTTGGAAAAAAGACCGAGGGCCATGCCCCGCTGTTCAAGGGAGCGGGCTGGCAGACAAAGGAGTGACAAAAAGAAGAGGATAAAAATAAAAATCCGATTTCGCATGGGCTCGAGAGATACCGTGGCTTATTTTTTGGGGTCAAGAAGGGATTTTAATCTCAAGGAATTTCCACCCGCTTGTGGCGTGAGTGAGTTCCGGAAAGCAATGTGATGGAAGATTTTGGAAGATCAAAATGATCCGCCAGGATTTTGATGAGCGCTTCGTTGGCCTTGCCATCGACCGGTGGGGCCGTGAGTTTTACTTTGAGTGTTTGGGCATCGATCGGAATGACTTCGTTTTTGGAGGAGCGCGGAATGACTTTAAGGAGGTATTGTTTCATCTTGAATTCGGCATTAGCCGAATTTGGCAAGCCCTTGCAACGGGTTCAGCACTATTTTGAAGTGCATTCCCCATTTGTCCACGTCCATTCCTTTTTAGGCTCATGAGTCGATGTGCTGAATTTTTTGAAGCTGATTCATGCGATAGAACGAACATATTTCCTGTTGCAAGTGCGGATAGGATTTTAGGCCCAGAAAACAGGTTCTTAAATAGTCGCAATAGCGAGAGGCAAATCGCGAGGCCTCTTCGTAACGTGTCCGAAGTTCACAAGAAAGCTCATGACGCCACTCCACTTCCTGAAAAAGATGTCTCAGAATTCGATCTGTCGTCTCTGACGATTTTAAAGGTTGAGCCATTAACAAAAACTTATCTACTTCAGCCTGCAACTCCATTTCAAGCTGAGTCACTGCCTTTTCCTGCGCGGCACTCCAGGTCAGATATACAAAATGACTCACTCCTTCAATGAGCAGGTTGAGTCTGTGAAGATCGGGATCGCAAAGCAGATATCGCTCGCGGTCCTCCCAGCGCTGTGCGCACGCCCAGCTTAAAAGCTTCTTTTCGAACATCAGTCCCACATCCAGCGTATCGTTTTGTTGTGCCACCAGAAGGGCTTCGTGTGGATGATGTAGTTTTTCCAACGCAGAGGGAAAGTGAGATAAATCTTCCTGGGTGATCAGATAGTCTTCCACCGAACAGGATGTATCGATTTGATAGATGGCTTCCAGGGCTTGTTGGATTTGATTGAGCATGGAGAGAGGGCGTTAGAGATTTTTAGTGTGCGTAGTCCGTCTTTTGATTTTCATTCGCAAAAATCCCTTGCTGGGCCAAAAGACTGCGGAGTCGGTCACTGCCTGTTTTCAGGAATTTTTCGTAAAGACGGAGGACATTCGCCTGCGAAGTCAGGTGGCTTACCTCACCGACTTCTGTCAGGACATCGACCCATTTTGGAAAGTGGGTCGCCAGCTCGGAAAAGATCATTCCCAAAGTATTGGTGCGTGCCTTGAAAAAATCCAGCGACGACAGTTGCTGATAGGCTGTGCCTCCCATGGCGATGTAGTAATCGATATCGACCTGTTTTCGCGCAAAGTGGTCCTGAAAAAAACCCGAAAAAAGAAGGGTGAAATCCCCCAGATATTTTAGAAGCCGTGCCTTGTTTGAGGCCTCTTCAGCCTGGGCTTTACAGAAAAGAACTACCAGGGGCATTGGCGTGCCATCATCATCCCTTAAAATTGATTCGGCTTTCGAAAACGCGTCGAGGAGATTTACCAGATAGAAAGAGACGTGTTCGTTCGCTTCAATTTTTTGCCGATGGAGGGTTTGAGTGACGACTTCGTGAAAATAGGTTTGAAGATTTGGAAATTCCTGGATCAGTTTTTGCTGAGCTGACATAGGCTGACCTCCGGTTTCAAGGGTCCAAAACATGCTCTCACGGATTAAAACGGCTTGTTTTGAAAATTTCTGAAGGGATTTGAGGGGAGGATGACAGGAGACAGAATTAAGAAGTTTGGATTGCTTTGTCGCTACGCTCCTCGCAAAGACGGGGATTTCGTCTTTGCGAGCGAAACGCAGTGAAGCGAAGCAATCTAGAAGGAGAAAAGACGTTATGGGTTATGAGTGATGAGTAGGTCCTCCAAAGGCGGATGTCCATTTTCCAAACCTCAATCCAAATCTATGAACACTTCTCTTAAACCCTATTTGTTTACCCTGCTTTCATACTTTCTTCCCTCTTCCTGTCTGGGTTGCAGGCATTCTCTGCCTGTCCAGAGGCAGGATCCGTTTTGTGAACCCTGTCTGTCGGACATTCGATTGCTTTCGAATACCCAGTGCGAGCGGTGCGGAGATCCCTTTGTTCATACCGAGATTGCATCTCATGTTTGCGGCGATTGCCTGGTTCATCCTCCTCCTTTTCAAAAAGCCCAATCGGTTTTTGAGCTGGATTCCGTTTTGATGCGTGCCATTCATACCTTTAAATATCATGGCGGTTATGCCGGTCTTGGCTGGTTTGGTGAGCAAATGAGCCGGTGTGTTCAGAGTTCATTCTTATCCGTCAATTTCGATGCGATTGTGCCAGTTCCACTCCATTCCCATCGATTGATGCGACGCGGATATAATCAGTCGATGCTTCTGGCCCGAGAGCTTCAGCAACGGCTGCAGGTGCCGATCGAAAGCGGGGGACTTGCAAGAAAAGTCTCTGAAAAGCCCCAGTCTCAGGGAACTCGGTTAGAGCGACTCAAACAGGTGCGAGGGATTTTTGAGAAGACTGAGATCCATCGATTTAAGGGTAAAAAAATCCTGCTGGTCGATGATGTCTATACGACGGGTTCTACCGTGCGGGAGTGCGCCCGGGCTTTGCAGCCGCAGGCCGAAGTGTATGTGATCACTTTGGCGAGAACCTTACGGAAGGGTCCTTCTTAAAACAAAGAGGCAAATCCACTGGGGATTTGCCTCCGAAGCGATTCCCTGTTGCCAGGGAATCAGGGGTGTTGAGTTGAGACTGAGCTTTTCAAAAACCCATCAGAAATTTCTGAAGATTTCTACTGATGGTAAGAAAAGTTTGAATCTCCGTCACACTGTTTTCAATACTAGGGTCTGCTTAATACATTTGAAACAGGGCGTTTCTTGCCTGGGAAATCTCTTCTCCATCGCAGAAATTCATCCCATCGAAATGGCTTTCACATTCAGCGACGACAGGCAACATGCCCTCAGTGGACATATCCATCGTGACCTCTATGTCTGTTGTAGGAGAGCAAGAATAGGTTGCCATTTCAATAGCGAAGGTTGAATCAATTTCGAGAGTTCCTGACCAGAAATCATCGGCATCGAAATCGAATCCATCCACAAAAGAATAGAGACTGTTGGAGATTCCACCATCAGCATAATGAGTGTCCTGGAATTCTGTGGATCCCAACATCGTCTCGCTTCCTCCACTGAAATACATCGCAAAGGCGGCCTGGTTGAATCTCATAGAATCGGTTGTATCTCCGCTGTATTCGCTAATGACATAGTTTCTATTCTCATAGGATCCCCAGTTATCTGATCCTGACGACCAGCTTTTAGTGGTAATGTTGTTTCCACTAATGCTCACCAGATTTTTGTTTAAAAAGGTGTTGTCTCCGAAAGAGCCTGAGAAGATCAGATTCGCCTGCCTTTCCTGTGAAGGATCGTATGTGATGCTTCCATCGTCATTGGCCTTAAGGGCGGCCTGAAAGGTGGCAGCAAACTCTCCATTGTTGTCGTTATGGTAGGAGGTTTGAGAAAGAATGTTGGTGGTCGAATTGGCGCGGATTTTCTCATAACCCGTCGGCGCATCCGATCCTGCCTGACAGAACCAAAGGTCGGCTGCATAACCCGTGCTTCCCTCGGTGGACCCTGTTCCATAAATCCGAATGAAGATTTCCTGCCCTCCATCGCCACCCTCTCCTCCCTCTCCTCCAGGTGAATTGCTGGTAGAGACATGAACCGTTTTTGTTGAACTGGTTTGTGCGAAAAGATTTGTAGGATCAGAAACGTCACCTGACGTGATGGTAACGCCAGATGCAGCCTGAGGAGCATTTTTCATGTAACACATCGAGCCCCCAAAGCTCATGATGTTCTGGAAAGAGTAGCCGGTGTTTTGAGCCATCCGGCAGCTTCCTTCTCCGGCCCAAAAGGCATTTCGGACCTCAGGATCCTGAGGATCCACCTCTGAACTGTTGATGGCCGAAACCAATCCATTCCAGAAATAGGTATCGGCATTGCTTGAAGAAATATCGATCAGAATCGGTGCCGTTCCTGAAACGGCAGCTTTTTTTAAAGCCTTGTGTGCAGAAATGGTTGCATTGCTCTCCTGGGCGACCATGGTATCCAAATCGGGAAGTTGATCGAGCGAGGTCAGCGTGGTGCCTTCCGTGTCGGATCCTCCCGACGACGCGGTCCCTCCACCACAAGCTGGCAGAGCCAAAATTGCAGGAAGTGCCAGTATTAAGGACTTTTTAAGAATTTGCTTCATAGATTCACCCCTCCATAAAGTTAAACGGATTAGTCAAAAAATGCCTAAGCTTTAGGGACGGATGATTGAGCTCAATCTTGAGTAAAGATTTGGGTTTGTGTGAAAGGTGATAGAGGTTGCTTAAAAGTGCTAAAACCTGATGAGCCAAAAAAACCAGGATCGAAGCTTTTTGGATCTTCGATCCTGATTTGCGAAAGGTAAGGGATTGGGGGCGCTTTGAGGATTGATCAGTTCACGAATTATTTGAGTCAGAAACTCGAATATTCTCTATTTCATCTCCTGGGTTACAGTGGAGACTTTCCTTCCCGAACGTACTTTGCCTGAAAGCCATCCCCATCGAAATCGACAAAAATGGGATTGGTGAAAGCAAAGGCCTTTCCTCCACCGATCAGATCCGGTGCTCCTTCGTGGGTGCGCTCATAATCCAGCGTATCCAAAAACTTTGCCTGAGATACGGCATCCTGCTGGGTGTTGACCGCCTTGGGAGCGTACGGAAAAAGAGTGTGGGCAGCCTCAGATCCTTTTACCAGCACGACGATCCAGCTATCTTCGGTCAGATGCAATACCATATTCAGATCTGCACCACGGGTTTTCCCAGGAATCAGACTCTGGTTTAAGGCCAGCGAGTTGGCATTCGGCAGGCGTTTAAAACTCTGAGTCGGAGAATAAAGATACTTTGGCCCTTCATGAAAAATATTTTTGGCAGGATCGATCTGAGTCGTCACAAACTCTTCCGCCGATTTATTCCACGGGCCTGATAAATCATCCTTGGCCGGAATCGGGTCTGTATTTACATAAACTTCCACTGTATCCCAATCCATCCAGTCCGGACTTTCTACATGAATCGTCAGATTCACATCCTTTGCACCGCTTCCGCTCAATGTGAGCAAATCTCCCACCTGAGCAACCTGAGTCGTGCTGGCCTCTGTGAGCATGGCCTTCAGAAAAGGTCCTGCCGAGACGATCACATGGTGTTTATTAACGTTGCGTGCAATCTCTTGCGGATCCAGCGAAGAGTAGGTTCCTTTACCATCGCGGGGATCTGTCGAAGAAAGAACGAAATTTCTCAAAATTCCGACCGGTTCGCGAATTTGTCGGTGGGTATCGGAGGAGCATGTGGCGGTGGCGAATTTCCCAAGGTTTAAAAAATTAAACCAGGTGGGAAGAGAGGTTTCCAAAACGTGGGGAAGTGGAACGACAGCGGACTCACCAATGCAAAGTTCCATCGAAGTAAAGCGATCGGTAAAAAGAGAGGATGTTCCGTAGGGATAAGGCGGTTTGAAATTCTTCTCGCTGTTGTTGTTGGGTGAAAGCCTGAACTGAACAGGATCGGCAAAGCTTGCCAGGGCAGGGATTCCATCGAACTTGGTCGTCGTGACCAAACGACTGAGCGCGAAATTTCCCAATAAATTATCCAGTATGTGATTGACCTGAAGTACTTGCTCGCCAGGATTCAGCTCATCAATTTTTGCCAAGGCCTCTCCTGGGGATAAAACTTCATGATGACCGGGTCCTGGGCTGTAACCTTCTTTTTGAGTGTAATCAAAAGCCCCACCGACAGGGTCCGCTGGATCGTATTGCAGGGGAAAAGCGATGAAGTGACCGAAGGCCATCGGTGTGATTTCATCCCCGGCAATACTGCTGACCAAATCCTGCACCTTCATCTCGCGGATGGTAGGACCATAATCGGTGATGACATCATGATCGGTAGAAACCATCAGATCCAAACCTTCGGCTAGGGCAAACTGAACCCTTGCCTTCAGGCCATAGGGCGAATCTGGAGAGTTGATCCCGTGAATGTGAAAATCCCCGGAAATGTAGCCGGTGGTGTCCACGACCTTCTTGAGAGTTGCCTGAACATCCGTCTGGCTGCCGGGAGTCACCGTAATGCGTTTGGAAAACTGCGAATACTCCGGTCCTCGCATGACAAAGATTTCATACTCGCCGGGTTCCAGGCGAAAGGTGTGGGCATCAACGTAGCGCGGATGGCCTGTATTTGCGATGGAGCCCAAAGGATCCAAAAAGAGGGTATCGACATAACCATACTGTTGGCTTTGGAATTCGATATCCTGCATGGGGCTGGAGGTATCTGCCAGAAATCCGGAAACATCTGCCTGCGGAAGTTTGTGATAGGGGCTCGGATCAAACCCAACAATTGCAATGCGCGCAGGGAAGGGTTTCTGGTTTTCATCGACAGCTGAAATTTTCACCAAACCTGAGTCTTTCAGGGTGCAGACAATTTGGGTGGGCCCTGCATTCGTATTGCAGGTTCCCGCCTTGAAAGACCCTGCCAGGCTGGCACTCGGGCTCGTGTTGGTAGTCCAGGCAGCGCTTGTATCCACGTAACCTTCTTTATAAATCTCCAGGCTGTATTTTCCTTCTCCAAACATTTTGGATTTTGAGTCAGATCCCGAGCTGAGCTGACCTGAAAAATTTCCCTGGGCATTCGATAGGAGCATTGAAACGGGTTTATGGATCTGGGAATCCATCACCAGGATGCGAGCCCCAGAGACGGCCTGGCCCTGTCCATCCACGACCTTTCCTGCCAAGGTATAGGTCTGTACACCCAGGGCCTGAAAACCCGATGTCAAGACTGAGCTGATGTCGCCATTTCCAACAGCCAGATAGCGTACATATGTTGTTTCTCCAGATTTGAGTGAAAAATTGATCTTGGGTGGGGCGCTGGTTTCACTGATGGGAATGAGCCCGGGAGCAACTTTTTCGCCGTAACCCATGATGCTGACTCCTGAGACGGTGAGTAAATCCGTTGGACGAAAAGTCCCATCATCATTCGCAAAGGGAGTGGGATCATGAAAAAAGCCGTAAGAAACTCCTATATTGGTTTCCAACCCAGAAAAAAGCAGGGCCGGAACTCCGGCCGAAAGACCTCCGGAGTAAAGACCCTGGCCTGTAAATCCATCCCCAGGAACAAAGCTTTCGATTGCTCCAGAGCCATTGACCCAATCTCCGATAGGTATGGGAACGGGATCCTTTCCGTTATTCATCAAGTGGGTCTGAAGGATGATGTAGGATTTTTCCGGTCTTAAAATGTAATCAGTGACTACGGTGGTGGAGATGTTTTTCAGGCCTGCTATATTTTCGAAAGGGTTGAGGACATCATTATACTGATCAGGGAAAAAAAGAGTGGGGTGGAGTGAGGAAGCAATTTTCGCAAAGGGGACAATGATGGAGGTTTGGATATAGTCATAGACATCCAGCACTCCGGTAGCGCGGACGATGACAGGGCCTTGGGTGAAGTCGCCATTGATGATTTCCAGTTTTTGATAAA
>JBPOIC010000016.1:0-35502 GCA_052034865.1 Myxococcota bacterium | reverse complement strand
GATCTCCATTTTTTGATAACTCAGGAGGGATATGTGCATCGACTCCAAGATCCCATTTTCTCTCACAAGCGATAAGTAGTGGCCACTTTTGTTTGGCGATAACAACGGCAAGGGCCTGAAACTTCATCCCTGCTTCATACGCTTTCAATTCGTCTAAAGCTTTTTCTATGTCGGATCTGAAGGTCGTCATTTATCTTTCTCTTATTTGATCAGGTGTGTTTTTTCAAAATTCCATCCACATCCTTCGGATGAAAGGATATGGCATAATGCCAAGTCCCAAAACCACGATGAGCGTTGATGGCCTGCACCCACTCCTCGGCAGCTTTTTTCTTAGCTTGCACCACCGAAGAATCCTGCCCCTTTGTTTCCAAAATTAGGTGCTGGCCGTTGTTGAGTCGGATCAGGTAGTCCGGCCAGTATTTTTTCACTACTCCCTGGTGGATATAAAGAATCTCAAATCCCAGGTGATCATTCTTCACCCATGCTTCGACATGCTTATTACGATCCAATTCATAGGATTCTGTCGATTCCCACGCACCGTCATGAACGCAGAAATTGATATGGGAACGCTGTGTGGGGTCACACGGCCTGCCTGTGTACCAGGTATTCATATTACTTGTGTTCCGAATCGGGTGATCTTTGTCGAAGACCGGTTCAATGCTTTCCTGATTGGTTTCTTTGATCGCTCCCCAAAGATGTTGCACCACCTCGTTCATATTGAGGGTGATGATAAGCCGTCGCCGAAGCGGGTCGGTTTCAAATAACGGCGGGTTGATCACGATGCGATCGGACTGTATAAACTTCTCTACAATGTTGATCACCTGGGCAAGCAGCATTTCGCGGTTGCCTTTCCAGTGCGTCCGCATCTGATCGTAAACGTTACTCGCCGTCTGAAAGATGATGCGCTGTAGCCGTTGGTCGCGCGCCAATTTCTCCAGTTCGATTTGTGATGCTTTGGAGAGATCAGGCTTGCCGCCGATCGCCTGTGCCATTTCCGCAGTGAGGATGGTTTTTTCTACACGCAAAGTCAGTGGCGTGATGGTCTGGATATCCAATTCCAACTTTGGTCGGTAATTATAATTGATACGAATGATATTCGGCCAGCGCATCGCATATTGTTCCTTCTTAGGGTCTGGTTCAATACGAGTTTTGGGTGCTGGAGGTGGCGGCACGGCACCTTCAGGAGACTCGTGCGGCAAGAAGGTGAAAGGCACGCCGAAAATGTTGACGTATTCTGGCTCGAACAGTCCATCCGCATTGACCTCGTACGCTGTGCGACGCAGTCCGCGCCCCACCACCTGTTCACAGAGCAATTGGCTTGAGAACGCCCGTAGTCCCATGATGTGCGTGACGGTTTTTGCATCCCAGCCTTCTGACAGCATGCCTACTGAGATGACATTTTGAATCTGAACACCGGGTTGACCGATCTGGCCGACGGTGTCTACTTTGCGGCGTAGCCATTCAGCTTCTTCTTTCTTGGTAAGTTTTCTGTCGCCTTTTTCTTCTTCACCAGATTCTTCGGCAATTTCCATTACTGCTTCTTCACTGGCCTCGGCCATTTCCAGTACCTTGGAATCGATACGGAGCGTCTTTTCTGGATCGCACAATTCATCAATGAGGATTTTCTTGTGGTCGAACGCGTATGCAATGCGTGCGGCAGTTTCCGTGCGATTTGCCACGGTGATCATCACTGGTGGTATTGTATGACCGGCGGCCCGCCATGCGCGCATGGTTTCGCGCCAGTCGTAACCCAAAAGATAATAGGCGTTGGTAATCAAACTTGGGAGCGCATCTTGTGGCTCTGCCTTGCGGTTGATGTCATCTTTCACCTCTGAATCGGCGTAAATATGGTAGAGACGGGACTTGAACGTCTTTGCATCTGGTATCGCGTCGTCGCGCACCACAATGCGCGGGGTTTTCACCAGACCGGCTTCAATCGCATCGTTCAATCCAAAATCGCTGACGATCCATGCGAATAACGCCTCCTCCGAACTGCGCTTTCCAGAAGGAGCGAATGGCGTCGCAGAGAAGTCGTAGCAACGCAGGATACCTCGCGTGCGATGAATGCGATCTAGGCCGCCGATCCACTTTGTCGCCTCTTCGATATCTTCCTTTGCCACGCCTTTGACCTTGGATTCGGCGGGCACACGCCACGCATGGTGAGCTTCATCGTTGATCACGAGGATATTCTGTGCCCCAGCCATACTTTCCAAGACTTCACGAACATAGGCTTCATCACTTTTCGCACCACGTTTGTCGACCGAGCGGCGTTTTTTCACTTTTTCTTCGGTTTCCCAATTCAATGCATGCCAGTTTTTCACCATGACTTTGCCTTGGCGCAATTTATCGAGCATGGCGGAGGGAACTATGTTGAAGGCATCATAGAAATTGTTCAACTCTGAAGGGTAGAGCACACTCAGGCGACTTTTGACCGTCAGGCCGGGAGCAACGACGAATATATGTTTTGAGAAGCGGATATCCTGCGGGTAGGCGACCTTGTTCAAGATTTGCCACGCAATCATCATGGCCATAACAACGGTCTTGCCTGTGCCAGTAGCCATCTTTGCGCATAGTCGCTGGAATTCACCGCCGTCGGAGGTTATATCGATGCCCACCTTTTCAGAATCAGGCGCTTCGCAAAGCCAGATCAGCGTCTCGATGGCCTCTAACTGGCAAAAGAAAAATGGATTGATGCCGCCACCGGGGGTATAACGTTCCTTGTCATACCAATGCTCCAAGAGTCGTTTGGTAACGCCTGTGACACCTGCAAAACTTCCCTCGCGCCATGCTTTCACGCGTGGGCGTATCCGGTTGACGAGAGGTATCTCGACAAATTGGCCGGGGTCGTCGAACGAACGCGAGCTTTCCGACGCAATCACATAACCCGCAGGTCTTCTGCCGTCTTGTAGCGTAAAACTCCGGCTCTCCCGCATATATTCGTGATAATGTTCGGGTTCCCTGTATGGGGAATTGATGATCAGGCGATCTATGGTTGGACTGTTTTTCATTTTGATAGATTCATTATTTTCAGACTTTCTATGCCACGATCGTCAATGATCTTGACGGCCACACGCTTGTGCTCCCCTGATTCGAAGGGCAACGACACGGTGCCAGCATAGGCTTCGATTTTCTCTTCATCGATTTCTGCCTTAAGATTTTTAGCCAACTTGCTCCAGCCTTCCTTATCTCCGGAAAGCGGGAAAAAGACTTGGCGTGGAAACAGGCTTCTTCCATCGTAATCGGTATCCAGCATCCACATGGCGATTTTCTCAGAACTGCCGGAATCGACTCTGCCTGATCTCGTGTCGTAATAATCAAAACCCAGCACCTCAATTTGCCACGTACCATCCTTGCTCTTTTTCAATTGCACGTCCGGCTGACCGATCAGCCAAAAACTTTCATTGCTGGAGCGTTTTTTCTTGAGGTCTTCGGTCAATAGGTCAGCGTTCATCTGTGCCTTGAGCAGTGTCACGCCAGGCCAATTGGTCTCGTCGATATCTTTTGCGGCTTCGGGATCGAATTGAAATGCGGCGAAGACAATAATTTTTGGTTTGGGCACCAGAGCTTGGGCTTCCTCGATCGCCATTGCTACCTGGCGTTGTTCTAATGGCGCATGCTCTGGGCCAAAGGAAATAACGGCTCGTTGCGGTTTAGCTTCCTTTGTTTCAGCATCCGCGTGCAGGTAACGCGCACCTGCCAATGGTTCCACGCGGGTAAATGCAATGCACTGTCCACCCTTGCCGCGAATTCCGGTTTTAAGAAGTTCATCCTGCCAGTCAGTCTGGCGCAGCGTTTCACCAGAACGGGCAACGGATGCATCGCCTGTGGGCGTATCACCAACGTCGTCCAGAGGTTGCACTACCGGCGCGGGTACTGCCTCCATTGTAAATGGTCCTGTCACACGGACTTTGGCGCGATCAATCGCAGGCTGATCGTAGAGTGTTTCCTGTGCGGCCGGCTCGTCATTGGTGATTGAACCGAGGGTAATATGTGGCACAGTTTTATATCGAAAACCGCTACTGATGCCTTCCTGCGGATATGCTAGGTCGTAATAATCGTAGCTGGCAGTCATCAAACGTTGCTTGGCGAGCGTCACCGCTACGCGAGAAGTATCACAGGTAACCCAGCGTCGTCCCCATTGTTCAGCCGCATATGCGGTGGTACCGCTACCACAGGTTGGATCGAACACGATGTCTCCGGGATCCGTACACATCAACATGCACCGCATAATAGCCTTTACGTCGGTTTGAACAACGTAGATTTTTCCGGCAACGCCGACATTGTCGGTCCATATGTTTGTTAGAGATTTTACAGGATAATCATCAAAATATAGTTTGTACCTGAGCGCATTTTTTGTAGCGTATAGCCGACGAGCGGCTGCTAATTTAGCCATCCCTTGGGGGTTGGTCTTCCAACTTTTACCAGTAGTTGGCGAATATGATTTTTTCTGCCATTCAAAATCGAAAACACATGATTCTGTTCTGCCCGAAGAAGCCAAGTCAAGACTGGTAAAAATCTTTGCTCCAATTGGAAGCGCGGTGGGATTATCGCGCTCCTCATCAGTTATGGCTCTTATACTGCCGTCCTTAAGTTCCACGAGGCTGAATTGCGGGGATTCTTGAAGGGTTTGTTCTTGAAATAAGCGTCTGAACTTGAGCTTGCCAGATCGAAAATCTTTTCCATACCAAATGATGTAGTCGCAAACCCCGGCGAGATACTTATTTCTCAAAGGAATTTTTGTTTGAAATGCTATTAAGGAAACGAAATTATCCGCGCCGAATATTTCATCCATCAGATTTCTAACGAGATGAAGGTTTTCGTCGGATATCTGCACAAAACAGCTACCGCTTTCATTCAACAGTGCCTTGGCTGCCAATAACCGATCACGCATGTAGGTGAGGTAAGAGTGGATGCCCAATTCCCAAGTGTCACGAAAGGCCTTTAAAGTTTCCGGCTCAGCAGTGAGGTCTTCATCTTTGCCATCCTTCACGTCTTTATTGCTTACAAACGGCTGAAAGTTGCTACCATAACGGATGCCATAGGGAGGGTCGATATAAACCATCTGCAATTGACCGCCCATTCCTTCCTTTTCCAGCAAAGAATTCATCACCAGTAATGAATCGCCGGCGATGAGACGATTTGTCCAGCCCGACTTGTGCTTGTAAAACTCAATGGCTTCACGCAGTGGAGCTTCCTCGCTCTCGAACAGAGAAATTTGTCCATTACTACCGTTCTTTTTCTTTACGGCCTGGATGATGGAATAAGAATCGATACGCTCATGCACATGGAGAGATACAGTAGGCACCTCGAAAGAAGTGTGTTCGGCCTTGCCTGCCCATTGCAAGGCAGGATCAAGATGGGGATCATAAGCGTAGATTTTCTTAGCGGCATCCTTGTCTGTCTCTGGTGTGACCAGTCCCACAGGCGGGTTGTTTAGCCGTTCCTTATCCTTGTGAGTATAGATACGGATTTCTCGTTTTGTTTTCTTTGGAGCAGATTTGGATGGTTTCATATTTTTACGTTTCTTTTGTTTTTTGTCCTTAGCATCTAATCATGCCCCGTCCGGGTTTGCTGATTTTTCACAACCAAATCACCTTATAAACATTTCCCCACTTCAAAATCTTCACGCGGCGTCCACGCTTGGATATAAACCACACCCTGACGCCTTCTCTGCGGCGAAAATCTATCCAGTCTTGGCAACTTTTTTCCCGCCCTTGTCCTCGCGAGCTTTTTTATTATCAGGGATGGCATCACTGTCGGCATGGCGGTCGGTGTTGGGATCGTGCAATTCGAGATCTTTCTTTTTGCAGATCTGTTCCGCCATGGCCATGATGACGCCTTTTTCCGATGCGTCGAAATGTCCCCACATCTCTAAAAACCGTTTCGTCTGATCATCGAGGGCTCCGGTTTCCTCCGGATCGGCGAAAAGCTGCCAGACTTGGATGCCGATGGCCTTAGCGATTTTTGGCAGGTACTCGGTAAAAATCTTCTGACTGCCGCGTTCCATGGCCGAATAGGTCGCCTGATTCAGCCCTAGATGTTTGGCCACTTCCTGCTGGTTCAGCCCTGCTTTTTTCCTAAAGGCCCGAAGTCTTTCGAGAAAAGGACTCGTTGCAATTTTAGCCATAGAGTCACCCATAGCGAAATTGCGTCATGGATGCAATAACATTTCCCCAAAATTACAACCCCCAGCAGTAAAATTTGAGCTTCTAATCAAAATTAATGTTGACACACGAATTAAAAGAGCTAAAATATAGCCATGGACACTAAAAATTTAACTTTGGGAGAGCATATTAGAACCCTGAGACGTAGGGCTGGGCTTTCGCAGACCAAGCTGGCCCAGATCGTCGGGGTTCATCTTTCAAGCATTTCCCGGTGGGAGCGCGATCTTACGACCGGGGACATGTCGCTCAAACACTTCATGAAGATCGCTCAGGCGACCGGTACGCCGGTTGCGGAATTGTTGGCGGTGAGTGGTTGCCATGAGTCGATCGGAAAATTGGCGGGAGGAACCAATGGATGAACTGACACTGAAAGCTAAATTGCTGATCGAAAAGATCAAAAACGAAGTCTCAAATCTCGAACAAAATTTCGAGTTTTATCAAGAGGAGCACGGCGTCGATTCCTCCAACATTGAATCGTTGGAGCGGCTTCTCGATCAGGTACGAATACTCAATGGGAAAAATGATGAGCACGATCTGTAATCCGATGAGCATGCCTTTTATGATCCAACTTCCCCACAAGAGATTCGTCCTGCTTCTGCTCAAACACAAAGGGGCCATTGAACGGGCGATCGATATCATCGGCATCGCCGTGATGATTTTCGCAGCGCTCTATTTCGGAGGGCATTTCATTCTCTGGGGGATGCGAGGTTTTAGAGTTTACGGTTTGTAGTGTTTTAAAAAAAATCCCCGACGTTGGCGCGCCGGGGACCAAAGCCATGTCAAACGTGAGGGAATGACACGGCTTAAAAAAACAATCCCTCTAGAAACGGAGATGTCGAATGACGAACCAAACGAGCACCAGCCTTAAGCCTGTAGATACGATTCCCATCCAAAGTGAAGATCCTCCCCGAAATGAAATCGAAAGATTCACGCCCTCGCGAATGGGCAATCTGCTGACTTTTGCGGAGGGGCTTCTCAAATCCGGATTCCTGCCGGCGGCGATCCGCACCAAGGAACAGGCGGCCGCCATCATTCTGACCGGACAGGAGCTCGACCTTCCCCCCATGCTTTCCCTGCGTGAGGTCAACGTCATTCAGGGAAAGCCCACCCTTTCGGCGCAACTGATGCTGACGCTGGCCTACACGAGGATTCCCGGGTTCCGGATGAACGTGATCGAAAGCACCGACACACGATGCGTGATGGAATTCATTCGGCCGGGCCAGAAACCTTACCAGCATGAATTCACTTCCCAGGATGCCGAGTCATTGAAACTTCTCGATAAGGATAACTGGAAAAAGCAGCGCAAAACGATGCTCCGGTGGCGATGCGCTGCTTCGGGCTTGCGGGTCACGGCCCCGGATGCCATCGCCGGATTTTACACCGCGGAAGAGATCAACCCGGATCTTGAGGTGAATTATCAGACCGGAGGCCTCGCCGAAGGCGAAGTGGTGAAAACGTCGGTGACGACGCTGGCCGATGATCTGATGCCGAAGCGAGTGGATGCCAAGCCCGCTGCAGAGCCCGTCCAGAACGGCGAAATCAAGAGCGAGGAATTCATCACCCGCGACGAGCGAATGGATCTCGTCAACCTCTGCGAATCCTTCGGTGTCAGCAAAGACCGCTTCCTCGCGTACCTGAGCGATACCTACCAAATTCACACGACGGCGGAAATCAAACGGTCCACATTCGAAGCGATCCGAGCCTGGATCCGCAACGGGGGCGAAACGATATGAATGGTGCGGTTCAACAACTCTCCCAAATTCCGCTGGAGGCTCCGGCCTTCGAGGGCTTGAGCTTCGACGAGGACGCCCATCGGTATTTTCTAAACGGCAAACCGTTGCCCGGCGTAACCACCGTGCTCAAGACGGCGGGATTTATTGACGATCGTTTCTATACCGAAGAGGGACGTATTCGCGGACAGGCCGTCCATCTTGCGGCCCACTATCACGACATTGGGGTGCTGGACCGGACATCGCTGCATCCGCTGATCAAAGAATATTTCAGCGCTTACGAGCGATTCCTGAAAGAGACCGGATTCCAAGTCGTCTTCAGCGAAAACAGAGTCTGCCACCGGGACTTCCGCTACGCCGGAACCAACGACAAAATCGGTTACCTCTTCGGCCGCCCTGCATTGGTGGATATCAAGACCGGCGATATCCAATTCTGGACGGCATATCAACTTGCCGCCTACGCCGCTTGCTACCCGTACCCGCTCGCACGCTATGGCCTGCGACTCTTTCCCGAAGGGCGCTACAAGCTGATTCCCTTCGAGGACAAAAATGATTTTTCAGTTTTTCTCGCCGCTCTCACGACGGCGAATGTCAAAACCCAACAACAAGGAGGATGGTAATGAGCCCACAACTCGCATTGGCGGAAGACGCCTACAAAAGAGAAGCCCAGGAGATCGAGCAATCTACCCAAGAGGTAGTGCAGTATTCCCAGGCTTTGAAAATCATCGATGGCCGCAGTTATGAAACGGCAGCCGTTGCCCTCAAGTCGCTCAAGGGAGCGATGAAGAGGATCAAAGAATGGATCAAGCCCATGAAAGATAGCACCCACCGCGCTTGGAAGTCGGTGTGTGACAAGGAACACGAGCTGATGGATCCGCTTGAGGCGGAAGAAGGTCGCATCAAGGATGGCATGGCCAATTACATCCGAGAGAGCGAGATGCTGCAGGTAGAAAAGCAAGCCCGGCTTCAGGATCAGGCGAAGCTTCAAGCCGCGATTAACGCCGAGGAGCAAGGCTGTACTCAAACAGCTGAGAAAATCCTGAACGGCGAAGCGATGGTCCCGATCGTTTGTGAAGATCGAGTCATTCCGCAAGTGGACGGGATCTCGGTCAAACGCCAGTGGGAATTTTCGATTGCCGATAAGACGAAGATTCCTCTCGAATTCATGATCCCCGATGAAAAGCAGATCCGCAAGATCGTGCAGGCTTCAGGCAAGCACGCCGAGCAGATCATTCCGGGAATCGCGGTACGTGAGAGCATCGAAATCGCGGCTAAAGGAGATGGATCCGTCGGAATGACGGCCAGCTGACGTAAGTCGGAGAGAAAGCAGTATCAGGCGGCACCGTAAAACGGCCCGCCTGTCTCTTCTGGTTCCTCGCAAGAGAACCGGAGAATTGAAAGGTTCACAGGGTTATGTCGAGATACCGAAAAATTTTCATCAAGATGTGGGGCGACGGAAAATTCCGCAACCTCACGCTGTCCGGCCCCAACGGGCAAACCCTGTGGTTCTTTCTGCTCACCGGTCCTCAGACAACGCGAATTCCTGGACTGTTTTCATCTGGCGAAGCTGGTTTTGCCGAAACAATCGGATGGCCCATCGAAGGGTTCCGCAAAGTCTTTCGAGAAGTATTGACCCAAGGCATGGTTAGGGTCGACTGGAAGGCTCGGCTCGTTTGGGTACCGAAGGCCATCCACTACAACCGTCCCGAGAATCCGAATGTGATCAAAGGATGGAAGGATACCTGGGATGAAATGCCCGAATGTGCGCTCAAACTTGAAGCGTGGCGCGAACTTCAATCCTTCATCGAAGGGTTGGGCGAAGGGTTCCTGAAAGCCTTCGAGCAATCCTGCCTTCAACCTCCCGGCAAGACTTTGCCAAATCAGGAGCAGGAACAAGAACAAGAACAGGAACAGGAGCAAGAATTCATTCCTCCTTCGGAGGGCAGGACAAACAGCCCGAACCCGAAGGAGTCTTCCGCCTCGGCGGAAGTCAAACAATCCGAGTCGTCCCGAACCGAGACAGACCCCACCAAGTCTCGCACCCATCCGCGACTGGAAATTTTCGCGGATGAGTACCTCATGGCCAAGGGACAGGAATACCTCGTGGGCAATTTCAAAGAAGAAGGCGGCGCTGCCAAGCGCACCGAAACCAAAATCCCTGACGAGAGCCTCTATCGTCAGGCCGTCCGAGCGTATCTCGCATGTACCGACAAACGGCTTGCGGAGAACGGCTTCCCGTTCATGTGGTTTATCCGTGAGCTGAATCGATGGGTTACCAAAGCCCAGGGAGATGCTCATGTACGGCGAGATAGCGGAAAATACGACAGCGTTTGCGAATGAACGACCGCCCGACGGAATCTGCGCTCAGTGCAGATCTGCGGTAGAGCCGTTCCTGCGTCCGGCGCTTTTGGATCTACCGGCCCGTTGGATGGGGCCACAGAATATCTGCGCTCCCTGTGCGGAAAAACAGGCATCCACACAAAAAGCTCTGGAAGAGCAGAAAATCCTCAACGAGGCATTCCGTAGCTCACGTGTTTCGCCACGTTTCAAACAGCGCCGGTTGATTAATTTCGTTCCGACACCCGGGACGCGCCGCGCCTTTGAATCGGCGCTGAAGTATCAATTGTCCGACGGCGGACTTTTGTTCTTCGGCCCGTGCGGCGTCGGCAAGACACATCTAGCGGCGAGCATCGCCAACGAACAGCTTGGAAAAATTCCGACGCTGTTTGTTTCCTGCCCAGAATTTCTGCTGGAGCTTCGCGAAGGAATTGGTGGCGCGAAAAAAGATTCACGCCACCAGCATCTGTTGGCGCTGGCACGAAACGTTCGCCTGCTCGTCTTCGACGATATCGGGGCTGAAAAGTCTTCCGACTGGGTTCAAGAGACGTTGTTCGTGCTGATCAATCATCGCTACGAACAGATGCTGCCGACAATCCTCACCACAAATTTTTCCCTCGACGAGCTTGATGGCCGGATCGGCAAGCGCATCACATCGCGTTTGATCGAGATGTGTCGGTGCATCCGTATGGAGGGCGAGGACTGGCGAATCAAGACTCGCACGCAGAAAATGGGAACGTCTGGCTAACATGCGATCTCAGGCTGAATTCTGACAAGAATTCAGCAACTTAGGGGCGCACTATCGAGTTGAGTATGTTTATGGACAATGGCAAATTGAACCCATGCATCGTGATCACGATTTCGACCACATCGGAACCGAACATGATGGAGATTTCGGCTCCGATGAAGCGGTTCATCAGGGATCTCGTGGATGAAATGATCGAAGAAGATATGAAAATCTTCTTTCAAGAGGACAAGGAATGCAGCAAAGACTCGAAGAACCAGAACAGGAATTGACACGCGTTATCAGGGGTGCGGTTTATGCTCGCTACAGCAGCGAGATGCAATCGCCCACATCCGCGCAGGATCAGGTCGACCGTATTTTTCACCTGACCGAGAAGAATCAGATCCTGAGCCGACGTTACCCCGGGTGCCGCGTTCAAATTCTGAATGACTGGATACACAAGGATGAAGCTTTTTCGGGACGTGTCGCCGGTCGGCGCGGTTACCAGACCATTCTCGATGGAGTACGCCAAAAGAATTTCGACATCATCATCGTGGATGATCTGTCGAGGTTGACGCGCTCGCTGGGCAATCTTCTCGATCTGTACCAGCTGTTGCGTCACCACGACGTCGAGCTCATTTCTGTTGTGGATCAGCTGTCTTCCGATGATTCTAATGCCAGGACCTATTTCACCGTCAAAGGCATGATCGCCGATTTCGGCAATGAGGCCCATGCCGAGAGAACGAAACGCGGTCTTGAGGCCAGAGCCCTGAGCCAGTTTTCCACCGGACAAAAACCTTTCGGTTACGACTCGACTCCCACACAGTCAGGAAAGCGAAAGGGCAAGATCGTTCATTCGCATTTCAAGGTCATACTCAATGAGGAATTAGTCGGAATTGTTCGTCAGATCTTCGAGCTCTACTCGCAGGGATTCGGCAAATGCTACATCGCCAAATGGCTCAATGACAAAAAAATCAAGGCTCCCAAGGGATGCAGCCGTGGTTGGCAGAACGGACCGATTACGCGGATACTCAGAAACGAGAAATATATTGGCCATTGGACCTTCAACAAAAGCGTTTATTCTTGCGATCCCGACACCGGAAAGAAAGTCAGAAAGCCGAGATCCCGCAAGGACTGGATCGTCAGTAAGCGCGAAGACTTGAGAATCGTTCCGCAGGATTTGTGGGATGCAGTGCAAAAGCGGCTTGGTGAAAACAAGGAAGAACAACGCAAGATCTCAGCGACAAAAGAGCAGAAAGTTTTCGGCAACCATAACCGGGTTGATAATCGTGGGTTGCTGACGGGAATCGTAGTCTGTTCGAAATGCAAAGGAGCCTGCGCCCTCGTGACGGGACGTCGCGGCGGCTATTACGGGTGCATTGATGCCCATCGGCACGGCACCTGTGATCAAAGATTCCTGCTACGCAAAAGCCGGGCTGAGATATCGGTGGTGAGTTATCTCAAAGAGAATCTGAGCTCGAATACCGAACTGCTGAATTTCGCCACGCGGGAATACAACGACCGGGCCAGGGAATATGTGAAAAAATTTCCCAACCGAAGGAAGGAAATAGAGAGCGAATTGAGACGTCTCGTCAAGGAGATCGACAACCTGGTCAATTTCATCAGTTCGGGAGTCGCCAGCGATCTGGATTCTGTAGCCGGTGCTTTGAGAGAAAAGGAAGTCAGAAAAAGTGATCTCGAATACGAACTCGATAGCCTCGGCTCCGATGATAACGACAAGGTTCCGCTGATCACGCCGTTCGCAGTCAAAGAAAAATTGGCGTACATGGTCGAAAAAATCTGCGAGAAATCGGACAGGTTTAATGGGAGTCTTTCAGCTCTTTTCGACGAACCGCTTCAACTTTCCAAGGCCGATGGGGCTTTTGTTCTTGAGGGGCGAGTCAACGTCGGGGCTGCTTTGTCTTTTCAGGGAGTCCGGCAATACCGGATGGCGGCTGGATCAAATGTACATCTGGCGAACCCTGAAAGCCTCGATGGCAATCAGGGTTCGCGCCAGTGTACGAATGCGTCCCCAACGGGATTCGAACCCGTGTTACCGCCGTGAAAGGGCGGTGTCCTTGGCCTCTAGACGATGGGGACAAATTTCAAATAATGAGCCGGCTGGGACTCGAACCCAGGACACCCGCCTTAAAAGGGCGGTGCTCTACCAACTGAGCTACCGGCCCAAATTTTTTCGCTTAAAGCCCTTCAAGCCAAGCAAACCCAACGCGAAAAATCTGGAAAAAAACTGGATTCAAAATGGGACGATGACATCTCCATCGGCTGAAAGAGCGCGCACCCTAGCAAACGAAATTGAAAGGCGTCAATATTTTACTTGCTCAAAACCTTCACTAAAAAACGCCTCTTCATACAACCCAATAAGTTTAAGATTGCAGGTGAACAATCCAAGACAGGTTTATGCAAAAAAAACCACGTGATTTCGTCAAATCCTGGCATTAAAATGCCTTCTCATGAAAAAAATTGTCCTTTATTTATTACGCCCATTTATTTTTTGGATGAAGGTGAAGTTTCCAAAAGCCTTCGAAACCTGGGTTTCTGAAGCCGGTGACCTTGATTTTTCGGCAATGCTCACACGCTTTAACCTGATGCATCGCTTTTTCTTTCGTAATACCCTTTCTCAAATCCGAATCGATTCCCGAGATATTGAAAAAATTAGAAAAGCGTCCGAGAAGGGATCTCTCATTTATATGATGAGAAACTGGGGACCGATTGAATACAACTATTTCAACACCCTCCTCCTTCAAAACAATCTCCCACTGGCAACACATGCCAATCTCACCCGCATGTTCTGGTGGATGCCATTAAGATCCCTGTTTAAAAAAAACATAGCGAGCTTAAACAGACGCTATCATGATGAGACCCCGCATGTACCAACCGAGGCAGAGATCATCCAGAAAGCCATCGAAAACAAGCGCCCTCTTTTTCTGTTTTTAAACCTTCCTCCCATCCTAGGCACAAAGCAGCTTTCTCAACAGAACCTCATCCTTCCCATTTTGGATGGAGTCAAATTCTCTGACTCAAACGATCGTCCTCAAATTATACCTCTGACTTTCATTTATGACCGTCGCCCTGGCAAGGAGGAGAAAACGCTCATCGATCTTCTATTTGGCGAAAAAGAAAATCCCGGAGCTTTGCGAAAAACAGTGATGTTTTTCAGAAACCACAAAAAACGCGCCGTCGCTCAGGTGGGAGACCCCATCGATCTCAAGAGCTTCATCGATCAGCACCCTACCCTTTCAATAGATGCCCAGGCGAATACTCTTCAGTCCGAACTGCATGAGATCTTTTTCAAAGAGTATCAGGCAATCACTGGCCCGCGGCTCAAGTCGCGCAGCCAGATGATCGAGCGGGTTTTACAAAATCCTGAACTTAAAAATGCACTCAGGGATTTAGCTGAAAAAAATCAGCAACCCCTCGATGCTTACTATTTAGAAGCTGAAAAAATTTTAGGAAAGCTGGTGTCTGATCCGAACTATTCGTTTATCGATTTCTGGTCCATCACGCTGGGATGGATTTTGCGCTACGTCTACGATGGCGTCGTGGTTGATCAGGCGGGGCTCGCGCGATTAAAACAGCTCGCGCGGCGTTATCCTTTGGTTCTCGTTCCATCCCACCGCTCTCACATGGATTATTTTTTAATCTCATATATTTTCTACCACGAGCATTTGTCGATCCCGTTGATTGCCGCCGGAGAAAATCTATCGTTCTGGCCGATGGGCTACCTCTTCCGTCATTCAGGGGCCTATTTTATGCGCCGCAGTTTTGGAGAGGATGCCTTATATCCGTTGCTCTTTAAGGCGTATGTTAAACTTCTCATTAAAGAAGGATATTTTCAGGAATTTTTTATTGAAGGGACTCGCTCACGCACCGGAAAACTGGAACAGCCGCGCACAGGCCTCCTTTCCATTTATCTCGATTGTCACTTGGAAAACCCTGATGAAGATCTTTATCTAGTACCGATCTCGATCAATTACGAAAAAGTTTTGGAAGAAAAAAGTTACTTAAAGGAAATCGAAGGCGTCCATAAAAGCGAAGAGCGATTCACCGATCTTTTTAAAATTCGAAAACACCTTCAGCGCAAATCCGGCCAGGTGTATGTGCAATTTGCAGATCCAATTTCTCTCAAAGAAAGCCTCGTTCAAGAAGAACAGGGGATGGATTCTACTGTCGGCAAGCGTCACTTCGTTCAAAATCTTGCAAAAAAAATCGCCGTTTCCATCGAAAAAGTTAGCATTGTCACAGCGCCAGCTCTTGTCGCGGCTGCCCTCCTGGCCCATCCCAAAAAGGGGCAATCGCTAGCGGAGCTATTTGCAAAAATTGATCAGATCCGTGACGCATTACAGATCAAACACACACGCCTATCTGATCCTTTAATCCACAATTACTCACGAGCCCTTCATGAGGCTTTGCTACGCTATAAAACGCTTGGCATTCTTCATGAGCACCACGACGGAATTGAAACTTTTTTAACCATCGATCCCGGCTCTCGGCATCAACTCAACTATTACAAAAACTCGCTCATCCATCATTTAATTCCCTTCAGTCTTTTCGCGCTTGCTCAAAAGCTCACGGCTCGCCCCTGGAGTTATTCCGATCTCGAACACACCTATCAGGGGCTTCAGGAAATTTTTCTGGATGAGTTTGTGGAGGTAACTCCTTTTCATCAGGCCTACAAACTCGCTTTGGAGATTCATCTGATCGAAGAAAAAGATGGAGAATTGGCGAGTGGAACGGTTGAAAAAATCGAGATCTTCTCAGCCCTGATGAATAATTTTGTGGAAGGTTATGAGGCAGCGCTGCTGGCCTTAAAACGCCTGGAGTTTTCCAAGATTGATGAGAAAAAACTGGTTCGACAAATGCTCGATCTGGGCCGCAAACTCTTACTGAAGGGCGACTTGCACTATCCTGAATCCTTATCACAGTTTACTTTGAAAAACGCCCTCAAAGCCTTCAAACGCAAAGGAATCATTTTATCGCATGAAAATGAGATGGGAAAAAAAGGCTTACGGGTTTATTCGATGAGTCCGGAGAGAAATAAGTTAGATGAGATCTTGACCCTTTTGCGTGATCAGCGCTCTCAACCAAAAGCAAAGGGATCTTTATATCTTTTACAAAAGAGATAAGCTTTTTTTAATACCTCACCTTACGCTATTTCGGAGTCCAATGAAATGTAGGGGCAATCCCTACGTGGTTGCCCTGCAATTAGCGAATCATCACATTTAATTGAGGGCGGCCACGTAGGACCGCCCCTACAGGAATTCATCCAAAATCAAAAATTTACGTAAGGTGAGAGAATAATACACAGAGAGTAGAATTGAGGAGTTGTTACTGTTTGGAAGAAATTAGGAAAAACTTCAAAGCCACCCACCGGAATCGAACCGGTGACCTACTGATTACGAATCAGTTGCTCTACCGACTGAGCTAGGGTGGCTATCATCCAACTTATCCTGAAATCTGCTAGACGACTAAATCACTGCTGATGTTCGGTGACAAGAAAAAATAGGGCGATTGAGCGACTCTAAAAAATCCCGGAAGACCCTAAAACCTTCCGGGAGAATTTTCTCTTAACTCCCATCTTTTAAATTCCCTTTTTCTTCTTCCTAAAAAACTCCAGCCGGTTGAGGGCATTCACAAAGGCCTTGGCGGATGCCAGGATAATATCGGAATGCGTGCCCACTCCGCGAACTTCGCGCGTGCCTTCTTTCAGTGTCACCGAAACCTCGCCTTGCGCATCGGTGCCGCCTGTGATCGCCGCCACATTGTACTTCAACAGCTCCCCTTTAAATCGCACAATTTTGCGAATCGCCTTGAAAGTCGCATCGACAGGACCTCCCCCGATGGACTCCGCCATCTTGGGTTTGCCGTCACAGCGCATTTTCACCTTGGATTTTGGTTTCAGCCGGGTTCCGCTTTGGACGCGGATATCGACAATCTCAAATTTATCGGCACCACGACTGATCTCGTCGGTCACCAAGGCCTCCAGGTCATCATCGAAAACCTGCTTTTTAATATCGGCTAATTTTTTAAACGCGGTGAACGCTTTCTGCAGATCGTCATCTGACAACTGATAACCCAGCTCGATCAAACGGCTACGGAAGGCATGCCGCCCGGAATGCTTTCCCAAAACGAGTTTATTGGTCGACCAGCCGACCGATTCGGGAGTCATGATCTCATAGGTCATTTGATTTTTAAGAACTCCATCCTGATGAATCCCCGCCTCGTGCGCGAAGGCATTCGCACCCACGATAGCTTTATTGGGCTGAACGGAGACGCCCGTAATCAAGGTTAACAGTTTGCTGGAGTGATAAATCTGATCCGTCTGAATTTGAGTGTGGTAGGGAAACAGATCGGGGCGAACGCGCATCGCCATGACGACTTCTTCCATCGCGCAATTTCCCGCACGCTCTCCAATGCCGTTGACGGTGCATTCCACCTGGCGGGCGCCTGCCTGAATCGCGGCCAGACTGTTGGCAACAGCCAATCCCAGATCGTTGTGACAATGCACGCTAAAGACGACACGATCGGCACCTTTGACGTTCTGTTTTAAAAAGGTGATCAGCTTGGTGAACTCAGCAGGATAGGTATAGCCCACCGTATCAGGGACATTTAAGGTTTTGGCTCCAGCTTCCACGGCTGCGCTAAAGACCTGGGCCAAATAAGGCCAATCGCTCCGCGTGGCATCCTCAGCAGAAAATTCGATATCGTCGGTATATTGCGAAGCGTGTTTTACGGCATTGAATGTGTCTTCCAGTACCTGCTCTCGCGTTTTTTTTAATTTATATTCCAGATGTATATCGGAGGTCGCAATAAAGGTGTGAATGCGTGGACGCTTGGCATGCTTCAAAGCCTCCCAGGCTCGATCAATATCTTTAGGGTTTGCACGCGACAGACCCGCAATGATCGGCCCTTCTATCTCCTGGGCAATTTTTTTAACGGCTAAAAAATCACCTTCGGAAGCCACCGGAAATCCAGCCTCGATAATATCGACATTCAGCTTTGCCAGCTGACGAGCCATTCGAATTTTTTCGGGGATATCCATGCTACAGCCAGGCGACTGCTCCCCGTCTCTTAAAGTCGTATCAAAGATTTTAATTTTTTCAGAAGACATAAACATACTCTCCTATCGATGAAAGAGCGCAGGAGTTATCCTGAGATCTTTACTCATTTTCAGGTGATTGAGTGGAGATCAGCATTCGATCTATGCACTCAAAAGATCAAAGCTGACCCTTGCGAGTGAGAAATCCCCTACCCTATTGCGATCATTCTCAATGGCACCCGATCAATTATTTAATATTTTTATTATCCGGAGAAATAGGAATGATGTTGGACTCATCAGATGAATTGCCCTTGCGGGCAAGCATCTTTCTTAAGAAGAGTTTGCGGTGCCTAAGGTGGAGCACTTCTTCAACCATGCCAGAAAGGACGTAGGTCACTGAGCAGATAAACATGGTGTATTGAGGAGCAATTAACCAAACAACGAAGATCAAAGCCACCACAACCAAAAACAAAAATGAAGTTGGCTTGGAAAAATCGATCTGTTTAAAACTGCGATAATGGACGCTGGAGACCATCAATAAGGCTAGCACTAACGTGATGAGCAGGGAAACATAAGGAGACAAACGCCCATCTCCTCCATGGTATATTTGGAAAATAATCGTACTGGCCATTGCATACGCGGCCAAGGGAATGGGCAGGCCCTGGAAATAGCGCTTTTCTTCGGAGGTAACACGCACATTAAAACGCGCCAATCTTAAAGCACCGCAGGCGAAAAACAGAAAAGCCACTCCCATCCCTACTCGATTGAGATGATAAAGGCTGGAATTGAAAATCAACAAGGCAGGCGCAAGACCAAAGCTGGCCAAATCAACCAAAGAATCATACTGTAAGCCAAACTCGGTTTGGGATTTTGTAAGGCGGGCAATACGTCCATCAAGACCATCAAAAACCCCACAAAACATAATGGCCCAGGCAGCAGTTAAAAAATCCTGTTGGATGGATTGAATGATGGAATAGAATCCACAAAACAAAGAAGCCGTGGTGAAAAGACTGGGAAGGATGTAAATCCCCCTCTTAAAACCCGTTCGATGCAAACGGGGAGGTTGAGAATCACCGCCACAATCTTTTTCAATATGTTCTACCATGGCAAACCCTTATCACAGCTTGTTTTGAAGAGGAAGTTGCTTTTCCTAAAGAGATTTTAAAGCTTAGCCAGGATGGTTTCGCCAGCCGTTACTTGCTCACTTTTCTTAACAAGAACTTCTGCTTCCAAGGGAAGAAAAACCTCCATTCTTGATCCAAATCGGATCATTCCGTAACGTTGTCCTTTCTGAAGCCTCTCCCCTCCTTTGACATAACAGACAATTCTGCGGGCAACAAAACCAGCAATCTGGACAAAAACCACTTCAGATCCACTGCCGTCACACTCAAAAAAAACCGCATTGCGCTCATTGTCATCGGATGCCTTGTCGCGCATGGCCATGGCATATTTTCCCGGTCGGTACTCCACCTTTGTAACTTTTCCGTCCGCAGGCGCACGGTTCACGTGCACGTTAAAAGGAGACATAAAGATGCTGATTTTTCTACAGGGACGATACAGGAATTTCTCATCCTGTATTTCTTCAATCGAAAGGACGGTTCCATCAGCAGGAGAAACCAGGGCCTTTGGATCCGAAGGTGGATTTCGTTCGGGATCTCGAAAGAAATAAAGTGAGAAGGCCGTGAACAATAGAAATGGAGTCGCAGCCAAAGGAGAAAACCAATAGGTAATCAGGGAGAGAACAAAACCAATAAGAACAAAGGGAATGCCTTCTTTAGCCATAAATCAGTCCATGATCCTTTCTTGCCTTGGAAATTGTACCTATGCGGAGTCACAAAGAGGGTCAAGGAGTGATTTGATTGTGTCAGTAACATTGGATATTTTTAGGTCATAAATAATTAAAGATGTCCGCTATTAGTGGAATGGATTTTCATCGTCTAATGAAGAGCGGCGAAAAATTTTTAGTGAATTGATTGATTTAATGAAAAATGTGTGAGGATGGGGACAGATGATTCCTTGCCCCTGAAGAAGATTTATTGTTTTCGAACTAATCAGATAGTTCCGAAAAAAAAGGGTATACTCAGGAATTGGATTTTTAAGCTCTCTTTTAAACACTCGCTATTTCTAAGGTTACCCGTTTTTTTGAGTCTACCCCTTTTTTTGAGGAACTGGAATGATGGAAAATTTTCCAAAATCAAATCCTAGATCAATACCTTTACCAGTACCAGTAAGAGTAAGGGAAATATCCCCCTTTGTAAGGGCATGGGCTTCTGCAGATTTTCCTACCCCCGCATGTACCTCTGCTGCAGCATAATCACCGTAGAGCTCTCTGATATGATTGACGGCAGTAAAGTTACCATGACCATTAACAACTTCTCGCTTTCCAATCGTCAATCCACCACCTTGCGCACGCAAAATGACCTTTGCTTTTTGGCCATTATCGCATGAAATAGAGCCACTTCCCTTCCCGGACTTGTACAGAACAGACCAGCTTTTCATAGAAAAATCCATCTCGCAACGAATCGTTCCAGCTGCTTTTGTTTCTGTTGCGGAGTGGCCTGATGGAAGAAAATAAAAAAACGAAAACACAAGAAAACACATCCATATATTAAGTGGTAAAGCTCGAGATTGCATAAACCCTCCCATTAATTGTCAAAATTACAGCTTTTTTTGAGCAAGAGATTCTTTACATAAAAAATACCTAATCCCAATTCTTACTCATCCCATATAGCTACAACTGAATTTCAGGGAACGCCAGACACAGAGAAAGCAAAAAGACTTGATTCAGAAAATAAAAAAGCCCTCTCATGGAGGGCTTTTGCTGTTCGAAATACTCTATTATTGCTTTTATACTGGGCCTAACGTTTTGTTGAAATTCATCAAAAAAAAACTCACATTTTTGTATTTTTAGGTATCTTTAAGCATAGGCCTAGCATCTCATCCCACTTAAGAAAGTCTTACCTATTTATCAACTATTCGGGTTTATCCTCGTTTTTCTTACGGGTTGTTGCTTTCTTTTTTTCAGCCTTTGGTTTTTTCTCGACAGCCTTTTTAGTAGCTTTTACTTTGGGCTTTTTCTTTTCGGTTGTTTCCTTCAACTCAACCTTAGATTCTTTTTTAGAGGTGTAGCCTAGATATTCAATCAATGCCATGGGGGCTGCATCTCCATGGCGAAATCCCAATTTCAAAACCCGAGTATACCCACCTGTACGTTCTTTAAAACGATCCGCAAGAATAGTGAAAAGCTTTGATACAGCCGATTTCTTTCTAACAATGGCCAGCGCTCTTCTTCTGGAATGAAGTGTGCCTTCCTTACCCAAAGTCACCATACGATCGGCAAGCATCTTTAATTGCTTTGCTTTGGCCAAAGTAGTTTCAATTCGCTCATGTTCAATGAGCGAAGTGACCATATTCCTCATCATAGCTACGCGGTGGGAAGTGGATCGGGAAAGTCTTACTTTTGCAACATTGTGGCGCATAGGAATTAAATCTCTTCTTTCTTGTTTTCTTCTTCAACAGGAGGTACCCAACCTTCTAAACGCATACCCAATGACAGGCCCATCTCTGTGAGAATTTCTTTGATTTCATTTAAAGATTTACGTCCGAAATTTTTGGTTCTTAACATTTCTGATTCAGACTTTTGAACCAACTCTCCAATATGTTTAATGTTTGCATTTTGAAGACAGTTGGCTGAACGCACCGAGAGCTCTAACTCATCCACTTTCTTATTAAGATTTTCATTCATTCCAGGTTCTTCTGGAAGGAATATTTCTTCAGGTTCTTCTTCTTCTTCAAAGTTGACAAAAAGGGAAAGTTGGTCTCGAAGAATTTTTGCTGCATAAGCTACGGCGTCTTCTGGACGGACAGATCCATCTGTCCACACCTCTAGTGTAAGACGATCATAGTCGGTCGTCTGTCCAACGCGTGCATTGCTAACTGTGTAATTCACTTTAGTAACAGGCGTAAAAATAGCATCTATTGGAATCACTCCTATCACATCGCTATCATCTTTATTTTTATCGGCAGGTACATACCCTTTTCCAATAGCAACATTTAACTCCATCTTCAACTTTGCATCTGTAGAGAGAGTCGCCAGATGAAGTTCCGGATTTAATATCTCTACATTAGGAGTTGTAATAATATCTCCTGCCTTCACCTCCTTATCACCTGAGGCATCAATTCGAATCACTTCCTCTTCAACTCCTGATAGCTTTAATCTTAATTGCTTAATATTCAGAATAAGATCCGTAACATCTTCTTTGAGACCTGGTACTGTAGAAAATTCGTGGAGTACACCATCAATTTTGATGCTGGTAATTGCTGCCCCTTGAATAGAAGAAAGAAGAATTCTTCTCAGGCTGTTTCCCAAGGTAATTCCAAAACCCCTTTCCAGAGGCCGCACCACAAATTTTCCATAGTTGGATGTTTGTGTATCTCGATCAATCTCTAAATTCTTTGGCTTGATCAGGCTTCGCCAGTTTCTGGCAACAATGGTTTCCATTTCTAATCCTCCAAGGAGTTGATCACTGTTATTACTTGGAATATAGCTCAACTATCAGCTGTTCCTGAACTGGAAGCGTCAGGCTCTGACGTTCTGGTAAGGACTGTATCTTCGCCTTGAAAGTCTGCTTATCCAGCTCCAACCAGGCAGGGACACCGCGACGATCAACAGACTCGACCGATTGGGCAATACGAGCAACTTTTTGACTTTTTTCTTTAACCTGAATTTCTTCGCCTGGCTTACAAAGGTAGGAAGGAATATTGACCTTTTTCTGATTGACTAATACGTGACCATGCAAAACCAGCTGTCTAGCTTCAGTTCTGGAGTTGGCAAAACCAGATCTATAGACCATGTTGTCCAATCGAGCCTCTAATCCTAGAAGAAGATTCTCACCAGTAACGCCTTTTTTACGATCGGCTTTCTTAAAAGCGTTCCTAAAGGGTCTTTCACCAAGACCATAAATACGCTTTGCTTTCTGCTTTTCTCGCAGCTGAGTTCCATACTCCGAAAATTTGCTTCTGTTTTGACCATGTTGTCCTGGTGGGTATGGCCGCCTGTCAACAGCACACTTTTCAGTGTAGCAGCGATCACCTTTCAGGAACAATTTTTGGCCTTCTCGACGACACAACTTGCAAACGGATTCTGTATAGCGTGACATTACACCCTTCTCCTCTTTGCTGGACGGCAACCATTATGTGGAATAGGGGTGACGTCCTTGATTAAATTAACCCTAAGCCCTGCCTGTGCAATCGCTCGCAAGGCAGATTCTCTTCCTGCACCAGGCCCTTTTATATAAACGCTAACAGCCCGCATTCCATGATCAACTGCTTTTCTAGCAGCCTCTTCAGCAGCCAACTGGGCTGCAAATGGAGTGCTCTTTCTTGAACCTTTAAAACCTTTAGATCCCGCCGAAGACCAAGAGACTACGTTTCCTGAAACATCGGTAATCGTCACAATGGTATTATTAAAGCTTGACTGGACATGAACTATTCCTAAGGGGACTAGCTTTTTGTTCTTCTTTTTCTTAATTGCTTTTCCAGTCGACTCTTTTTTTTCTGGAGCTTCACTTGAAGCTTCTTGAACCTTGCTCGATACCATTTAAAACTCCTTAAATTATAAAATTACAAACCACTTATTTACCGCTTGGCGCTTTTTTCTTACCTGCCACAGTCTTACGAGGTCCTTTACGAGTCCTGGCATTAGTTTTGGTTCGTTGCCCTCTTGCTGGAAGGCTCTTGCGGTGACGCGACCCTCTAAATGTTCCCAAATCCTGCAAGCGCTTAATATTAAGCGAGACATCTCTACGAAGATCTCCTTCAACCTTGTAGTGAGCATCTAAAAACTCACGGATTTTCGCTAGATCAGATTCGCTTAACTTTTCAGCTCTTAAATTAGGATCAATTCCTGTAGCATCAAGAATATCTTTTGCCCTGGATTTCCCAATACCGTAAATATAGGTTAGTGCTATTTCTACCCTCTTCCTGGAGGGGATATCTACACCCGCTAGTCTTGGCATATATTCTCAATCCTTCTAATTTTATTAAGTATGTGATTGCTTCTGGTATGAAAGCAGCAGCTTCCATCAGCCCTGCTTTTGTTTATGACGAGGATTTTCGCAAATAACGCGGAGAACTCCTTCGCGGCGTATAACCTTGCACTTCGGACAGATCTTCTTCACTGAGCTTCGAACCTTCATAAAACTTCCTTCAATAGATTGATATTTGAAATTGGAATTTAACAAGGAATCCTTCCTACTTTGATCGGTAGGTAATCCTTCCACGGGTGAGATCATATGGAGATAACTCCACCTTTACCTTATCCCCAGGAAGGATCTTAATAAAATGCATCCTCATCTTTCCTGATATATGGGCCAAGATCTTATGACCATTCTCAAGCTCTACCCGAAACATGGCATTTGGGAGAGGCTCGGTCACCACACCTTCTACTTCAATAGCGTCTTCTTTTGGCACGTTATCCTTCTGAAAACAATTAATTTATGAATAAAAACAACAAAAAAATAAACCTAGGCAACTGATAAAATTTCAGGGCCGTTATCGGTGATGGCAATCGTATGCTCAAAATGAACTGAAAGTTTCCTGTCTTTAGTAACAACAGTCCAACCATCTGATAGCAACTCTACTTCTTTCTCGCCCTCATTTATCATCGGTTCAATCGCAAAAACCATCCCAGATTTTAACCTAAAACCAGTATGGCGTTGCCCAAAATTAGGAACCTGAGGCTCCTCATGCAGCTTCGTTCCAATTCCATGCCCTACGTATTCTCGAACAACTGAGTAACCGTGAGATTCTGCATGCGCTTGAATCTCAGCCCCAATATCAAACAGACGATGATTTCGGTCCATTTGGGTTATTCCACGGTATAAACTTTCTTCACCTATTTTCAGGAGCCTTTGTGCAGACTCAGCTACTTTCCCTACAGGAAAAGTATAAGCTGAGTCGCCGTAATAACCTTCAACAATTGCGCCGCAATCTATTCCAATGACATCTCCTTCTTCTAAGATCCTTTTGGAAGATGGAATGCCATGAACTACCTCTTCATTAATTGAGGTACACAACGTTGCCTTATACCCCATATAGCCTTTGAATGCTGGCAAACCACCTTCTGAACGTATCCATTTCTCAGCCAATCGATCTAGATCCAGAGTACTTACCCCAGGTTTAATGCAATCCCTAATCTGTGAAAGAACTATTGCAACTAATCGACTTGCTTGTCTAATCTTAGCGATTTCTTTTTCAGAGCGAATAACTACCATGCTTATGCTGCTGCCTTTATATAGTTAACTTTTAAGCTGTTCCAAAATATTTGAAAAAATCTCTTCAACAGGCCCCTTACCTTTAACTGACTTTAAAAGGCCTTTCTCTCGGTAATAATGTACCAGAGGTTCTGTTTGCTCTTTGTAAATCTTCAGTCGGGATCGAATTGTATTTTCTTGATCATCTATTCGTTGAATTAATCTTCCTCCGCACCTATCGCATATTTGGCCTATTACTGGGGGTGCAAACCTAAGATGATATCCTTCCTGACAACTCTCGCACTGCCTTCGTTCTGCTAATCTTGACACAAGTTCTTCTTCATTCACGTCTATGTAAATAACAGCGTCAATTTTCTGGGTTCTTTTTTGTAAAGATTCCCCCAAAGCTTGAGCCTGCGCAAGGGTTCGCGGAAAACCATCTAAAATAAATCCTATTTTACAATCTTGTTTATCTAACCTCTCCTCTATCAGATTAATAATTAGCTCGTCTGGAACTAATTTTCCTGCGCTCATATAAGCTGTAGATTCAAGCCCAAGAGGAGATTTCTCTGCCTGAGCGGATCTCAACATATCTCCTGTTGATATTTTTGGAATATGAAAATATTCCTTAATTTTACTCGATTGAGTCCCCTTGCCTGCTCCAGGTGGGCCTAAAAGAATGATCTTCAATCAACCTCTCCTCCCTTTGAACTTTCCCACTTTTTGCCCAAGAAATCCTTCGTAGTTTCTGGTCAACATATGAGATTCAACTTGAGCAAGTGTGTCCATTGCAACACCTACAACAATCAGAAGAGATGTCCCACCAAATACAGTAGCAAGAGAGTTTGGTATTCCAAAATATTGAATTAGAACTTCAGGAATAATACATACTGCTGAAATATAGAAGGCACCACCTAAGGTGAGTCTTGTCAAAATTCGATCGATATAATCAGATGTTGATCTTCCAGGTCGTATCCCAAGTATGGATCCGCCATTCTTCTTAATATTTTCAGCTACATCGATGGGGTTAAAACTTACTGCCGTATAAAAATAGCAAAAGAAAATGATAAAGGTCACATAGAGAAAGGTATGAAGAGGCCCGCTTGTTAGTGCATTCGCAATATCCTGAATTTTTGGATTTGAAACAAATTGCGCGATGGTGGCTGGAAAAAGAATGATTGAGGATGCAAAAATTGGAGGGATAACTCCTGCCGAATTGATTTTTAATGGGAGGTAGGTAGACTGAGCACCAAATATTTTTCTTCCCACAACTCGTTTTGCATACTGTATAGGGATCCTTCTTTGGCCTCTTTCAAAGAAAATAATTAAACCTATTACAATAAAGACAAAGAGCAAAAGGATTACAAATATAAAGAAACTCTTTAATTTCCAGGCATCATAAAACGCCTTTGGAATTCTGGTAATGATTCCAGTAAAAATAATAAGCGATATTCCATTACCTATTCCTCTCTCTGTGATCTGTTCTCCCAACCACATAATAAAGCTGGTGCCGGCTGCTAAAGTAATGAGAGTTGTTACATAAAAACCTATACCGCCAACACCTGGAAGTAATACATCCTGGCTTGCGAGACTATAGCTCATCCCAAAGCCTTGAATTAGGGAGAGGATGACTGTTCCATAACGGGTATACTGTGTAATTTTTCTCCTACCTTGTTCTCCTTCTTTAGAAAGCTTTTCTAAGGTTGGAACTACGATGGTTAATAATTGAAGAATAATTGATGCACTTATGTAGGGCATTATCCCCAAAGCAAACACAGAAACTCTCTCCAGGGCCCCACCAGAGAACAAATTTGCAACTTCCAGTATTCCTTTTTGATTTGAAAAAAACTCCTGAACCTTTGTGCTGTCCACCCCTGGTGTTGGTAGGAATACTCCAATCCGATAGACTATCAATAGCGCCAATGTGAACCCAACCCGCCTAAGCAGCTCAGGAAACCGAGTTACGTTTCTAATACCTGTGGCAGACACCTATTTTTTCTCCGCTTTAGGATCAATTTTGACAACCTTCCCGCCGGCTTTTTCAATTTTTTCAATTGCAGACTTTGAAAACTCATGGGCGTGAACAACTACTCCAATATTCAGGTCTCCGCTTCCTAGTATTTTCACATTCTCTCTAATAGACCTCAATAGTCCGTGGGAATGCATATATTGCGGATCTACTATTACTCCAGGCTCTACCATTGCCAAATCCCCAACATTAACTACTTCAAAATACCTTTTGAATATATTTGTAAACCCTCGTTTTGGTATTCTTCTAATTAGAGGATTTTGTCCTCCTTCAAATCCAAGCTTATGATACCCACCTGATCGTGCGCGTTGTCCTTTATGACCTTTAGTGGAAGTACCTCCGTGACCACTGGCGTCGCCACGACCTAAACGTTTCTTCCTTTTATTAGCCCCACGCGGGGACTCGAGATGAGATAAAAAATAACTCATTTGCTCTTAACCTTTCGAGTAGCTGACACTTTCTTGGGAGCGGCGACTGCTTTTGCATTTGAAGATAATTTTTGTTTTGCCGAGGATTTTTTTACAGGCTTTACTGACTCTAAAGCCTTCCCACCATTACCCACATTTGCCTTTTTAGCCTCTGACTTCTTTTTTTCTTTTTCATTCTCAGAGGATATAACAGGTATAGGGCCCAAATCATATTCAGGAATATTTCCAAATATTGAATTTTCACGCACCTGAAACGAAACCTCATCCTGAAGAGTCACCAAATGGGAAACTGCACTCACCATTCCTCGAATCTCTGGCGTGTCTTTTACAACTCTACAGGCATGGCGATACTTAAGCCCTAATGCCTGCACAGTCGCTTTTTGATCCTTATTGGTAGCAATCGTTCCTTGCTTTAAAAAAATACGAACAGTCTTTTCCATAATTGTTATTGATTTCTTAGTGCTTGATAGGATTCTGGAGTTCTCAACCTTTTGAGCCCTTCCAGCGTTGCCTTTACAACATTATGAGGATTATTAGTACCAATGCATTTAGTCAGTATGTTGTGAATCCCAGCCACTTCCACAACAGCCCTGACTGCTCCACCTGCAATCACCCCTGTTCCTGGAGAAGCTGGTTTAAGAAGAACTCTGGCAGCACCAAAGCGCCCAATCACTTCGTGAGGAATAGTTCCCTTTTGTACAGCTACTGTCGATAGTCTCCGACGTGCTCCCTCTGTAGCTTTACGAATTGCTTCTGGTACTTCTTTTGCCTTTCCTAAGGCAACTCCAACCCGACCTTGGCCATCTCCGACAACTACTAAGGCACTAAAACTAAACCGCCTTCCACCCTTCACAACCTTTGCGGTGCGGTTAATACTGATAACGCGTTCTGCCAACTCTTGCTCAGATGCTTCCATAGGGCTTTTTATCCTTTAAAAATTGAGTCCTTTTTCACGTGCTGCTTCGGCCAAGGCCTTTACACGTCCATGATATAGATAACCATTTCTATCAAAAACAATTTTATCATAGCCTTTTTCCAGCGCTCTCTCTGCCAAGGCTAAACCGACTTTCTTTGCACCCTCGATGTTCCCACCGCTTCCTTCAAATCCGCTGATTTTAGAGGAAAACTGTAAAATAGTTTTTCCAGAAACATCATCAATGAGCTGGGCATAAATATGCTTCACACTACGAAATACAGATAGTCGAGGCCTATCTGGAGTTCCCTGAATCTTCTTTTTAATTCTTAGTTTCCTACGAGCTCTTATCGATTCTTTTGTAGATGACATCGTTATTTTCCTTTACCACCTGAAGCAGCTGACTTACCAGCCTTGCGACGAACCACTTCTTCTGAATATTTAATACCTTTTGCTTTATAGGGCTCTGGTGGCTTCACATTGCGAATCTCAGAAACCACACGACCTATCAATTCTTTGTCAGCGCCAATCAAAGTAATATGAGTCTGCTTCTCAACTGTAGCCTTAATTCCAGTTGGTATTGGGTATAGGACCTGATGAGAGAAACCAACAGTTAATTGGAGGTCATTACCCTTTATCTCAGCTCGATAGCCCACTCCGTTAATATCAAGCTCTCTTTTAAATCCCTTGGACACACCTTCCACCATATTTGCAATCAAGGCTCTCGCTAAACCATGTTTAGAGCGAGTCAACCTTTCATCATTTTCTCTTTGTACTTGAATTTGTTTTGGATCTATCGATATAGCAATCCCTGTAGGAAGGGATAATATCAACCTGCCCAATGGTCCCTCCACAGACAGTTCCTTTCCTTGGATGGTAGCTTTGACTTTTTCTGGGAATACTATTGTTTTCTTTCCTACCCTAGACATAATTTTCCAATACAATAAGGTTTTCTATTAATTTATGGAAATAAGATAAACGCGAATTAATCAATTGAATTACCAAATTTCGCAAAGAAGTTCACCACCGGCTTTCATTTCCTTAGCTTGCCTATCAGTCAAAAGCCCCTTCGATGTAGAGATGACTGAAAGGCCCATTCCACCTAATACAGGTTTTAAATCTTCATATCCTACGTAAACCCTTCTACCTGGCTTAGAAATTCGGTTCAACGTGATTAATGAAGGCGCCTTAGAATTTGCGTATTTCAAAATAAGGCTGATTTTTTTCTTTTTCCCATCTTCAATCAGATTTAAGGCTCGAATATAACCATTTTCCTGTAAAATCTGTGCCAATTTCATCTTAAGTTGTGAAAAAGGAATTTCAACAATCTCTTTTTGAGCATGGATTGCATTCCTGATACGTGTTAACATATCTGCTATTGGATCGGTATTCATGGGTTACCTTATTTTACTTGTTATTACCAGCTAGCCTTAATGACTCCTGGGATCTCACCTTTTCTTGCATGCAATCTAAAACATAGTCGACACATCTGAAACTTTCTTAAAAAAGCTCTCGGACGACCACATAAAGGGCATCGGTTGTAAGCACGGGCACTAAACTTTGGTTCTCTTGTTGCCTTTGCGATAAGCGATTTTTTTGCCATGGTTTATTCTCTCTACTTAAGACCTGAAGGGAACACCAAGAGCTTTTAATAATGCTCTTGCATGATCGTCCGTATTTGCTGTGGTGCAAATAGTAATGTTCATGCCTCTAATTTTATCAATTTTATCGTAATTAATTTCTGGAAAGATAATTTGCTCAGTAATTCCTAGGGTATAATTACCTCTTCCATCAAAAGACTTGGGCGAGACTCCCTTAAAGTCCCTCACGCGAGGTAATGCAATGTGGAGGAGGCGATTTAAAAACTCAAACATCTTCTTCTGCCTTAGAGTGACACAGGCACCTATTGGCTGCCCCTCTCGTAACTTAAATGCTGCAATGGACTTTTTTGCCTTTGTAACTACTGGCTTCTGTCCGGTAATTTGAGCCAGTTCAGCTGCTGCTGAATCAAGGGCTTTAATATTTTGGGTCGCTTCTGAAATGGATGTATTCAAAACCACCTTCACTAGCTTTGGAACCTCCATAATGTTCTTAAGCCCCAGTTCGTCCCTCAACTGTGGAAGTATTTGTTTTTTATATTTTTCTTCAAATTTAGACACCATAAATATCTTCTCTAAAAAAATTAATCTCAAAGTAAGATTGTTACTTCACAGTTGAGATTTCTTCACCACATTTTTTACAGATTCTTATTTTGCCTTTGGGCGATTGGGATAATGAAACACGTACTCCTTTTGAACATTTATTACAGTAAAGTAGCAGGTTGGAAACATGGATCCCAGCTTCTTTCTGAATAATCCCCCCCTGTCTGTTCTTTGCGGTAGGCTTTTGGTGAACTTTCACCATATTAAGCTTTTCGACAAGGACTCTAGATTTTTCTGGGATTATCTTTAGAACTTTCCCTGACTTCTTCTTTTCTTTTCCAGCAATGACATATACTAAGTCATTTTTTTTAATGTAGGTGTTAAGCTGTCTCATTTATAAAACCTCAGGTGCCAATGAAATAATCTTCATGAATTTTTTTGCTCTAAGCTCTCTTGCAATCGGGCCAAAAATACGAGTACCCAAGGGCTCGCCGTTGGCGTCGATCAAGACGACCGAGTTTTCATCAAATCGAATATAGGAACCATCAGCTCTACGCACTTCCTTACGCGTGCGGACAATAACTCCCTTTTTAACATCTCCCTTTTTTACTTTCCCCTCAGGAATCGACTCCTTTACAGACACAACAATCACGTCTCCAATCGTTGCGTAACGCCTGCGAGTACCCCCAAGGACCTTTATACACATCAATCTCTTAGCCCCTGTATTATCAGCTGAATTTAATATAGATTGAACTTGAATCATGACTTATACTTTCAAATTATACAGCAGCCTTTTTAACAATACCCATCAATCTCCAACGCTTCGTTTTAGAGACAGGACGACACTCCACAATCTCCACCTGATCCCCTGCGTGACATAGATTCTTTTCATCATGAACGTGAAACTTTGTCGTTCTTCTGAAATATTTCTTAAAAACAGGGTGCAAAACCATTCTATCCACTACAACGGTTCGTGTTTTATCAACACTATCTGTCAGGACTGTTCCTACTCTGATTTTTATTTGTCTTGTCTTTTCCATTCATTTTTACCTAACGAAGTATATTTTCAAACTTACTAAGTATTTACCTATCTCTTACATTAATCTCAGTCATAACTCTTGCAATTCCAACTCTCAACTCTTTCATGCGATGGGTTTTCTCTAGTTGGCCGGTAGACTTTTGAATTTTTAATTTAAAAAGTTCTTCACTCAATTCTTTTTGAATATTTTTCAAGTCGTCAGCATTCTTGGATCTTAATTCATCAGGCTTCACGGTACCCCTCCCTTTGAACAAATTTGGTTTTTATTGGCAGTTTGTGAGCCGCTAGCATCAAAGCTTTATTAGCCACATCCGGTGTAACCCCTTCCATCTCATACAATATCCTTCCCGGCTTGATGACTGCCACCCATTCCTCAGGGTTCCCCTTACCTTTACCCATACGGGTTTCTGCAGGCTTTTTGGTAACAGGCTTGTCCGGAAAAATCCGAATCCAAACTTTTCCACCTCGCTTTACAAATCGAGTAATCGCAATTCTTGCGGCCTCTATTTGTCTACCGGTAATACGACCGCATTCCAACGCCTGAAGGGCATAGTCCCCGAAATTCATATTGCAGCCACGATAAGCACGGCCTCTCATCCTTCCCTTTTGCTGTTTTCTGTATTTTACCTTCGAAGGCATTAACATAGACTACTCTCCATTCCTTAGGCTGCTGACTTCGATAAAATTTCGCCCTTACAAATCCAAACTTTAACCCCAATTATCCCATATGTCGTATGGGCTTCTGCAAAGCCATAATCAATATCGGCACGCAAAGTGTGAAGGGGAACCCTCCCTTCATGATACCACTCCACCCGAGCTATTTCAGCCCCTCCCAAACGCCCTCCTACTTTAACTTTAATTCCTTCTGCACCCATCTTAAGCGCAGACTGCACTCCACGTTTCATAGCTCTTCTAAAAGCAACCCGTCTTTCAAGTTGCAAGGCAATATTTTCAGCCACCAACTGCGCATCTATCTCTGCTTTTCGGACCTCTTGAATATCCAAAAACACCTCATTCTTAGTGTGCTTTTGAAGTTCAGCTCTCAGGGCGTCTATGCCTGCGCCTTTCTTTCCTATAACAAGTCCAGGCCTTGCTGTATGGATGATGATTTTAACCTTACTTGCAGCGCGCTCAATATTGATTCGAGCCACACCAGTAGTGTAAAGACGCTCTTTGACTATCTTTCTGAATTTAATATCTTCATGTAACAGTGTTGAGAACTGTTTCTGGCTGTACCATTTTGAAAGCCATGGTTTTGTCACACCTACTCTAAATCCGTATGGATGAACTTTTTGACCCATAAATTTTATTTTTTGTGACTTCTTAATGAGATATATCAGTGTAGTGAACACCTCAAAACAAAAGTCTTATTTTTCTGAAAGGACAACAGTTACGTGACTGGACTTTTTCTGAATAGGAGTTGCCGTCCCTTTTGCTCGCGGAAGCGACCTTTTCAAAATAGAACCCTGGTCTACCATGATCTGATCGACATAAAGATTATCCACATCATACCCACCCTTGTAATTTGCATTAGCTACTGCTGATTGTATTAATTTTAAAATATTAAGAGCGCAGCCTCTTTGGGTGAACCGCAAGATATCGAGAGCATCTTGCACTTTTTTCCCTCTTACAAGATCGCAAACTAGCCTTACTTTTCTAGGAGCAACCCTTAAATAACTGATTTTCGCACGAACCCGTGAAGTCATAAAATCTATCCTTTACAAATGCTATTTGCCGCCCTGAGCACCCTCAGCCTTCACTTTACGGTCTCCTGAATGCAGCTGGAAGGTTCGAGTAGGAGAAAACTCGCCCAATTTATGACCTACCATATTTTCAGAAACAAAAACTGGTATAAACTTTTTCCCATTGTGAACTGCGAACGTAACTCCAACAAACTCGGGGATAACAGTTGATCTTCTGGACCAGGTTTTAATTACTTTCTTCGTTTTTGCATCCCTCATGATCTGCACTTTTTTAATTAAGCACTCGTCAACAAAAGGACCTTTTTTGAGAGATCTAGCCATAATTGAATCCTACAATTTTCTAAACTATAATTTTGCTCTTCTATCTTTAACTATAAACTTATCTGTCCTCTTGTTTTGCCGAGTCTTAAAACCTTTTGCAGGTTGTCCCCAAGGACTTTGCGGATGATTACCACCTTTACTTTTACCTTCACCACCCCCATGAGGATGATCAACGGGATTCATTGCCACTCCTCGCACAGTCGGCCTTACTCCCATCCACCTCGTGCGTCCTGCTTTGCCTATTGCTACATTTTCATGGGAGGGATTACTTACTTCACCCACAGTTGCTCTACACTCCAAAAGTATCTTTCTCACTTCTCCAGAAGGAAGCTTTACCAACGCATATCTGACTTCTTTAGCCATCAATTGAGCATACACCCCTGCGCTTCTCGCTAATTGACCACCTCTACCAACTTTTAATTCTATATTACAGATATTCGTACCAACCGGAATATTCTTCAATTGAAGTGTATTTCCACTAACTATATCAGCCTTCTCTGAGGCATAAATTTTCGCACCAACTCTCAACCCTTGAGTAGCAAGCATGTATCTCTTTTCACCATCTGCATAATTAAGCAACGCAATATGAGCAGATCTGTTTGGATCATATTCGATTGATGCTACTTTTGCAGGTATTTCGATCTTATTCCTTTTAAAATCAATAACCCTGTATTTCTTACGGTGCCCACCCCCAATATGGCGGGAAGTAATATGCCCTTTATTATTTCTTCCTCCTGATTTTGGCAAAAATCGAACCAATGACTTCTCAGGAGCTTTATTGGTTAATCCATCATAAACCAATACGCTCATTCCTCTTCTACCTGGAGTTGTCGCTTTATATTCTTTAACAGACATTGCAGTATCCTTTAGACCCCTTCAATGAATTGTAATCTATCTCCCTCTTTGAGGGTCACGTAAGCTTTTTTCCAGTTAGGACGCTTTCCAATAGATTTTCCAACCCTGCGCTGCTTTCCTCGAAAGCGACAGGTTTTAATATCAGTTACCTGAACTTTAAATATCTTTTCAACTGCATTCGTAATCTGATATTTATTTGCAGATATACTTACTTGAAAAACGTACTGATTTCCCGATTCCTTCAAGGAGGTTGCCTTTTCAGTGATTAATGGCCTGACAATTACCTTATACAAGTCCATATCAAACAATCTCCTCAATTTTCTTTATTGCAGATTGAGTGAGGACCAAGTGATCATACTTTAAAATATCAAGGGGATTGATCCCCTCCACTCGAATCACTTTATGAGAACGAAGATTTCGAACAGATTTTTCGACATTTTCGTTTTTTCCCTCAATAACCAGCAATGCGTTATCCACTCCTAGCTTTTGAAAAAACGATTGTGCATCTTTTGTTTTAATTTTTTCAAAATTAATCGTATCAATTACTTTAAGCTTTGATTCTTTAAATTTATAGGTGATAGCACTGACCAAAGCAGCCTTCCTCGCTGTAGTTGGTATGCGGTATGAATAATCTCTCACTTGTGGCCCAAAAGTTTGCCCACCTCCCACGAAAACAGGAGCTTTGATATCTCCATGACGGGCATTCCCAGTTCCTTTTTGGCGATAAATTTTTCGGGTTGATCCAGAAACCGCCCCACGCGTTTTCGTTGCCGCTGTGCCAGAACGATGATTTGCTTGCTGCATCTTA
>JBPOIC010000039.1:0-72040 GCA_052034865.1 Myxococcota bacterium | reverse complement strand
TTTCAAAAATTCTACAATTCCTATTTTTTAAATGGTGGGACGCAGCAAGTCCTGAAACTCCTGCTCCTAAAATTAGATACATGTAGCGCCTTCCAAAACTAGTTTTAACCCTTCTATCAGAGAAATTTTGGGTGTCCATCCTGGGAGCTTTGGGTAGGGTTTTGCAATTTTTGTGTATTCCCTTTTCTGTTGGGGTACTGGACTATTGATCTCTAGAGGCTCTCCAATGACTTGTTCGAAAGTTTTCACAAGGTCAGAAACGGTAATGTCTAAATCCGAAAAGGCTGAGATTTTTGTGCTGGTTTTATTTTGGTTTGAAAGCAAATCTTTAGCTGCAATTTTTAAAGCCGCTATGAGGTCACTTATATAAATCAGATTCATTTTCTGATTTAAATGGAACAAGGTGATAGGTAATTTTTGAAAAAAAGATTTTACTAGAAGGTTTATTAAACTAGCTTTCCTATCGGAAGGGCCATAAGTGGTAAAAACCAAAAAATCGATCAAATGAATGATCTCAGAGTTTACGTAAAACTGTGCTATATCGAGGAATGATTGTTTTGTAGCTCCGTATAATGAGGCGGGGTTGTATTTTTCAGAGTTGAAAAATTGATGAAATGTAGAAATGTTGAGAATGCTTCTTAGTTTGGTCATTTTCATCGCTTCTAAGACTTGCACTCCAAACAAAATATTCCCTTCTATTAGGCTTTTTATGTTATCTGACGAGTGGTTCGTTATTATCTTTCCCGCGATATGTAAGATTGCGTCCGCTTTAGATTGCTCTATTGCTTTTACAATAGAGGCAATGTCCCCTGTGAATGGATGCAAAGTGATGCCTGCATTGATGAGGCCATTACATGTTTCACTTTGAGTCTCTCTCACTAAACCATGAACTCTATATTCTTTGCTTAGCTCATGAGCGAGGTTGGATCCAATAAAACCTGTTATTCCTGTTATTAGAAGAGCTTTCATTCTTCTCAGAAAGGAGAAAGATAGTGTTCAAGTTGAGGAAACAACTGATCTCGTTCTGAAATGATTGGGTTTTCAATTTTCCAATCAAAAGGGATGCTACTCCAAAGAATTCCCCTGTCATGATCTTGGGAATAGGCGCTGGTTACCTTGTAATATACAAGCGCTTCCTCCGTTAAGACCTTAAAGCCATGAGCGAGACCTTTTGGTATATAAAGACATAAGTTGTTTGTATCTGAAAGGATAAAAGAGTCTACATGCATGTAACTTTTTGATTGTTTCCTTAAATCAATAACGACGTCTAAAATTTCTCCTTTTAGACAGTTAACTATTTTTACATGTTCATGGGGCGGACCTTGAAAATGCATTCCTCTAATTACATTTTTGTAGGATAACGAAAAGAAGTCTTCTTTGAAATTGGTTTCGAGTCCGAAATGTTGAAAGATTTCGAAACTATAATTTTTTACAAAGGTACCTCTAGAGTCTTTAAAAGATTTAGGAGAGAGCAAAGAGCATCCCTCTAATTGTGTTTCAAAAACCTTCATAGGTTATTCGAGAAGCTCTTGATTGTGTCCACAATGTACTGGATAGATTCTTCAGATAGCCCAGGATAGACACCTACCCAAAACACCTGATTCATCACAAAATCAGTATTCTCCAGTCCTCCAACAGCCCTATGCTTGATTTGTTTATAGGCAGGTTGTTTCAATAAGTTGCCACCAAAGAAAAGTCTTGTTCCAATTTTTTTCGAATCTAAAAATTGAATGAACTCATTTCGTGTAAAGGGAGAAGTTTCTTTTACAGCAATCGGAAATCCAAACCAGCTAGGATTTGACTCCGGAGTTTCATTTGGAAGGATCAGAAAATCTTCGAATGCCTTCAGCCCTTCCTTTAATCGCTTAAAATTTTCTCTGCGGGCTTTAATAAAATGAGGTAGCTTTTCAAGTTGAGCCAGACCGACGGCCGCCTGCATATCGGTAATCTTTAAATTATAGCCGATATGTGAGTACGTGTATTTATGATCGTATCCTTTAGGAAGGTCTCCTAACTGCCAATCAAATCGCTTGCTACATGTGTTGTCTTTACCGGGATCACACCAACAGTCGCGTCCCCAATCTCGAAAAGATTCTAATAGACGTTTCAGTTTGGGACTCTGAGTAAATACGGCCCCTCCTTCACCCATCGTAATATGATGAGCAGGATAGAAGCTTAGTGTACCAATGTCGCCAAAAGTCCCAACCAACCTATCCTTATAAGTCGAACCTAGTGCGTCGCAACAATCTTCTATGACCCATAGGTTATATTTCTTCGCCACTCGCATCACTTCGTCAACATTGAAAGGATTACCCAGGGCATGCGCAAGCATGATCGCTTTTGTTTTTGAAGTAACTGCCTGCTCAATAACCTCTGCTTTCACATTATAAGTTGGAATGTCGATATCGAGAAAAACAGGAACCAAACCGTAGATTAACGCGGGATTAACGGTTGTTGGGAAACCACACGCCACCGTAATGATTTCATCTCCGGCTTTGAGTGCTCTTTCTCCTAAGCTTGGAGAAGTTAGGGCTGCAATCGCTAACAAGTTTGCTGAAGATCCAGAATTAACGGTGAGAACGTGTTTGACACCTAAATACTCGCCTAATTTTTTTTCAAAGGCGTCATTAAACCGACCCGTTGTAAGCCAAAAATCGAGAGAAGATTCAACTAAAGAAACAAGCTCTTCTGAGCCATAAACTTTCCCTGAGACGGGGACGGGAGAATTCCCAGGAATGAAAGGCTTCTGAGCATGGGCCTCTTCAGCATACTGACAAACTAATTCTAAGATTTGTTTTTTGATCTCTATAGCACTCATGGAGTCCGACTCTTACAATAAAGGCGAATTTGTTGAATAGAAAAATCCCGGATGTTTTGCTTTTGATAGAAGGCCTGATACCACTTTACAGTTTCTTCCAAGCATTGACTCAACGGCCATTTAGATTTCCACCCTAATTTCATTTTTACCTTAGAGCAGTCGAGTTTTAGATAGTGTGCCTCATGGGGATTCTCTTTCGACTCAATAGACCATTTTGAATTGTTTCCCCAAAGCGTTGCGACCTTATTCACAATCCAAGATACAGGCTGAGCATCTTCGTCACTCGGACCAAAATTCCATGCCTCAGCATATAGAGGACCTTCCTCGTAAAGTTTTTGCCCAAGCAAAAGATAACCGCTTAACGGCTCTAACACATGTTGCCAAGGTCTGATGGCGTTAGGATTACGGATATGGACTGGCTCATTCTGAGAAAAGGCTCGAATCAAATCGGGTATCAGGCGATCGGTTGCCCAGTCTCCACCACCGATCACATTGCCAGCTCGAACCGAAGCAATGGCGACTCCATGCTGCTTAAAATGATCAGGATGGAAAAAAGAGTTTCGGAAAGAAGCAGTGACAAGCTCTGCGCAACCTTTACTATTACTATAAGGATCAAAACCGCCCATGGGATCATTTTCTCGGTAGCCCCACACCCATTCGCGGTTTTCATAACACTTGTCACTTGTAACGATAACAATTGCTTTGATCCCTTTCACAAAGCGGCTGGCCTCCAAGAGGTGAGCGGTTCCCATGACATTTGTCGCATAAGTTTCGATGGGATTTTGATAAGAGGGGCGAACAAGGGACTGGGCTGCTAAATGAAAAATAATTTCAGGATGTGATTTGAGAATCGCATCATGAAGATCATTATAAATCCGCACATCTCCAAGTTGACTCTTTATTCCATCGTGTAGTTTGGCGGACTCGAAAAAGCTAGGTTGACTGGGAGGGGGGAGGGAAAAACCTGTAACATTAGCGCCAAGCTCCTCAAGCCATAAAGAAAGCCAACTTCCCTTAAAACCCGTATGACCGGTAATGAAAACCTTTTTATCTTTCCAGAAACTTTGATTCATCACCAAACCTTCCAAGGGGCCTTCCCAGAATCCCACAATTCTTCAAGCTTAACACGATCTCTTAAGGTGTCCATGGGTTGCCAAAAACCATGGTGGGCATACGCAGACAATTGTCCTTCTTGGGCAAGACGTTCCATGGGCTCTCTTTCCCAAATGGTTTGATCGTCACCTATATAATTAATGACCTTGGGAGATAAAACAAAAAAACCACCATTGATCCACCCCCCATCTCCCTGAGGTTTCTCTTCGAAACTTGTAATTTTATGGCTATCAATTTTGAGAGATCCAAATCTTCCTGGAGGTTGAGTCGCCGTTAGAGTGGCTAATGTTTTTTGTTTTTTATGGAAAGAAAGCACTTCAGATACATTGATATCTCCAACCCCATCGCCGTAAGTAAAACAAAAGTCATCAGTACCAATGTAAGATTTAACCCGTTTCAAGCGTCCACCGGTCATCGTGTGTTCACCGGTATCAATCAGAGTTACCTTCCAAGGTTCGGCACTATTTTGATGGACCTCCATTTTGTTCTTGGACATATCAAAGGTAACATCCGACATGTGTAAAAAGTAATTCGCAAAGTATTCTTTAATAAGGTAGCCTTTATAGCCTAGACAAATTAAAAAATCGTTCAACCCAAAGCTTGAGTAGATTTTCATGATATGCCAAAGGATCGGCTTCCCGCCTATCTCAATCATTGGTTTCGGACGTAACACCGACTCTTCGGCAATACGTGTTCCCATTCCTCCTGCTAGAATGACGACTTTCATTCTCTACAATCTCCAATAGCCGACTTACTGAATGGCCTAATTTTATTCATTTTGGATTTTAATATAGTTGTAAGTTTCAATTTTCCGCATCGATAAGAAACCTGACTAAAGCGAAAGTATTTTTAGCATCTGGTAAAATAGCCTCCACAGTCCATTCGCTTTTTTACTTTAAAGATTTTTCTTTCAAACCTAATCGCTAGAGCTTTATTCTATGTTTGATTCTTCCTTATTTTAAGACATGCAGAACTACCTTGTGGGCATGCCGATCCGCCACGGGTCCTCGCCTACTATAACTTTAATAATTCGAGCAATATTTTTATCAAGAGTACATTTATATGAAAATTTCTGTTATTCACGATTGGCTGGTAACATCTGCTGGTGCAGAAAAAGTGCTAGAACAAATACTCGATTGTTATCCTGAATCAGAGATTTTTACCCTTGTAGACTTCATATCTTTAAATCATAGAAACTTTCTTCAAAATAAAAAATCCACTTCTTCATTTATACAAAAACTTCCTTTTTCGAAAACTAGATATCGCCAATACCTACCCCTCATGCCTCTAGCGATAGAGCAATTCGATTTAAGTAGCTATGATTTGGTAATCTCAAGTTCTCATGCTGTTGCCAAAGGTGTTATCACAGGGCCTGATCAGCTTCACATTTCTTATGTTCACTCCCCAATGCGTTATGCCTGGGACTTACAGCATCAATATTTAAAAGAATCCAATTTGAATAAGGGGTTTAAAGGTTGGTTTGCGAAATGGATTCTCCATAAGATACGCCAATGGGACGTTTCTAGTGCTAATGGGGTGGATATCTTTATTGCAAATTCTCATTATATTTCCCGGAGAATTAAAAAGGTTTACAGACGTGATTCTAAAGTAATTTATCCTCCAGTGGATCTTGATTCCTTCAAATTAAACGAAACAAAAGAAAATATTTACCTCACTGCCTCTAGAATGGTCCCTTATAAGAAAATAGATTTGATCGTTGAAGCTTTCTCAAAAATGCCGGACAAACGATTAATAGTTATTGGAGATGGGCCTGATTTCAAAAAAGTGAAAAAGAAGGCAGGTCGTAATGTGGAATTATTAGGACATCAACCTTTTGAGGTACTTAAAACTCATATTCAAAAGGCGAAGGCTTTTATCTTTGCGGCAGAGGAAGATTTTGGAATCACACCAGTAGAGGCTCAGTCCTGTGGAACCCCTGTGATTGCCTTTGGAAAAGGGGGAGCACTAGAAACTATTTTGGGTGTTTGGGCGAATCGACCTGATGGTTGGGATCAGTCTCCAACAGGTGTATTCTTTGAAGAGCAAAGCGCACAAGCAATAGTCTCTGCTGTGGATTTCTTCGAGAAGAAACCGGACATATTTCTACCCGAAATATGTCGTAAAAATGCAGAGAGATTTTCGGTTGAAAGATTCAGGAAAGAGTTTAAAAATTTTGTGGAGAAATGTTGGGGTGAATTTAATATGCGCAAAGGTCCTTCATTAAAAAAAATTTAAAATCAGAGAGCGTTCAGATCAAGCTGTGGATAATACATCTAAAATGATGAACAAAAAAAAAACATCAGGCTTTCTAAAACGTATCTTTCTCCTTATTCTTATCCCGAATTTATTTTTTTGGTTTTTTCGCAAAGATTATTTCTACGATCGTGCATTTGTTAACGTAGATTATTTTGCGATTGCATTTTCAAGCTATTATTTAAGAAGGTACCTGTTTTTGTTTCTGTTTAGTTTGTGTTTCCTTGCTGATGTACTTACTGCATTAGGGCATTTTTACCATTTACATCCTGCAGAGATAATATATCTCATCAAGTATTTTTATATCTTCAAAACCTTAACTTTAAGCTTAGTCTTGTTTTTAATTTTCATCTTTGTTTTTTATTTCCTTATTTTCCGGGTAAAAAAAACAAAAGAGCAAAACCACTCAAAGATCCCTTTTGCATTCTTACTTCTCGCGTGTTTATTCTCTCTTTTAGACTGGGTGAATGGCACAACTATTTTCTCAAGAGCTGACAATGTACATTATAAGGTTAATCTTGGAGGTTCTCCGGCTTTTGGTATCATTTCAGCTATTGTAAGTGGAGTTGCCCAGAAAGCAAAATTTGAGGGGCTAACTTCAGACCAATTTGCTTCTAGTCAAATTTGGGGAAAAAGGTCCGAAAATATTGTACTGGTTTTGGTCGAATCGTTAGGAGAGTTTCAGGATCCTTCATTAAACAGTAATCTTTTTAATATTTTTCTGGCCCCACTAATACAACAAAGATTTAAAATTTATGAAGGAAGAATTCCTTTTACAGGTGGATCTACTATTCATGGCGAAATTAGGGAACTCTGTGCAAAAAAGCTAACGGGCATTCATATTTCTTCTATCGATTTCGAATGCTTGCCAAAGTACTATAAAATGAAAGGATTTGATACCTACTCCCTTCACGGATTTACCGGCCAATTCTACGATCGCGATGTATGGCATAAGTTACTTGGGTTTGAAAAAGAGATATACTTGGAAGATTTTAAACCACTGAATTATAAATTATGTGGGATTGCGTTTCAGGGTGTTTGCGATTTTGAGATCGCTCATCACTTGCTCAATCTCTTGAATGAAAAAACTGAGAAAAAGAAGTTTATTTATTGGCTTACTTTAAACTCCCATCTACCTTTATCGAGTGACATAAAGAGTGAAAGAGAAAGTGTCTGTAGTCAGAATGAAAATATAAGTAGATATCCTCAAATTTGTGCACTTTACTCCGTGTTAGATGCGCTGTTTCAGTCTATATCTGAAGTTCTGAAGGATCCGTCACTCCCGCCGACTGACTTTTTAATTGTGGGTGATCACCCTCCTCCGTTTACCAATTCAAATATTACTGCAAAATTTACAAATTCGATTCCTTGGATTTATCTGGAATATAGAAATTAAAACTGATGAAGTCTGTATCTATATTTTTCATTTTCTTCTCTTAAACCACTCCCAGGTTCTCTTAAGCCCCTCTGCAAACATTGTCCCTAACATTGGATATGTCCGCATCATAAACAATTAAAGATGTCCGCTTTGCAGGGTGAGGCGATCATTATGGGATGAATACCCATAACAAAGCCGTCACCCGGGAGGCGAGACAAATGACCCGGAAAGAAGTGATCTTGAAGGCCATCGAGAAGAAGATCAGCTGGATCCAGGCAGCGGATATTTTAGGGATCAGCGCCCGCCAGATGCGTCGGTTGAAAAAGCGGTGGGAAGAGCATGGGTATGGGGGTTTAAGAGATAAGCGATCAGGCACGCCCCGCCGCAAGCGGATTGCTCTCCAGACGATTGAGGAAGTGTGTCGCTTGAAGCGAGAGATTTATCCTGATTTTTCCGTGAAGCATTTTCACGAATATGCGACCCAAAAGCATCAGCTGTCTCTTTCCTACAACTGGACCCGCATCGTGTTGGAGGAGGCGGGGATTGTCCAGAAAGGGCCGTCTCGGGGAAAGCATCGGCGTAAACGGGAGAGGCGTGGGATGCGGGGGATGTTGATCCACATCGATGGATCAACTCATGAATGGATTGCAAGCATTCCGCCCTGGGATTTAATCTTGGTGTTAGACGATGCGGATGGCAAGGCGTTGTATGCCCGATTCGTACCTCAGGAAGGGACGCTGTCGACCCTGGCTGCTTTGGAGCATGTCTTGACCCGTTATGGTCGTTTCTGTGAGCTCTATCATGATCGAAGATCTCACTTCGGACGGACTAGCCAGGCGGTGCAAGGACCGGATGAGGTGCAGAACGGCCAAGTCAGTCGGGTGTTAAAGGCCTTAGGAATCCGTCAGATCTCCGCTCGTTCTCCTCAGGCACGGGGGAGGAGTGAGCGGGCGTTTGGGACGTTCCAAGGTAGACTGCCTCAAGAGCTTCGTTTGGAGGGGATTCAAAGCTATGATCAGGCCAATGAGTATCTGAACAAAACGTTTCTAGCGAAGTTCAATAAACTCTTTACGGTGCCCCCGGCTTAGACAGAGACGGCCTTTACTCCTTTGGCAGGCATTGACTTAAAGCTTCTGCTTTCGGTTCAGGAGGAGAGGATTGTGCGCCAAGACAACACCGTGACTTACCAGAATGTGATTCTGCAGATTCCTGAAAGGCCTGAGAGAGTTCACTTTGTTCGCTGTCCGGTCATCGTCCACCAGTTTCCCAATGGAACGTTGGGAGTGAGTTATCAGGACAAGCTGTTGGGACAGTACGAACAAAACGGCAAACCTTACAGCCTGAAAGCCAAAAAAAAGGCCGCATGAATAAAATCAATCACAGGACATCTTTAGTTGTGAGTGACAAAATAATTTTGGTTCATGACTAGCAAATGGCATGAATAATGTCTAAAAAGCTAGAGATGATAAGGGTTCGCGGGTGTTTTCATGGTTCAAAGATTTCGAGGGCTAAAATCCGGGAAATTGTCCGATATTTTTCGGTGGATTTGCAGGCAACTCAGATTGCTCAATTGTCAGGACTTAATCGGAATACGATTCAATCGTTATCTAACCCTCATCCGTCAACTCATTGCTCAAAGTTGCGAGAGAGAATCGCCTTTTCAAGGAGAAGTGGAAGTAGACGAGTCGTTCTTTGGAGCCAGACGCGTTCGAGGGAAAAGATGGCGTGGAGCTTTAGGAAAAACGATTGTGTTTGGTGTCTATAAGCGCAACGGCAAGGTCTATACAGAGATCGTGCCCGATTGCTCCAGATCTACGTTGCATGCGGTCATCCGGGGAAAGGTCGATTTTAAGAACACGATTCATTCGAACAAATGGCGGGCCTATGATGGACTGGTGGATTTAGGATACCGAAGGCATTACCGGGTCAACCATGGGGCGAACGTCTTTGCCACAGATAAGACCCACATTAATGGAATTTAGAACTTTTGGGGACTGGCGAAGGTGAGGCTTGCGAAGTTTCGCGGGATGAGAAAATCGACTTTCTATTTACACTTAAAAGAATGTGAGTTCAGTTTCAATCACAAGCATGAAAACCTCTACCCATTGATCCTGAAACTCCTCAAAGCAAAACCAATTTGCTAGTCATGAACCAAAATCTAATACGCCCCACGTCTTGAAAGAACCACTGGAACGGTCTTAAGAATAATCTTCAGATCGTGTAAAAAAGATGAGTTTTGAATGTATAAAAGATCCATTCTCACCCAATCATCAAAACTTTGAATCTCATTTCTACCATTAATTTGCCACAAACACGTAATCCCAGGAGTTACCGAAAGTCTTTTTCGATGCCAGGGCTGGTAATTCTGTACTTCTTCAGGAAGAGGAGGACGAGGCCCGACAAAAGACATTTCTCCTTTAATGACATTAAAAATTTGCGGTAGCTCATCCAAACTATATTTTCTAAGAAAACTTCCTAAGCGAGTCACACGCGGATCATTTTTCATTTTGAAGGCATGACCTTCCATTTCATTAAGATGTTCTAAATCTGCTTTCAGCTCGTGCGCCCCTACAACCATCGTCCTGAACTTATAACAATGAAATAACTTTCCCCCTTTACCAACCCTTTGGTGAGAAAAGAAGATAGGGCCTTTGGAATCGATTTTAATAAGGATGGCAATGAGAGCCATGAGAGGGAAAAGGAAGGGAATCTGGATGAGGGCAAAAACGATATCGAAGAGGCGTTTACTCACCTCATAGCCCCATTTTCTCTCGGTTTTTTCAACCTCGGATTGGGGATCGACGTTAAAAGATGGTTTTATTTCTTCGATCAGTTCCATAAGAATACAAGAACTCAAAAAGTCCTTTAAGATCCAGCTCTTCGGTAGTTGTTGGAAATACAGATACTGATCTAGGAAAAAAATCGAAGGAAATCAATCAGGAAGTGTATGGGCAATAAGTGGAGGGCAAAACAGCTGGGAAGGATGTTTCCAAAGTGGATGTATAAACACTTGATGTTGAAACTGGCTAATTTAAAGGAATCAGATCTTCACCCATCTCGAAATTCTCGCCATCGGTTCTAAGCTCGATAGAGCCGTTGACGACATGCTCCCCCTGAACAAATCCCCCAGAGCCTTTTTCGGTGAGCCAAATTTCGGCGTCTGTCGCCTGCCAGCGCTCAAGCACTTCTTGAGCAGGGTGGTGGTAATCATTCTCATTCCCAACACTAAAAAATACGAGTTCAGGCTGGAGGGTTTCAATCCAGATCTCATTGGAACTCGACAAGCTTCCGTGGTGATTTGCATGCACCGCCGTCACTGGGCCTACTACCTTTGCCAGCGGAGTTTCAACATCCAGGGTTTTGTAACCTCCGGGGCTTCCTCCACCGGTCAGATCGCCGGAAGTCAGGTAAGTAAAATTTCCATAGGTGATCAATAGGGCAATCGAGGCACTATTTTCGATTTCTGAAAAACCGGGTTGAGATAAATCAATATTTTCTCCATTTTGAACCTTCCCATTTACGGCCACACAGCGGATCTCTACATTTATATCTAGATTCACCGTCTCGCCAATTGCCAAGGTCTTTCGATGTTCTCCTGACGCCTGAAGATAGGACGAATAAAAAGGGGCGTTATCAAAAGGATAACCTCCACGATCGTAAACACCGAGTTTTGGAATCCAATCATCGTCAGATCCTAACTTTTCATCTTCGCCTGCGATCACCTCATCGATTCCACCCAAATGATCTCCATCGTAATGAGTCACAACGACTGCCTCCAACGAGGAAATTCCTCGAGATTTAAGGTATGGAAGGATGACATCCCGCCCCTTTCCATCCCGCCCACCATCGATTAGAAGATTTTTTCCATTTGGGGTTGTGATCAAAGTGGCGTCTCCCTGACCAACATTCAAGGCAGTGATTTTAAGGAAGTTCGAAGAGGTTTCATCATCCGTTTCATCCGAAGTCGTTTGTTGAGATGAAGGGAGTTGTTGAGTCCAGGAGTTCTGAATGCCGGAATTGGGATATCGGATACAGGCCGACTCTAAAAACAATCCCATCAATAGAAGAGAATAGAAAATTCTGATCGTGAAGCTCTTCAATCTATTGAAACGATCTTGTGATTTCTGAAAAAATCTCAGTCTTTGATTTTTCATAATATCCCAGGCGTTGGGTTGGTCAAATCAAGAAAATCTAGGGCGTTTTGCTGGGTATCGGCCCCATTCATTCGAGAAAGGCTATGGCCCGCTGAAACGTCGATCGCAGCCGAACCTTCGAGAAAAATTAAACCATTCTCAGCCTGGGTGAAGGCGCCGGTTCCGTAAGAAAGAGCATCCACAAGATTTCCCTGAGGATCTAAGAGCTGAAACCCATCCGGCCCATTTTGAGGATCAAAGTTGTCGATGAAATCAGGATTTAAAATATTGGAAGCTGTCGGCTGGCTTGTCTTGGAGTCCGCAATTAAAAATAAACCGTCCGCCCTGACTTTCGCTCCGGCAGGTAAAAATATCGTGTCCAAAATTTTTCCATCATCACCATTGAGAATCAGGATTTGATAGCCACCCACATCCGTGTCTGGGGTTCCGTAAATCTCGATAAATTCATTTCCATCCGTATCAGTGCCCACCGCATCGTAGAGAACTTCATTAAGAACCAGAAAATGAGAGGGAGGATTTTCGTTCGGATCCTGAGGGTCTGGAGGAGTGGATCCCGGATTTGATTCAGGAGTTTGCTGATTTGGATCAGAGGGGGATGGATTGGATTTGGGCTGAGAGATGGGTTGCAGAGAATCTGAGCCGGAATCGCCTACTTGCGGGGCCGACTCCGGAACTGCCTGTTCTGGAAGTTCGATCACACCTGGGCTGGGAATTTCAAGTTCGGTAAAATCCACCGAATTCTCATCTGTATCTTTTCCACCCACGCGAGAAAGACTGTGACCGGCACTAACAACCTTGGACGGATTTCCTTCCACCATTGAAAGCCCATTTTTAGCCATCTCCACAGCTCCTGTTCCATAGGTGAGGGCATCAATCAGATTTCCTTTTTCATCTAAAAGCTGAATGGCATCCGGTCCATTTTGAGGATCGAAATTTTCCAGTAATTGAGCGCCTGAAATACGGCTTTTAGTCGTTGAACCAGTTTGGAGATCAGCAATCAGGAAAATGCCCTCATCGTTTGTTTTGCTATTTGAAGGAAGCGTAATGATTTTCTGAATCACCCCATCGGACCCATTCACCAAAATCACCTGATAGCCGCTCAGCTCTGCGTTTGGGGTCCCATAAAGTTCGATGAATTCATATCCATCTGTGTCGCTTTCTTTTCCATCATAAAGAATTTCGTTGAGCACGAGAGCTTCTGGTCGGGAAGAAGGCGATGATTCTGGATTTAAAGTTTCAGTCGATGAGTTTGAGGATGGATCAGCGCTTGTAGAAGAACCAACATAAAACGAGCAGAAGTAAGCCGAAGGAGACATCCCAGGATTTTGATTAAAAGGAATGTGATTTTCACCTTCGAGTTGAGGCGTTACGACGAGGGTATAGATCCCTTCATATATTGTGTTATCAAGGTTCAAATCCACCATGTTGGACTCGGACCGAAGGGTTATGGAGGACCCCACTCTTTTAATCGCGCCACTGATCACGGCCGATTCAATTTTTTCAGGCTCGGCATAGTTTTGAGAATCGATCTCTCCTTCAGCCAGAAAAATGGCATTCGGGCTCAAACTGGATTCGTGAATGGCATCTGAAAAAATAATTTCAATTTTGGAAAGCTCTGAAAGTCCTCGCTGTGTACTGGGAGTTACTTGAGTGACGTGAATTTGAGAGTTGAGCAGGCTTTTAAAGCTGATCGAATCTAAATTGGAACAGGAGGAAAAAGGAAGAATCCAGGCAAGAAACATGAGCAGGAAAAAGATTTTCCTGATGAAAAGACCATTCTCGAATGGATCAAGAAAAATGCTGAATTTATTTTTCATAAGAATCTCCTGAAGTTTTCGTAAAAAAACCTCCCGTAAGAGAGTCCAGTTTTGCCTCAAGCTCTTCGAGCTGAATTTGGGTGGAAGAAGATAAGGTGTCGCGGGAATTTCCCTCTTCGCGTTGCAGAAGTTTTTTTCTTTCGAAATAGGTTTGCTGTAATTCGGATAAAATTTGTGCACGCATCGAATTGCGATACCTGGCTTCCGATGAAAGTGAGAGGAGCTCTTTATTAAAGATCAAGGTGTCGAGATCCCAGGTCGCCCGGACTTCAAAGCCACGATTTAGATTGTTGTCTTGATTGAGTGAGGATTCGGGAGGCCCGAGAGTAACGCCAGTGCTCGTGACCGAAACCGAATCCTGAATGGAATTATTGATCTGGTTGGCCGCTTTCTGATCGTAGCTCACATAGACTTTTGGAAATAAGGGAGACCATTTGGCTCGGGTTTTCCAGTGAGCAATTTCTTCAGGATCGACATTGCCGTAACGAAGAGCAGCCTTTTCGAGCTGGTGGAGGGTAGGCTCGTTGGCAAAGCCTGAAAAGCTTGAAAGAAATAATCCACAAACAATAAAAAGAAGAAAACGTCTCATAAAAAATCCTAGTTTTTAAAAGAAATAATGAAGAGGTTCGTACTTCAAAGACTCGAAAGATGGGAAATGCAGGGGATGTGCCAGCAGCGGAAAAAATGTAGCAATGAGAGCAAAAAAAAGAGAGAGATCAATTGGTTAAGAAACGAGAAGTATTTAAGTAAGCAAGCGAGAAGTGTCCGGCTTTCGAACTCAGCTTCACAGAGACTTTCCGAATCTCGGACACCAATTGACACCTAACAAATCGATCGGTTACAAGCCGCGCTTCCATGAAACTTTCCAACTTATCAAAATTTCGTTTTTTTACTTTCTTTCTTCTCATTTCCTTTCTTCTCCAAACCTTCCTTCCGCTAAACCTTTTCGCCCAACAGGGAATTTTTGTCGGGGGCGAGGGCACGCGCGATGGGAGCCTGCGATCACGTACCGAAGAGGAAGGCATCCCTTCTTTAGGAAGTGGCGGTCTTAGCGATAAGGCGGCCGGCGTGGGAAGTGCAATGACTCGCCGTCAGCTCGAAGGAATGGAAGGAAGTAGCATTCGGGAATCTCTCGGGGCTTCCGGACTCATGTATCAAATTCATATTTTGGGAGAAGTGATTCGACCCGGCACTTATCGCATTGGAGCCTCCACACGCTTATCCGAGGCCTTGCAGATTGCGGGTGGCATCAAAAAAAATGGATCCGATCGGAATGTGGAGTTGAGGCGGGCTTCCACAACCAAAAAAGTCGATTTGATTTCTTATAAGGTATTTGGACATTTAGAGGATAACCCCTACCTGATGGACAATGACGTCATCTTTATCCCTTTACGAAAAAGAGTTGTTCAGGTGGAAGGTTCAGTCAATCGCCCAGGAATTTACGAGCTGAATAACGAACGGAGCATATTGGATATATTCAAACTGGCCGGAGGCATGACCCAGGGGGTGTCGCATAAAGATCCGATACGTATCATTCGATTCGATGAGAATGAGAAAAAAGACATCGTTGAGATTACCAACAATCCCGAGACCTTAAGTCAAACCCTCATTCTGAATGGGGATGTGATCATCGTCCCGCACATGTTCACCACCCAGAACAAATTTGATTACAATCTCAATCAGCTCCCCAACGACAATATTTTTTATCCTTCGTTTGAAGACCGGGTCTTTGTGATTGGTGCTGTGGCTGCCCCAGGCGCCTATAACTTCAATCACAACTATCATCTCTCGCATTATCTGGCGGTGGCAGGAGGAGCGACCCGTATGGCTAAGGGCTACGTGAAAGTCATGGGTATTGGGGGCGAGGTAAAAAAATTAAAACCCGATTCAGATATTCTCATCAATCCTGGAGATACCATTTATATTCCTGAAAGAATCTTTAGTCGTGACTCCTGGGTATCGCTTGTGACGAGTTTGATTTCCTTTGGACTGGCTACCACAACTACAATTGTAACTCTTACGAATAATAACTAACTGATTTTCTACATTTAAGTTACTTATGTCTCAATCCCCTTCCGAACCATCGGCGGATCAATCTCTCCATCCTCATCCTCAGGGCTATTCCCCTCCTTATGGATGGTATCCCCCTTACCCTGCTGAAGAAGAAATCAATTTGTTAGATTATTTTCGTGTCCTTAAAAAGCATCTGGGAAAAATTATTCTTCTGACCTTTATTTGTACCGGGCTGGGAGCAGGAACCGCCTTGACGATAAAGAAAAAATATAAGGCAGAAGCAACCATCACGCCCCTTTCTCAATCGGGTGGAGGGGGTGGGGCTTTGGCTGCGTTGGCAGCTCAAGCGGCCTCGATTCCCCTTGTCGGAGGCCAGCTCGGACTGGGCTCTCAAAAAAGCGGTCAAATCATTGGTATTTTAAAAAGTAGGACCTTGATTGAAAATATTGTGAGAGACTTTAACCTGATGCCGTATTTTTTTGAGAAAAGATGGGATGATAAAGAAAAAAAATGGCTTCCGGATATGAGTTTTTTGGGTTCCAAGGAAAACGATCCGGCAAAGATTGAACGGGAAATTCTTGAAGACTCTGTTCGGGCCATTCAGAAAAAGGTCTTAAGCGTCGAAGAAGATAAAAAAACCAATCTTATCAAAATTCAGGTTGAGCTTAAAAACCCAGAACTTGCAGCGACCATCACCAATCGTTTTCTGGTTTACCTTCAGGATTTCATCAATAACAACCAGCTCACAGTCGCCAAAAGAAACCGCATATTTATAGAAGACCAGTTGCAGAAAAATAAAATGGATCTTCTGGAGGCCGGAAAACAGCTCAACCAATTCTACAGTTCCAATCAAATCTCCAGCACCCTTCCCCAAATCGATGTTCATGTCGGAAAACTGGAAGAAGCCCCACCCACATTCGAGGAATTGAGATCAGCAACCCAACAGGTTCAACAACAAAGTGAATCTTTAAAATCTAAAATTTCTGAAGCAAAAAAAGAAGGGGTGGTACACGCCGTCCCTTCTCAGGTTTACCTCCAATATCTTACTCTTCAACGTGAACTGCTTGGCAAGGTAAACGGCCTACTGACCCAGCAATATCAAATGGCCAAGATCGAAGAGGCCAAAGAAGATCTTTCGTTTCAGATTATTGATTCTGCGATTCCTCCCGCCCATCCTTCCAAACCCCAGGTGCTCCTGATAGTTGCGGTTTCATTCGTAGGTGGACTATTCATGAGTATCTTTTTTGCTTTCTTTCTCGAATACGTTCGCAAAATGAGAGAAAAAGAGCCCAAACCCGCCTCCTGAAGTAAGACCTCCTCTCTCATTTTGTTTTTCCCCATCTTATTGGAGATCCTCTATGACTCGTCCTTCCGTGTCTCCATCTATTTCTTCGCTCGTTGATCTCTTGAAATATCATGCCGATGAAATGCCGGATCATACGCTTTACACCTTTCTGGAATCCGACGATCTGCCCTCCCCAAGCCTCACCTATCGCGAGCTCGACCATCGGGCCAGACAGATTGCGAGCGATTTGAAAATAAAAGTATCTCCGGGAGAAAGGGCCTTGCTGCTCTATCCTCCCGGGCTTGATTACATCGCCGCTTTTTTTGGATGTCTTTATGCCGGTGTGATTGCAGTACCGGCCTATCCTCCCGATCCTTACCGACTTTCACGCACTTTACCGCGCCTGCAATCGATTCTTCAGGATAGTGGGGCAAAATGGGTTCTCACGACCGAATCGATTCATCAAACGGCTCGGCTTATTTTTTCCGGAACTCCTTCATTAAAAAATCTGAATTGGGAAACAACGGATCATTTAAAAGATGAAAAGAAGGAATGGCAATGCCCGCCAATTTCATCCGCTCATCTCGCTTTTCTTCAATACACTTCCGGCTCCACGGGTCAGCCCAAAGGGGTCATGCTTTCACACGCAAATCTTTTGCACAATTTAGGACTGATTTATCGCGCATTTGATCTTCATCCAAAAAGTCGCGGGGTTTCATGGCTGCCACCCTATCATGACATGGGACTGATCGGAGGGATTTTAGAGCCGCTTTTTGGCGGGGGCTTTAGTGTTTTGATGTCGCCCCTCACCTTTTTGCAAAAGCCATTTTTATGGCTCAAGGCCATCAGTGATTTCAGGGCGACCACGAGTGGTGGGCCCAATTTCGCTTATGAATTATGTTTAAGAAAAATTACACCAGAGCAGATTGGTCAGCTAAATCTTTCTTCATGGAATCTGGCCTTTTGTGGAGCTGAGCCTGTGCGCGCGGAAACCTTGCGACAATTTCAAAAAGTTTTTGCTCCTTGTGGATTTAAACCTGAGGCCTTCTATCCCTGTTATGGACTGGCAGAAGCAACCCTGATGGTCTCGGGTGGAAATGCTACGCAACCACCTGTTTTCAAACGAGTGCTGCGAGATCTCTTGAAAGAAGGACGTGTCAGCCCTGCCAACAAGGAAAGAAAAGAATCAGAGAAAGGGCGATCTATAGAGGTACAGAGGACGGATGTTTCTCATTCTTCTGATTTGAGTGATCTCCCTTCAGGAGAAAAAATTCTCGTCGGGTGTGGAAATTCATTTCAGGATCAGGAAGTATTAATCGTTCATCCCGAAACCTGCCTGCCTTGTGAACCCGGAGAGATCGGTGAAATCTGGGTAAGTGGACCCAGTATCGCGCAAGGATATTGGGGAAAAAAGCAGCTCACCCGCGAAGTCTTTCGTGCTGTGATCAATCCGTCCTCAAATTATAAAAATGATCGCACCTATCTTCGAACCGGCGATTTGGGATTTCTCGACCAGGGTGAACTTTTTATTACCGATCGCCTGAAAGATCTCATCATCCTCAATGGTCAAAACCACTACCCTCATGATCTGGAGGAAACCCTTGAGAAGGCCCATCCTGCCCTAAGACCCGGAGCGGGTGCTGCGTTTTCGGTGGATGAAGATGGAGAGGAGTTTTTGATCCTTGTTCAAGAGCTTTCAAAACTGGAGCTTTCTTCAGCACTATCCTATGAACGTATTTTTTCCGCCATTCGCGAGCAGGTTGCAAAAATCCATGAGGTCGACATTCATGCGATTGTCCTGATTCGTCCGGGAACTCTTCCCAAAACCTCCAGCGGAAAAGTTTCCCGCCGTTTTTGTCGCGAGGATTTCTTAAATAAAAAAATGGAGATTGTGGCCCAATGGAAAAAAGATCTCCCTTCAAAAATTTTCCCATTCAAAAATCAGGATGCTATCCTGGAAGTAAAAAAAACGGATTCTGACCATACCGCAAATTCTGGACAAACTTATTTTTCAAAACCTCTTCCTCAGCAAATCCTGAACTGGCTTATCAATGCCGTTTCTTCTCGTGCAGGAGTCAGCGCAAATGATCTTGATCCTCAGGAAAGTTTTGCGCATTACGGCCTCGATTCAAAAGAACTCGTTGGCCTTTCAGGCGATCTCGAAATCTGGCTCGGACGCAAACTCTCCCCTACCCTGCTTTGGGAATATCCGAATATGAAAGCCCTCGCTGAATATTTGGGAAATCCTGAATTTTCGGATTTGGCTATAATGGGCTCTCATGCCTCTTTGAATTCTGAGGAAACCCCTCGGATTGATAAGAAGGAGAATCAACAGAGGGATTTGGATGAACCCATCGCCGTGATAGGCATGGCCTGTCGTTTTCCGGGTGCCGAAAATCTGGAGGCCTTCTGGAAATTACTGGAATCTGGAAAAGATGCGATCACTCCCGTTCCTGCCGATCGCTGGAAAGAAGAGGATTATTACGATCCAAGACCTGGCGAGGCCGGAAAGATGAACACCCGCTGGGGCGGATTTATTACCCGTCCTGATTTTTTTGATGCCAGCTTTTTTAAAATCTCACCGCGTGAGGCCACACGCATGGATCCTCAACAGCGCCTGCTTTTGGAAGTGAGTTGGGAGGCCTTTGAATCCGCGGCTCTTAATCCTTCCACCCTTCAAAAAAGCAAGACGGGTGTTTTTGTGGGAATTAGCAGCAGCGACTATGCCCACCTGCAATGGGAAGATCCTTCAAAAATCGATGCCTATGCGGGAGTTGGCAATGCCCACAGCATCGCTGCCAATAGGCTTTCTTACTTTTTTGATTTTCAGGGACCCAGTCTTGCCGTCGACACGGCCTGTTCCTCATCCCTTGTCGCCGTGCATATGGCCTGTGAGAGTTTGAGAAGAATGGAATCCAACCTGGCCCTCGCGGGAGGCGTCAATCTGATCTTAAGACCGGAGCTTAACATCGCCTTTTCACAGGCACGGATGATGTCCCCTGAAGGGCGCTGCAAAACTTTTGATGAGAAAGCGGATGGTTATGTGCGTGGCGAAGGCTGTGGAGTGGTGATTCTCAAGCGTCTTGCAGAGGCCGTGCGAGATAAAGATGAAATTTTGGGAATCATTCGTGGATCGGCTGTCAATCAGGATGGGCGCAGCAACGGACTCACCGCACCGAACGGGCAGGCCCAGCAGGATGTGATTCTACAGGCCTTGCAAAGAGCTAAAATTTCATCCGAAAAAATCGATTACGTGGAGGCCCATGGCACGGGCACTCCACTGGGTGATCCGATCGAAATGGCCGCCTTGGGAAAAGTGCTTCAAAAAAATCGCCCTTCAGACTCACCTTGCAAAGTCGGATCGGTCAAAACCAACTTTGGACATCTGGAAGCTGCCGCCGGAATTGCCGGGCTCATCAAGGTTTTACTTTCTTTGAAACATCGTCAAATTCCTTCGCACCTCCACTTTAAAAAAATCAATCCGCACATTGATCTGACTGCCTTGAAACTTTCGATTCCCACTCAAATGATGTCATGGAATTTTCAGAACAGGCAAAGGTTTGCAGGGATCAGCTCTTTTGGATTTGGCGGGACCAATGCCCATGTGGTTGTTGGAGGTCCTGAAGAAATCTGGATAAATAAAGAAAATGAAGCCAGGCAAAAAGATTCCCTTCCAACCGAACTTAAGGATGCAGACCTTTATCCTTTCAAGCTCTCGGCTAAAAGTGTGGAGGGATTAAAAACACTCGCAGAACGCTGGATTTCCTATCTTCAAAATAATTCTTATCTTTCCCTGAAGGAGGTCTGTTTCACCGCATGTGCAGGACGAGCGGATTTTGAGCATCGTTCGCTTTTTCTGCCATGCTCCCTGGACGAGCTTAAAAAAAATCTGTCCGATTTTGTTTTATCGTTTTTAGAAAACAAAGAGGGTTTCTCGAAAGAATCTTCAATTCATTTTTCTGTCTCTCAAAAGAAGAAACCCAGAATTGCTTTTTTATTTACCGGCCAGGGATCGCAATATGTGGGAATGGGCTGCTCGCTGTATGAATCCGAGCCCTGTTTTAGAAAAGTGCTGGATCGTTGCGACGGAATTTTGAAACCCGTGCTTGAGACTTCATTACTTTCGATTCTTTTTGATTCTAAAATGAATCCCGCTCTCATCCACGAAACCCTCTATACCCAGCCGGCACTTTTTGCGCTCGAGTATGCCTTGTACGAGCTATGGAAATCCTGGGGAATTGAACCTGATTTTGTCCTGGGTCATAGCGTGGGCGAGTATGTTGCCGCGTGTGTCGCAAAGGTGATGGAATGGGAAGAGGGTCTTACGCTCATCGCGCATCGTGCAAAACTCATGCATGGCCTTCCTAAAAATGGGACCATGCTCGCCGTTATTGCAACTGAAGAGCAAATTGAATCCTCGCTGAAACCTTACGCCCACGAGGTTTCGATTGCCGCATTCAACGGACCCAGAGCCCTTGTTTTATCTGGAAAACGGGAAGCGATTGAAGCACTTCAAGATGAATTCACTACGCTTGAGATTGCCACCCAGACTTTGAATGTATCACATGCCTTTCACTCTCCCTTGATGGATCCCATCCTTGATGCGTTCGAAGAAAAAGCGAAAGAGATCTCTTTTTATAAACCTCAGATTCCACTGATTTCAAATCGGACCGGAAACCTTCTCGAAACAGCACCCACCGCAACTTATTGGCGCAAACATTTGCGTGAGCCTGTCCGCTATTTTACCGGCATTGAAACGCTCATCCGTGAAGGCGCCGACGCCTTGATTGAAATCGGACCGCAACCCATCCTCACCTTGCTGGCCAAACGAGGGCTCGCGAAAACAGGAACCACCAGGCTTTGGCTTTCAAGTCTTAAAAATGAGGGAGAAGATCGCGATCAAATGCTGAAATCCTTATCGGCGCTTTATCAGCACGGCCTGTGGGTCAATTGGAAAGCTGTGTTTGGACAAACGATTCCACCCTTGCCGCTGGCCCCCACTTATCCTTTTGCAAGGGAATCCTACTGGTTTGGAGAATGGGGCAAAGCACCATCCAGTGCACTTTTGCCGATCCAACGAAAAAAATCAGAATCGGTATTTGAACACCGGATCGACCTTAAAACCTTTCCCTACCTGCTCGATCACCGTGTACAAAAAGAAATCCTTTTTCCAGCAACCGCTTCTCTCGCGTATCTCTACGAAGCAGGAAAAAAACAAAACGCGCAGGATTCTATCGTTTTGAAAAAGATCTCATTTCAAAAACCGCTCTTTTTGGATGAAGGAAAACAAAAGACTCTCATCCTCCGCTCCACTTCCTCTCTTTCTTACAAATCAGAATTTGAAATTTATTCTCAAGAGGATTCAGACCAAACCCTTCAGGCGTGTGCCGAAATCGCTTATGAAAGGAATAAACCGGAATCGAAAGATGAAACTCTATCCCTCCATTTCATTCGCGAAAGGGTGTGTGAGTCTGTTGGCGTGCAGGATTTTTATCAAAAGCTAAAGTGGGCAGGATTGGAGTACGGACCGTCTTTTCAGGGAATTCAAAAGTTATTTAAAAATAACAGAGAAGCGCTAGGATTTATTGAAAGTCCGAAAAATTTAAAAGCAGAGAGCCCCGAGCAAAGTGCTCCTTTTCATCCCGCCCTTCTGGATGCCTGCCTGCAAGTGGTGGCAGCCGCTCTTCCAGAATCTTCATCGATTGAAAATCTCTATCTTCCAGTCCGCATCGATGAGATTTTTTTAAAGAAAGACTTGGGAAGTACGGTCTGGAGCTATGCAAAAATAAAGTCGGACACTTTTTTGGATGAGAAGATCGTGGCAGATATTTTTCTTTTTGATGTCGAAGGAAAGACTTTGGGAATAATTTCGGGTCTTCATCTGACGGGGCTGGGAAAGATTTCAAAGGCAAGCCAATCGTCAAACGAGAATCTGATTTTTGAGCAGGAATGGGAAATCGATGAAACACCTCTTCCGATGGAGGTAAAGGTAATTGAATCCTGGCTGGTGCTGACAGCCAACGAAGCGAGTCCTCTTGCAAAAGAACTTCGAGAAAAGGGACAGAGTGTCTTAACGAAGAGTTGGAAAAGTTTTCAGGATGAGATCCAAAATGAGTCGTCTGAGTCTGATGCAAAAAACCTGTTTCATGTGGGACAGTCTGAATGCCAGCATCTTTTGATCGAAATGGATTCTCTCTGCGATCCTTTATCTTTCGAAGGGATATCGGAGGCTGAAAAAATCTGTGGCGATTTTCTCGCCTTTTTGAAAACGCTCCTGCAAGCCGATCTCCCCTCTTACCCAAAGCTGACTGTGGTCACTCAGGGCGCCCAGGCGCATCCGTTCGACCCAGAAAATCCTGGTGTCAGTGCGACCGCCCTTTGGGGAATGCTTCGAAGCGTACAGCTGGAGCACCCCGAACTCTCTCTCTGTCTCATTGATCTGCCTTCTCATCCGACCTCTTCAGAAATCACCCTCCTCACTCAAACGCTGATGCGGCCGACGCACGAAGATGAATTTCTAATTCGCGAAAACAGACGATGGGTGTGCCGTCTGAAAATTGCATCGGAAACACCTGCGAAGACTCCACAGCAAAACAAATCCATTCAGGATTTCGATGCCTATCGCCTGGAAATAGTTCAGTCCGGAAGTCTGGACGGGATGGGATTTCGACCGGTTGTGCGTCGTGCGCCAGGGGATCATGAAGTGGAAATTGTCGTCAGAGCGGCGGGTCTTAATTTCAGCGACGTCCTGAAAGCGCTAGGCCTTTACCCCGGCGCGCGTGAGACGACCGTTCCTTTGGGCGCTGAGTGTTCGGGAAAAATTGTGCGTCTGGGCGAACGCGTGAAAGGTTTTAAAGTCGGCGATGAAGTCATCGCAATTGCACCCTACAGCTTTGGAAACTTCGTCACGACCGCGGCTCCACTCGTTGTGCTAAAACCTGCACATTTAAACTTTGAAGAAGCGGCCAGTGTTCCAGTGGCATTTCTGACCGCCACCCATGCCCTGCATGATCTGGGACGCATGCGAAAAAAAGAAAAAATTCTCATTCATGCGGGTGCCGGTGGCGTTGGATTGGCCGCCGTTCAACTCGCTCAACAAACAGGATTGGAAATCTTCGCCACTGCAGGCAGCGATGAAAAACGCGCGTATTTAAAATCGCTGGGTGTGGAACATGTTTTTGATTCACGCACGACAAAGTTTGCCGAAGAGATTCTCACTCTCACTCAAGATCGCGGAGTCGATCTTGTGCTCAACTCGCTTCCCGGGGAGTTTATTTCCAAAAGCCTGCAAACCCTTGCTCCTTTTGGACGATTTCTGGAAATCGGAAAAAGCGATATCTATCAAAATCATGCCTTGGGGCTTTTACCGTTTCAGAAAAGTCTTTCCTATTTTGCAATCGATTTGGACCGCATTTTCCGCGAGCGCCAGGATCTTACCCATCGACTCTTCACGGAACTCATCTCTCAATTTGAACATCAACATTTAAAACCAATCCCTCATACAACCTTTCCCATCAGCGACGCGCCTTATGCTTTTCGCTTCATGGCCCAGCGTAAAAATACGGGAAAAATTGTTCTCACTTTCAACGAACGCCCGAAAACATTCGCGGCAAAACCCCATGAGTTCTCATTTTCAAGGGATGCCAGTTATCTGATCACCGGAGGTCTGGGAGGTTTGGGCTTTGAGCTTGCCCGATGGATGATTTCAAAAGGCGCCCGTCATCTCTTTCTGGTGAGTCGAAAATCTCCCACCGAACATCAGCTTCAGGAAATGGTCCGCTGGAAAAATGAAGGTGCGCACGTGCTTGTCCATTCGGCCGATCTTTCAAAAAGATCGGAGGTAGATTCGTTACTCGATGTCCTTCAAAAAAATCTTCCGCCCTTGCGAGGAATTTTTCATCTCGCAGGAGTTCTGAAAGATGGAGTTTTGCTGCATCAAACTAAAGAAAATTTTCAAAGCGTGTTTACTTCCAAGGCGATGGGAGCCTTTTACCTGCATGAGGCCACGCGCTCCATCCCACTGGATTACTTTATTCTTTTTTCATCACTTTCAGGCACGATGGGATCTTACGCACAGTCAAACTACAGCGCTGCCAATGCGTTTTTGAATGGACTGGCGCATGCGCGAAATCGGGAAGGTCTTGTCTCACAAAGCATTGTGTGGGGACCGTGGGCCAAAGTCGGAATGGCAACCCATGAAAAAACGGTGGAACGGATGCAAGCCTGGGGCATTCACCCTCTTTCATTGGATCAGGGATTTGGAGTTTTGGAGAAACTTTTGTTGGATCCACCGGGATTCTCGACACGCAATCCGATTGTTGTTTCGTGGGATCAAAAAAAACTTCAGGAGAATTTGCCCGAATCACGAAGGCTTTGGCTAAAAAAACTGGAATCTCCTGAGACGACCCAAAATCGAGTGCCTTCGAGTTTAGCTCCACAGGATTTATATGAAATTTATTTGAAGAAACCGCCTGAAAAGCGCCGGGAATGGCTTCTTTCGGTGATTTCTGAAAAACTCGCGCGTGTTTTGGGATCGACATCCGAAAGTTTAAAGCCGGGGCAATCGCTCAATCATTTGGGACTCGATTCTCTTATGGCCATTGAGCTCAAAAATGAAATCGAGCAAGGGCTTCAGACCAAACTTCCGATTGCCCTTCTTTTAAAAGGACCAACGATTTCAGAGCTTGCAGATCAACTGGTGCAGCAAATGGAAGAGAAAAAATGAGGGTTCAGGATTTTGCTTTCAAGGCGACCTCGGCCATCTCACTCATGATCTGATTGAGCTCGAAATCCTTGGGAGTATAAACTCTGGCAACACCTTGTTGGAGAAGGGTTTTCTGGTCGGATTCGGGGATGATGCCTCCCACGACCAGCGGGATTTTTCCGATGCCTTTTTCTTTCATTAAACGCAGGATTTCGGAAATCAAGGAAAGATGCGAACCAGAGAGGATGGAAAGTCCGATGAGGTGCACACCTTCCTGTAAGGCGGATTCGACAATCTGCTGGGGCGTGAGACGAATCCCTTGATAGATCACTTCCATCCCGACATCGCGGGCGCGCACGGCGATCTGCTCGGCCCCGTTGCTATGACCATCGAGTCCGGGTTTGCCAACCAGAATACGTAATTTCTCTCCTGTCTTTTTCTCAAAGGCATTTACCTTTTCACAGGCAAGGTTCAGTGCTTCGGTATCAGAAGCCGCACTTACGCCGCTCACCCCTGTGGGAGCACGGTATTCGCCAAAAACTTCACGCAACACATTCGACCATTCCCCGGTGGTCACACCGGCCTTGGCGGCCTGAATGGAGGCGGGCATGATGTTGGAGGATCCCATCGCAGCTTCTTTCAAGGCTTTGAGTGCCGCCGTGACTTCTTTCTCATTTCGATTTCGACGAAATTCCTGGAGCGACTGGATTTTTTCTTCCACCGCTTTGGGATCAATCTTTAAAATGCCTCCTTCGGCATCCGCCGTCAGAGGAGATTCTGCGCTTTCGGTAAAACAGTTCACTCCCACAACCCTGATCGATTTTTCCTCAATGGCTTTCACCCGCTGGGCATTGGAGGCAACCATCTGCTGTTTCATGTATGCCAGCGCCTCGACCGAACCTCCGATCTCAAGCACTTTATTCAGCTCGGCCTCCGCCGCTTCGGCCAATTCTTTTGTTTTTGTCTCGATGACTTTGGAGCCTTCAAAAATATCGCCGTATTCCAACAAATCGGTTTCGTAAGCGATCACCTGTTGCATGCGCAAAGACCATTGCTGATCCCATGGGCGAGGAAGCCCCAACGCCTCATTCCAGCAGGGAAGCTGGATCGCACGCGCGCGGGCATCGCGGGAAAGTGTCACACCAAGCATTTCAAGAACAATGCGCTGGACGTTATTTTCCGGCTGGCGCTCGGTGAGTCCTAACGAATTGACCTGAACTCCATAGCGGAAACGGCGGTGTTTCGGGTCTTTCACACCGTAGCGCTCCTGGGTAATCTTTTCCCAAAGCTGATTAAACGCCCGTGCCTTGCAAATTTCTTCGATAAAGCGAATGCTTGAATCCATGAAAAACGAAATGCGCCCGACGGCCTTGTCGAAATCATCGGCTGAAACCTGACCTGCGGCCTTCACGGCATCGAGCACGCAAATCGCATTCGCCAGCCCATAAGCCAGCTCCTGCACGGGCGTCGCTCCTGCTTCCTGAAGATGATAGGGGCAGACGTTGATCGGATTCCATTTTGGAATGTGTTTGACGGTGTACGCAATGATGTCGGTGATCAGACGTAGAGAAGGCGCGGGGGGAAAGACATAGGTTCCGCGCGAGAGGTATTCTTTAAGAATGTCATTTTGAGTCGTGCCCTGGAGGGCTTGGGATTTCACACCCTGACGTTCGGCGACCGCGACATACAAGGCCAAAAGCCAGGGCGCCGTCGCGTTGATCGTCATCGAGGTGTTCATCTGGTTTAAAGGGATTTGATCAAAAAGCGTCGCCATATCTTCAATATGACAGATCGGCACACCAACCTTTCCAACCTCGGCCTGAGCCAGCGGATGGTCTGAATCGTAACCCGTCTGCGTCGGCAGATCGAAAGCGACAGAAAGTCCTGTCTGACCTTTGGCCAGATTCTGGCGATAGAGTTGATTGGAGGCCTTTGCGGTGGTGTGTCCTGAATAGGTGCGCATCAGCCAAACATCGTCCCGTGTGGGTTTGGAAGGATTTGTGTTCATAGATTTTTGACATGTAGGAATTTTTTCAGTTAGGGTCAAGTGACATGTCTTTTCAACATTGAGCTTTGGAAACATAACCCCCCTATTTAACAACAAGCACAAAAAAATCCCTAAAGGACTAATATGACATCCTCCTCCCGCTGTCCCTGGGCAGACAAGGATCCCCTCTATATCCGCTATCACGATGAAGAATGGGGTGTGCCGATTTATGATGATCGATTGCTTTTTGAATTTTTAATTCTCGAAGGTGCGCAGGCAGGGCTGAGCTGGTTAACGATTTTAAAGAAGCGCGAAAATTACCGTCAGGCCTTCGATCATTTCGAGGTCGAAAAAATTGCACGCTACGATGCGAAGAAAATCAACTCCCTGCTTCAAAATCCCGGTATTGTGCGCAATCGACTGAAAATAGAATCAACCGTTCAAAATGCCAGGGCATTTATAAAGCTCCTGGAGGAGTTCAAAAGTTTTAGTGATTACCAATGGCAATTTGTGGAGGGTCAGCCAATTCAAAATGGGTATAAAAGCTTGAAAGAAGTTCCCGCCAAAACGTCCATCTCCGATGCCTTTAGCAAGGATTTAAAAAAGAGAGGATTTAATTTCGTAGGGTCTACAATCCTTTATGCCCACATGCAGGCGGTGGGAATGGTGAATGATCATTTAGTGAGTTGTTTTCGGCATGGAGAGGTAAAAAGGTAGAGTAAGATCAAAAAACCAACCGTTGAGTGAATTCGAAAAATCAGCTCAACCTATTTCAGAAATCTTCTATGAGCACTCTCAAAATTTATCACAACCCCCGCTGTTCAAAATCCAGACAAACTTTAGAGCTCCTTTTAAATCGAGGACTTCAACCAGAAGTAATTGACTATCTGAAGCATCCTCCGTCTGCCTCTGAGCTGGAAGAAGTGTTGAATATGCTCAAGCTTAAGCCGGAAGAACTCGTGCGTACCAAAGAAGCAGTCTTTACGGAGTTGGGACTGAAAGGAAAAAATCTTTCGCACAAGGAATGGATTCAAATCTTCATCCAAAATCCCATCCTTTTGGAAAGACCGATTGTTGTGCACCATAAAAAAGCGGCCTTAGGTCGGCCGCCAGAGAAGGTGTTGGAGATTTTGTAGAAACCCAAAAATATCTTCTTACTCAAAATCAAAATTCAATCCCAGGGTCACCACATTTGCCGAAAGGGAGCTACCCACGCTGATCGGCACAGCGTTTAAGGTTCCCGTTTCGCTGACGGTATGTTTGAAGGCGTGCTCATAGCTTCCGGTGAGCTGGATGTTGCGGTGCAGTTTATAGCTTACGCCTGCTGTGACATGGTGTTTTGAAATTCCTGGAAGTCCGATCACTCGCAGGGTTTCATAGTTGAGTCGTCCTCCCGCACCTCCTGCCAAACTTTTTCCCTGAAATACATAAGGGTCTTCACCATGAAAGCCCGAATGATTTCTTAAAGGATTCGTACCGTAATTGTATCCAGCTCTTACCGTGAGATTTTCCGTCAAACCCATCTGGGCCCCTGTTGAGATCACCCACTGGTTTTTCCAATCCAGATCTTCAAACCCGCCAGCTCCTCCCCAATTGATCCATTTTCCATCTGCCGCCACGAGGAGTTTTTCGAAAGGAGTCCAGGCAACGCCAACCCCGATGGACTGGGGCTGGTTTAAGCGAACCTGATCGAAACTCCCATCGCGATCCAAATCGATGAGACGATTGTATTTCATTCGCGAAGGCGTTTGATAGGTGGCACCAACAGCAAATTGATCGTTGATTTTGTAACGTGCACCCACCCGACCCGCGATGCCCACCGTACTGTGCATTCCTGAACCTAAATCCAAAAGTCCGTAATTGACCAAGGGGGAAGCTCCAATGGTGAGGTGATCCCTTATCAGCTGAAACGCAACGGTCGGGGCCAGCTCAAAAATCATGTGATGGACTTTTTCATCGGCAAAGCCGAGGGGCAGGGCACCGCCGAGTGCCGAAACCTGTCCGACATCGCGATTACGGTAGTCAAGGTCCGCTCCCGCAACCGTGGAAAAGGAAAGTCCAAAAGATAAACGATCAAAAAGGGGCGTCGCAAAGCCAATTTCCGGAGTGATGAGCAGGCGGTCCTGGCTTTTGCTCTCAGTCGGGCCTGCTCCAAAATTCGCTTGGGCTCGCACCGAGGGAAAAATCATCGCTCCTCCAAAATCAAAGTGTGGGCCGATAAAAGAATAGATTCCGGCGGGATTGAGGTGGATGCCTCCGGCCGCATCCTGAGAAGGAGCGGCGATTCCTGCACCACCCATACCCTTTGGCACTCCGACTCCAATAAAATGTCCTCCATTCAAAGCAAAAACAGCTGGGGTGGATAAAATGAAGAAGAGAATGAAAAAACAAAAAACCAGAGCACGCCTGGAGAAAGACATAGGTACCCCCTTTAAGCAGATTAAATTAAAGGAGGCTGAGAAATTGGAGGATTGAACGCATTGCTTTAGCGCCCCCTTTCTCAGAGAGACAACATCGATTGGAGTTTTGTCTATATCCTGAATTTATTTTGAAATTATGAATGGGGGGCTACTGGATCTCCGCAGGTTTTTCAAAACCATGACGATAAACCGGAAGATCGCCATTCGATTCTACCACATCAATCACATGGCCGGTTTGCTCTTCCCATTTGCGGAGGGCTTTTTCGAGAATCGGCTGATTAATCGACCAAAGAAGCTGGTCATCACCTTCGAGGCAGGTATTGGAGAAAAGTGTGTAGCTGACAGAGAAGGTCTGAAAACCTGTCTCATCCGGTCCACCCCAGAGAATAAAACTGCAAGGCTCCTGGATTTGCAGACGAACAGGTTTATCCGGGCTGTTCTTTGTTCTTAAAAATCCCATGATGTTGAGATTTAAGCGCAGGCACCAGATGGGTTCTTTGAGGTTTTTCATGATCAGCATGAGCTCATCGAGAAACGTCTGTTGCTCCATCCGCTGTTTCTGGATGTGTTGTGTGGCGTTGTAGGTGATCACCTCAAGATTATCGGGAACAACAAGACCAAAAAAAGAACGCAAGAAATTAAAGACCTGCTCGAAAAACCAGACATTCCCTTCTTCGGGTGTCATGGCCGTAAAATTGATATTGGAGTTAAAGCCCCAGGACCCGATCACCTGCTTGAGCTCAAGGCTTTCCATCAAATAGTCATCAAGGTTTTTGAGCATATATGAGTCAAGAAATTTGAAGGGAGATTGACGGCTAAAGCTCAGTGTTAAGGAAGCTGGCTGATTTGGGATTTAGAAATAAAATCCGAGTCACTGGAGATCTTTAAATAACGGGAAGGAGCCAAGCCCATATAGAGGGTACTCACCAGACAGAAAAGAATGACAAAAGCCAGCGCCGGTTTGACCACTGGACGTTCAGGAGCATTCACTGAATCAGGGGCAGATCCGAAATACATCGCCACAATCACCCGTAGGTAATAATAAGCGGATACCGCACTCATCAACACACCCACAATGACTAGCGGATAAAGTCCCTGATGAACGGCCTCACGGAATATAAAGAATTTTCCCGCGAACCCAATACTTGGCGGAATACCTGTAAGGGCAAACATAAAGACCGCCATCGCAGCTGCCAACTTTGGTGAACGTTCTGCGAGGCCATTATAGTGAGAAATCTCGACATTATCGTTTAAGGGATGAGCCACCGCGGCTGTCACGGCAAAAGCACCTAAGGTCATCAGACTATAGGCAAACAGATAAAAAACAGGGGCCCCTAAAACCTGAGGATGGAAAAAACCTGCTGCGTAAGTTGCACACACACCGACAAGAATATAACCCGCGTGAGCAATGGAAGAATAAGCCAGCATGCGCTTGATATTGGTTTGATACAAGGCCACCAGATTTCCGACCACCAAGGTGGCGATCGCTAAAAACTGAAGAATCTGAAATGTGGGAAGCCCTTTGATGGGGGTCAGCACAAAGAGAAAACGAAGAAGCGCTCCAAACGCCGCTGCCTTCACGGCTGTGGCCATAAATCCGGTCACGGATAACGGAGCCCCTTCGTACACATCGGGGGTCCAGAAATGAAAAGGAACGGCGGCTACCTTAAAACCAAGGCTCACAATGACAAGTACAACACCGATTGTAAGCAGAAACTGATAGTTTTCCGGAAGAGCTCCCGTGGGAAGATGTTGTAAATCCAGCTGAGCAGTCCCTCCATAGATTAAAGCCGTCCCGTAAAGGAAAAATCCTGCGATCATCGCTCCTAAAATAAAATATTTTATAGCTCCTTCATTAGAGCGTGGGTCTTTGCGTTTGAAACCTACCAGAACATAGATCGCCAGACTCATCACCTCGAGGGCCAAAAAGAAGAGGAGGAGATGGGTGGTGGAAACCATGACCATCATGCCGGAAAGCGCAAACAAAGTGAGGGAATAGATTTCAGGATGATATCCGTTTTGTTTTTCGAAATAGTCGTAGTGACTCAAACAGGAAAAAAAACCACTCAACAAAATCACGAGATAAAGAAAAGAGGAAAATCGGTCGACGATTAAAAAATCACTTCCTGTTTTATAAAGACCTAGAGCCCAAATTTGATAGCTGGAAAGCCAGGCAAAACAAATCCCAATCAGTGATAGTGCCAGAAGGATTTTATGACTTCCCTTCTCCAGGATGAGCCCTGCAATCATGGTCACAAGACCCGTCACAATAATAATCAGAAGGGGAAGGTGACTGTTCACGTAACTTTGCCATTGAATATCCATAAGCTCCACGTTTCTCTTATAAGAGATAAAGAATCCTTATTTCTTTGCCAGAGCCGCAGACTGCTCCTGCATTTTCTGAATGACCGTTCCAACCGAAGGATCCATCTTTTCAAAAAACGGTTTCGAATAAAATCCCATCCAGAAAACAAGAAGAATCAGCGGAAAAAGGATGACGGCTTCTTTCAGATTCAAATCTTTGAGTTTTTCATTTTTAGGATTATTTAAGGCCCCAAAGAAAACCCGTTGAACCATCCAAAGCATGTAAACCGCTGCGAGAATCACACCTGTAGTTGCGACCACACTTGCAACCGGGAAGGTTTGAAACGATCCCATCAAGATCAAAAATTCACCGACAAATCCGTTCGTACCAGGAAGGCCAATCGAGGAAAAAGTGACGATCAAAAAGAGGGTGGTATACAAAGGCATTACCTTTGCGATCCCTCCAAAATCGGCAATTTGTCGGGTGTGCCGGCGATCGTAAATCATCCCCACCAAAAGGAAGAGAGCTCCGGTAGACACACCATGATTGAGCATTTGGTAAACCGCCCCTCCCACCGACTGCGGGGTCAGGGCCATGAGACCCAACATTACAAAACCCAAGTGTGAAACCGAAGAGTAGGCGACCAATTTTTTAATATCGGTTTGCACCATGCTAACCAAGGCTCCGTAAACAATCCCTACGACTGCAAGAGTTGCGAGCACAGGCCGCGCCTGAGCGACGGCATCCGGAAACAAAGGCATGGCAAATCGAATAAAGCCGTAAGTGCCCATCTTCAAAAGGATCGCCGCCAGAATGACTGAACCCGCGGTAGGCGCCTCCACGTGAGCATCCGGTAACCAGGTATGCAAAGGAAACATCGGAACTTTGATCGCAAAGGACAACGCAAAGGCTGAGAAAAGAACAAGTTGGATATTCGGAGTGAGGTGTAAATTCTGCAACCAATCGGTGTAGGCAAAACTGCCACCGACCTGAAAATATACATAAAGAATCGCCGCGAGCATGAGGACGGAGCCAAGCATTGTGTAGATAAAGAATTTAAGCGCGGCGTAAACTCTTCGGGCCCCACCCCAGATACCCACCAGAAAATACATGGGGATGAGCATGGCCTCCCAAAATACGTAAAACAAAAACAGATCGAGGGCGGCAAAGGCACCGAGCATGGCGGTTTCCAGAATCAAAAGGAAAACGTAATATTCTTTTTCGCGTCGATCGATAGATCCAGTTGAAAAAAGGATGGCCAGGGGTACAATAAACGTCGTGAGCAAAAAGAGCAGCAGGCTGATACCATCGAGGCCGACGGTGTAGTGGATATTGAAGGCCTCTATCCAGGGGAAGGATTCTTTAAACTGAAACAGCTCTGAGGATTTTGGATCGTAGCCAAAATAGAGTTTGATCGAGATCACAAACGTGATCAGGGAAACCAGAAAACTTAAGGTTTGAATTGCGGATTTTTTTTCTTTTGGAATCAAAAGAAGCAGGATCGCGCCGATGAAGGGGAGAAAAATAATAAGGGAAAGAAAATGGTCCATTGTTTTATTTCACCATTCCACAGCTGTTGTTTTCCTTAAGGGTTTTATCCCAATCAGAAGAAGGGAAAAAACCAGAAAAGTAATAAATCTAAAAACTCACCGTTGTCAGACGGACTTGCTCCGTCCATTCTGCAGTACTAATGAAGTACTAAAGATTACTGCAATCTTCCTGTCAGGGCTTTAATTCCAGCACTAAAAAAAGCCGAGATAATCCGTCCAATCGATCCAAACAAAATAAAACCCACCACCAAAAAGACAAAGTATTTCACAAAATCATTGTACTGAACGGTCACTCCCTGACCGGTACCATTCGGAGATCCATTTAATATAATGCGAATAGATTGATCTCCCGAGGGAGTTTGTAAAATTTTTCCGAGCAGAGCGATTTTTTCAGGGGCATATAAAAAATCGCCGATCGCTCGAAACAACCAGTAACTTAAAGCACAACCTATCCCGATTAAGACGATTCCCACCAACCAGTTGAGCATCTGAAAAGGATTGATGCTCCCTGATGGATTATTCTGCTCTCCTACGACTGGCAAATTCTCCATTCAACTCTCCTGCAGTTTGATTTTTAAGACTCGATCGTCATTCCGCTGTCTTCAAGCCGGAGATAAAAACCGATGGAGTCTTGAACAAATCACTTACATCGACAGGACCCAGACCAGAATTCCCACTACCCCCGCCAAAAACCAGAGGGCATAGGCATTCACTATTCCTGTTTGAAGAGTCCCTGCGATCTGACCTAAAAATTGGGTAAAACGAGCACCTCCATTGACTAAGATTCCGTCGATCACACCTGCATCGACCCCACGCCACAAGACCTTTTCAGAAATCCAGGCCAAGGGTTTTACGATCAGAGTCTCATAAATTTCATCGACATAATATTTGTTATAAACCAGGGTATTTAAGCCTTTGAGTTTTTTCTCAAGAGCGTCCATCCATTGGGTCTTTTTGAGATAAAGTACAACAGCAAAGACAGACCAGAACAAGGCCCACACCGCACTGAAAACAGCGAGGCGAATCTCGGCTGGCCCATGTTCGGCGGTTTGATGAGACTCTTCCGCAAAAGATCCGATGTGTCCTTCGAGTCCTAACCAATGGTGCAAATGATTATGTCCACCAAAGGCCTCGGGAATTCCTACCCAACCTCCCCCAATCGCGAGAATGGCAAGAAGAATAAGAGGGAGGGTCATCGTCCAGGGAGATTCGTGAAGATGCTCCTGAGTGTGATGATCGGCCCGGCACTTGCCCATGAACGTCAGAGTCGTCAGGCGAAACATATAAAAGGCCGTCATTCCAGCAGCAATCAGTCCCAACATTCCCTGAACAGGATAGCCACGGTCAAAGGCCTGGAAGAGGATTTCATCCTTGCTGAAAAATCCGGAAAAAGGAGGAATGCCCGCGATCGCGATAGTAGAGATAAAAAAGGTCCAGAACGTTATAGGCATCCATTTCTTAAGTCCGCCCATTTTGAAAATATCCTGTTCGCCATGCATGGCGTGAATGACGGAGCCCGATCCCAAAAAGAGACAGGCTTTAAAAAATGCGTGGGTCATTAAGTGAAAAACCCCGGCGGTATTGGCGCCCAGCCCTACTCCGATGAACATGTAGCCCAGCTGGGAAACAGTTGAGTAGGCGAGAACTTTTTTGATGTCGCGCTGAACGATACCGATCGTGGCCGCAAAAAGGGCCGTGGCAGCTCCAATGGTGACAACCACCTCCCTGGAAAAAGGAGCCAGATCAAAAAGAAATGAAAGTCGTGCCACCATGTATACACCCGCGGTCACCATAGTCGCGGCGTGGATGAGTGCAGAAACTGGTGTTGGACCCGCCATGGCATCTGGCAGCCAGACATATAAAGGAATTTGAGCAGATTTACCGGTCGCTCCAACGAAGAGCAGAAGCGTAATTGCTGTGGCCATCGGGGCCAAAATCTCTTTGTATTTTTCAAGGGTGGAAAAGCTTAAGATTCCCTCAGAGGCAGCTTGGGCATTGGGAAGCAGAAGGGCAACGATGATGAAAACCGCGAGCAAAAAGCCAAAATCACCTATTCGGTTTACCACAAAGGCCTTTTTTCCGGCTGAAGCCTTGGCTGGATCATCGAACCAAAAACCGATGAGGAGATAACTGCACAATCCGACGCCTTCCCAACCAATGAAAAGAATTAAAAGGTTATTGCCCAAGATGAGCAGGAGCATCGAGAAAAGGAATAAATTTAAATAAGTAAAATAGCGGGCAAAGGCGCCATCCCCCTTCATATATCCCGTTGAGTAAAGATGGATGAGAGTTCCAATCCCTGTCACGATAAGAACCATAAGGGAGGAGAGTCGATCCAGCTGCAAATCGAATCCGACCTTAAAGTTTCCTGCTGCCAACCATTCAAAAACGGGGTCCACCCGCGCTTCGGACACTCCACCCAAAATAAAAGGCCAGGCTGCCATCAGGGCAAAAGCAAAAGAAAGTAAGGGGAAAAATACTCCCACTACACTCACGAAAGTTTCTGAGGGTTTTTTCTTCCAGTAAGCAACGTGCAATGCCGTTGCACCGTTGATCAGGGCACCCAACAAGGGCAGGAGAGGAATGAGATAGAGGGGAGGCGTCATAATTTATTCGTGGCTCCCTTCCTCAGTTTCTAATGAGAGGATGAAGGAGTGAGTTAAAATATAAAATTTCGGAAGTTCTTTTTAAGCAAACATTAACCTTCCTTTTGGCTCGGGAATTTCGCATCCCAACTCTTTTGCAGTTTAAATCCATTCCCGAATAATCTGCGTTCTGGAGGGCTTTCTTATAGATGGATTCGCCATACAACCTGGCAACTCAGGAGCATCTGCGACTAAACTATGATCTTCTTTGCTCCAGTAAATAATGATTTCGGATTTATGTATTCAGATCTCCGACTTGTAATTTCAACACAATAGCTCACACCTGCTTAACCTGATGGCTTCGTTTTTTATCCGGCAGGCTGAAGATTGATGATTTCCTCAATTCCCTCTTTGGAAAAGATATGATGTCTTCCACGAATCTTTTCCTCAAAACCCAGTTATTTAAGAAAACGACAAATATCCAGAAAGTGAAGACTGGAGTCGGAGACTCCTCTTAAAATGGCTGTCAGAACCTTATCGGCACCTATTTTTACAATCTCTATCTCTTCATCATGTTCAACTCATCCACCTTCACTGTTCCCCGGTTTCTGAAGATGGCAATCACGATCGCCAAACCAACAGCGGCTTCAGCGGCGGCGACGGCAATCACAAAAAAAGAGGCGATCTGGCCATCAATGCTTCCGCGAAAGCGGGAAAAGGTAACAAAAGCCAGATTGGTTGCATTGAGCAAAAGCTCAATGGACATGAAGATAACCAGAATATTTCTTCGGATCACCAGGCCCGCAAGGCCCAAGGTAAAAAGTGCGGCACTCAAAATGAGATAGTGTGAGATCTCGAGGGTCATGGTTTTAACTCCCTTTTTGCCAATACAACTCCACCAATCAGGGCAACCAGTAACAAAATCGAGGTATATTCGAAAGCAAACCAGTAACGTGTAAATAGCTCAGTCCCTACCTCTTTAATGCTACCGAAACCATCGCCCACTTCTCTCATTGAAGTATTCATCGGTCCCAGGACAAGATACAGCACACCTCCAAACCCCAGGAGCAATAAAGCCGCAAGACCTTTAAAATAAGGATGAAAAGGACGCTCTTTCAATTCATCCCCCTGAAGATTCAAGAGCATGATGACAAAAATAAAGAGCACCATAATGGCACCTGCATAAACCAGGATTTGAATGATCGCCAAAAAGTGGGCATCGAGCATGGCATATAAACCCGCCATGGCAAAAAAAGAAACGATGAGAGAGAAAGCAGAGGAAATGGGATTTTTAAAGACTATGACGCCCAGCGCCGTTGCAAGGGCCAAGCCGCCAAAAAGATAGAAGAGAATCGGTTGCATATTTTTTTGGGATAGGGCTACAATTCGAACGCTTTTTGAATGGCCATTCACTAACGAATACCACAATTTTATTCAAGGCAATTCATCAGAAATAAAGCTTCAAGTGCTTCTCCACAATGAGACCTTAAGGAAAAAATATAATACCCATTGTGGTTAGAAGCAATTGAGCCTTCATTACTACCTTATAAAACACTGTAACAGCGTGCTTGCTGTAAATCCGGGGGAGGGTTTTTCAGATGGCAGAGTTGCGAATTGGAGGAGACCGTGTTGAGAAGCTTCTGGCTGCCTTGTCAGATAAAGACGGGCTGACACCTGAAGAAGCAGAAAATATTCTTCCCACTGATTTATTTCCCGACACCGCTCCACTCAAGACCTACCTGATTTCGGCCACTCAACCGGATGCCGACCTGCGCAATCCGGAAATCCGCCAAAAACTTAATGAACTGGGGTTTGAAAAATTGGCCGATCGCCTTTTGGGAGATCCCAATCGAAGCAACCTGGCCTTTGAAAGGCGAGTCTATCTTTTCAAAAAGAATATGGCGCAGGACATTTCATCTCCTTTGCTGTCTTCCTATCCATCACTGAAAAAAAGAATAGAGATTTTTCATCTGCTTAAAAAATGGGGACAGATCGGGGAGCAAAGTCCTGAAACTCATAAGCTAGCCCATGATCTTTTAATTAACTTAAGCAATGCACGGTTTAGTGAACGAAACCGAGCGGTAGAGTTGATTCGATTTTTGGGACGGCCCATGACTTCAGAGATTGAAAAAGCCCTGGAGCTTGGGGTTCATCTTTTATTTCAGCATTCATGCGCACTGACCGATTCTACTCTGTTTGATGAGTGGCAGTCGAATTTAAGTCGCTTTGAGTATGAACATTACGATTTTCATTATAGTCCTACTCTCAGCCTTCCTGTGCTGATTTCACTCCTCATTGAAATCGGCGATGCACGCGATCTTCAGTGTGCCGAAGAATCATTAGCAAGTCTCATCTCCACGAAAGATTTCTCCTGGGATATTACCTGGCAGGAAACGGTCATTCAAAAACTCGATCAAACCGTTTTCAAATCACTCTTCGAAAAAGAAGAAGATCCTTTCAGGTTTGCCCGCCTTCTTTCACAAAAATGGGAAGCTTCGTTGAAACAGTCTCGGGGAGAAAGATTTCTAAAAACTTATTCACCTCAACTGCAGGAGCTCTTTTTAAAACTCACCCAGCAAAATCCATCGTATACCCATCAAATTCTCTTAGGGCTTTGCTTAAGTGAAAATGTTGAAATCAGAAAATTTGCTATTGAAATTTTAGGGAAGTCTGAAGATTTAAGCGCCATCTCGACTCTGATGGAAGCATTGCGAATGGAACAGGAAAGGCCCGATACTCAAAAAGAACTCATCTGGAATAGTTTAAGGGAGCAGTGGAATAAAAAGGATTTAGGAGAGAACTTTCGTAAGGAAATTATTCTATCAGAAATTGAACTCTTCTCTTCTTTTGTTCCTGAAGAAGCAAAAGATGGCACTACCCTAAGAAAGATAATGGCATCGATTTAAATCGCTAACATCACCCATCCCGTCACTAAAATATTGATGAGCGCTAAAGGAAGCATATACTTCCAGCCCAGCTTCATGAGCTGATCATAACGAAAACGCGGAAGCGTCCAGCGTACCCATATAAACACCCAGCAGAAAAACAGGATTTTTAAAATATAGGTAACGGCCTGTAACACCCCTGTAACGACTGAGGCTCCGTTTTCACCCAACGACGTAGTCCAGAAATAGGCAAGAGCTCCGATCAGGATAATTCCTAAACCTCCGATTCCCACTCCCAAAATCACGGGCTCATAATCGCGAATATCACCCCATTTTTTTACTCGAACATTGTTTAGCCCATGTTTGAACAAGGCGCCGCCTCCCAGTAGATGCACAAGAATTCCGCCACCCAGAAGGATTTTCAAAATCAAGTCTGCATTTCCCCGAAGCGTTTCGGTGCTTAAAAAAGGAACCTGCCAGCCACCAAAAAACAGGGAGGTTAAGACGGCCGAAGCAATGATCATGTTGGCATATTCGGCCATGAAAAAGAGGGCAAATTTCATCGAGCTGTATTCGAGATGATATCCTGCCACCAGCTCGGATTCACCTTCTGGAAGATCAAAGGGCAAACGATTGGTTTCGGCAAACATCGCAATCATGAAAAGCACACACGCAATCGGCTGACGCAAAAAATTCCATCCCCAAACTTTTTCGGATTGATCGGTCACAACCGCCGAAAGTTCCAGTGAGCCTGCCATCATCAAAACACTGATCACGGCAAGCGAAAGAACAATCTCATAGCTGATCATTTGGGCCGAGGAGCGAAGTCCGCCCAAAAGAGAATATTTGTTGTCGGAACTCCAACCGGCCAGCATCACGCCATAAACACCGAGTGAAGCAATGGCAAAGATATATAAAATTCCGGCATTCAAATCAGCGGCCTGTAGGGTGATGGCCTCCCCGTTCCAGTGCACCACATCGCCAAAAGGAAGAACAGCAAAGGTTACACACGCCACACTCATCGAAATAAAAGGAGCAAGAATATAGAAAAACCGATTCACGCGTGCGGGAATAATATCCTCTTTAAAAAGCAGTTTCACCACGTCGGTGAGCGAGTGAATCATTCCTCCAAGGCGAATACCTAAAATGCCTGCGCGATTGGGTCCGCGACGATCCTGAATATAGGCCGAACCTTTACGCTCCAGCCAAATCAGCAAAGGGATGATGTTGAGAATCACAAAAAAAGGAACCACAATTTTTAAGAGGAGGAGTAGCAAAGTCGTTTCTCCTAATGTAGATGACCAAAAGCCTGCAGGACGTTGTGCCCCCCGGATCCAAGCAGCGTATGGCAGTGGGATCCAGCCCAACCTGAATGACATCGCCAGAGGGCAAGCTTAAAACAAAACAGATAAAGCACTATCAAAACCATTAATCCTGCCAAGAGCTTAGGCATTTTGAACCGCATCTCCTTCAAGCGCCTCCATTAAACTGAAGCGACTCGCAACTGCCGACTTTCAAATCGACGAAGGCATTAAAAAAATAGGTGCCACCATCATTGGCGTAAATCACTTCTCTCTGCCAGCGAGGAAGACTCAATCCAAAAGCTTCGTTCGTCTTCCCAAAAATAGACAAGGTGTTTTTGTGAAAAGCGTTTATCCAAACAAGTTTTTTCTTCTCACGTGTGACTCCGGCGTATTGCCGCAAATAATCCGAAAGATTTTTTTGAATCTCGGACCAACCCCTCACCTGAATTTCCCGCCGAATGGTTTCCCACCGATTTTCGTTGGGATTCTGGGTTTGCTTTGTTTTTTCAAGGATGCAGCCTTGAAGAATTTTCTCGGCCTGCAAGGCTTCTTCATCGTTTAAAAGCCATTGGCCGTCTTTATCTCCTGGAATGCCGAACATCGGAGACAAGATCACGGCCGTAATTTCTTTGGAGGATAGCAGTCGGGAGAGTTGCGAAAATGCAGAAGGAGAAACCAGAACAACCGTCACGAGCATCACCCCCAGAAAAAAATGCCGCACCCTCGCAGAACTCATAGCCTCTTGCCTTCGGCTCCAAGATCGGCATCACTTAAACCAAACCCTTCCTGAAGCAAAGCAGCAGGATGAAGATTCCAGACCACTCCCAACCCCTGAGCCAACTCTTTTATCCATTGCCAGGCGGGCTTCATTTGACCACGAGATTTAGGCCCAGGATTGAATTTCTGCACACGTCCTTCAAAATTCATGAAAGTCCCCGACTCTTCGGCAAATATCGTGATGGGGAAAAGGTAATCGGCAATCCCGGTCGTGGCGTCTCGGTGGGTAGCAAAATAGATTACGCAGGAAGGTTTTGTTTCTGCAATTTTCTTAAGATCCGGTTCGGAAACTTCTCCAAGAATGAGGCAAATTTCTGAGGAAGAAACATGATTCAATTTCTGGAAACCCAAATGTTCTACTCCGCGCGTGTTAGGGTTCTTATCGGCCTTGATCAGAAAATCATCTTCGTAAGGATTTGCAACTTCACGTCCAGAGTAGGCAAGCATTGGTGCCACTTGATCACTGCCCACAAGTGCGGCTAATTTCTTTAAGGCCAGATTATTTTCGTTTGAACCTTGCGCACTTCCCAAGACCAGGATTGGTTTTCCAGCCGCTTTTTTCATAAGAGCTGTTACTTCACTGATCGCCTGTTCAGGATGAATGCGCGTAAGCTGACCTTCGATTCGTTTTTCAGAGGTGATCACACGATTTTCATTGATCTGCTTATAACTCAAACGACCGGCATCACAGAGCCAAACAGAATTCACGGCTTCGTTTTGACGAGGCAGGTAGCGATAAACCGTCTCATTTTCATATTGCAGACGAAGATTGCATCCGCGCGAACATCCCGAGCAAATTGAATCGGCTGTTTTTAAAAACCACACCCGTTTTTTAAAGCGAAAATCTGAGCTGGTAAGTGCACCGACTGGGCAAATATCAACAGTATTTATCGAATAGGGATTGTTGAGTTCTTTGCCAGGAAAAGGACGCAGCTCGATGTGATCTCCCCGTTGAGTGAATCCCAACTCGGAGGTCTTTGTGATCTCATCGCAAAAGCGGATACAGCGCGAACACATGATACAGCGCTCGTCATCGAGCATGACCTGAGGACCAAGTCTGATTTTTTTTGGCTTGTGAACTTTTTCTTCCTGAAATTCACTCAGCTTGACCGACTCGCTCAGATAGTAATTTTGCAACTTGCACTCGCCCGCCTGATCGCAGACCGGACAATCGAGAGGATGATTGATGAGGATAAACTGGAGGACATTTTTGCGCCACTTTTTTGCATTTTCGGATTGGGTATGGACGACCATACCGTCGGTGGCTACGAGCGAGCAGGAAATTTGCGGTTTTGGAAATTTTTCCACCTCTACCAAACACATACGGCAGTTTCCCGAAATGCTAAGTTTGGGATGGTAGCAAAAATGAGGGATCTCCACGCCGAGCTTTTTAGCCGCTTCGATGACGGTGGTCCCTGGTTCTACGGTGATATCTTGGTTGTCTATTTTTAGGGTTGGCATAAAACTACTCAACGGCTGTGACTCAGACGAAGCCGAGCAAGCTTCATGAGGTCTCTTAAAACTTGATTAACAGAATCTGCATTGGGAAAAGCCTTCGTAACATCGGGTTCAAGCAAGACAACGTTACTTTCCTTCTTGTAAGCCTTCATGTATTTCCCTTGTACGCCGCCCTTCATCAGGGAAAAATCGTACTCACTCCGCAATTCGTTTTTTTAATTCTTTTTTCTTCATAAAAAAATCTACGTTCTTTACGAGTTGCTTTTCTGGCACTGATGATCCGGATTTTTCCATTTCTGTCAGTGTGTGCGACGACCAGTAATCTCAATTGTGTAGATTCCTCTACAGTCAGAAACCGATACTCTGACGCAGAATGGCCACTATCTGGGAAAGCTAAGGAAAGAGGATCTAATAAAGCGCTGGAAGCTTCCTAAAAAGAAACGCCATGCTTTTTTATATTTTCAGCTACCTTGGGATGATCCCATTCAAAATTAAGATTCACAGTATTATTTCATAGGGCACTTCTTCAACTTTACATGTTCTTCAAACTCATGACGAAAGCGCTTTAAAAAACTTTGGATCGGCATGGCGAGCGCATCGGAAAGCACACACACTGTTTTTCCGGACATGTGATCGGCGTTTTGCAGCAGACGTTCCAGATCGGCCTCGGTCCCTTCCCCATTTTCAATCCGCTTGAGAATTTTATAGGACCAGCCGGTTCCTTCACGACAGGGAGCACATTGACCGCAGGATTCATGAGAATAAAAATGGGCGAGGTTGAGCAGGCTTTTGACCATGCATGTGGTTTCATCGATAACAATCACACCTCCCGATCCGAGCATCGAACCTGCAGACTGAAGGGCTTCGTAATCGAGATTTACCTCTTCGGCCTCTTTTTTTGTCAGGACAGGGACAGAAGATCCGCCTGGAATCACAGCCTTCAAGGTCTTGCCGTCTTTGATCCCACCGCAATCTTCGTAGATGAGTTTTTTGAGTGGATAACCCAGAGGCACTTCGTAATTACCAGGTTTATTGACATGACCTGAAACACAGAAAAGCTTGGTGCCTGGGCTTTTTTCCGTGCCGTATTTTCGGTAAGCCTCACCGCCGTTGTTGAGAATATAAGGAGTAACGGCCAGGGTTTCGACGTTATTGATGACAGTAGGGCAGCCGAACAAACCGACAAGGGCCGGAAATGGGGGTTTTAAGCGTGGATAGCCACGTTTTCCTTCGAGTGATTCGAGCAGGGCTGTTTCTTCACCGCAAATGTAAGCGCCCGCTCCACGGTGAACGTAAAGATCAAGATCGACTCCACTGCCTTGAATGTTTTTTCCCAGATACCCTGCCTGGTAGGCTTCCTGAACCGCAGCTTCCATACGATCGGCTGGAAAAACAAATTCTCCCCGAATGTAGCAGTAAGCAGCTTTGGCCCCGATGGCATATGAACAAATGATGGCCCCTTCAATAAGTTGATGTGGGGTATTTTCGAGGATGTAGCGATCTTTAAAAGTACCGGGCTCGCTTTCATCTGCATTGATGCAAAGATAATGCGGTTTGGAATTGTCTTTGGGAACAAAACTCCATTTCATACCCGTCGCAAATCCAGCACCTCCACGCCCCCGCAGGCCGGATTTTTTAACTTCTTCGATCACTTCATCCGGCTTCATCTTAAAAACCTTGGACAGGGTTTGATAACCGCCATGCTCCAGATAAAAGGCCAGTGTGTGCGAATCTTTTTTGCCCCAATGTTCGGTTAGGATACGTTCCATAACTTTACTCAAGCCCTTTTAAAATCGTGTCGATCTTTTCAGGCGTGAGATTTTCAAAATAATCATCATTGACCTGCATCATGGGTGCGGTTCCGCACGAGCCTAGGCATTCAACTTCGGTTAAAGTAAATCGACCATCCGCCGTCGTTTCGCCCGCCTTGATCCCCAATTTGCTTTGAAGGTGGTTAACAATTTTTTCTTTTCCGCACAGCTCACAAGATAAAGTCCGGCACACCTGCAGGTGATATTTTCCGACCGGCTTTGTATTGTACATGGTGTAGAAGGTTGCGACTTCGTAAACCTTCACGGGTGGAATCTCGAGTAAAGACGCGATGTATTCCATGACCTCGGGCGAAATCCAACCAAACTGCCGTTGGGCGATCCAGAGCGTCGGTAACAGCGCAGCCCGCCTGGTCGGATAATGGGTCAGGGTTTCTTCGAACTTCTTTTTATTTTCGGGTGAAAACTCGATAGACATAAAGAGCTTTGGAAATTTTGAAACTTAAATAAAGAGATTTTGAATCACTTACCGGTCTAACTCTCCCGCAATAATATTGATACTTCCCAGAACCGCAATCGCATCGGCGATCATGGATCCCTGAATCATCTTTGGATAAGCCGCATACAGGGGAAAACACGGGGGACGGCATTTCACACGGTAAGGACGCGTACTCCCATCGCTTACAATATAAAATCCCAGCTCTCCGTTCGCTGCTTCAGTTGCTGAATAAACCTCTCCTGCAGGAGGACGCACACCTTCGAAAATGAGCTTGAAGTGATTCATGAGGGCTTCGATGTTGGTATACACTTCGCTCTTGGGTGGCAGGGCCACACGGCGATCGGAGGTCATGACAGGACCCGGCTTTAACTTGGGAATGGCTTGCTCAATAATGCGACTGGACTGTTGGATCTCTTCGAAGCGTACCAAAAAGCGATCATAAGTATCGCCGGATTCACCTACGGGAATGTCGAAATCATAATCCTGATAATTGAGATAGGGTTGGGCCTTGCGAACATCATAATCGACCCCGGCCGCCCGCAAACAGGGACCAGTGAATCCATAATTTTTCGCTTCTTCAGCAGTAATAGGTGCAACCCCTGCAGTTCGATCGTAGAAAATTTTGTTTTTTAAAATCAGATTTCGAACTTCCTGGGTCGCACGCTGAACTTCTTTTAAAATAATCTTTAATTCGTCGGCAGCTTCGGGATGAAAATCACGGGCAAGACCACCAATCCGGGTGTAGTTGGTCGTAAGCCGCGCTCCGCAAATTTTCTCGATAAAGTCGTAAATCTTTTCACGAACATTAAAATAGTACCAAAAATTGGTTAGTGCACCGATATCGACCAGGTTGGTTCCAATACAAACAAGATGATCGGTAATACGTGAAAGCTCGCAAATAATGAGACGGATGACTTGTGCACGCTCGGGAATTTCACAACCGATAAGTTTTTCGACGGCCATGCAATAACCGACATTGTTCATGAGAGGGCTGATGTAGTTGAGTCGATCGGTGTAGGGAATGACTTGAGTATAAGTGCCAGTCTCAGAATGTTTTTCGAAACCACGATGCAGATAGCCCATCTCGGCGATTGAGCTGACAATATTCTCGCCATCGAGCTCAACCAGCAGACGCAAGGTGCCGTGCATCGCCGGATGGTTGGGTCCGATGTTTAAATACATCTTTTTCGTTTTAAGATCGCCTTCTTCGGCTAGTACAGGTTGCATCATAATGATTCATTTTGGTCGCAAGAAAAGGTCCGTTCGTAAATCGCCCTGTCAAATTAGAGATTCTTTAAAGGCTCCGGAATTTTCTGACGTCTGTCGATCTGATAATCTTTTCGCAAGGGATGCCCTTCGAATCCTTCAAATAAAAGCAGTCGCCTTAAGTAAGGATGACTTTCAAACTCAATTCCCATCATGTCCCAGGTTTCACGCTCAAACCAGTCAGCTGATTTCCAGAGAGAAATGCAGGAAGGAAGCCGACAGCTATCTTCCGGAACTTTTACTTTGATTCGAAGGCGATGGTTTTTAGGAACTGAATAGAGATGATAAACTACTTCAAACCGCGGGGTTTGCCCCAGATAATCAACCCCGCAAATATCCATCAACATATCAAACTGAAGCTCAGGGTCTTGCTTTGCAAATTGAAGAATATCAATGAGAGCATCGGAGGAGACGACGAGGGTCTCATCCCCAAGATTTGCATGAGAGCCAATAATCTTTTCTGAAAATTTCTGCTGAAAACGATCGATCACTTTGCTCATATCATTCACTTAAAGAGAGCCTTCACTTATTTTATGGAACGCAAAAAATTCACTCACATCAAGCAGGCTGACTGATTGGAAATGGTTTTTGTATCTTCTCCCCTTTAGCCTCTGCCGTAATTTTTTCCTGCAGGGTAACAATCCCTCTGAGAATGGATTCTGGCCTCGGTGGACAACCAGGAACATAAACATCAACGGGAATAATCTCATCGATTCCCTGTAGCACACTATAATTGTCGTAAAATCCGCCACAGGTCGCACAAGCTCCTACTGCCACCACCCACTTGGGATCGCACATCTGTTCATAAACTTTTTTGAGAACAGGTGCCTGCTTGTAATTGATGGTTCCAAGCACCAGTAGAAGATCGGATTGACGAGGGGAAAAGCGGACGAGCTCTGCGCCAAAGCGGGAGATATCGTAAACTGCATCCACAGCCCCCATGAACTCAATGGCACAGCATGCAGTTCCGAAGGGCATTGGCCAAAGGGAAAACTTGCGCCCCCAGGCAATCACCTCACTGAGCTTTGTCGTTAAAAAATTGTTTTCGGCAACGGAATGCATACTTTAAACGCAATCGGTCACCAATCGATGAACTGTCCTTTTCTGAACACAAGGACAGTGACACAGGGTGCTCGATCGCCTGAAATTATTTCTCCCAATCCAAGGCTTTGCGTTTCCACACGTAATACAGCCCCAAAGCCAGAATCAACAGGAAGACATTCATCTCCCAGAATAGAAAAGGTCCCATTCCTTTTTCTTTAAAATCTTTGAATAAAACGGCCCAGGGATAAAGAAAGACGGCCTCCACATCGAACAGGATAAAGATGATCGCAACGAGGAAAAATTTAACGGAGAAGCGATTTCGAGGTTCACCAATGAGAGGCATTCCGCATTCATAAGTATCAAGCTTTGAGGCAGTTGGTTTTTTGGGACCCAGAAGAGAAGAAAGAAGAATAAAAGCACCAGAAAAAACAAAGGCAATTCCAAACAGGATGAGGATGGGAAGGTAGGGATTGTTCATTTAATTGCGTGAGTTATTGGACGCATTCCTGGGTGTCAAGGGAATTGTCGGCAAAGAGGGAAAAGCAAGAAGAGGGGATTATGTTTAATGGAGATTTGATTTAATGAACTGCTCAATGGCGAGTATATTGTCTGTGTAGAGGCTATCAAACTCGAGGGCAACTCCAGCACGTGAGTCGCTTTCTTTTCTTAAAACTCGAGCTGCAACTTCAACAGGATTTTTACGATTTGGAAGGTAGATTATGACTGAGAAATCGTCTTGATCCTTTAAGTGATCTGGATCAAGTTTGAGAAATAATCCGCCGCAACTGATGTTTGCGGTGGTCACTTTAACCGGGGAGCCATCAATTAAGATCTCAACTTCAAGATCTACTTCTAGCCTTTTGAAGAGACGCTTCTCACTTTGGTTCATTAGAAATAGTAATTCCTTCTCCAACCCCATTGAGCCCCTCCCCAGTTGTAAGGTTGTTCAATTTTGTATGGTCAAAGGTCCTTATTGTCAACGAATCATTGTAACGCCACGCGTCAGCTATCTCGGTGTTATTTAAAGGTAATTCATTTCAAAATGAAGCAAAACCATTCTGATTGAACATCTCGCGAGTTTCTTGACTCACTTGAGATTGAAAAGGATAATTCAATAAAATAAACGGAAGTTCGTTATAATTATTAATTCCAATCTCTTACTTTTCACACACACTTTATGTATGCCATCCAGATCATGAAACCGATCAATGAAGGTGCCTCCATTACTCGATTAATAGATTACAAGGGAAAAAAGGTCGAAATCATCGCCTTTGACATTTCTTACCGAGGAATACTGGAAGAAATTAACGAAGATCGGGGAACATTAAAAATTGTCGACGGAGAAGATTTTGCGATTTTAGAAATTGAAAGAGTAGAATCCTTTAGTCTGATTGATTATTAATCGAGGATGGGTTCGGATTGAAGCACCGCTTTTAAAAGCTCATCCAAAACTCCCTTCTCAAATGGCAGTTTCAGATTTCCTGCCTTAAAAAATTCTCTTAGAGGCAAGGTCCCTCCCAATTGGCACAAATGGAGATAATCTCTCAGGGCCGCCTGCTTATCCTGAATACTGCGCACCCAAAGCTGCAGAGCTCCCACCAGTGCGATACCGTAATCGATATAATAAAAAGGATTATGAAAGATATGCAGCTGGCGTAACCAGCGGTACTTTCGCCATATGGCAAGATCCTGATAATCGAGAGCTGGAAGATACTGCTTTTCCAATTCCTCCCAAACCCTCGCCCTTCCTTCTGGTCCTTTTGCTTCTCCCGTATAAATGCGGTGTTGAAATTCATCGACCACAGCAATGTAGGGAAGCAGCAACAAACTTTCGGCCAGATGGTATTTTCGGAATTTGGCCGCATTCTCAGGGCTCAAAAACTCCTCGTAATAAGGATGGGCCAGAAACTCCATCCCCATCGAGTGGACCTCGCAAGCCTCTAAGGTAGGACCACGTAATTCCAGCAGATCAATCGTGCGGCTTTCCCAACCCTGGAAGGCATGACCGCATTCATGCAGCAGGGTGGTAATGTCTGAAACTTCATTGACACTATTGAGAAAAATAAACGGCATGCGCGCATCCGAAAATTCCGTACAAAAAGCTCCGGGTGCTTTTCCATGCCGGGCGGGAACATCCATCAGATCATAATCGATCATTTTCTGAAAATGCCCGGCTAAAACAGAGGATAAAGATTGATAGACCCGAAGCCCAGCCCCGACCTGACCTGAAATCTCAACTTTCAGGCGATCTACCTTCCATTGAGGAAAGAAATCGCCGTCCCAAACCGCCAAAGTTGAAGTTCCTATTTTTTTTGCCTGTTGAGCTCGAATTTGAGTGGCAATGGGAACCACGGCTTCTTTAATCTGTTTTCGAAACTCGGCCACTTCGTCAGGACCATAATCGACGCGGCCCATCTTTTGGTAGCCCAGCGGAGTGTAGGAAGAATGTCCTATTGCCTGAGCCATCTGCGATCTTTTCTGAACACATTGCTCAAAAATATCTTCGAGCTTTTCACGGTGATTTAAAAACCACTGACTGTATTTTTGAAGACTTTCACGGCGTAAGGCCGGATCGGGAGAAGAAGAGAATTTTTTATAATGAGCCAGGGGATAGGTTTTGCCAGCGATCTCAAACTCGGCATTTCCTGTGAGCTTGGTATACTCAGACAAAAGAAGGTGAATTTCCGTTTCAGTCTCGACATTTTGAGGATGAAAGGCATCCTGCTGAATCTGAAGCCAGACAAAATATTGCTGACCTAAATTTTCTTCGAGGGCAGCTCTTACAGGAGAACTCAGAATTTTTTCGCGGATTTTGGCATTGAAGGTTTTGTAAGGGGGCTCAATTTCTTCATTGAATCTTTTCTCTTCTGCCTGAGTCTTTTCATCCTGAGTATTTCGATAAAAAGCCAAAGAGACAGAGGCTGCATGCGTCTCGATGTGGCATTTGATCTCATTCCAGAGATAGATCGCCTGCTCCCAATCGGACAAACTTTGAGCAAGATGAATCTGATCGAGCACCTGTTGCATCCAGCGCTCCACATGAATTGCCTGAAGAGTGGCCTGGTAGTCGTTGAAATAACGATTGGAATGTCGAGGAAGTGTATTCATGAATATTTAGGGAAAAATCGAAATGGACCTGAGAAAGCAAAAAGGATGTCTTTAAAATCAAACGGGTGGAGCAACTATAACAAAAGACGAGAAGAATCCGTGCTGTATCGAATCAGATTAAGATGAAGAGTTGCATGAATTGAAATTAATAGAACGTACTGGAAAAGAAGTTATTGAAACTTACTTGGGTACTTTTTCCCAATCTTTTAAAAATCGCTCAATTCCAATATCAGTTAAAGGATGCTGTGCAAGCTGGCGAATGACACTCAAAGGGACGGTTGCCACATCCGCACCAATTAAGGCCGCTTCTAAGAAATGGATGGGATTGCGAATGGATGCAACCAGGATCTCCGTTTTCATTTGGTAATTGTCATAAATCGTACGGATTTGCCCAATGAGATCCATGCCAATCTGGGAGATGTCATCCAGACGACCGACAAACGGGCTGACATAGGTCGCTCCGACCTTTCCCACCAGCAACGCTTGATTGGCATTAAAGACAAGTGTGAGGTTGGTTTTAATATTTCTCTCTGCGCAGCACTTGAGAGCCTTGAGCCCATCCACAGTCATGGGGAGTTTGATGACGATGTTTTTGTGAATTTTCGATAGGACTTCTGCTTCTTTCAGCATGCCTTCCCAATCACGGCTGATGGTTTCTGCACTGATCGGTCCATCGACAATCGTGACGATTTCTTCAAGGACGTCATAAAATTTTCGACCTGTCTTGGCCACCAGGCTGGGATTGGTGGTCACCCCATCCAGCAGACCCATCGCAGCGGCCTCGCGAATCTCATCTACATCAGCTGTATCAATAAATATTTTCATAAATTTTTCTCCAAAGGAAAAGGCCTGGGGCCTTGCTGAAAAGAAGGAATCCATCCTGAATCGTAAAAGATAATATCAAATCTCAAAGCCTGAGAATTAAAAATCAGACAGGTGGGAGGAAGTTGCGATCAAATACCGGATCAAAAAAGCCTAATTGAGGACCCTATTTTCTTTCTTTTATAGGAACATAATTTGCGTTCCGATCACCGAGATAAATCTGCCGTGGACGGGCGATTTTCTGATCGGCGTCGTGAATAAGCTCCAGCCATTGGGCCATCCATCCCGAAGTTCTGGGAATCGCAAAGAGCACAGGGAACATAGAAACCGGGAAACCCATCGCCTGATAAATCAGACCGGAATAGAAATCGACATTTGGATACAATTTACGTTTGATAAAATACTCATCGTTCAAAGCAATCTTCTCGAGCTCTAGCGCGATCTCCAGAAGAGGATTTTGACCCGTAACCTCAAACACCTGATAAGCCGTCTGTTTGATAATCTTCGCCCTTGGATCGTAATTTTTATAGACCCTGTGTCCAAAACCCATCAGCTTTGCCTCACCTGCCTTGACCTTCGAGATAAACTCCGGAATTCGGCTTTTGTTTCCGATTTGCTGAAGCATATGAAGCACCGCCTCATTCGCTCCCCCATGCAGAGGACCATACAGAGCTGCAATGGCACCTGCCATGGAAGAGTAAGGATCGGCATAAGAAGAGCCGATACTGCGCATCGCATTGGTGCTACAATTCTGTTCATGATCGGCATGGAGAATGAAAAGGATATCGAGTGCGCGCTCAAGAACGGGATTGGGCTGATACTTGGGCTCGGCCATTCTGAAAAGCATGTTCAAAAAATTGCCCGAATAGGAAAGATCATTATCAGGATACACATAGGGCATTCCCAAACTATGACGATAGGCAAAGGCAGCCAGGGTGGAGATTTTACCTATCAGACGATAAACGGACATCTTTTGAACTTCTGCGTCCTGAATCTTTTTGGCATCGGGATAAAAGGTGGAAAGGGCTGCGACGGCACTGACCAACATACCCATTGGATGGGCATCGTAATGAAATCCATCTATAAACTTTTTGATATTTTCGTGAACGTAAGTGTGATGGGTGATCCGGTTGATCCATTCGGGAAGCTGGGTCTGGGTTGGAAGAGAGCCGTGGATGAGAAGATAGGCTGTTTCCAGGTAAGTGCTTTTCTCAGCCAGTTGCTCAATGGGAATTCCACGATATTCCAAAATTCCTTTATCCCCATCGATGTAGGTGATTCGACTTCTGCAGGATGCGGTATTGGTAAAGGCAGGGTCATAAGTCATTAACCCAAAATCATCGTCTGAGGTTTTGATCTGGCGCAAATCCATAGCCTTGATGGTCCCATCCTGAATGGGAATTTCATAATTTTTACCAGTACGATGATCGGTAATAGTAAGTGCTTCTTTAGTCATGATCCTGCTCCTTATTTATCGATATCCTGATTATCTTATTGAATCCAGTCTCGAACGGAAAAGAAAAACCCCCATCCACCCAACCCGTCAACCTCTGATTTTGATTAGAGATGACGTGGACGGATGAGATGGGGGTTGTGATCGATTTAAAGATCCTGCGGCTTGACGGTTGAGCGCCTGTTCTCTTTGGTGCGAGTAATGGCTTCCTCAATCAGGGCATAAACTTTCTCAGAAAGAGCAGGAATTGTATCTCCCGAGGTCATGCAACCTTTGGATTTGATGAAGTCCTTCACCTTGCTTGCCACCACTAATACTTCGCGGGTTTTGGGTGCCTTTTTCTTAGCTGCCATAGGAGATCTCCTTATAGGAAAGTGATAGGGTTGAAAGGAATGAATATCTTAAAGACGAAGGCGATTATATTCAGTCGATATTGGGAGTAAAACAAAAAAGCATCCCTGTAAAAGATTATCCTGCATGAATGAGACTTTTTCCGCTCATCTGTGAGGAAGAAGTAAGACCCATCATTTGAAGCAGAGTGGGAGCGACATCGGTCAGCTTGCCATCCGACCTCAAAGAAGCCTTTTTCCATCTTTGTCCAATCAGTAAAAACGGAACCCAATTTGTCGTATGTGCCGTATGAGGCACTCCAAAAGAATCTTTCATGGTTTCACAGTTTCCATGATCGGCGGTAATCACAACTTCTCCCTGAAGATGAAGGACACTCTCAACGATTTTTCCAAGACAGGCATCCACCGCTTCCACTGCATGAATGGCGGGATGAAGCATGCCCGTATGCCCAACCATATCCGGATTGGCAAAGTTACAGATCACAAAATCGTATTCTCCGGATTTTAAACGAACCATCAATTCTTCGGTGGTTTTGTAAGCACTCATCTCCGGTTTCTGATCGTAAGTCGCAACTTCTTTGGGAGATGGAATGAGCACGCGATCTTCCCCTTCAAAAACCTCTTCACGACCCCCACTAAAAAAATAAGTCACATGCGCATATTTTTCAGTCTCGGCAATGCGGAGCTGACGCAGACCCTGTGCACTCAAGATCTCGGGAAAGGTTTCGTGGATATCGATTTTTGGAAAAGCAACCGGAAGGTTGAGACTCTTTTCGTATTCTGAAAAACAGGCAAAGCAGGAAAGTTTTGGAAAAGAAGACCTTTCAAAACCTGTAAAATTAGGTTGCGTCAGGGCACGACTGATCTGTCGGGCCCGATCGGCACGAAAGTTAAAGAAGATCACGGCATCGTGATTTCTTATCGTTGCTATCGGTTGACCGGAAGGATGAGTCAGAACTGTTGGGCGAATAAATTCATCGTTTTCCTGGCGCCGATACGCCTTCTCAATTGCGTCCATCGCACTTGAGGCTTTTTCACCTATTCCGTTTACCAACGCCTGGTAGGCAAGCTGCGTGCGCTCCCAGCGCTGATCTCGATCCATCGCGTAGTAGCGACCGCTCACAGTGGCAATTTCTCCAACACCAATCTCTCTGATTTTTTTCTCGAGGGCGTCGATGTATCCGAGAGCGGATTGTGGAGGCGTATCACGTCCATCGGTAAAAACGTGGAGGAAGACCTGTTTGAGATTTTTACGGCGGGCCATTTCTAAAAGCGCATATATATGATCCTGGTGACTGTGAACGGCTCCGTCCGAGACCAAACCCATCAAATGAAGCGCTGAGGCATTCTTCGGCGTCTGATCCATCGCTTCTGACAACACTGAATTGTTAAAAAAGCTGCCGTCTTCAATCGCCTGGTAAATGCGGGTTAAACCCAACAGGACGACGCGACCCGCGCCGAGCGTGAGATGGCCAACTTCGGAGTTTCCCATCAAACCCGGGGGGAGTCCGACTGCAGCACCTGAAGCATCGATGAGGGTATGAGGATATTGTTGAAGAAAGGAATGGTAGTGAGGAAGTTTGGCAAGGGCGATTGCATTATCTTCTTGCTGAGAACGCTCACCCCATCCATCGAGAACGATTAGGAGTGTTGGGGGCATGCAATTCCTTTATCGACTCACAGGAAAGTTGAAAAGATTAAAGTTCTGGAAAAAACCATCTCAACTCTGATTTCCATGATGATAGGGAATTCCGCGCAGAATCGTATAGGCACGGTAAACCTGCTCCAGAAAAATGAGGCGGGCCATTTCGTGGGTAAAGGTCATTTTGGAAAGGGCAAGGCGCTCGTAAGCTCCACGAATGAGGGATTCCGAAAGGCCATACGCTCCCCCGATGATGAAATTTACTTCCTTGCGTCCTTCATTTTCCCAGCGAACAAAAAGCTCCTTGAATTCTTCGGTCGATTTCTGTTTTCCACGCTCATCAAGAACGACGTAATAGGCGCCTGCGCCGATCCGTTCATCAATCGCTTCTGCTTCCTGATCGAGCACCACCTTCAGACTCATCCCTTTTCGAAAAGGAAACTCACGAACTTCTTCGACCTTGATCGGCACAAAGGGTTTGATCCGTTTGAGATAATTCTCTACCCCCTCACGCAGCAAAGGATCTTTCAAATGTCCAACCGATATGAGTTTGAGTTTCATGGAAGGGTTGCCTGAGGGAACTTAAAGAAGAGACAAATCAAAGATGGGATTATGTCGGATTTCGCTTATTTGGCCGTCGTTGTTCGTTTTCGAGCCGGAGTTTTCGTAGTTTTTTTTAGAGGTTTCAGATTTTTAAGTTTTTTGGGACGGGAAAGGCTCACCCGCGGTCGCGGAGCTTTTTCCCAAAATCCTTCCAGATCATAATGTGCTCGGGCCTCTTCGGTAAAAATATGAAGAACAACACCTGGATAATCCACAAGTACCCATTGTCCCTGTTCATACCCCTCGGTGGAGTAAGGACGAATCTCTTCTTTTTTAAGCTCCAAAACAACTTTGTCGGCAATGGCCTGGAGCTGGCGATCGGAAGTACCCGAACAGATCACGAAAAAGTCTGTAAAGCTGGAGAGTTTTTGAAGATCGAGAATTTTGATTTGATCGGCCTTCATTTCGCTGGCGATCGTGGCGATTTTTTTAGCGAGGTCTTTGGAAGTCATTTGTTTTCCGTATCGAGACAGGGTCAGCCCGTCAATTCATGAGTTTGAATTTTAAAAATGATTTTTTTTTCGAGGTTACTTTTTCTTCAATCAATCTTCAGTTTTGTACTCCCGTTCACTCTCTCACCTGACCTTCTCCCCGTACCACATATTTTTGAGCGGTGAGTTCTTCAAGCCCCATCGGTCCAAAGGCATGAAGCTTGGTTGTGGAAATTCCGATTTCGGCTCCCAGGCCTAACTGCCCCCCATCGTTGAAACGGGTGGATGCATTGACCAGAACAACAGAAGAATTCAGTTCACGCAAAAAGCGCTCGGCATGGGCTTCATCATTGGTCAGGATCGATTCGGTATGGAGCGAGCTGTATTTTTCGATGTGCTCAATCGCTTCATCAAGGTTTCTCACTACGCGCACGGCAAGGATTAAATCGAGATATTCTGCCGACCAGTCTTCTTCGATGGCAGTCTGGATATTGGATACGATCTGACGGGTTTTTTCACAGCCGCGAATTTCAACTCCCAATCGCTGATATTCGGCAATCATTCGCGGTAAAAAATCAGGAGCAATTTTTTCATCGACGAGTAAGGTTTCGAGAGCATTGCAAACTCCAGGTCGCTGGACCTTGGAGTTGATACAAATTTTTTCGGCCTTCTCAAGATCGGCATTGTAATCGACAAAGATGTGACACACCCCTTTATCGTGGCGCACGACGGGAATCTTCGAAAACTCACGCACCATCTTCATGAGACCTTCTCCTCCACGCGGAATGATCAAGTCGATGTATCGATCCTGGGAAAGCAGGAATTGAACGGCGTCACGATCGGTCACCGGAACCACCTGAATGAGATCTTCATGGATTCCATTTTCCTTAAGCACCTCGCGCAGAATCTCACCCAAAATCCGATTGGAATGAATCGCCTCCGAGCCTCCCCGAAGCACCACGGCATTTCCGGACTTCAAACACAAACCGGCAGCATCGACCGTCACATTCGGTCGGGATTCATAGATGATGCCGATCACTCCCAAAGGAATGCGCACCTTTTCGATACGAAGCCCATTGGGCCGAACCCATCCTTTGGTGATTTCACCGACTGGATCGGGAAGTGCGGCAACTTCAGTCAACCCCTTGGCCATCTCGGCAATCCGTTTGGGAGTAAGTGTCAGACGGTCGATCATGGCGGAAGAAAGATTTTTTTCCTGCGCATTCTGAAGATCTTTCTGATTCTCCAGCCGGACCCTTTCGGACTGGGCCATCAAGGCCTCGGCCATTTGATGCAGGATTTTATTTTTCTGTGAAGTGCTGAGATTGGCCCCAAAGCGCGCACTGGCACGGGCCTTTTGGGCGATTTCCAGGATAATGGATTGATGGGTTTGCATAAGAGACGAGTAGTTCAATCAAAAAGGACGGTCAAGAAGGGTGAAATCATCCTCTTTCTAAAATGAGGAAAATCCTGGAATAAATTTAAATAGGATTTTCTCAATGGGATGAAATGCAAGGCGAAATTCCTGAAGAAAACCAGAGAGTACAGGGATGTACGTGAGGATTTTCTGAAGAAATTTTAACGAAGCAGATCGCCCAGTGAGAAAGTCCCATTAAAGCCACTTCATCTCCCGATAAAACCTCAAGGTCGAATCAATTCCCCGTTTTAAATCCACTTGAGGCCGCCAGCCTGTTTTTTCATTCAATTTTTGATATCCACACACCCAGCTGGGCTGTGAAATTTCTTCCATCTTGTTGACGGTAAAAACCACCGGCTGACGTCTTAGCTGAGCATAGCCCTGCGAGCACAGGGCCGCGAGGGAGTAAAGGGAATGTGGAATGGAAAGTAGCAACGGATTTCGCTTCATCGCCTTTGCAATGACCTGAGCAACACTCTTCCAGGTGTGCACGACACCATCATCCAGACAAAATATTTCATCTTTCTGAGGAGGATTTTCCAAAAGGGTTATAATCGCCTGGGCAACATCGGTGACGTAACACATGGAAAACTGGCTTTGCCCGCGTCGGTAAAGCGGCAGAAAACCTTTTTGCGCTGCCTTAAAAAGGAGCAGGACTTCCCTATCCTGGGGGCCATAAATCACAGGAGGTCTCAAAATAACACTACGAACTTTTTCTTTAAGTAAACCCAGGCTCTTCTCTCCAGCCAATTTGCTTTCGCCATAATGACTGACGGGGTGGCATTGATCTGCAGGAAGACAAAAATCAGGACCATCGCGGGTAGGACTATGAACCGCAAGGGTTGAAATCTGTATGAAAACTTTAGGAAGAGTGGGACGAGAGAGAATTTCCTGAACGAGATTCTCTGTCCCCTGTGCATTGGTTTTAAAGAAGGCTTCTTTAGACAAGGCCTTCACAATCCCTGCGATATGAATCACGGCCTCCAAAGGCTCTGGGCTTTGTCTTAGGGCTCGAAGGTCAGACAGGCTTCCCTTGATCCATTGAATGGGAAGTTTCTTAAGTTCCTTTCGCTGGCTGGTCGGACGAACAAGGGCAATCACGCGATGGCCCCGCTCCACCAAAAGCCTGGCGACATGAAAGCCTAAAAACCCAGAAGCACCTGTGAGGAAGATGTTCATAGTTTGCGAGCGAAATGCAGTGATTGGCAATCCTGTGTGATTGCTCTCATGGTTAAACCTAAATTATTTGTAGGGGCGAGGCATGCCTCGTCCGCAACGCCCTCCCGCCCTGGATGGGCGGGATTTGGAGGGAGGGTGAGAATTTAATTTCCCCTCACCCTCCACCCTTCGGGTACTTCGTCCCAGCAACGGGAGAGTGGAAAAATCAGGAGACAGAATTTAGAAGGACGATCATTGCGTCTTTGCGATCGACCGAAGGGAGAGAAACCATCCAGGAATCAAAAGTCAGAAAACACATGGGACATCCTAAGTCGTTCGCCTTGAGCTTTGAACTCGTCGAAGAGTCAAAGGACAGATACTTCGTCGCATTCTTAAAAGAGAGGGTGAGACGATGAAAATCCCCACCTTTCCCTTCCTACCCCTTCTCATAAATTCGAAACGTCTTGTATTTCTTTCCTCCCATAAACTCGATGCCGGTATTCACTTTGCGATTGTCTTCGAGGGTCCAGGAAAGCTCTCCCCACTCATAGCCCCGCTCAAGCCCACGCCGATGAATTTCAACGTAGAGCAGGGTGCTTAAAAATCCAAGCATGGAACTTCGGTATTCCTTTTTGATTCCCAGAAGCATCAGGCGTGCAGAGCGATATTGCTTTCGAAACAGGCGCCACAGGAGTTTAAAGATACCGAAGGGAAACAGACGGCCCTTCATGCCTGCAATCAATTCATACAGATTGGGCATCGCAAGCGCCATCGCGATGGGAATCCCTTTATATTCGGCAATAAATGCCCCTTCGTAATCGATAAAGAGTTTAAGATCCTTTGCCATCTTGTCAACTTCGGCCGAAGTCAAGGGCACAAAGCCCCAGTTTTCTGACCAGGCGGAATTGAAAATATCGATGATAATGTTCATATCGCGTTTGAAATTCTTTTTATCAAAGGTGCGCAGGATCAGATCCGGCAATTTCCTCACCTCTTCCGCAATCAGTCGCGGCTGTTCGGGAATTTCGCCCACCGGGTAATGCCACGCATATAAATCCTTGATCTTGCGATACCCTACGCCTTCGATGAGATCGGCATAGTAGGGAGGATTGTAAGGCATCATCGTCATGAGAGGTTGATCAAAACCATCGATTAAAAGACCCGATTCTTCATTGATCGAAAAACTGAAAGGCCCCACGATGCGTGTCGCCTGGTTTTGTTTTAAAAAATTTTCAGCCGCCTGAAAAAGGGCAGCGGCAATTTCAGGATCCTGTTCGCACTCAAAAAATCCAAAATGCCCCACCCGTTCCCCATGACATTTCTCATACTCAAAATCGATCTGAGCAGAGATTCTCCCCACTTCTTTTCCCTCGCGAACCGCGAGGAAAAGCTCCACGATCGCATGCTGATAAAAAGGATTTTTTTGAGGATGAAGGATTTCTTTGCGCTCGGAATAAAGTGGGGCAATCCAATGGGGATCGTTTTGATAGAGACGGTAGGGAAGTTGAATAAAACGTTTGAGCTCCAGGCGGGTGCGCACAGGCTGGACAGAAAGAGACTCAAGCCCCATGACTCGCCTGTTTTTCAAGAAGATGATAGCGCTCTCCAACTAGACGAAACGCCTCAAGAGCCTGTTCCAGATGTTGGGGCGTATGCGTCGTCATTGTACTCACGCGTAAAATCGCCTTGTCCTGATCGACCGCAGGATAGACAACCGGATTCACATAGACTCCGGCTTCCAGAAGATCTTTCCAAAGCGTCAGGGCGGTCAGATCATTTCCGATATGTACGGGGATGATCGGTGTTTGCGAAGCCCCAACACTCCATCCCATTGCGATCAATCCTTCTTTCAGAACGCGAGCATTCTCCATCACCTGCGTCACGCGTTCTGGCTCCTGAATGAGAATTTGAAGAGATTCGCGGGCCGCCGCTAGATTCGCAGGAGTAATCGAAGCCGAAAAAATCATCGAGCGACCATGGTGCTTGATATAATCCACAATCGCAAAATCTCCGGCTACATAACCACCAGTTGAGGCCAGCGATTTTGAGAAGGTCGCCATGATCAGATCGACTTCTGAGCTCAAACCAAAATGACCTGCCGTCCCTTCTCCTTTTTTTCCCAAAACTCCCAGGGCATGGGCATCGTCGACCAAAAGTCGCGCGTGATGACGCCTGCAAACCTCGACTATGTTAGGAAGAGGAGTGAGATCACCTTCCATGCTGAACACCCCATCCACCGCGACCAGCTTCGGACTTCCCGCAGGGGCCTGGGCCATCAGACGATCTAAATGATCCGCATCGTTGTGTTTGAAAAACACACAACGTCCTTCACTCATTTTGACTGCATCATACAAACTCGCATGATTTTGTTTATCGAGATAAACCTGAACTCCGTGGGTTGCCAGGGCTGTAATGGCGCCCAGATTGGCTTGATAGCCGGTAGTAAAAATCAGAGCCGCTTCTTTGTTGAGAAACTGGGCAATCTCGTGTTCGAAGGCCTCATGGATTTCCAAAGATCCGTTGAGCAGACGAGAACCGGTCGCGCTCGTACCAAAACGTTGAATGGCTTCAATGGCCGCTTCACGAACTTTGGGATGAGTGGTGAGCCCCAAATAATTATTAGAGCCCATCATGATGACTTTTTTACCTTTCAGAATGGCCTGGGGACCGAGGTTTAAGGAGAGAGGTTGAAAATAAGGATAACTTCCCGTCTCACGCAACGAGCCGATCACCTTTTGAAAGGCATAGGCCTTTGCAAAAACATCGGAGCTTTCCTCACGGGAAAGAAGGTGGCGGTTTTTTACAAGATCATCCACGTGTTGAGTCATAGCAATGAACGGGAACTACATCCTGAATGACAACAATTGTACAGTATCACCGAAATTAAAGAGGAAACCATGGGAGGGACGAAACGAACTGTCACAACTCCTACCGGAACGATTTATTGATTTTAGGGGGAATAAGTACTGGATCCTGAAAAACTGTCAATAAAACTCTTGGTTGAGTTTGTGTGATGAACCCGCTATCTGCCTGATTCACAATCTTTCTAATTATAAGGGCAAGGTCTCCCTCGCCCTCTTTTCTTTATGGACCGTGTTTTTCGCGCAGTTTCACTACTTTATGACAGACTCTTGGCCGACCGGCTGGAAGGAGCTTCACTTGTTTATCTGAAAGCATTCCTTTGGCCCGCATTTACACTCGCCTACTGCCTAACCCACGTTCTGCTGGGTCAGTTTCGAATCGATCACGTCTTGTTCTCGCTACTCGTCCTTGCGCTTTATTTCGTTCATCCCAAAACCCGGATCTTTATCCTGCTCGCCCTTCCCGTCGTCATTAAAGACATCGTCTTCGATTTTTTACGCTACATTCCCTTCGATTTCATCTTACCCATCCACATTAGCGAACCCTATCAGATCGATTTATCCTGGTTTGGATGGATGCACGCTGGAAAAAAAATCCTGCTCAATGATTTCTTTTTGGCCTGGACGCATCCCGCTTTAGATCTGCTGTGTGGCATCATTTATATTCTCCACGAGCCGATTGCGATTCTCTTGATTCTTCTGATCTGGCGTTTGCGCTCACCCGAAGAAGCGGGTCGCTACACGCTTGCTTTTTTGCTGATGAATTTTCTGGCCTTTGCAACCTACTTTCTCTATCCAGCCGCTCCTCCGTGGTATGTGACGCATTACGGTTTTATGCAGCCCCTCCATCCTATTGCTGGAGATCCGGGAGGACTCATTCGTTTCGATGCCCTTTTGGGATTTAAACTCACCAGCGGATTTTATGGAATGTCGCCCGTCGTTTTTGGGGCCATTCCTTCCATGCACGCAGGCTTTGCAAGCTTGGGCTGGCTGTACGCCCTTCAAAACCCTGGAAAATGGAAATACGCGCAAAGCGTGTATCTTTCGCTCATGTGTTTTGCGGCCGTTTACCTTCAGCATCATTATGTGATCGATCTTTTTTTGGGGATGTTCTACGCAGCCCTCGCCTTTTTTATCGTTGAGAAGTGGAGAGTTCAAAAACTTGGAAAAATTTATCCGTTCATCCTCCGGCATTTTACCGATGACGTCCCAGTGATCTTGAAAAAGCGCAATTTAGAGGTATCTAAGAGAAAACAGCAGGGATGAAGCGTTTATGAAGGGTGGATGGATTGCCACGTTCCCTTCGGTCGCCCGCAATGACGATGTAAGGGTAAGGGCGTCTTTTCAAGGATTGTAGCGACGAAGTAATCCAGTGGTATTGATTCTGTATTCTACCTTCTATCTTCTGAATTCTGATTGTTTTTATTCCCCTCCTTTGGAGGGGTGCCCGTCGGGGCGGCGTGGTCCTGCGGACCTACAGGAAGATTGATTGTAGAGGTTTTTCTTCTGTCTTCGTGTTCAGGAATTATGAAAAAATATCTTCTTATCCTTCTTTCCCTCTTAGTCCCTGCCGTTCTGATTTTTTTCTTATTCCGAGCGATCGACTTTCATCAGTTCTGGACAAGTCTCAAGCAAATGGATCTGGCTTATTTTCTGATCGGGTGCTCTTTTCCCATCCTCATTCTGATTCTCACCGCTTTCCAGTGGAACCTCTTTGTTCCAGAAAATCGCAAGCTTCGTTTTCAAAACATGTTTAGTGTCGTGAGTGTGTTTGCCATGCTCGTGAACACGGTTCCGTTTTGGGGAGGACATTTATTCGGAATTTATCTGTTGGGAGAAAAAGAAAAGCTTGGAAAATCGGTGGCCCTGTCCATCATCACCCTTGAGCAGATGGCCGACGGATTTGGAAAAATCGTGATGTTTGGAATGATCGCCTTATTCTATCCTTTACCCGACTGGATTCAGATCCCTGTCCGCGGCGGTATCGGGCTTATCTTTTTGGCCTATGTCATTTTGTTTGCACTGGCTTATCGCTACCGGAATTCCTCTCACGCCCTTGAAGTCATCGAGCATTCTCACTGGAAAAGGCTCGGACATTTTTTCTCGAAATGGGCCCATCACCTGCAGGATTTAAGGGATCTTAAAAAAATGTTTCTGGCGATTGCTATTGCCTTTGCCATGAAAAGCCTGGAGGTGGGAACGATCTTGATGGTTCAGAAAAGCTTTCATCTGCAGCTTCCGTGGATTAGCGCCCTGCTGGTTCATCTCGCGCTTGGGGTGGCGATGAGCCTGCCCGTTTCGCCCGGGCGTTTTGGGATTTTCGAAGGCGCAGTTTTTTTGACCTATCAGCACTTGGGAATCGATACGAGCGGGGCCTCGGCGATTGGTCTGGCCATGCATCTGGCACACACCCTGCCGTTTGTTTTGGTCGGATCCTTTCTGTTTTTAAAGATGGGATTGAGACATCAAGGTCTTTTCTTCGGCAAAAGATCACCGAGAACCCTGATGGAGTGAAAGCAGGTCCCTCATCTTTAAAAACTCAAAATCTCTTTTCTTAAACCAATGTATATTTTCTGAAAGACACTCGAGAGCGATTTTTCCCGTCTTAAACCGACAATCCAGCCTCAAACGCCGATCGTTTCTGAAATCTACAAACTCCCAGGGATGCACAAACAGGACGACAGGACTTTTGAGACGACCCATCCAAAAGGTGCGCACGGTTTTGGGAAGACGTAAAACCGACGAAGTCACCGAGGCGGGAATGCGCGTGAGAGAGGTCAAAGGCTTTGAGCGAAGGCGATGAGTCCACTTGTATTTTGCTTCGGAAGAATCGAGTTGGTAGCCTTCTTTTTCAAGCAGTGAAAGACAGGCCGGTGGAAATTCCAGATTCGGCGCACGAAAAGAAATGACAGTCGCAAATTTTCTAAGAAGAGCCGTTGATCTCTTGATTTCTTCGGCCGCTAAAGAAAAATCCATCTGATCAAAGCGCCGGTGAGAATAGCCATGACAGCCCAACTCGTGGCCCAAATCGACAATTTGTTTAATGATAGAAGGATAGCGCTCGGCGACATCGCCGGTGGTAAAAAAAGTAGCGGGAATTTTTTCGCGGGCGAAAAGTTCTAAAAGCCTGAATGTGCCTTCTTCAACCCCCCGATAAGTCGTCAGGTAAGGTGGACAATCCTGTTCCATATCGACGGTGATACACATCTTCTTTTCCAAATCCCGCCTCCTTTAAAAGCTCAGGCTCATTAAATTTTAACCTCGCTTTTTCATAAATCTTTAAATGGTCATTTAAAATCTCATCCCAACCAAACCGCTCAAGCCCTTGCCGAGTGTTTTGAGACATCTGCTCTCTTAAATCCGCATCCTGAATGAGAGTGACATGGGCCCGCACAAACTCTTCAAGATTTCTAACCAAAAATCCATTTTTTCCGGATTCGATCAAATCGCTCACCCCACCCCCTTCCATACCCACCACTGGAAGCCCGGCACACCGTGCCTCCAGAACAGCGATTCCAAAGGCTTCTTTTAAGGTAGGTGAAGAGAAGACATCGGTTTGATCGAACACTTCCTGAATTTTTTCGCGCGAACAATATCCCAAAAACTGAACCTGATCCTGAATCTTTAATTCCCGAGTTTTTTTCTCAAGCCCGCGACGATCTGGCCCCTCGCCAATGATTGTAAACACCGGTTTTGGATAATGGGAAAGACGCGCATTGATGAGAGGAATCGCACGAATCAAAAAATCGGCGCGCTTTTTTCGAGTCAGGCGCATGACGGACGTAATTCGAATCGGCCGATTGCCCTGAGGTGAAAAAAAAGAATTCAAATCGCTGGATAAAAAAGACGCCAAAGAAAATCGCTCGGGGTTGGCTTTCCAGCGCGAAAGATCGGTTCCGTTTGGAAGGATTTCGACCGGATGCCCAAGCGATCGGCTGAAACCCTCCGCCACCACTCGGCTCACCCCGCTGAACAGAGCGTTCCATCGACTCCATTTCAAAAAAGGATTTAAAAATTTAAAACTCAAAAAACTTCCCCGCTCCAAAAGGGAATGTGCCGTAATCACGGTTGGAATTTTTGCCTTTTGAGCGAGGTAGGCACCTGCGTAAGCCAAAGGAGAAACCACGCTCACGTGCGCATGCACCAGATCATAGCGCTCTTTCTGAAACAGCTTTCGCAGCTCGCGAAAAGGACGTGCGCTTATGGCAATATGAAATTTTGGAAGCAGACGGGAGAAAAGGCGACGCACGGAAATCCCATCAATAGATTGAGGTCCAGGATAAGCGGTGATCACTTCGACCTGATGTCCTCTTTTTTGAAGACCCCGCGCCAAATCCTGAATGTGAAGCTCAATCCCTCCAATTTGAGGAAGATACCAATCGCAGATCAGGGCGATTTTCAGCTTTTTTTCTGGAGGCGATGAGGGGTGCGTGAGAAGAGTTTGCATGAGAATAATTTTTTAAAACAACATTTCTGCCAATTGTTAGAGCGAGTTGTAAAAACGCCCGAGAAATCATTGCGAACGATCAGGTTGTTTGTAGGGGCGAGGCATGCCCCGCCCTTAGGCTGTGTCTGAAGAAAATCAATTTGAAAAATCCAGCATCAGACGTCCACCGTATGAAGACAATCTTATCTTGCAGGACTATCCTGCCTACCCCATCCTTAGCCTGTTCCACTCCCTTGATCAACAGGGGGCCCCATGATACCTCCAAAAAATGATGAAATATTTTACGCGTCCGCGACTTTATGAAATGGCCATTCGCTTTCCTAAAACAGTCCTCATCCTTTGCCTCTTCGTGACTCTATTTTCGTTTTTTCAGGCCAAAAAACTGAAAATCGAAAACGATCTGGCTGCTCTATTGCCGCAGAGCTTTGAAAGCGTTCAAGCGCTGCATCAACTTCAAAAGTCATTTGGAGGACTTGGATTTTTGGTCGTAACCCTTGAGACAAAAGATCCGGATTTTTCTCATCAGATTGCAACCGATCTTACCCTAAAGATCGAAAAATTACCTGGCGTTCAGTACGTCGATTATGAGCGTCCCATAGAATTTTTTGATGCCCGCAAATGGCTCTATCTGGATCTTTCTGATTTAAAGGAGATGGAGAAGCGTCTGGATCGATCGCTGGAGCTGGAAGCTCAGGGTGTGAAACCCACCTTTAACCGTTTAATGGATTTTGCGGATGAAGAAGACCGACCCGATTTAACCTTTATAGATATTCAAAAAAAATATGAAGCCCGTACCGAGAGTTTTGGAAATTTAAAAAATCCTTCGGGGGAAGACGGCCGCTTTGTTGTGTTGAAAATCAAAACGTCAGGACATCAGCAAAACCTGGATAGCTCGCAGAGCCTGGTTGAAAAAATCAAATCCCTCGAAACGGACATCCATCAAACCTATCCAGATCAGGAATTTCAGATCGGCTATACCGGCGACCACTTGCGCTCAATGGCGGAGGTCGAGCATCTCGGAAATCAAATGACCTGGGTATCGGCTCTCGTCGTCTTCACTCTTTTGATTATTTTGCTCGCTTATTTTAGAAATGCGAAAGGCGTTTTATGGGTCGGCCTGCCCTTGCTCTGCGGTGTGATCTGGACAGGAGGAGCGACCTATCTTTTTTTGGGACACCTGAATGTCATGACCGGTTTTGCGGCAGGTATTCTGGCGGGACTTGGAAGCGATTACGGTATTTATCTCCTCACACGGTTTTATCAGGAAAGAAAAAGTGGTGTAGATTTTAAAAGCGCCTGCCGGCTGGCCTTTCACAACACGGGCCGCGCGACGTATGGTTCTATGGTCACAACCGTCGCAGCCTTTGTGGCCCTGCTTTTTTCTGACTTTGGGGTTTCGGTGGAGTTCGGCATCATCGGTGCCATGGGTATTTTTTTAAACTACCTCGCGATGATGCTGATTTTGCCAGGGTTGCTGGCACTCACAGATCAGAAGGCCCTCGATGAGAAAAATGAATTTTTAAAAGATTCTCAGGTTCGGACTGAAACTCTTACGGTGTCTGAAAATCATGTGCACACCTCCTCTTTTTTCATGCGGCTTTTTTCTCCCCAAAAACCCCGCCTGGGAATTTTCATCGCACTTTTTTTATGCGCGCTCTCAATCTTGACGTTTAAAAGCGAAACCCAAATCCGTTTTGAAGATGGCCGGATGAGCGGCATTCGCTTAAAAGGTCAGGATCTTTATGACCGGGCATTAAAAGCTTTAGGAGGAACACTCCAACCTGCTTTGCTCATTGCCCCCAATGTGACAGAGAGTAAAAAAATCCTGAATGCCTTTCAGGAAAAACAAAAAAATGATCCCAGCCTGAAATCTCTTTTTCGGGAGGCGATCGGAATCACCACTTTTGCTCCTGAAAATCAGGAAGAAAAAAAAGAGATCCTTTCAAGCCTGGCAGAAAAATTTAAACAAAGCTCTTTTCCCATCGAAAAAAAGCGGGAAGAGCTCATCGCCAGCTTTTTGAAAAGTGCAGCGGTTCAAAGTTTTTCGGAAAAGGATTTGCCCGCCTCCATTCAGCGGCTTTTTCTATCTCCCAAAGGATCACCCGAGGTTTTGATCTATCTTTTTACGTCGTTTGATCCCAATGTCTGGGAGCAAAATCGGTCCTTTACACAAACCTTGCGAACGATCCGATCAGAGGCTCAGCTCGATTTCAAACCGATCGATACCGCAGTCATTGCCACCGATTTTGTGCAGATGATGGAAAAGGATGGACCGAAGATGATTGGCATCACCCTGCTGTTCTTGCTGATTGTTTTGCTTTTTACCCTACAGCCCCTGACTCAGGCCTGGGCGGTCTTTTTTCATCTAGTCGCAGGGCTGCTGCTGATCTGCGGTGCTCTGTGGGTTCTTGAAATTCCCATCAACACTTTAAACATAGGTGCCTTTCCGATTATTTTGGGAACAGGGATTGATTCTTTTATTCACTTTGGACTGCGCTATGAAGAAACCCGAAAAATTAAGGAAACGATTCGTGATAAACTTCCATCGGTCCTTGTCTCCAACCTGACGACGATCGTCGGCTTCAGTGGGCTGCTCCTCACAGACAGTCCAGGACTGCGTTCGCTTGGCGCTGCTGCCGTCATCGGTCTTGCCGTGATGACTATCCTCTGTGCGTGGGTCTTTCCGAGAACGCTGGTGCTTTTGGGAAGAAAGGCGTGAGGGGGGATTAGGGGAGAAATGTGATGGGTTAGGGGTAGTGACAATTGAATTTCTCACCCTCACCCCCTGTCTACAAACCACCCCGCCGAAGGAAGATCAGGGCGAACGAAAAATCCCCACCCCATCAAACATCTCATTGACGCTCCAGAAACTCTTCAATACCAACCTGCCATGAAAAAAATCTTTAGACTCTTTTGGATTCTTGCTTTCCTTTTCACTCTTTCCAATTTTGCCGACACCCAGGTTTCGGTGAATGTTCCGATCGAAGATCCGGTCTATCATGATCTAGACAAGCTGATCGGCCAAGGACTCATCGAATCGGTCATCGTGGGTCAGCGACCTTATTCGCGAAAGGAAATCGCGCGACTGATTGAGCAGGCCTTAAAAAATCTGGAACGTCATAAAAATAAAAATCAGGATTCTTACGCGACCCGCTGGACCTACACCGAAGAAATTCTCGATCGACTCCAGAAAGAATTTAAAGAAGAGCTCGTTGCCCGTGGCACGCTCTCTGGAAAAACACCCGCCTATTCCCTTCATCTTTTAGAAAAAGTCGACTTCGAGCTTTTGACGGCCTTCAGCCCTTACGAGGCGCTGACACCGGATACCCTCGTCGGAGGCATCGATGCGCAGATAAATCCTCTCCTTCAATATCGTCAGGGCCGGCACTTGATGAACGGCGGCAATCTTTCGATCGAAACCGCGCGCTGGGCGCGTTTCGGAAACCATTTTGCCCTTTATGCCAAACCGCGATTTCTGATTGCCTTTTCACCCGAGGATGAGCCGAATGACATTCATCTGCTTGCTCAAAACGCCTACGCCAAATTTTATTTGGGAAATTTTGAGCTGGAAGTCGGTCGTGATTTTTTACAATGGGGACAAAGTCCGCACGGAGGCCTGCTGTTATCCGGCAATGCACGCGGGCTGGATATGATCAAGATCTCAAATGACAGCCCGGTTTATCTCCCATGGATTTTTAAATATTTAGGACCTTCGAAGTTTACATTCTTCTTCTCGAATCTGGGCCCTGAGCAGGACCATAAATACGCTTATCTTTTGGGCTATAAACTGAGCTTTGAACCGGTGTCTTTTTTTGAATTTGGATTGGAGCTTATGAATCATTCCGGTGGCGAGGGTTCACCCCATGCTTCTTTTGGAGAGCGCGTGGCAGATGTCTTTCCGATCATCGACAGCTTTATCACAAGCAAGGATTTTCAGATTTCCAACAAACTGGCGGGCATGGATTTTCGCTTGAGAATTCCTCCTGCGAGAAATCTCGAACTTTATGGCGAGATGGTTTTTGATGATATCGATCTGGGACGTTTGAAAAGCATGTTTTGGGAAGATGCCGGCTATAATCTCGGGCTTTATCTGCCAAGATTGACGGAAGATGGACGCACGGATTTGCGGTTTGAGTTTCATCACACTGGTCTTCGTTACTATCGTCATTCTCAGTTTTTATCAGGGGTGACCTTAAACCGGAATTTGATTGGTGATGCCCTGGGCCCAGACGCGAATGGGTTTTATGTGGACACCACGTGGGATGTAAACCGTAACAATTTGATCGGACTCCACGGAGCGTTTGAGTTTCGGGATAACGATACCTATTTGACCCACGGTGAACCCGATTTTGGTTTTGAGATTACAACCGACAATCCGACCGAAGGACGATATCGAATTCAAACCGACTGGACACACCGCTTTGGAAATTATCCTCTCTCCACTAAAATTGAACTTGGTTATGAGCGTGTGCAAAATTTCAACTTCGCCAACGGGCATAATCGCAACAACTTTGTAGGAGCCCTGTCTTTTCATTTTGATCTGGATCGGAGGACACAATTTCCGAAGAGGTTGAGGGAGTGAGGAGGTGGGTATCGTCGTCTGACTCCTAGATTCTGAATTCCGAAGGGCGATCCGCCTGAGGCGGACGCCCCTACCACCCAATTGAACTCAAGGTTTTCTTCTGAATTCTGTCTCCTGAATTCTCTCTTCTATCTTCTCTCTTATTTTTTTGTAGTCTCCTCCCAAAAACGCTATAAATCCTCATGCCCAAAAAAAACCTCACTCCCCGTGAAGAACTTTTGGCAATCCAGAAAAAAATCTTCCAACGCAATCGGCTTTTTATCGAAGAATCCATCTCCATTCAGGAGAAAGGTTTTTTGACCTATCAAAGGCGCTATCACAGCCACACTTCTCACTTTGATCACGTCGCAAGCCCCGAAGAGCTAAAATCTGCTCTTAAAAACGCGGATCTGATTTTTGTGGGCGATTATCACACCAATCCTCAATCCCAACGCGGATTTTTAAGAATTTTAAAAATGCTCATTGAAGATTTTCCCGATCTGATTCTGGCGTTAGAGCTCATTCACAAACGCTATCAGAGATTGATCGAAGATTATTTGAATGGAGTTCTCGAAGAGACGGAGTTCTTAAAAAAAATCCATCTGAAAAAACGCTGGTATTTTGATTTATGGAAAAATTTTCAGCCCCTGTTTGATTTTGCCCGCTACCATCATCTTCAGATCTATGGCGTAGAATCAGCCCCAACGCCTACGGCCTCGCTTCACGAGCGCGATCTGGCCTGTGCAAAAAAAATTGTTGAGATTGTAAAAAAGCATCCCCATCAAAAAATTCTGGTTTTGATCGGAGATCTTCATATTGCGCCTCCCCACCTGCCGGCCAAAATCCAATCCCTTCTGAAAGAAAATGCCCTCGATCGTCAGGCGATTTTTCTCTATCAAAATTCTGAGCAGATTTACTGGCAGCTTGCCGCTCGAAAAATGGAAGAAAAAACAGAGATTGTGCGAATGAATGAAAACAGCTTTTGCCTGATGAACACGCCGCCCATTGTCTGGCAGCAAAGCTATATTCATTGGCTTGAGCAGGAGGAAGGCGAGTTTGATTATGCCGATGCGAAGCTTCACTTTTTAGATCTCGCAGATCGCATTGCACAGTTTTTAGAGATTACGCTTTCCAAAGAGAAAGAAGAAATCGAAGTGTATACCTGTGGCGATTTGACTTTCTTAGAGCGTCTGGAAGAGCATGGGCAATTCAGCAAAAAGCAGCTCGCCGGGATTCGCAAACAGGTTTTAGGCGGAGAGTCTTATTTTATTCCTCAAATCAAAACGGCATACCTGGCCAATCTTTCGCTCAACCACGCCGCTGAAGAGGCTGCGCATTTTGTGCGTTACCTTTGTGCCGGAGAGGAATTTCCTCGTGAACCGCGGGATGCCTTTTATGCCAATATCCTCCACGAGGCCCTGGGTTTTTTTGGATCGAAGACCGTCAATCATCAACGCAAATGCCTGCATGAAAAAGATTATCGCAGCATGCTGTCGTATCTTAAAAAACTGAATGCCCAAAGTGGCGAAAAACGCGCGCTGGAGCTTCTGACTGCACTGGAGGTTTTAAAGCTGAAGGATCAGGAGCGTCAGGGCCTTTTGATGACCTCTGAGGAGGTGGGCAACTTAAGTGATCGCCTGTTTTTTTCGATCACGCACGCCCTGGGATATATGTTGGGAGACTGCCTATATTACGGATTGATGTCTGGAAAAATCAGGAAGGCAGAAATTTCGGCGCTCTTTTTTAATCCATTTCAAGAGGAAGGCGAACCGGGAGAAAACTATCGTCATCTTTTAAAAAAGG
>JBPOIC010000046.1:0-32049 GCA_052034865.1 Myxococcota bacterium | reverse complement strand
ACGATGATTTGCTTGCTGCATCTTAATTGACTCCCACAGCAAAGCTTTTCTAACTGGTCCTGAAAGCAATTTACTTGCTATCTCAACTTCCGATGCTTTTTCACCATTTTGATTGAATACGCCTAATTTAATCATAATCTTTTTCACCCATAAAACTGATAAGCCAATCTTATTTTCTATCCGCAAAATCTTTTGAGGTATTCTTAATTGCTAAAAAAGCGTTCTTTCCACCAGGCACAGCCCCTTTCAAATAAAGGAGATTTTCATCAAACTTAACATCCACAACTTCTAGATTCTTAATAGTTGTTTTCTTGTCACCCATATGTCCTGGCAATTTCATATTCTTGAACACTTTTCCCGGATAAGTCCTTTGTCCAATTGAGCCTGTCGAGCGATGGAATGTTGAACCATGAGATTTGGGCCCCCCGCTTTTATGATGCCTTTTAATGACACCCTGAAACCCTTTCCCCTTTGACACACCAGTTACATTCACAAAATCCCCAGGCTTGTAGTGAGCTAAATTAAGCTCTGCGCCTATACCAACACCTTCTGTAGAAGGCATGCGAATCTCTCTCAAGTATTTAAAAGATTTTGTCCCCTGCTTCTGAAAATGCCCTTTTTGTGCACGATCCAGTTTGTGAAATGGATATTCTTCAAAACCAACCTGAAGAGCTTCATATCCTTCACCCACATTTGTCTTTTTCTGGACAACGGTCACAGGCCCTACTTTCAAGACTGTCACTGACAAACGACGACCATCGCTTGTGAACACCTGGGTCATTCCTATTTTTTTTCCAAAGAGACCATTCATATTCAAATCTTCTTATTTAATTAGGCCATTTTAATTTCAACTTCTACACCGGCAGACAAATCGAGTCTCATGAGAGCATCGATCGTCTGTTGCGTTGGCTCGAGAATATCAAGTAACCTCTTGTGAGTTCTAATCTCGAACTGCTCTCGAGACTTTTTATCCACATGTGGTGATCTTAAAACAGTGTAGCGCTCTATCTTGGTAGGCAGAGGAAGAGGTCCCGCTATACGAGCCCCCGTTCGCTTGGCAGTTCCAACAATCTCAGAGGCTGACTGGTCAAGCAATCGGTGATCAAAAGCCTTAAGACGAATTCTGATTTTTTGTCCTTGATACTCTTGTGCCATAAAACGACTTGTAGATTAGGGTTATTATTAAGCAACAATTTCAGTGATAACACCAGCTCCGACCGTCCTACCACCTTCACGGATAGCAAATCGAAGCTCCCTTTCCATTGCAATAGGAGTAATCAATTCAACATCCACACTTAAATTATCACCGGGCATTACCATCTCAACTCCTTGCGGTAGAGTTGCAACTCCTGTCACGTCAGTTGTTCTAAAGTAAAACTGAGGTCGATATCCATTAAAGAAAGGAGTATGCCTCCCCCCCTCATCTTTATTAAGAACATAAATTTCAGCTTTAAACTTTGTGTGAGGAGTAATACTTCCCGGCTTTGCACAAACCTGCCCCCTTTCCACTTCTTCCCTTTTGGTACCTCTAAGAAGAAGCCCAACGTTATCTCCTGCACGCACTTCATCGAGCAACTTGCGGAACATCTCAACACCTGTAACGATAGTCTTCAGGCTCGGACGGAAACCAACGATTTCGATTTCATCTCCCACCCTTACCAAACCTCTTTCCACACGCCCAGTTACCACAGTACCTCGGCCCGAGATGCTAAATACATCTTCAACAGGCATTAAGAATGGCTTATCTAGAGGCCTCTCAGGAAGCGGAATATAGCTATCGAGAGCGTCAAACAGTTTTTTAATGGCAGGAACACCAAGGTCACCCTGATCTCCCGAAAGAGCTTTTGTAGCTGAGCCGCGGATAACAGGAATATCATTTCCAGGGAATTTATATTGGGTAAGCAATTCGCGAACTTCTAACTCAACAAGATCTACAAGCTCGGCATCGTCAACCAAATCAACTTTATTGATAAAGACAACAATATAAGGAACACCCACCTGCCTTGCCAAAAGGATATGCTCACGCGTTTGAGGCATAGGTCCATCAACTGCTGAAACAACCAGAATGGCACCATCCATCTGAGCAGCGCCAGTAATCATGTTTTTAACATAGTCGGCATGCCCAGGACAGTCGACGTGTGCATAATGTCTATTTTCAGTTTCGTATTCAACGTGGGAGGTAGCAATCGTCAATATTTTTGTAGGATCTCTTCTACCTTGAGACTCGGAAGCCTTCGCGACCTCATCGTAAGGGACAAACTTGGAGTAACCAAGAACTTCTGCGACCTTGGTCAGCGAAGCAGTGGTAGTAGTCTTACCATGATCAACGTGACCGATGGTTCCAACGTTCACATGGGGTTTTTTACGTTCATATTTTTCTTTTGACATAAGGAGCTCTCCTCATCGTTATTATTCTTCGCAATTAAAAACTTAAAATTTGTTTAATGAAAATCAGTCAAAGACCTTCCCTGAATTCGAGCGAAAATTTCTTCAGCAATATTTTTTGGGACCACATCATACTGATCGAACTGCATTGTAAAGGTCGCCCGCCCCTGAGTTTGAGAGCGCAGATCTGTAGCATATCCAACCATATTAGCAAGAGGAACTTGAGCGTCGACTACCTGTGCACCAGATCTAACTTCCGTTTTAACAATTCTCCCTCTACGAGCGTTCAAATCGCCAATTACAGAACCAAAAAAAACTTCAGGCAAGACCACTTCCACTTTCATAATCGGCTCCAAAAGAACGGGTTGAGCATTTTTTGAAGCTTCTTTAAATGCAATTGAACCAGCTATTTTAAAAGCCAACTCGGTTGAATCAACGTCATGAAACGATCCATCTCTCAGAGTAACCTTCACATCAACGACAGGAAAACCTGCCAAAACACCATTCTCCATCGCCTCTTCAACACCCTTTTTAACTGGTGCTATAAATTCTGACGGAATAACTCCAGGCAAAACCTCTTCTACAAATTTAAAACCATCTCCTCTACTTAAGGGCTCCAAGTCTAAAACCACATGACCATAAAGTCCTTTTCCACCGCTCTGACGAAAATACTTTCCCTCGCCCTGAGATTTAACCTCGATCGTCTCTCGGTATGCGACCTGCTGCTTCCCCACATTCGCTTCAACCTTAAATTCTCTCATCAGCCGATCAACCACTATCTCAAGGTGTAACTCTCCCATTCCGGAAATAAGGGTCTGTCCGGTTTCTTGATCATATCTAACTCGAAAAGTTGGGTCTTCAATTGACAACCTCTGAAGCGCTCCGCCCAACCTATCGTGATCTGCCTTTGTTTTAGGTTCTATCGCAACGGATATGACAGGATTCGGAAACTCCATCCTCTCTAGAACTATCGGAGCATCCTCAGCACACAAAGTGTCTCCTGTAGTTGAAAATCTTAATCCAACTACCGCTGCAATATCGCCTGCTTGAATCGATTTAATCTCTTCTCGCTTGTTGGCATGCATTCTTAGAATGCGCCCAACTTTTTCTTTCTTACCTTTGACCGGATTATATACAAAATCTCCAGCCTCTAAAGCGCCTGAATATACTCTTAAATATGTTAATTGCCCCATAAAGGGGTCTATCATGATCTTAAAAGCCAATGCAGATAATGGCTCTTTGAAATCCGCCTTCCGATATAGAATTTTTTCTACAGACTCTATTGACTGACCTTTTACAGCAGGTTTATCGCAAGGTGATGGCAGAAGGTCAACGACAGCATCTAGCAACTGCTGCACCCCCTTGTTTTTAAAAGACGATCCACAAAAAACTGGAGTAATCTTTAAATCAATCGTTGCGCGCCTTGCAGCTTTTATCAGCTGATCAGGCTGAATTTCATCTCCTGCCAAGTACCTATCCATTAAAATATCATCATGCTCCACAACCGCCTCTAAGAGCATTTCACGATATTCAAACGCCTGACTTTGGATTTCTTGTGGAATCTCAAGTTTATAAAAACTCTGCCCCATCGAACCTTCATCGTAAAGTATAGCTTTCATCTCAACCAAATCTATAACTCCTTGAAAACCATCCTCCGATCCCCATGGAAGCTGAAAACAAACTGGCTTCACATGAAGCCTATCTACCATCATTTGAATCACACGAAAAAAATCAGCCCCCATGCGGTCCATCTTATTAACAAAAGCAATTCGAGGGACATGATATTTATCCGCCTGCCTCCAGACAGTTTCAGACTGGGGTTCAACTCCACCCACAGAACAAAACAAGGCAACTGCACCATCCAATACTCTCAAAGATCTCTCTACTTCTATCGTAAAATCTACATGACCTGGTGTATCAATAATATTTACCTGATGCCCCTGCCAAAAGCAGGTTGTAGCAGCAGAAGTAATCGTTATCCCTCTCTCCTGCTCCTGAACCATCCAGTCCATAACAGCAGTTCCTTCATGCACCTCTCCCAACTTATGAGAAACCCCTGTATAATACAAAATCCTCTCGGTTGTAGTCGTTTTACCGGCATCAATATGTGCCATGATGCCAATATTCCTTATTTTCTCTAGCGACATAACACCACCCACTGTTCAAAAGGCATCAATGGGCTCAAGGAAGAAGCTGCTAGAGTCAAAGACTACCAACGATAATGAGCAAAAGCCCTATTAGACTCCGCCATTTTATGAACATCTTCTCGCTTCTTAATTGAGGCTCCACGATTCTGAAGAGCATCCAGAATCTCCAGCGCAAGCCGCTCCCTCATAGACTTCTCACCACGCGCTCGCGAATACAAAACCAACCATCTCAATCCCAGCGAAACTCGACGGTCTGGCCGAACCTCCATAGGAACCTGATAAGTAGCGCCACCCACTCGCCTCGACCTAACCTCAAGAATGGGCTTCACATTCTCAAGAGCCTGCTTAAAAAGCTTTAAAGGATCATCATTCTGCTTCTGCTGAATATAATCAAAAGCCCCATACACGACCTTTTCAGCAAGACTTTTCTTCCCACCCAACATAAGCTTCGTAACCAGCTTGGTAACCAGCTTATCGTGGTACTTTGGATCTGCAACAATCTTTCTTTTTGGCGCTCCACTTTTTCTAGACATAAAAAAAGGTGCGAGTTTCAAACGAAACTCTCACCTACCCTTTTTTAGCTCCATATTTTGACCTGCTCTGTTTACGCTTAGACACCCCTTGCGTATCCAAAGAACCACGCACGATATGATACCTCACACCAGGAAGGTCCTTCACACGCCCCCCACGAATCAAAACAACCGAATGCTCCTGAAGATTATGACCTTCTCCAGGAATATAACTCGTCACTTCCATATTATTGGTTAGTCGGACACGAGCCACCTTCCGTAAGGCCGAGTTTGGTTTTTTGGGAGTCGTCGTATAAACACGAACACAAACTCCTCGCTTTTGAGGACAGGAAGACAATGCAGGGGATTTAGTCTTCCACTCTGCCTGCTTACGCCCTCTTCGAATCAACTGATTAATTGTTGGCATAAAATCCAATCTTATTTCGAGACACAACTATCTGGCATGAAGTAGCCACAGGCTCCTTCTCTCACCATCGACTATTAAATAATTCTAATTATTCCAACAGGTTAAGAACGAATATTTCCTGAAGGACTAAAGGAGGCGACTTAGTAACAAAAATAAAATTCAGTGTCAATCTATTTACCTGAAGATCTTTCTAAAATATTCACTTTCAATCGCAACCCTTAGTAAAGGAGATGGAATTGGGAGTTTAATATCCCGACGAACCCACTTGTAAGGATTCTTCAATCTCTTTTTCTGTAATTTCTTCTACGAGAATTTTCATATCTCGATACTTTTGAAGTCCACTTCCAGCAGGAACCAGACGTCCCATGATAACGTTTTCTTTAAGACCGTTGAGAGTATCTAACTTTCCACTAATTGCGGCTTCGGTGAGAACTCGTGTTGTCTCTTGGAACGAGGCCGCACTGATGAAGCTTTCAGTAGAGAGCGAAGCCTTGGTAATACCTAAAAGCATCGGTTCACCAATCGCTGGTTTGGAACCTTTCTTTTTCAAACGTTCATTTTCTGTTTCAAAAAAATGTCGTTCAATTTGTTCATCAATTAAGAAATTGCTGTCCCCTGCATCTTTAATGCGGACCCTGCGGAGCATCTGTCGGACAATGACTTCTATATGCTTGTCGTTAATTTTAACGCCCTGCAAACGGTAGACTTCCTGAATTTCATCAACTAGATATTTAGCCAGTTCTTTCACACCCAATACTCGCAAGATATCGTGGGGGTTTGCAGAGCCGTCCATCAGAGCTTCACCAGCACGGACTCGATCCCCTTCTCGAACAGCCACGTGTTTTCCTTTTGAGATAAGATATTCTTTAGGCTCACCCACCTCTGGAGTAATGATGATCTTGCGTTTCCCTTTAGTGTCTTTTCCGAAGGAAACCATCCCATCAATTTCGCTGATAATTGCTGACTCTTTCGGCTTACGGGCTTCAAAGAGTTCGGCAACTCGGGGAAGACCTCCGGTGATATCTTTGGTTTTCGTCGTTTCGCGAGGAATTTTTGCAATAACATCACCTGCAACGACGCTTTCTTCTTCGCTCACGACAATATTGGCTCCAATCGGAAGCATGTAACGTGCTTCTGTTTTTGAACCAGGCAAGCGTCTTGTCTTACCATCCGCATCTTTTAACGAAATGCGCGGTCGTAAATCAGATTGTTTAGATTCAATGATCACTTTATGGGAAAGCCCTGTCACTTCGTCAACCATCTCTTGGACGGTAACCCCTTCCAGGATATCTCCATATTTTACAACTCCATCGACTTCCGTAAGAATTGGAATCGTGTATGGATCCCACTCTGCCATAAGAGTAGTGGGGGAAATGCGCTGCCCTTCTTTCACCAAGAGCTTTGCTCCGTAAATCACATTGTATCTTTCGCGCTCTCGGCCGGAGTCATCGATAATAGCAATCTCACCATGCCGATTCATGACTGTCAGGCTGCCTTCTTTATTCGTAACAATCGAAACGTTCAAAAAGCGAACTGTTCCTTCGGTTCGGTTCTCCAATGTAGATTGCTCTGCTCGCCGGGATGCAGCTCCACCAATATGGAAGGTTCTCATCGTAAGCTGCGTTCCTGGCTCTCCAATGGATTGAGCAGCGATAACACCAATCGACTCCCCGAGATTGACCATCTTTCCTCGAGCCAAATCGCGTCCATAGCACTTTACACAAACCCCGCGTCTAGACTGACAGGTCATTGCCGAGCGAATTTTTACTTTCTCAAGACCAGAATCTTCAATCTGCCTCATCTTGTTTTCGTCAATTTCTTCGCCTGCCTTCACTAAAATAACATTGGTAAATGGATCACGAATATTTTCCAGAGCGACGCGACCCAGAATTCGATCTCCAAGAGGTTCAATCACCTCTCCTCCTTCAACCAGAGGAGAAATGATAATGCCGTCCAAAGTTCCACAATCGACTTCAGAAACAACAACATCCTGAGCAACATCAACCAGGCGGCGGGTCAAGTAACCTGAGTTCGCGGTTTTTAATGCCGTATCAGCCAGACCCTTTCGAGCACCGTGAGTCGAGATGAAATATTGTAACACGGTCAAGCCTTCGCGGAAATTCGCAGTAATGGGAGTTTCGATGATTTCACCAGAGGGCTTCGCCATCAGACCGCGCATTCCTGCGAGCTGACGCATCTGTTGTGCAGACCCTCTCGCACCGGAATCAGCCATGATATTTATGGGGTTAAAGGAAGGCATTGTTTTAGTGGTCCCCTTTTCATCAGAAACCGACTCCACACTCATTTCCTTCAACATTTCGGTAGCAATATTTTCTGTTGTCTGCGCCCAAATATCGACAATCTTATTGTAGCGTTCACCATTCGTGATCAAACCTTCGATGTACTGATCTTCGACCTCTCGAACCTCTTTGTAGGCCCCCTGAAGATGTTTCTCCTTTTGGGTAGGAATCTTCATATCATCGATACAAATCGAAACACCTGCTTTTGATGCGAATGAAAACCCGAGGTTTTTCAAGCGATCTGCAAGCAAGACCGTTTCCTTATCGCCACAGCTTCGGTAAACAAGATCGACCAGCTCTGCGATGGATTTTTTATCCATTACTTTATTAATCACCTTGAAGGGAATTTCGTGTGGAACAATCTCTTGAAGAATCACACGTCCCACTGTCGTATCGTAGCGCTCTCCATCGATGCGCACTTTGACATGGGCATGCAGATCCACTTCGCCGCTATCGTAAGCAATACGGACTTCAACTGGAGTAGCGAAAACTTTCCCTTCTCCCTTCGAGAAGACTTTTTCCCGAGTCATGTAGTACAGCCCAAGAACCATATCCTGGGTTGGAACGATGATAGGTTTGCCGTTGGCAGGTGAAAGAATATTATTCGTACTCATCATCAAGACGCGAGCCTCAATCTGCGCTTCCACTGAAAGTGGAACGTGAACCGCCATCTGGTCCCCATCAAAATCGGCATTAAAAGCCGCGCAAACCAGAGGATGAAGTTGAATGGCTTTTCCCTCGATTAAAACAGGTTCAAAGGCCTGAATACCAAGACGGTGAAGTGTGGGAGCTCGATTGAGCAAAACAGGATGTTCTTTAATAACTTCTTCAAGGACGTCAAAAACTTCAGGACGCTGTTTCTCAACCATCTTTTTAGCACTCTTGATGGTAGAGACGTATCCGCGCTGTTCTAGCTTTCCATAGATGAAGGGGCGGAAAAGCTCGAGGGCCATTAACTTTGGAAGTCCGCACTGATGCAGCTTAAGATCGGGGCCAACAACAATGACGGAACGTCCGGAGTAATCAACGCGCTTTCCAAGCAGATTCTGACGAAATCTCCCCTGTTTTCCCTTGATCATGTCGGAAAGGGATCTTAACGGACGACGGTTTGGGCCTGTAAAAACTTTGCCACGACGACCATTGTCAAAAAGAGCATCGACTGCTTCCTGAAGCATGCGTTTTTCGTTGCGGATGATAATCTCTGGAGCATTGAGTTCTAAAAGTCTTTTAAGACGATTGTTTCGGTTAATGACTCGACGATACAAATCGTTCAGATCACTGGTTGCAAAACGCCCTCCCTCTAAAGGGACCAGGGGACGCAAGTCGGGCGGAATTACCGGAATCACTTCCAGCATGAGCCATTCAGGACGATTCCCAGAATCCCTTAAGGCCTCGATTACCTTCAAGCGCTTGGCGATTTTTTTCTTGATGGCTTCCGATGAAGTTTTAGCGAGGTCTTTGCGCAATTTTTTAGCGGTTTCTTCCAGGTCGATTTTCTTAAGCATCTCTAAAATCGCCTCACCGCCCATTTTGGCAACAAAGGAATTTCCATTTTCTTCGCGAGCTTTTTGATATTTATCTTCAGAAAGCACATCTCCTTCACTGAGCTTGGCCACCCCAGGATCCAATACTATATAAGATTCACAATAAAGGACCTTCTCGAGATCTTTCAAGGTCAGATCAAGAACGGCACCAATGCGTGAGGGAAGACTTTTCAAAAACCAGATGTGTGCTACAGGTGTCGCCAGATTGATATGTCCCATCCGCTCACGGCGTACTTTTGATTGAATAACTTCAACACCACACTTTTCACACACAATCCCTCGATGCTTCATCCGCTTGTACTTACCACAATTGCACTCATAATCTTTGACGGGACCAAAGATCTTGGCGCAAAACAAACCATCTCGCTCGGGCTTGAAAGTACGATAATTGATGGTCTCTGGTTTTTTCACTTCACCATGCGACCAAGAGCGAATGAGCTCTGGAGAGGCAAGTGAAATTTTAATCGCAGAAAATGAAACAGGGTCTTTCGGTTTTTCAAAAAAGGCTTGAATATCCAACGGATCTTCTCCTTCTTTTCTGGGTCTTAGGTGTCGTGGAGGATTTCCTTCACGAGGACAAAAAACCACTCAGACTAAATTAAAACTACAAAGGTTTTGAAACCTTTCGTTTTTCACTGTAGCAAATTTTCAAAAGGCATCAGCGAATCGCCAAGACAAGCTCTGGAGGCTTCCAAACATTGTGGAACTGGGGGCCAATTGCGCCTCCTTAATGCATTTAAAGACGGTATAAAAATAAATTATGTACCTTCAACCATTTCGATATTAAGGGCCAAACTCTGAAGTTCTTTGATCAAAACGTTAAAGGATTCTGGAATTCCTGCTTCCAGAGCATTACTTCCCTTAACAATGGCTTCATACATGCGAGTCCTGCCGATAACATCATCTGACTTAACTGTTAAAAATTCCTGGAGTGAATAAGCTGCCCCATACGCTTCCATTGCCCACACTTCCATTTCTCCAAGACGCTGACCTCCAAACTGGGCCTTACCACCCAAGGGTTGTTGGGTAACCAGCGAATAAGGTCCAATACTGCGAGCATGTATCTTGTCATCGACCAGGTGGTGGAGCTTCAGGATATACATGATACCGACAGTCACAGGCTGTTCAAAAGCTTCTCCAGTTTTACCATCGTATAGAATTGCTTGGCCGGATTTAGGAAGCTCAGCCAGCTCGAGCATGCGCTTGATTTCTTCCTCTTTTGCTCCATCAAAGACTGGAGAAGAGGTAAAAATCCCATCTTTCAGATCGTAAATAACCTTTCTTAAATCTTTATCAGAAAGAACATCTAAGTGTTCCTGGACTTCTTTGGCAGGATAGATTTTCTTAAACAATGTACGATAGGTATCAAGTGAAACCTGCTGGTTCAGCATCTCCTGAATTTTTTGACCCAATCCTTTGGCAGCCCATCCCAGATGGACTTCAAGGATCTGCCCCACATTCATTCGGGAAGGAACCCCCAATGGGTTAAGAACGATGTCTACAGGTGTACCATCTTCGAGATAGGGCATATCTTCCATTGGAACAATACGGGAGATAACCCCCTTGTTCCCATGGCGACCGGCCATTTTATCTCCGACTGAAAGCTTGCGCTTAATGGCAACATACACCTTCACCATTTTGATGACGCCTGGCGGAAGTTCATCGCCCTTTTTAAGCTTATTCATTTTCTGGTCGTACACCATTTTCACAAACTCGATTTGTTCCTCCATCGAGTCAATAACCTCCTGAAACTCAGCTTCGACCTCTTCCCCACCTGAGACGGTAATTTCTGACCATTTTTCAGCAGGCATTCTCATTAAAACGTCTTCGGTGATACCCTTTCCCTTCGCGATGTAGATACGATCGGTCTTTTCATCGACGACTTTACTTGTTGCTGTTCGACCTGAGAGCAAGGGCTTCAGTTTTTTTGCAGTCGATTCTTGAATGATACGGATTTCATCTTCGAGATCTTTGTGAAGTTTTGAGCTTTCTTTATCCTGGATATCTTTCGCACGATCATCAAGCTCTGCTCCTTCTCTTGAGAAAACCTGAGCATCAATCACGGTCCCCGCTACTCCTGGAGGAACGCGCAGGGAAGTATCCTTAACGTCACCGGCTTTTTCACCAAAGATAGCTCTTAAAAGTTTTTCTTCGGGAGAAAGCTGCGTTTCTCCTTTAGGTGTGATTTTACCAACAAGGATATCGCCTGGCTGAACCTCGGCGCCAACCCGAATAATTCCGGACTCATCCAGATCCTTTAATACCTCTTCACCCACATTGGGGATATCGCGAGTAACTTCTTCTTTACCGAGCTTGGTGTCACGAGCAACGCATTCGAATTCTTCAATGTGAATGGAAGTGAAATAGTCTTCACTAACAAGGTTTTCAGATATGAGGATGGAGTCTTCGAAGTTACAGCCCCCCCAAGGCATGAAGGCAACCAAGGCATTCTGCCCAAGAGCCAGTTCTCCCTGATCCGTTGCGGCACCGTCAGCAAGCACTTGACCTTTACGGACAGGGTCTCCAACCTTCACGATGGGCTTCTGATTTAAACAGGTATTCTGGTTGGACCGGCTATACTTGATGAGATTATAAATATCGACTTCTGATCCCATGTCTTTTCTCGAGGTTTTATCTGCCTTCACGACAATGCGCGTAGCATCAACGCTTTGCACGACCCCCTCTCTCTTTGCTGCAACAATAACACCTGAGTCTTGAGCGACCTTTCCTTCGATGCCCGTCCCAACCAGAGGAGCCGTACTGCGAAGCAAAGGAACAGCCTGACGCTGCATGTTTGCACCCATCAGGGCTCGGTTCGCGTCATCATGTTCAAGGAAAGGAACGAGAGAAGCAGCAATAGAAACGAGTTGATTAGGAGAGACGTCCATCAAGTTAACATCTTTTGCTGGAGCGTTGATGAATTCTCCATTTTTACGGCAAGAAACCAAATCCGTCAAAAAATGTCCCTTCGGATCCAAGGCAGCATTCGCCTGAGCAATAAGGAAACCTTCTTCTTCAAGCGCAGAACAGTAAACCACCTCATCGGACACTCGACCTTCTTTCACCCGTCGATAAGGGGTTTCGATAAACCCAAACTCATTTACGCGCGCAAAGGCAGAAAGAGATGCAATCAATCCGATATTCGGACCTTCGGGAGTTTCAATGGGGCAAATGCGTCCGTAGTGCGTCGCATGAACGTCACGAACCTCGAAACCTGCGCGTTCTCGCGTAAGACCTCCAGGTCCCAATGCAGATAATCTTCTTTTATGAGTCACCTCAGAAAGTGGATTGGTCTGATCCATGAACTGCGAGAGCTGTGAGGATCCAAAGAACTCCTTTACGACCGCAGATACTGGTTTTGGATTGATAAGATCGTGGGGCATGAGGGTTTCAATTTCCTGAAGGCTCATGCGCTCTTTGATCGCGCGTTCCATTCTTAAGAGACCCACACGATATTGATTTTCCAAAAGCTCGCCTACAGCGCGAATACGACGATTGCCCAAGTGATCGATATCATCTACCTGACCCGATCCATCTTTCAGGTTCACGAGATAACGGGAGGTATCCAGAATGTCCTCTTTGCGCAAGGTCGTGATTTCCAAAGGAACATCGTAATTGAACTTGTGATTGATTTTAAGACGACCCACTTTCGACAAATCGTATCTCTCGGGATTGAAAAAGAGATTTTCAAAAAAGTTACGAGCAGCTTCAGGGGTGGCAGGATCGCCAGGACGAAGTCGTTTATAGATTTCAGCAATTGCTTCATCAGCTGTTTTAACTTTATCTGCGATCAAGGTATTTCGAATGTAAGGACCAACATTTAAATTATCGATGTACAGAAGGTCTATTTGATCAATTTTTCTTTTACGAATTTCTTCCCATTTTTCTTCTGTTAAAACTTCATTACACCCCAGAACAATTTCACCGGTTTCTTTATCAACCACATCATGTGCCGAAACACGACCAATGATCTCTTCAATTTCAATCGGGATTTCCTTTACCTTTGCAGAGGCCAATCTTTCGAGAGCCAACTTTGAAAACTTCTGGCCTTTTCTCACCAAAACTTCATCAGTTTTTAAATTTTTAATTTCACGTGCAGCCCGCTGAAAAACTAACAGTTCAGGGACAACAGCTTTGTATACCCAGCGTCCATCATAGGTAATGCGCTCAGACTTATAAAAGAAATTCAGAATTTCTTCATCAGACAATCCTAAAGCCCGAATCAAAACCGTTGCAGGCATTTTTCTTCTGCGATCGATGCGCACATATAAAATATCCTTAGGATCAAATTCAAAATCGAGCCAGGAGCCACGGTAGGGAATAATGCGAGCAGAATAGAGGAGTTTTCCAGAGGCATGGGTTTTTCCCTTGTCATGCTCAAAGAAAATTCCGGGGGAACGATGGAGTTGAGAGACAACAACACGTTCAGTACCATTAATGATAAAGGTTCCAGTTTCAGTCATGAGAGGAATCTCACCGAAGTAGACTTCCTGTTCCTTAACATCACGAATGGATCTGGCAGCAGAAGCTTCGTCCACATCCCAAACTACCAGACGCACTACCACTTTAAGGGGAGCTGCAAAAGTCATCCCCCTCTCACGGCACTCATCCACATCATAATTTGGTTTTTCGAAATGATAGCTGACAAACTCAAGAGAGGCTGTTTGATTGAAATCACGGATGGGAAAAACACTCTTAAAAACACCCTGCAATCCCAAATCGTGACGTTCTTCTGCGGATAACCCCACCTGCAGGAATTTGTCGTAGGACTGTTTTTGCAACTCAATCAGGTTGGGAATATCAATGACTTTCTTAATCCGGCCAAAATCCCGCCGAATGCGAAGAGAATTTTTATTCACTGACATAACTCCCTTTCTATAAGGACTCACGGAGCCAAAATGCTTTGCGTCAGCCCTATCTCTAAAAAAAGATAGGAACGCCCATCAAAATGACAGGCGCTCCACACTGTTTTCAAAAGTCAAATTACTTTACCTCTACTTTTGCTCCGACTGTTTCCAGCTGCTTTTTGAACTTGGCAGCATCATCCTTGCTCACACCTTCTTTTACTGTCTTAGGAGCACCTTCAACCAGATCCTTGGCCTCTTTAAGACCCAAACCTGTGATAGCGCGAACTTCTTTAATGACATTGATCTTATTGTCACCAGCAGAAGCCAAAACAACGGTAAATTCGGTTTTTTCCTCGGCAGGGGCAGCAGCAGCTCCACCACCAGCAGCACCCACAATAGCCACAGGAGCTGCAGCAGAAACTCCAAACTTCTCTTCGAACTGCTTCACAAGATCCGCAACCTGAAGAAGTGTCATATTTTCAATTGTTTCCAAGATATCTTCTTTACTGACGATAGCCATTACATCCTCCTAAGAATGTTAATTGATATTCAGATCCGAATGCGCCCGTAGAGGCCCGCGGACCGTTATTTTAAATTTAAGGTTATTGTTTTTTATCCCGAATGGCAGCCAACGAATAGGCAACTTTTCTCGGAACAGCGGAGAGCACCCCAACGAGGTTCTGGACGGGGGCCTTCATCGAACCCAGCAAGGATGCCAACATCTCCTCGCGGGATGGCAGTTTGGAAAGAGCCTCAATTTCTTGAGACGACATCAACTTACCGGAAAGAAATCCCACCTTGATCTTAAATTTCTCCAGGTCTTTAGCAAATTTTGCCAAAACTTTTGTTGGAGTAATGGGATCTCCCGATGAGGTGATTGCAGCTGTAGTTCCCACAAAATGCTCTTGCAGGACAGCCATCTCAGTGTCTTTGACAGCTATCTGAGCCAACGTGTTCTTGACGACTTTCATTTCAGCCTTGGCTTCTCGAAGCGAGCGCCTAAGCTTCGTGATTTCGTCAACTGTCAGACCGCGATAGTCAGCAAGGACCGTAAGCCCAGCCGATTTAAATCGATTACTGAGCTCCTGGATTTCTTTTTGTTTCTCTGGTTTATTCAAACGACTACCTCCTTGGGGCGTCTGGGCGATCAAAGACTGATACCGACCCTCTCAAAAACCTAAAAAGGCTTTTTTACTTGTCTTGTGAAATGACAAGGAGATCGGATCAGGAGGGAGATTCCACCTTTTCCCGTCTCGGCAGGCGAGCTTGCAACTCATTATCTCTTATCGAGACCTACTGTCTTAGACCAGTTGATTGAAAATCAAATTTTCAAAAAACTTTGTTTTGAGACCTAAAGCCAAACTGAGACATGGGCACAATTTCTTTCAGAATTGCACAAACAATCTGACTCACATTGTATTTTATTATTTACCTATTGACTTGTTGTAATGATGACTACCTTGCCGCAACTCTTTAAAATACAATACAATCCCTGCACAGCCGGTTATTACATGAAAAATTTACAATCAATATCAAACAGGATTATTAATCAAGGAACCGGTATCTACTTTAATTCCGGGTCCCATTGTTGAAGAAATGGTCATTGATTTAAAATAAGTCCCTTTAGCTGTAGGAGGCTTTAATTTCAAAATATTCTCAACAAGCATATGAATGTTTTGCCCCAACTTCTCAGCTCCAAACGAAAGCTTTCCAACTGGAGCATGCACATTGCCAGATTTATCGGTCTTAAACTCAACCTTTCCAGCCTTGTTTTCCTGAACAGCTTTCCCAATATCGAAAGTCACAGTACCAACTTTTGGGTTCGGCATTAAACCACGTGGTCCTAACAACTTTCCAATCTTACTGACCTGACCCATCATATCCGGGGTAGCAATAATTTTATCAAAATCCATCCATCCGCCCTGAATTTTTTCTATCAGATCTTCTGCTCCCACATAATCTGCTCCAGCCTGCCTGGCTTCCTTTTCCTTTTCTCCTTTTGCAAAGACCAAAATGCGAATCGTTTTTCCCAAACCATGAGGCAAAGAAGCAGCTCCCCGAACAACCTGATCAGATTGTTTGGGATCAACTCCCAATCGGATAGAGACGTCTACAGTCTCATCAAATTTTGCGATCTTTAGTTGAGAGAGAAGACCACAGGCCTCATAGAGAGAATACTTTTTTACTGCATCGACTTTACTAGCAGCCTGAACATATTTCTTGCCCATAAAAAACTCCCATCTTCTTAGTTAAATAGGATTTATTAACCAACCACTTCAATTCCCATACTGCGCGCGGTTCCCATAATCGTCTTAAGCGCACCATCCATATCTTTAGCATTCAGGTCCGGCATTTTTAATTTTGCAATCTCTTCAACCTGAGCCTTAGTCACATTACCAACCTTATTCTTGTTCGGAACCCCAGACCCTTTTTCTGCTTTCGCAGCTTTCATAAGAAGAACAGATGCCGGAGGAGTTTTGTAGGTAATTGAAATCGATCGATCCGCATAAACTGTCACAATACAGGGAATGATCAATCCAGCCTGCTTTTGAGTTGCTGCATTGAATTGCTTGCAGAACTCCATAATATTTACCCCATGTTGACCCAAAGCGGGCCCAACCGGGGGCGCAGGATTCGCTTGACCTGCAGGACATTGCAACTTGACCAACGCGGTAATTTTCTTAGCCATTGTTTTTTCCTCATTCGCTTATTAGCTTTTTTCTACCTGAACAAAATCAAGCTCAATTGGAGTTGCGCGACCAAAAATGGACACCAACACTTTAAGCTTACCCTTCTCTACATTCACTTCTTCTACTACTCCGCTAAAGGTAGCAAAAGGGCCATCCATCACCCTTACAGATTCGCCCTTTTCAAAATTGACCTTTGGCTTAGGACGTAAGGTCCCCTCATCAATCTGCTGTGTAATTCGACGAACCTCTTCTTCCGGAATTACAGGGGGGTTCGTGCTATTTCCAACAAAGCCTGTAATCTTTGGAGTTCCCTTGACGATGTGCCAAGTCTCATCATTCAAATCCATCTGGACCATGATATATCCAGGAAAAAACTTACGGGTGGTTGTTTTACGCACCCCTTTTTTCATTTCCACAACGTTTTCGGAAGGAATCAACACCTCACCAAAGAAGTCCTTTTTATTAAATGAGCGCACCCGCTCCTCTAAGGCTTGCTTAGCCTTTTGTTCAAATCCGGAATAAGTGTGAACCACGTACCATTGTAGAGCCATATTTCAAAACTCCAAATTTTTCGAACCTAATTCAGAGGATGTTGCTAACAATCCAACCCCAGAAAAAATCAAATATAAAAAAGATCAAGGAAACGAGGGCCACCATTACGACAATCAATCCCGTAGAGAGAAGTGTCTCCTGCTGGGTAGGCCATGTCACTTTTTCAAGCTCCTGAATAACTTCTAATCCAAACCCACTCACACGACCATTTTTCTTCAATGAGATGAAAACGCCCAGAGCCAGGATAAATGCAACAATGTCCACCAAATGGATTGAAAAATACTCGATCGCAGGAAGGCGGAATTGCATCCAGCCAAAATGTAAAACCTCCCTGATCAAAAACCAAGCGACCAGAGCAATCAACCCAAACCCAAAATCCAGCCATTTCTTTTGTTGATTCATGTGTTCTCTTAAGCACGCCGAAAGCAGGGGAGACAGGGATCGAACCTGCGGCCCGCGGTTTTGGAGACCGCTGCTCTACCAGCTGAGCTACTCCCCTACACTCGGCATCCTTAACCTATTAAAAAATCAAAATCACTTTGTCTCTTTATGATCGGTATGTTTTCGACAGAAACGACAGTATTTTTTAAAATTCAGACGATCAGGTGTTCGCGTTTTATTCTTTGTCGTCGAATAGTTCCTGTTTTTACAGGTCGTGCATTCCAATTGGATGATAGATCGCATATTTTCTCCTCACTGGTTCAAGCCCACAATCAGAATCGAACTGATGACCTTCTCCTTACCATGGAGATGCTCTACCAACTGAGCTATGTGGGCAGGGTCAAACCATTTTTAACTCAAATTGAAAACAAAGCGGGAGACGGGGCTCGAACCCGCGACCCTCAGCTTGGAAGGCTGATGCTCTACCAATTGAGCTACTCCCGCGAAACAAAACCCCTTTATTTCTTTCAATCTTCTGAAAGGCAAAGGCACAATCTTATTGACCAGAAATTCTATTTTTACCTTTTTACTGCCATTTATTTAAATGATGAAACCTAACAAGCTTTCCCACACCCTTTTAATAACTTATGGTGAGGGAAGGATTCGAACCTTCGAAGGCTAACGCCGGCAGATTTACAGTCTGCTCCCTTTGGCCACTCGGGTACCTCACCTGCTCAAACTAAACAAATCCATCAGAACTTCTGAAAGCCAGCGACCGGGATCGAACCGGTGACCTACTGATTACAAATCAGTTGCTCTACCAGCTGAGCTACGCTGGCAGCCCTAAAAGGCCACCCAACTTACTTATAATAATTTAAAACATGAGCACTGTGAGCGGGTCGCGAATGGGATACTACCCTGAATACAGGCGTGAAAAGCTCTCCCTTTGGTTACTCATTTTGAGAATTTAACAAATCACCTCTGGCCCAGCAAAACCAAAGGCTGGCGAACGTCTAGGGTAGACGAAGGCGGCAAGCTTATAATTTTATTCATTTTTAAATGTCAAGGCGATTTCTGGCGATTTAGATATTTTCTCGAAGCAAGAAATAGAGTTAAAAATTCTCGCCTAATAACTCTCATGTTTTTAGTATGGGTGTTTCATCTGTTTCATTTAATAAAGTTTGATGAGCAACCCATTTCATGGCTCACATAGTTTTTTATAGATTTCATTCATCACTTGGGAATTATTCTTCATGTCTATTTATGCAATTGGCGATATTCAAGGTTGCTTTAAAACTTTAAAGCAACTCATCAAAATAGTTCCTTTTGACCCCAAGAAGGATCAGTTTTGGCTGACGGGGGATCTTGTCAATCGAGGGCCAGACTCCCTCAAAGTTCTTCAGTGGGCTCAGAAATCGGGACTTCCTATCCAAACTGTTCTCGGAAACCATGACTTCCACTTTTTGGCCAGAAGCTTAAACCTTGTTCCCCCTAAAAAACGGGATACCCTTGAAGAAGCACTCCAATCATCAGCTCTATCTTCATTACAAGACTGGATGCGCCAGCAGCCCATTCTTCATGAAAAGCCCCCTTACTATTTGATACACGGAGGAATTCCTCCCAACTGGACATTGAAAGAAGCCCGACTTAGAGCACAGGAACTGGAATCAGGATTACAAAGCCAGGATTGGAAAAAAATTCTCAAAGGAATTTACACCCCTTCCACTCAAGACCCTTCCCCTGCTCTAGAAAGATTTCGTGAGACGGTACGCTGCCTTACACGCATTCGAATGTGTCGCGAGAATGGAGAACCTGACTTTCAGTACACAGGCCCGCCAAAGGATGCACCTAAAGAAATAAAACCGTGGTTTGAATTTCCAATTCGAAAAAATGAAAAAGCGATTTTAATATTTGGGCACTGGTCTGCGCTGGGCCTTTATTTATCAGATAAGGCCGTTGGACTGGACACGGGTTGTGTCTGGGGAAGGAAAATCACGGCCATTCGATTGGAAGATCGTACCCTTTATCAAGTCGATTATGCTGAAAAATTTGTGCCCGAAGGTATTGATGAGGGATCTTAAGTATCTATTCATTTTTGTTTTTTAAAAGCTGATTGAAATTGATATGAAGTTTTTATGCTTCAAAGCTTTTATAAGGCACGGATTTTTGTCATTCTAATCCTGGCTTCTTTTTTGTTCTTCAATCCATCTTTGGCATCAGGGCAAACTTCATCTTTTAAATCCCGAAAACTTTCCCTTTCCGACGCCCTCCAGATCGCCAATCTTCAACAGATCGATATTGTGATTGCTCGTGAACGCATTCAACAAGCTTTAGCACGAATTGCCCAGGCACGTGCCCCGCTTCTCCCTCAACTGAACGCCACCAGCTACCAAACCCGGCATATAAAAAATCTGGAGGCGATGGGAATTTCCAATCCGTTTCAGGGCCCTTTGACAAATCCCTTCAATAGTTTTGATGCCCGTCTCAGCCTTACTCAATCGATTTTTGATCCGGTTACCCTGGCCAGGTTACAAACCGCAAAACTGGGACGAGAATTCGCAGAAGCTGAAATGGAGAAGACGCGGGAAGATACATTAACTCTTGTGGCAGTTCTGTATCTGAGAGCCCATCGCGCTCAACAAACCCTGCAGTCCCTAAGAACAAAACATAAATTTCTTGAAAAAGAGATTCGTCTGGCTGGTCTTAAACTTCAAACCGGAATGGGAACTCAATTGGAGATCACGCAAAAGAAAGCTCAAATTTCACAATCTGAAATGGAGGTCGCCAATGCTCAAAAAGAGACCGACCAAACCCGACTCGATTTACTTCAGGCTCTCGGACTTTCCGCTGAAGAGTCTTTGACTTTCACTTCAAGCTCGATCCCCACTCTTCCTCCTTCTGCTGACCAAACCCATCCAGATCTTATGATGGCTTCCAAAGGGGTTGAACTTCGAGAATCGGAGCTTAAAGCTTCCACAAAAGAATATCTTCCCCAATTGGAAGCCATGGCAGACTACGGGGCAAGCGGAACTCATCCTTCCCATGTAGAGGGGACCTACACCGTCGGAGCCCAACTCCAGATTCCTCTCTTTAATGGTGGAGCACGACCAGCGAAAATCAGGGAGATTAAAAGCCAAACCCAAGAAGCCAAGGATCGACTTGAAAACACTCAAAATCAGATAGAGATCAAAATCGCCAACGCAAAACTCGCCCTCAAAAGCGTTGACAGCTTTTTAAAGGCTGCCAAAGCCCAACTTCAATCTGCCAGACAACATCAATCCATTGTGCATTCACAGCAGGAAAATGGATTGGGAACATCCTTTGAATCCATTGAGGCCGATATCCAACTCATTCAATCTCAGGAAGGAATGGATGATGCACAGAATCTTTATTCCCTCGCACAAGTCCATCTACTCCATGCAGAAGGCAGAATGAGAAGCATGATCCATAAACAAGCTGTTCCTGCTCCATCGGCAAAGTCGAAAGGATCCTTTAAATGAATGAACGCATGCGTATATTTCTTCAAAAATTCTTCATGCTGGCCTTTTGCGGTTTCTTTGCTTTTATTCATCTGGGCTGCCATCGCAAAGCAGAGCTTAAAGATCAAAAATTTTCAGGAACCCTCGAATATACCGAGCACCTCGTGGGAGCCCGTGTCCATGGCCGTTTAACAGAAGTCCTTTTTGACGAAGGACAAACTCTCAAAGCCGGACAAATTCTGGCTTTGCTCGATCGTCATGATCAGGCACAACGGGACTATGAACGTCTTAAAACCCTGGTAAAACAGGGAGGGGCAACGGAGCAATCGGCGGAGCAGGCGAAGCTCGCCTGGGAGGATCAAAAGATTTTAGCGCCCATCGATGGCGTCGTTCTCACGAAAGTCCACGAGACTGGAGAGGTCGTTTCAGCAGGTTCTCCCCTCCTGGTCCTGGGGAACCCTGAAAAAAAATGGGTCAAAATTTATATCCCTGAAGGAATGATCCATGAAATCACTTTAGAGAAGCCCGTACAGGTCTATTTTGATGGCGTAGCAGAGCCTGTCCGTGGCCATGTTTCTTTTATTTCACCTCAAGCAGAATTTACACCTCGCAATGTTCAAACAGAAGAAGAGCGAGTCACTCAGACATTTGGAGTCAAAGTAACCCTGGATGAGCAAAAACCTTTCTTAAGACCCGGAATTCCAGCCGATGTTCTGATGTCCGAAAAATAAAAGCTCTGCCCTTCATTCCCATGACACCTTCCATCGCCATTGATGTTCAAAATCTCACCCGCCGTTTTGGTAAGCGCACGGCTGTTGATCACATCAATTTTAAAATACAATACGGAGATATTTTTGGTTTTTTGGGTCCGAACGGAGCAGGAAAAAGTACGACTTTAAGAATGCTGTGCGGCATCCTTGTTCCTTCTGAAGGAACAGCGCGTGTGGGAGATTATGACATCGTCACAAATCCTGAAGAGATCAAAAACTCAATTGGATATGTCTCGCAGCGCTTTAGTTTGTATGAAGATCTGACGGTAGAGGAGAACTTGAAATTCTACGGTCAGATTTATCATCTCACCGGGCAACCTCTTAAAGATAGAATTGAAGAAATCTTAAAGACGACCGATCTTCACCGTTGGAAAAATCGTCTGGCAAAAGAACTTTCTGGAGGATGGAAGCAGCGGCTTGCCTTGGCCAATGCGACTCTTCACCGACCACGTATTTTATTTTTGGATGAGCCGACTGCAGGACTCGATCCTCTTTCCAGACGCGCCTTGTGGGAGCTTTTGTATCAGATTGCTGAGTCCGGAGTCGCCCTGCTTGTGACCACTCACTATATGGAAGAAGCCGAACGCTGTAATCAGATCGCCGTTATCAGTCAGGGAAAACTCCTCACCATCGGAAAACCTTCTGAGCTTAAATCACGAATTTCCGAGCGTTTGCTCGAGATCGAATGCACGCCACTCATGAAAGCCTCACGCATTTTTGGACAGCTTTCGGGAGTGATGGGCATCACCGCTTACGGAACCAATCTGCATTTAAGCGCCCATGAACCAGATAAGATGGCAGAAATCTTAAAGGACGTTGCGCAAAAAGAAGGAATCCAGATTTCATCGATCAAAAATATTTCCGCTTCCCTCGAAGACGTATTTGCCACCTTAACGGAGCACCCCGATGAAGTGTATTAAAGCCATTCTCTATAAAGAATTGATTCACATTCTGCGCGACCGCAAAACGCTCATGATCATTGTTTCAATGCCGGTCATTCAGCTCATGCTTTATGGCTATGCGATCAATACCGACGTCAAACACATTGCCACCGCAATTTATGATGAAGATCAAACCTCGCTTTCGCGAAGGCTCACTCAGCATCTCGAACAATCCGGTTACTTTGATGTCCGGATTCAAGCCCAATCGAATGAAGACATTCGCAAAGCCATGGATCTTGGAAAAGCAAAAGCAGGGCTTCACATTCCTCCCAATTTTACCCGCGATCTTTTAGCTGGCAAACAAACCCATCTTCAGATGCTCATCGACGGGACAGACTCCAATCCAGCCAACACGGCCCTAAACGTCAGTCAGGCCTTGATTTCAAATTTTACTCTTCAGGAAGGATTAGCTCCTGTTTCTGTCTCACCGATCGATTTTCGCCCGAGGCTCTGGTACAACCCCGATCTCAAAAGCCCATTTTTCATGATTCCAGGCCTTGTAGGTCTTTTGATTCAGATTTTGATTCCTGCCATTACCGCGACAGCCATTGTGCGTGAGAAGGAAAGAGGAAATATAGAGCAGCTCCTCGTCACACCCATCAAACCCTATGAGCTCATCATAGGAAAACTGATTCCTTATGTCCTCATTGGAGTGATTATCGCTGTTTCGGTTTTGGGCACGGCTCGCGTCTTATTTGAAGTTCCGATTCGAGGAAGCTTGCTCACACTACTCGCACTCACCCTTGTATTTATCACCGTCTGTTTGGGGATTGGACTTTTTGCTTCTACGGTTGCGGACAATCAGCAACAGGCCTCCCAGATCGTCATGGTCTTCATTCCTCCATCCATTCTTTTATCTGGATTCATTTTTCCAAGAGAGATGATGCCCAAGGCGATTTATTATTTGGGAAATATTATCCCTCTCACCCACTATGTTCAGATCATTCGTGGAATCGTTCTAAAAGGATCTGGCTTTGCTGATCTTTGGAACCAAACCTACCCTTTGCTTCTGATGGCGATTGGAATAGTCACCTTAAGCATTCGAAAATTTCACAAGAGATTGGCGTAAGTTGATTTTGGATTCGGAGGTTTTTCTTCTGGATTCTGATTATTTTTATCCCCTTCCTTCGGAGGGGTGCCCTTAGGGCGGGGGGCCTGTGGACCTACCGAGAAATTGGATTAAGGTTCTTCTTCTGACTTCTGCATTCTCTCCCATCCCCCAAATCCTCTGGACATCCTTTAAAAAGATCACCTAGAGGTCCCGATTATGTCTAAACTTCTCATCAAAGATCTGAAAGAAAATGAATCTTTCGAATCGGCCTTTTTAGTCCTTCAAAAAAATCTCCTCATCTCTAAAACCAACCGGCCTTATTTAAGCATCAAGCTTGCAGACCGATCTGGAGAAATCGAAGCCAGGGTGTGGGATAATGCCGAAGAGATTGGACGTAAATTTGAACGAGATGACTTTATTAGAATCAATGCTCGCCCGATCGTCTATCAGGAAAAAATGCAACTCAATGTTGTCCAGATCACGCGGCTCGATTCGGAAAAGATTGCCATTGAGGATTTTCTTCCTACGAGCAAACGCAATATCGATGAGATGATGGCAGGATTATTAGGACTCATTCGCGAACGGATTCAGAACCGATGGATCAAAACCTTTCTGCTTTCGATTTTCGAAGATGCCGAGATTGCCAAAAAATTCAAACGGGCGCCGGCAGCGAAAGTGAATCACCACGCCTGGATTGGAGGCCTGCTAGAGCATGTGCTTCATCTTTGTGAACTGGCGGGTGATGTGCTGAAGCATTATCCGAACGTGAATTCCGATCTGGTGTATACAGGCTTGATGCTTCATGACATCGGGAAGATCGACGAGCTTACCTATGAGCGTAGTTTTGGTTATACAGACGAAGGTCAACTTGTGGGTCACCTCATCCAGGGTGTGGAGAGGGTGTACGAAAAAATCCGCTCCATTCCGGATTTTCCGCCCAAGCTTAAAACCCACATTGTTCATCTGATTTTGGCGCACCATGGTCAGCTGGAGTACGGCTCACCAAAACTACCCATGACCCTCGAAGCCATCATGGTGCATTATCTGGATGATTTGGATTCCAAGATTCAAGGCGTTCTCGATCTTTCAGAGAAAGACCCGAATGGCGAATCTTCCTGGACGCCCTTTAATCGGCTGTTCGGAAGACCGATGTATAAAAATTCTTTTCCAGACCTGGAGGATGCCGCGACGTTTTCACCGCCCTCCCTCACATCCTTCTCGGGAGCGTCCGAAAAAAAATCAAACATCCCTACTTCTTTTGGAACCAATCTCGGGGAGCAGCTACTGAAAAAACTCAAATAAGTCCGGATGTTTTTTCCATCCAGATCTGATCAATCTTTAATCTTAAGATTATTTTTTAGGCAGCCCCAGAACTGCAGCATGAAATTCAAAATTTTCAACCCTTCAAAATCCCTTATATTTTTTTAAGGAGTTTTTGGTATACCTCTTGCCTTTATACTATCCACCGATCACCAACCAAGGTCCTTCTCAAGAAAATCAGAGGCTTAGAGATTCAAAATGAATCTTTACAGATTTGAAAAGGCCATGCTAGTTGCACGACGATTTTATACATACCTATTCATTTTTACTAAATATCCACCAGGAACTTACCCAGCAATCTCACGTCCCAAGGATCTTTCAGCTTTTACAGAGCTTGAGGTTTTTTGAACGTCTCGAGAGAGTTTGAGAAGGTTCTGTAATCGAAAGGAGCCCGCAAGATGGCGAAGTCCAATAAAGATGTCCTTGCCCTTATCAAGGAACATAAAATCGAATTTGTTGATTTTAAATTCATCGACCTTCCTGGCGTGTGGCAGCATTTTACTGTGCCCGTGTCTGAAATCTCAGAAGGTTCTTTGGAAGATGGTTTCGGCTTCGATGGATCCTCCATCCGCGGCTGGCAGCCCATCAATCTCTCTGACATGCTCATGATTCCCGATCCCACCACCGCTGTGATCGATCCTTTCATGAAGCACCCGACGCTTTCCTTAATTGCCGATATTTTTGATCCCATCACCAAAACGGCCTACAGCCGCAACCCCCGCTACATTGCTCAAAAGGCCGAACAATATTTAAAGACCACAGGTATTGCCGACACCATCTACTTCGGACCGGAAGCCGAATTCTTTATTTTCGATGATGTCCGTTTCGATCAAGGCTGCAACTTTGGTTATTACTACTTAGATTCCGTGGAAGGCCGCTGGAACTCAGGTAAGGAAGAAGGACCGAACCTGGCCTACAAACCCCGTTACAAAGAAGGTTATTTCCCGGTTCCTCCGACCGACAGCCTCCAAGACATCCGCTCCGAAATGGTGCGTGAAATGGAAAAAATCGGCATTCGTGTCGAAGCCCAGCATCACGAAGTTGCCACCGGTGGCCAGTGCGAAATCGATATGCGCTTCACCACCCTCACCAAACAGGCCGACCAGTTAATGTGGTACAAATACATCATTAAAAATGTCGCCCGTCGCAACAACCGCACAGTGACCTTCATGCCCAAACCCCTGTTTAACGACAACGGATCTGGCATGCACTGTCACCAGAGCTTGTGGCAGGGAGATCAACCTCTGTTCGCAGGTGATAAGTACGGTGGATTCTCACAAATGGGACTTTGGTATATCGGTGGTATCTTAAAGCACGCCCGCGCCCTTTGCGCCTTCACCAACCCTACTACCAACTCGTATCGTCGTTTGGTGCCGGGCTTTGAAGCTCCAGTGAACCTGGCTTACTCTTCCCGTAACCGCAGCGCGGCCGTTCGTATCCCTATGCTTTCCACCTCCCCAAAGGCCAAGCGTTTAGAGTACAGAACCCCCGATCCTTCGTGCAATGGCTACATCGCCTTCGCAGCCATGTTAATGGCCGGACTCGATGGAATCAAAAACAAGATCGACCCGGGTAAACCTTTAGACAAAGACATCTATGGTCTGTCTCCCGAAGAGCTGAAGGACATTCCTCGCGCTCCAGGATCACTCGAAGAAGCCATCAATGCCCTGAAAGAAGATCAGGAATTCTTAAAGACAGGCGATGTCTTCACCCAGGACGTGATCGATATGTGGATCGAGTACAAAACGAACAACGAAATCAACCCTGTTCGTTTACGCCCTGTTCCGCACGAATTCGCTCTGTACTTCGATATTTAACCAGAGAAACACACAAGGCTCTTTTAAAGGCGCTGGCAAAACCAGCGCCTTTTTTATTTTTAAGATTCATTTCTGTTCAGGAGAATGAAGGAGGAGTCGGTTGCGACAAAACAAGACAAGCTGAGAAAGGAATTTTTTCAGGAAGATCTCTTACAACCTCTTCAGTATATCTGCGACACGAATTTTCTGATTCGCTTTTACATCGAGGGTATAGCGCTCACGTGGGTCCTGATGGCGAGAAAGTGTGTATTGACCGGAACCATAGAGATTATCGAGGAAGGATAAAATCTCGGGTCTCAAGGCCTGATCGGTGGCCTCGGTGTTGGGTGCGAGCAAACGATCGTTGATCGTGATCTGAATCTCGCCCGCGTTAAACTGAAGCTTGCCTTCAAGCTCAGACTCGCCCTCAAGTTTTAGGCAGTATTCCAGGGCTGATTTGAGAATGGACTTCAGACGCTCTGAATTGGACCCTTCCAGAGCAGTTTTGCGATTGTAGAGAAAACCCAAACGCATCTCACCTTCATCCATACTTAAGATGGCATGGTGCCCAACCAGTAAAATGCCTGGGCCCGCGGGCACATGTTGGTAATCAGCGACATCGATCAGAATTTCAGGGGCACTCTTCTCTTGGATCCATCGATGGAAAACAGGAATGTAGCTTCCTAAATTTTTGTCTTGATAGGTTTCGGCAAAGATTTTGAAATTGAGGTGTTGGAGATCCATGGAAATTCATCCTTATGTCACTTAAACAAGCGTAGGTTTTGTTTGAGTCAGACGGTTGTAGCAGCTATAGGCCGCCTCCACAAACAGTGAGGCTTCTTCGATGGTTTGATGAGCCGTTTCCGAATTATGGACAGTCCCTGCTTTTTTATGTGCCAGAAAAAGATATTGCGCGAACTTTCCTCCGGCGAATGGATCGAAGAAAAGCTGGGTATCGTAAAAACGCGTGCGAAATTCTTCAACCACGGCATTCGGATCGGTCGGTACATCGCGGTTGAAATGTTTAATCAAACCTTTGGCGGCCTGAATCATCGCCTGATATCCCAAATCTCCCGCCTGCTGATATTCTTTTTTCTCAAGCAAAATCTGAGCTTCAAACACCTCGCGCTCGGCCGCAGTCAAATCGAACTCAACCAATGAAACGACCTCTCCTGCACACTCGCCCACTCCAATATCGCCTGTAGAATATTCGCGCGGGTCGCGCCAATCGCTATAAAAGGAGGGGTCCAGATCGTGCGAAGGGACCTGGGTGAGATCCTGGAGCGAGGCTTTCAAATCGGTACGACCAATGCGCTGAACAAAATCCTTGAAGGATTCTCCATTTTGACGATCACTTAAATAGCGACCCGTCAGGCGCGTGACGACGTCGGGAATTTTTTTGGAAGGCACTGGGCCAATCGGCAATCCGTAAGAGCCTCCGTTATTTTCCCACTGTCCTCCCAGAACGACCTGAAAGTGAGGCACCATGTATCCGCCAATTTTTCGGCTCACACCGTAAAATCCGAGATCGGCGACGTGATGTTGTCCGCAGGAATTAAAACAACCACTCACTTTGATGTGGAGATCTTGCACTGCTTCTTCCATCAGATGACTTTGTTCGGCGAGACGCGTGCGCAACTCACCCGCCAGTCCGCGTGAAGATGAAATTCCCAGCTTGCAGGTATCGGTTCCTGGGCAGGACACCACATCGAGAATGGTTCCGGCTCCCGCAGAGGCCAGGTGAGCGAATTTTAATGCCTCATAGACAGCCGGAAGATCGGCATCGCTCACCCAACGCAACACAATGTTTTGCTCGACGGTCGTACGGATCGTATTGTTCACAAAATTTCGGGAAATATCCGCCAGGGCACGCATTTGAGCCGAGGTGATATCGCCCAAGGGAAGAGAAAGGATGATCGTTTTATAGCCTTCCTGCTTTTGCTCATACACGTTGGTTTTATACCAGGCATCAAAACCTTCGGGGCGAGAGCCTGCAGGAAGGGGTTTTGCGGGTTTTAGTGGGCCTTCGAAAGAAGTGCGGGTTTTTTCTAAAAAATCCGTCCAGGCAGGATCTGGTTTTAAGATCGCGCGCTCTGCCAGAACAAGCTCTTTGAATTTTTCAATGCCGATATCTTTGATGAGGAACTTAATGCGTGCGCGACCCCGATCTTTTTTCTCACCATAGCGACCGTAAACCCGGCAAACTGCCTGAGCCATCGGGAGCATTTCCTCTTCGGGCAAAAACTCATCGAAGAGTTTTGCATTTTGTGGGACCGATCCGAGCCCGCCTCCGACATAGAACTTGAATCCACGTTTTTCGACTCCATCCACGATCTTCTTAACGGCGATATATCCCATGTCATGGATATTCGTGAGAGCACAGGCGTGATCACCACAACCTGAAAACGCGACTTTAAACTTACGACCAAAATCCTGGGCATCGGGATGTCCCAACAGAAAGTATGTACAGGCATCGGCATAGGCAGACGTATCAAAGGCCTCGTCTTTACAAACACCAGCGTAAGGACAACCTGTAATATTGCGGACGGAGTTTCCACATGCCTCACGGGTGGTGATTCCGACAGCCGCAAGCCGTCGCATGAGATTTGGGGCATCTTCAATGTGAACAAAATGAAGCTGAAAATCCTGACGTGTGGTCACGTGACCAATCCCATCGGAATATTCTTCGGCAAGCTCGGCCATTACTTCCAATTGCTCGGCCGTCATTCCTCCATAAGGGATTTTAATACGCTGCATTCCGGGGGCATCCCAATAAGTGTGTGGACCTTTCGTCAACTCACCAGCAGGAAATTCAAGTTTCTGGGTTTGAAGTCCATCGTTTCTCTGGCCATTGTCGTAGCGCTGACCGTAGGCTCCACGACGCAGGCGCGTTTCGGCAAAAATGCGGTCTTCAATCTTCCCCTGTTTTTTAAGCTCTATTTCGGTTTCGAATTGGTCAATCTCCTGAGCCCAGGCGGGAGAGATGTCGGAGATCAGGGCATCACGCCACTGTTTGCGGGAAGCTTTCATAGAGAGTCCTTCTGATTGGTTAAGATGACAAAATCAGGCCCGACCTTATTCTAAGGGGGCTTTCGGATGCAAGATGGAAAGCACTTGAGGCGGTTTCACTATCCAAAATTTTTTCTTTCTCCTTACTTCGGCTCTACCACCGCTAAAGTACACCTCGAAATACAAATCATTCTTTGTCGCTCGTCGTAAATTTTGATCTCCCAGACCTGTGAGTTTTTACCGGCGTGAATGCACTCTCCGATCGCGGCCACTTTGCCCGAACGCACTGAGCGCAAATGATTGGCGTTGATTTCCTGACCTACGACCATCTTTCCTTGATCGGAGACCATGTACCACCCTCCAATGCTCGCCACGGTTTCTGCCAAGGCGACTGAGGCCCCTCCGTGCAAAAGTCCAAAAGGCTGATGCGTGCGATGATCGACGGGCATTGAGATCGAAACTTTTCCGTGCTCCAGTGAGATGAGCTCCATGCCCAACACTTCACCCAATGTATTTTCAAAAGCTGTTTTTCCGCTTTCAGGTTTCATGTTTTGTTCCTTTTCTGATGATTCACCAGGTTTTCTTAAACATGCCTCACGTTGACTTTATCAGGCAAACCATCTACCAATCAGGCCCATGCGACGCAAAGCAAATCACAAACGGCACACCACCGAAACCCAGATTGAATGCGAGCTGAATGTCGAGGGACAAGGGATCTACCAAATCGACACCCCCATTCCTTTCATGAATCACATGCTCGAGGCCTTTACCAAACATGGGCTTTTTGATCTGAGATTAAAAGCCCGCGGAGATGTACATATCGACTTTCATCACACCGTTGAAGATATCGGAATAACGCTTGGCGAGGCCTTTACAAAATCGCTCGGCAATAAGCGAGGTGTGCGTCGTTATGGTTTTTTCACCCTTCCGATGGATGAAGTTTTAACAACTGTGGCCCTCGATTTTTCAGGCCGGCCTTGCATGGTCTATAACACCCCACTTAAAAAAGGACGTATCGGAAATTTTGATGTCGAACTGGTCTACGAATTCTTCCAGGGCTTTACCAACGCTGCTTTGCTGAATTTGCATATCAATGTCTTATACGGACGCAACAAACACCACATTGTGGAATCCATTTTTAAAGCCTTCGCCAAGGCCTGTGATATGGCCACGCAAGTCGATCCACGGGTCAAAGGTATTCCTTCAACCAAAGGGGTTTTGTAAATCATCTTGCAGTAAAACCACTTAAAGACTGATCTTTATGACAATCGCCATCATAGACTATGGAATGGGAAATCTTCGCAGTGTTCACAAAGCTTTTGAACATCTCGACTTTAAAGCGGAGGTCACACGCAATCCTAAAAAAATAGAGAGCGCTTCACACGTCGTTCTGCCAGGTGTGGGAGCCTTTAAAGATTGTATGAAAAATCTGACGGAGCTTTCTCTGATTGATCCGCTAATCAGGTCCATTCGCTCAGGAAAGCCTTTTCTGGGCATCTGTTTGGGAATGCAGGTATTGCTCACAGAGAGTGAAGAGTTTGGAAGGCATAAAGGGCTGAATCTGATTCCAGGTAAAGTTGTTCGTTTTCCTGAGTTTCATACCAGCGATCATGAAGCGGACATCCAACTCAAAGTCCCTCAAATTGGATGGAACAGGATCTATCAAAAAAAGAAAGATGATCTTCTGAGTGGGGTTAAGGATGAAAGCTATGTGTATTTTGTGCATTCCTACTATGTGATTCCAGAGGATACTAAAGTGATTCTCACGACAACCGATTATGGTTTGGAGTTTGCGTCCAGCCTTCAGAAAGATAATATTCGTGCGGTTCAGTTTCACCCTGAAAAAAGTCAAACCGTGGGCCTTGAAATGTTAAAGGCTTTTGGAAATCTGTAAGTTTCTC
>JBPOIC010000020.1:0-6531 GCA_052034865.1 Myxococcota bacterium | reverse complement strand
GCAAAAACCTCCCTACCCTCTTCCAGGGCAAAATGTGCAGTAATGAGCGCTCCACTCTCCCGAGGTGCTTCGATCACCACCACACCTTGAGAAATCCCGCTGATGATCTGATTGCGTTCTGGAAAGTTCCAGGGATGCGGTTGGGTTTGAGTGGGAAACTGACTCATCACTCCTCCCTGTTTGATCATTTCGTAATAAAGCGCTTCATTTTCTTTAGGATAGATAAAATCGAGTCCTGTGCCCATGATGCCGAGGGTTTCCAGACCCGATTGAACCGCACAGTAATGAGAAACAGCATCAACTCCCTTCGCAAATCCACTCACTAAAATTACGGGAAGTTTTTTTAAACCTTCCATCAAGTGAGCGATGACTTTCCGCCCGTAAGGACTCACACGACGGGTTCCCACAAAAGCAATCGGCATCTTGTTTTCCCATTGAAGAGGTGTGCCTTTATAAAACATCATGGCCGGAGGATGATAAATATTTTTAAGCAGCGGAGGAAATTCAGAATCAAACAAAGAAATGAGACGGGCCTGATTTCGCATCAACCACTCCATCTCCTTATTGGCACGCTGAAATACTTTGGAATCTGTAAAAAGAATGTGTTGAATCTCTAGCGGAATTTTCAAATCCGGATCGAGAGGTGTTTGAGACTCTTCCATCCAACTCACAAAATCTTCTGCACGCTCAAATTGATCGAGAATTTTTTTCTGGCTGGCTCGCCCAAGCCCGGGAGTAAAGAAAAGTCGCAACAGGGCCAAGGTCTTTTTTTGCTCGATTGAATCCATTTTCTGCTTTCTTTCCCTCGTACACACAAAATGATCTTTAGAGTGGAATCTCTTTTTGAAGATCTACGGTCTGCGCAAAAGATATCAGGAGCCCAGAAAAATTCTGAGAACACTTTTTGAGCTGTAAATGACAAACACAGGAGAATAAAGGAATCGACCTGTGTTTTCTCTAAGGACAGACACTTTCCCTAACGACACGCTCGAGTGTGCTTAGGAGTTATTTTCTTTTTGTAGGGATGAGATTGAAGGAGAAGAGGAAGAGTCAACGCGCTCTTTGAGCTCTTTTCCGACTTTAAAATAAGGAAGGCGTTTGGGTTTTACTTCAATGGACTGGCTTGTGCGGGGATTTCGCCCCGTATAAGACTTGTAACTTCTGCAGACAAAACTTCCAAAACCACGAATTTCGATTCGATCTCCCCGACCCATGGCTTCGGTCATAAGATCGAAAGTGAGATTGACAGCCTCTTCGACACGTTTTTTTACAATTTTGCTTTTTTCCGAAACACTGAGAACAAGCTGTGACTTATTCATGATTTTTTCCTTAAAAAATTAGGATTGAAATCCACTGCCTCAGCAAGAATAAGGTAGCGATTTTTCAGGAAAATATCAATGCGTATCTTTGGAGGAAGAGAAAAAATATCGATGAGAGAATTTCTTTGTGAAGTATTTTACCGGGCCCTTATCCAGAAATAAATGCGGGATTGAAATGGAAGAGTTTTCCTTCAAAATTTTCTACAGGCCCATCTGGAGGGATTAATTTTACATCTGAAGAATTGAGAATGACGCCTCGGGAGTTTTAGTCGGGGATGTTCTCAGTGAACCATTGTACCCGACCCTTTGTGTTTTTTTCTGCTTCTTGAATAGCCGCTTCCCACGCCTTGCTTACGATCGGCCATTTTTCTTACGCCCCCGGCATGATTCGAACATGCGACCAACGGTTTAGGAAACCGCTGCTCTATCCCCTGAGCTACGGAGGCTCTCGTTCAAGCTACTCGCATTGAATCAGCGAAAAAATTTCCATTCCTTTCAACCGATCTTTTCCCTCTAAAAAACCGAGCTCCACAATAAAACAAAGCTCGGCCACCTTTCCTCCCATTTGCTGAACAAGATTCGCAGTTGCCTGCGCAGTTCCGCCGGTGGCAAGCAAATCATCGACGATCACAACGCGATCACCAGGTCGGATCGCATCCTGATGCATCTGGATGGTGTCGGTACCATATTCCAGATCATAGGTATGACTGACGGTTTTCCAGGGAAGCTTTCCAACTTTTCTCACCGGCACAAATCCTTTTTTTAAGGCATACGCGAGGGTCGCCCCGAAAATAAATCCGCGTGATTCAATTCCGACAATCTGATCGATCTGAGTTCCCTGATAGCGCTGAACCAGGGTGTCGATGACCTTGTGAAAGGCCTCACCGCTTTGAAGAATGGGAGTGATGTCTTTGAATAAGATTCCCTTCTTGGGAAAATCAGGCACATCACGAATCATTTTTTTGATCTCATCCATACTTTTCCCTTTATCATACTTTCAAAAGCACTCTTTTATGTTTAGAGCCTTACGGCAAGAATTTCATCGGATCCTGAGGTTTAGCATCAAAGCGAACTTCAAAATGTAAATGATACCCGGAGGCATTTCCGGTGTTACCGACCAACGCAATCACTTTTCTCTGCGAAACTTCATCTCCTTCTTTCACCAAATTCTGGCTGTTGTGGGCATAAGCCGTAAAATAATTCTGTTTATGTTTGATCAAAACCAGATTTCCATAGCCGGAAAGTTTGCCCGAGTAAACAACGGTTCCGGCTGCACTGGCATAAATCTCTTCTCCTTCATCTCCCCGGATATCTATGCCATCATGCTTTTGGCCGTTTCGATTTCCAAAACCGGAACTTACCTCTCCATGCAAAGGCCAGATAAAAAAACCAGATGCCAGTTTTGGAGTTTTGGATTTATTTTTATTATTTGTTGCTGGTTTGGTTTTATGGGGTTTGCTGGATCGTTGGCGATTGGGAGAGTTTTTTCTAAAGATTGCTGCGAAGTCTCCACAGGATGTTAATAAAAATGCGCAACTCATTAAAATCAGGATTTTCAAAGATATCGATCGAAATCCTTTCGAAAGAAAGCCCCCTGCAGACTTCTCCGCCTTGCGGATCCTTTGCCCCTGTGGGTTATGGGAAACCAAGAGCTCCCTCCCTGTCCATTTGATTAAGTCTCGATAGATACGGGCTCATCTCCTCGAGCCGTCCCGAAAACCATGCACCCCTACCATCTTTACAAACCGGCATTCTTCAACCACGGTTTCATGAAATTGAGTCCCATGTTTTTTAACATGGATAAGATGCTGTTTTCCTTTTCTCTCAACGGGCATAACCAAACGCCCTCCGTCTTTGAGTTGATCGAGCAAAGGTTGAGGAACCGTCGGTGAAACAGCTGCGGCCACAATGGCATCAAAAGGGGCCTTCTCTGACCATCCACGACTTCCATCTCCGAGTTTAAGCACCACATTCCGTATTCCAATTTTTTTAAGATGCACTCGGGCTTTGAGCAAAAGAGGACTTAATCGTTCTATGGAATAAACCTGTTGCACCAGGTCTGCCAGGACTGCAGTTTGAAATCCGCATCCTGTTCCAATTTCCAGAATTTTCTCATTGCCGTTCAGTGCCAAAGTCTGGGCCAGGAGAGCGACGGTGTAGGGCTGTGAAATGGTTTGACCCCAGCCAATATGCAAAGGCGTGTCCTGATAGGCTTGGGAAATAAGGGCCTCATCGACGAAGAGATGGCGTGGCAACTTTTCAAGTGTTGCCAGCACACGAAGATCGATGATGCCTCGTGGACGCAACTGCTCCTCGACCATCTTTCGGCGCGCCACTGCATATTCAAAGGTTTTAGAATGAATTTCGGTGCTGGAGGCTGTTTTATAACTTCCACGTCTTAAACTTTTTGAGAGACGCATGGCCTGTCATGTCGATTTGTAAGGGGGTTATAGAAATCTGACCCTCCAGAATGGCATTGCAATCCGAATTTTTGATATCGACAAAACCCATTTCATCGCCACCAATCCAGAAATAGGCTCTGCCTCGGGGATCCATCTTTTCAACGATGATATCGCCGTAATTGCGTTTTCCAAGTTTGGTCCATTGAAAGCCTTTAATCTGATTTTCTGGGAGATTGGGAACGTTAACGTTCAGGATCATCCCTTTGGGAAGTCCTTCTGAATGAACTTTTTTTGCCATTCGAGTCGCAAAGTTGGCTGCCGCAGTAAAATGATATCGATCTCTGGCAACCAGTGAGATGGCAATCGAAGGAACGCCAGCGATGGCTCCCTCCAGGGCGGCAGAAACCGTTCCGGAATAATGAACATCGTCTCCCAGATTTCCGCCTTTGTTGATTCCGGAAATGATCAGATCTGGTTTTCGTCTGAGAATTTCGTAAATACCGATGGTGATGCAGTCGGTAGGTGTTCCGTCGACCGCATACGTGCGAGGAGACATCTTTGTCACACGAAGAGGACGGTGGAGAGTGAGAGAATGGGAAGCGGCACTTTTTTCACGATCGGGAGCAACAACGAAAACTTCCGCATCTTTTTTAAGGGCCTGGGCCAGAGCCTTAATACCTTTGGAGTAAATACCATCATCGTTTGAGACGAGAATGAGCATGGCTGATTTTTTAGGCCCCCTGACAAAACAAGGCAAGATTTAGATTGAATATGGGATTAAAAAAAATGGCCTTCGCTTCTGTGCTCGGGCCATTCAAAATCGGGGCGACTGGATTTGAACCAGCGACCACTCCCACCCCAAAGGAGTGCGCTACCGGGCTGCGCTACGCCCCGAATAAGTTTTTGATCGATTATTCACTTTGAAGCAAATGAAGCATCGATTGTAATTCTAAGCGAATCTTCAATAACACTTGCGAATAATCAGGGGGCTCATTTTTGAAAAGCGGGATCTGAGTGATAGCAGGCTTTTCACTATTCTGAAGCTGTTTGAGTTTTTTACGTGCCCCATTGATTGTAAATTTATCACGATAAAGCAGATCGCGAATTTTAAGAATCTGCTCAACTTCTTTGCGCTTATACAATCTTTGTTTGGTTCTACTTTTTGAAGGTGCAATCTCTGAGAATTCAGTCTCCCAGTATCGTAGCACGTAGGGTTTTACTCCTACGATCCTGGCAACCTCCCCGATCTTAAAATACAGTTTATCGGGAATTACTATTTCATCTTTTCTGGAAGCCATTGTTTTGATTGGATCTGAACTCGGATATCTTGGAGTAAAAAACCATTAAAACCAAGAGGATTTTGTCTGAATTTCCTTCCAGGAACTACTTATTTAAGGCGGCTTTTAAAACTTGGCTCGGTCTAAAAGTCAACACCTTCCTGGCCGAGATTTCAATTTCCTCACCCGTTTGCGGGTTTCGACCCACACGAGGTTTTTTCGAACGCACGACGAAATTTCCAAAACCGCTGATCTTGATTTTTTCTCCGGTTTCCAGAGTCTGCTTCATCGTATCAAAAACCATCTCAACAATTTCTGCAGACTCTTTTTTGGAAAAACCAATTTTCTCGTAAATGGCCTCCACAATGTCGGCCTTGGTCATTGTTCCTTCCTGCTTTTCCATTATTTCTTCCATAGAGGATCTCCTTCCATTCAGATCAATGCAGGTTTTAAGGGATTTCGGTTATTACTACTCCATGAATCTTCTGACTCAACCCGTTCCTCGAAAGAACACTCAGCATACTTTAAGAATTACTTTCAATTCTTCCACCATTTTCTCATGTACCTGATTTACCTCCTCATCGGTGAGGGTTCGGTCTGATGCTTGATAACACAAACTGAAAGTTAAGGCCTTTTTTCCTTCTTCGATTGGTTTCCCCTCATACACATCAATGAGATTGGCCTGCCGAAGATATTCGACTTTAAGATTCTCAAGCTCTGACAACACAAAAACCCCTGCCAAATCCTTGGGAACCACCAGAGTCAGGTCTCTTTCGACTGCAGGATAGACGGGCAAAGCGCGATAAGAAATCGTTCTTTGATTCAGGCTTGCCAAAGTAGCCAGCGAAATTTCACCTAAAACAGTAGAAAGCTCAATTCCAAAATTCTCTGCCACCTGAGGGTGAAGAACTCCAAAATTTCCGATCAATTTCTCATCTATCCAAATCTCAGCAGACATTCCAGGGTGCAAATAGGGCTGCGTTGAAGGTTTCAGTTGAAAACTAGCTCGCGAATAAAGAGAAAAAATGCCTTCTATCGTCCCCTTTAGATCATAAAAATCAGATTCTGCTTTTGGATAGGCCCAGTGTTTGGGATAGCGCGGTCCAACCATTGCCAGGGCCAGATGTCTGATTTCTTTGGGATGGAAAGAGTTTTCGATGCTTTGAAAAATGTTTCTCAACTCATATAATCTGAGACGATGGTTATGATGTGAGAGGTTTTTTTGAATACAGGAAAGCAAGGAAGGAATCAGAGACGGTCTCATGACCGCCAACTCTTCAGAAAGAGGATGGGCCAGACGAATCGGATGATCGAGCGAAATGCCGGCCTGGTGAACTTCTTTTTCAGAGCAAAAGCTATAGTGAATAACCTCATCAAATCCAGAATCTTTAAGATAAGCTCGAAGATTTTCTTCTTTTGGATGGTTCTCAAAATCTTTTGAGACTCTGGCAGACGCTAAAGGGAGCGATGGAGAAATACGATCATACCCAACAATTCGTGCGACTTCTTCAATCAGGTCAATCTCCCGATCAA